>NZ_JAWOUY010000002.1:0-618446 GCF_033339635.1 Vibrio sp. 2092 | reverse complement strand
TTAGCATGAGTAGTTTTACAGGCAAAGCCGAAACGGATGATAACCACCTACTGAAGTAGGTGGTTTAGGGCTGAAAATAAATAAGGGAATGACAGTGACAGAAACGACATTTCAAGAACCCTCATGGCTCAGATTAGGCTTTTTCCTTGGCGTATTATTGCTTTGTGCCATTTGGGAAAACAAATTTCCTAGAAAAACACTGACCGCTTCGCGCAGGTTTCGCTGGGTCAATAACTTGTCATTGGTCGCTTTTAACAGCCTAGTTATTGCTTTAATCATGCCTATCGCCGCCTTTCAAGCTGCGGTCATAGCTCAGGAGCAACAGTGGGGGCTGCTCAATATTCTGTCCCTCCCCGCTTGGTTAAATATTTTTCTAACCGTCATTTTGCTTGATTTCGTCATTTACGCTCAGCATGTTGTCTTTCATCATGTAAAGCCGCTGTGGAAGATTCACCGAATGCATCACGCCGATCTCGACATAGACGTCACTACAGGCGCACGCTTTCATCCCTTCGAAATAATCATTTCAATGGGAGTAAAAATTGCAGCCGTGTTTATCTTAGGTGTTTCACCTATCGGAATTGTGGTATTTGAAATTGTGCTTAATGCGAGCGCGATGTTTAATCACAGTAATGCAAAACTGGCTTTATCCATAGACCAAAAACTGCGAAACGTCATCGTTACACCAGACATGCATCGCGTGCACCATTCAGTGATAGTAAAAGAGACCCACTCAAACTTTGGTTTTTTCCTTTCAGTTTGGGACCGCTTTTTTGGGACATACCGAGCTCAGCCTAAGTTGGGTCATGATGATGTTGTTATTGGTGTGCCGGAAATTAGAGACGAAGAAGAGCAAAGATTAGATAAGCTTTTAACGCAGCCCTTTCGCTACAATAAAGAGAAGAAGTAATGGTTGAAAAAATATTGTTGGATGAAGTATGTCAACAAAACGAATAGACCAAGCCTAAACCCCTGTTAAACACTACTTCATCCTCATGATGTGTAAGAACAGATTAGTTTTCTGCTAGCTGACGCTTTTTGTTTAACTGAGTAATACCAACAAATAAACCAACAACACCAAGCACTGCACATGCCAAAGCATTGGTGTTCATTACTTGCTGTGCCTCTATTGAGCTGTATAGAAAAGCAAGGCTGAAGAAAGTGGTGGCAAAGCTCAAACCTGTCAGTACGCTGAAACCAGCAAAACTGGCCAAGTCTTTAAAATCGTTCATAACGAGTCCCTGTTTACAATCCTTAATCGAGTGTTGTGAAAATAATAATTAACGAAATATTTGGCGCGATTGACTATGTTTTCGCGCATTCCATAACCAGATAGATACCCCAAATGAGAACCCTAAAAACAGTGTCTTCATTTGTAGGGCGACGTTGTTATCTAATATTTCTAATGTATAGTGAGCGTGGGAACTAAAGATAACATTGGTTATAAGAATCAATAACATAACGACTAGGCCAGAGCGGCGATGCTTGACCAATAGATACGCTGCTAATAAGTCTAACAGCCCCAACGAGCTCCAATACATATTCAACCAGCGTGGCGCAAAATCGTAAGGTAAAAAGCCACCAACAATGTTGTCATAAAGATGAACCACTCCGCCAACTGTCATAAAAAGGCATAAGAGAAACACGACGAATTTATCCATTACCGTTTCCTTATCTGAATGAATGAGCAAAGCATATAGAAGTCACTTAAACATTTGTAATCCCATCGCCATTTTTGAGATCGACAGTGCCATTATCAACACGATGAGAACAGTAACGGCTGCTCTACCTTCTTTATTTAGCATAGTGTTTGCTTTGTCATTGTCCCAAATCCGCCAATGCAACGACAGAACCCTCCTTTAAATCACGCCTTGGTTTATCAACTCTCGTACCTTTTCCAGCCCGCGCTGAAACACAGTATGTGTATTCGCGGGAAGGCCGCTCTCGACATCGTGCCAGAAGAACGCGAAATCATGTCCACCATCGTCTTGCGTATGAAACAGCCATGAATTAGCGAGGTCAGCACACTCACACAAAACAAAATGCCATACTTGATTTTGAAAGCCACTGTCCCATGAGCATAAATATCGTGCGGAACGAACATGTGTGATACCAGACTCCTCAGCGAGCTCCCGCTTGGCCGCTATGATGTAACTTTCATCAAACACTTCAACAGTGCCCTTGACGAGCTGAACACCCGCCAACGGATGTTTAAAAAGTAGGATCTCTTGATTTTGATTACGTAGAACGACGGGGCAAACTTTATCGATCACAAAACCACTCCTTATGGTTCAAGCAAAAGGCTTTAGCTTTCTCTGGATATAAAGAAATCGAGTGAAGTTGCTCTACACGCACCCACTTCAAATGGTACTGATTAACATCTGATTTTCTGATTTGCTCTGGCCCACTCCCTAGTTTCACTTTTAAGTTCCCTACATAAGAAAGAAAATAGGTTTCTAAGCGACCTTGATTTTCGAGTTCCAAAACTTTCTTAACCGAACCAAGTTCTATTGAGGTTTCTTCCCGCGCTTCTCTTTTAGCAGCTTCAACAGGTTCCTCACCTGCTTCAACACTGCCGCCAGGGAAAACCCAATACTGTCTGTCGTTTCGAACGCGATGGATAAGCAAAAGTTCTTGGTGATGATTAACTAGTATGAGGCTGGCTCTTTGTGATAACTGCATGATTCATTCCTTTGAATTCTGGCGACATTCTAGTCAACGAGTCCCTCGAACAAAGCATTAACATCACGTTGTGATAACTAAACCCTTTAGAAATGAACGAGATGAGATGTAACTCACTTTTGCAATGCAAATAGGAGCCATTGAATGGGTAGCCGTAACAAAAAAGCAGAACCGAGGTTCTGCTTTTAGTCGGTGGAAACATCTCATTTACTTGGTCTGATGAAGCTCATACTTGTGCAGCATTGCTTGCTGGTGCCCAGCAATTTCCGCCACTTGCTCAGAACTCTCAACCATAGACTCAAGCTGCAGCTTTGTGCGTTCGCCAAGATCAGAAATATGTGTGATGGATTGAGATACATCTGCCGTCGCTCGTTCTTGTTCTTCTGTAGCAACTGAGATTTGCTCAACACGTTCTTGAATGTGCTTAACCGCGAGGTTGATATCAGAAAATGTCGATTTCACTTCATTGCTGGACTGTAGCGCGTGGGTCATTTCTTCTCTTGAATCATTAACTGCTTGACGAGAACGCTCTGCGGCAGTAATAAGCTCGCTCATCATTTCTCGGATGTTCGTCGTTTGTTGAGAGGTATCACTTGCAAGTTTGCGAACTTCATCAGCGACAACCGCAAATCCACGCCCTTGCTCACCAGCACGGGCAGCTTCTATTGCTGCGTTGAGAGCAAGTAAGTTGGTGTTGTCCGCGATCCCACTGATCATATCCACCATTTCACGAATCTGTTTAACACGCTGGTCTAGCTCTAACATTGACTGTTCATTTACATCCAAAGAGCTTTCTAATGACTCCAAACGTTCGCGGTTTTGTTCCACGACTTGAACCCCTTTTTCAGTGTGTTGGGTTGCAAGGAGCGAGTCCTGTGAAGATGCATTTGTCACCATTGCTATTTCACGAATAGAGGCTTCAAGCTGCGTTATGGTCGTAATCATACTCGACAACGCTTCATTTTGTGTTGCCAACCCATCACTTGTTTGTTCGGCTGCACTGTGACTTACTTCTGCCGTCTGATAAAGCGTTTCACAATTGCGCGTCACCGTTTGAATGGAGTCATGTGTGGAATCGATTACTTGATTCAACTTTCGTGCTACTTCTTTCAGCTCATAGGGGCCGACTTCTTCTGCCTTGTCACGAAAATCATGTTCGGTAAGTGCTGAAAGACGCGTTAGTACATTCCTTAACCCTCGTTTTGTCCATGACTTGAGACTAAACCAAGTAACCAGAATAATAAAAGAAATCACACACGCCGCAAACACGAGCACAACGCTCACCGATTCAATGGTCTCGTTGACCACCCGCTCTTTTTCATCGATCAACTGACCAGCGGTTTGGGAGATTTGATCAAGTAACCGCATGGTTTCATCCGCAAGCATCGAAGCCTGTTTAAACTCTGAACGTTGCAATTCCCCTTGTTCTAGTTTGGCGAGGATCAAACGCAGCACGCCCTTTTCACTAAAGCCTTGTTTCACCATCTCATATGGTGCGGTTAAGCTTGCATATTCACTTACTTCAGGATTGACAGATTGGAAGTCTTCATAGGCGAGTTTAATACCTGCTATGCGATTTCGCATTTCTCGGTATTCTTTTTCGGCTTTGTTTAATTCTGAGTGCATCATCATGACTAAGAACGTACTTTCCATTGAGCTTGCAGAAGCAATGAAACGGTTAGCGGCATCGCTCGACTCAGGATTATCGGCACTAAGGAACGAACTGATTCGATTCATTTCCGGACCGATAGAGCTAAGCCCATAGCGAAAACCACCAACAGCGGCATCAATATCCATTTGAATTTGTATCACCGAAGATTGTTTCAACAAAATGGACTGCGTGATGTTATGTAAACGCGCTAGTTTGGTGTCTAACTCCTCCGAGAGTTGCTGATCTACACCAGACGCTTCCCCAACCAAAGTTGTGCTTTGAGTTGCAAGAGAGTCGATTTGCTCTTTTATGAGAGGCAACTCTTTCGGCTCAGTAATCTGCATACCATGGTTGAGTAGCTTAACCATCTCCAATACATTCCTGGTTAACTTTGCGTTTGCCATCGCGATGGGTAATGCTTTTTGCGACAAGTCTTCAAATTGTTCCCCTACCTGTTCCATTCCTTTGAAACTTGAGACAGAAAGGGCTATAACAAGAGCAATGATAGTTAAAAATGTTGCACTGACAGCCTGAATCAGTGAAAGTGATGTGCGTGAGCGTTTTCGCTTTGCCATAATCAATTTTTATTCTTTCTTAAGGTTGAATCGGTTCTGCAGTGATTCCGTCACATTTGTGAGACAAAACCGTGATTTGCAGCCCATACTATGGATTGGTTATGACACTAATATTTCAGTTGTGAGTCATAGAGATGACAGGTGGTGATTTGCGTCGAGTATATTTTCCTTTGATAATCAGTGTGCTACTAAGCGCCTGCTCTTCTGGGCCTGAGCCTAGTGAGCAAGCACAGGTGACAACACCTACAAATCAGCTATTGTCGGACAACCCTGACTTGTTCGACTTTTACACAGAGTGGCACGGCACGCCTTATCGCTTAGGCGGGACACAGAAATCTGGAATTGATTGCTCAGCATTTGTACAAAAAGCGTTTGTTGAGGCTTATCAGCTCTCGTTACCAAGGACAACGAAGCAGCAATCAAAGCAAGGTGTGGAGTTAAGCTGGACGGATGCCAAGCAAGGGGATCTAGTGTTTTTTAAAACAAGACGTACAACTTATCATGTCGGAATTTACTTGGGTAACAAGCAGTTCATGCATGCATCGACGTCTAGAGGTGTGATTATTTCAAGAATCGACAACCCATACTGGGCATCTAAGTTTTGGCAAATAAGAAGAGTTACAATGTAACTCCTCTCACTCTTTAACCGGACATTGCTGTAAGTTAAAACAATATCAGTCGTAAGTCGCAACAGCATTATCGAACAGATTTTTGACCAGAGCGATGTATTCATCAAGGAACGTGATCTGTTCATTGGTCGCTTTTTTATGCCATACCCCAGCCAATATCTCACCAAGATCTTCAACAACTGCATCAGCCTCTTTCAACAATTTGAAGCGTACGCTCGAGTGAAGTTCTGGATTTTGCTCAAAAATCGCCATGATGTTTGAAGCCACCATATCGGTGACAACATCTTCGATGCTTTCGGATCCAGTGTCGCCAATTTCGGTCGTAAAAATATCTAGATTTAGAGACAAGTGCTCGATAAGAGCGAGATATCCATCGGTTTCTAAAACCACTGTTTTTCTCCGTTTATTGCAAGCCTTCGAAGCTGAAAGCAGAATAGTTTCAATAGTAAGACATGCCGAGAAAATTTCATTAACTTATTTCATATTAACAAACATTCACGAACCAACTGGATGATTTTCAAACAATTGAGCTTTGCTTCACTGAATTCGGATACAGGGTTTCTTCAAACCTTTTTATATTTCAGTCATTTTCATGCAAACAGGTTTGGTTACGACCATTTTCTTTTGCACGATACAGCGCAGCATCGGCACTCTTTAACCATTGAGTGTGAGTTTCAAAATAAGGCTTATACTCGCAAACACCAATACTTATTGTGTAATTAATCAAAAAATCTTCCACTTTCACGATCTCTTGCTCAATTCTTTTGCGCAAACGCTCTGCGAAATAGCAAGCTTGCTCCTGGTTTGTGTGAGGAAGTAGTACGGTAAACTCTTCACCACCAAAACGACCGCAGATGTCACTACTCCTTGCTGTTTTTCTCAACAAGGCAGAGGTTCGACGAATGACTTCGTCCCCTGTCGGGTGACCATAAGTATCATTCACCTTTTTAAAGTGGTCGATATCGAATATTACTAATGAGCATGGTCCGTCGATAACTTTTAAGTGAGCAAACTCATCTTTCAATGATTGCTCCCAATAAGCGCGATTAAATAAACCTGTTAAACCATCTTTGCGACTGATTTCCGACAAATGTTGATTTGTTTCTTTCAAATGAATGCGATTTCTCGCAGTTTCAGAAACATCATTGACTTGAATCGCTATGTGGCTGACCTCTCCTGAGAGCCCAATTAACGGCGTGATCACGATATCTTGATACATAAAATCACTGCTGTTTGAAACCGGAGAAAAATTGTTGAACTTAAAAAGGTACGGTCTGTTTTCCCAGCTAGAAAAAGAACGAGTTTCCAGATCGGCGGCAGCTTTTATCTTGGTTTCTAGCCAAGTTCTTGGCAGCTCTTCAAAATGCTCAAATAAACATTCACCAAGAATTTCTTGTGATAGAACGCCACTGTATGACTGCATAAAACTGTTCCACACACACACTTTATACTCTTGATCCAAAACAATAAGCCCTGAATCCATCGTATCGAGAATTTGTGTGACCCAATGAAAGTCTGCTATGTCCAGCGTGATATCGGACATTAGATTAGCTCCATGATTTCATAGATTATTTCTACGGATGGCTTATCAATTAAAAACAGTACCTCGCACTCGAAATCGAGCGCTTCTGCCATGTAGGTGTATTCGATAGTAAAGAGCTCGCCCAACTCGCCTTGCTCTTCACAATAAGGTGTTAAGGTATCCACAATGCCTGGCTGACGAAGTGAGAACTGCTTGTCGAGTTGATCGCCCAACGATGTGAGAAATGACGAAACCAGTAGGTTAGAGATATTCAAGATGATTTCATTATGAGGCGTAAACTCAAGGAGGTAACCTAATTTTTCCCCAATCTGATTGATATCCCTACCACGTAAGCACACCAGTGCCTCTCCGTGAATACCACCACCGACAAACCTCTGCGCTACCGCAACGGAACTGTCACGCCCAACCACATCAACCAGTGTCATATGAAGCTCGCCGTAGGACAAAGGTCCAACATGAGGAACAGGAAGTTGGATGAACTCATGTAAATGGTCGGCCATAATCGCAGCCCCTTTACCAAGGGCAATGTTCGCAATTTCACGGAATTTGGCTAGTAAGGAAAGCTCTTCGCAACCCTGGTTTTTAGAATCAACCGAATGACTAGGTTTGAACGCATAATGCAGCCCTAATTGTTCGTATAGTGGGAGCACCTGCTCTTCTGTCAGAGGCTTAGCGATAAAAGCTTGAGCACCAAGATCGAGACAGCGCTGTTTTGCCTCTTGTTGAACATCTCCAGAAATAATGACGATTTTGGTCGGGTACTGACTAACAGGTAATGATTCGAGGACCTCAAAACCATCCATTATGGGCATCGTTAAATCGAGAAACAAAATATCGATATTTTGCTCAGCAAGAATATTAAGCGCCTCATAACCATCTTGCGCTTCAATAAGATGCAATGATGTATCTTGTACGATAGAACGCGCAATAAGCTTTCTTGCAACAGCTGAGTCATCACATATCAGTATTTTCATGCCACCAATGGAACTAACGTCAAAAAAATCATAATACCTGTTGTAAACGTTCATCTCCATATGCTAAGCCAAAAAATCAGAGGCTTATAAGCGATTTGATTCACATTTATACAAATTGACTACACTAAGAGGAAGGTTTCTTTACTAAGTATGCTCAACATAGCGCCAACTCCCTGCTATTTATCCTAAACTATTGGTGGTCAAATAGATTCGCGAGGTTTTGTATGTGGCAAGCAATATCGCAACAGCTTTCTGATACTTTATTGTTCGATTACCAGATCACGGAAAAAGTAAGGCTGTCTGGTGGGGATATCAGTGAAAGCTACATGATCAATGATGGCGAGCAACGTTATTTTGTGAAAATTAACGACCGCGAGTTTTTGTCTAAATTTGAGGTAGAAGCTGAAAGCCTGCATCTTTTGCGTGAAACATCCACCCTATTTGTACCTGAGGTGGTATTGGTTGGTAAAACCAAAAATGCCTCATTCCTAATTCTTAACTACCTTCCAACGAAACCATTAGAAGATGGTCCCAACAGCTTTAAATTTGGGCAGCAATTAGCTCACCTACACCAGTGGGGCGAGCAAAAAGAGTTTGGTTTTGATACCGACAACTATCTCGGTTCGACTCTACAGCCCAACAAATGGCACAAGAAATGGTGTGTATTCTTTGCTGAGCAACGTATAGGATGGCAATTACAGCTCCTTAAAGAAAAAGGCGTCACCTTGGTTGATATCGAT
This sequence comes from Vibrio sp. 2092, assembly GCF_033339635.1. Taxonomy (NCBI): domain Bacteria; kingdom Pseudomonadati; phylum Pseudomonadota; class Gammaproteobacteria; order Vibrionales; family Vibrionaceae; genus Vibrio; species Vibrio sp. 2092. Next base: position 609,652 of record NZ_JAWOUY010000002.1, on the reverse strand, counting down.
GACTTTATCGATGTCGTAAAACAGCGGCTAGCAAACCATGCTCCGGAACCTTCTTTGTTGCATGGCGATTTATGGAATGGAAATGCGGCACTCACTGCATTCGGTCCTATCTGTTACGATCCTGCGTGCTATTGGGGGGACAGGGAGTGTGATATTGCGATGACAGAGCTTTTTGGTGGATTTCAACCAGAATTTTATCAAGGCTACGAATCGGTTATGCCACTTTCTTCAAGCTATGAAGAGCGTAAAGATATCTATAACCTTTACCATGTTCTCAACCATTGTAATTTGTTTGGCGGCCATTACTTGGAACAGGCTCAACTGGTTATTAATAAAATCATTTCTTATTAATTTGGAAGCCACTGCATATTTCAATATGTAAAATCTCGAGGCACATCACTACAGAAGATCACCCTAAGCTCAAGGTTGAGTTTGGGGTCAAGTTTTGTACTTATTTCGACTCAATTAGCAACAACTCGACCTAATATCAAAGGAGACTTAACTTTGGATTGTGCCTATTTTCCTTGTAGGCAAAGTAAGTAAAGGGCTGTACTTCCTTGATGAATAGTGTGTTTAAAAGCCCTGCGAGATTAGGAGTTGTTGTATGAAAAATTATACCGAAAGGTATGTAAAGTGCCCGCATTGCGGACACTCTATCGGCATTACATTGGATGCAAGTAATGGTGACCAAGAGTTTTATGATGATTGCCCAGCTTGTTGCCACGCTATCCACCTAAATATGCGAGTGGATGAGTTACAAGATAAGGTCGAACTAATTATCGATGACAATTACGAATAACAGCTCGAGCATGTGAACATCAGAAATATAAAAACGCTTAAATGAAAAAGGAGCATTAGGCTCCTTTTTCTCATTCTAAAGCTGTTTTGCTGCAAGAACGCGCTCAACAGTATCAACAATTGCTTGAGTCTGAGGATCAAACTCAATATTAACACGCTCCCCTACTTGTCTCACTCCGAAAAGCGTTCGCTGCAAGGTTTCTGGAATTAGGTGTACCGAAAAACGACACGCTTCAACTTCACCAATAGTTAGCGAGCAGCCATCTAAACCAATATAACCTTTCGCTAATACATATTTCATTGATTCTTGCGGCAGTTGAAACCAAATCGTGCGGTTATTGGGCGTATCGATGATATCGACAATATCTGCCGTCAAACTAATATGACCAGACATGCTATGCCCGCCTATTTCGTCACCAAACTTAGCCGCGCGCTCAATGTTTACGCTATCCCCTTCCAGCAGCCGACCTAAATTAGTAAGAGCCAATGTCGCTTGCATTAAATCAAAACTGATAAGGTTGCCTTCGATCTTAGTCACAGTTAGACAACATCCGTTGTGTGCAACGGATGCACCAATTTCTAACCCTTTACAAAGTTCATCGCTTAACTCGACAACGTGCGTTTGAAAGCGTTCTTTTTTATCAATTTTAACGACCTTCGCCGTACCCTGAACTATTCCTGTAAACATTTCTTTTTACCTATTGATTTAATACCAACTGTAGTCGAAGACTAAGCCCTAAACACTGCGCTACAGGTCGGAAATAAAGACCGCAGACGATAAAGCCATGGCTTAATGAACACTGGTTTGTTCTCATGCATGCTTCAACATTACCATGATTCGCTGCTGTTCTCAGTAAAAGCGTATCCTTAGCGTGGAGAGCGTCCAGTCAGTGTTATCGACTATTAGCTACCTAGCTATGGAATATAAACATACAATTGTTTATCATTTGCACGGAGTTTCTCCGAGGCATTTTTTCACCTTATCGTGACTAAAATCAACCATCAGATCCGTTCACCACATCTTTTGCCCTCGAGTACTCTCATTCTTTCAACTTATTGTTCCGCTCTGGAGTATTTTTCGTGCATCGCTATAAAGAAGAAGCATCAAGTCTTATCAAATTGGCGACCCCGGTATTGATCGCATCTGTCGCTCAAACTGGTATGGGGTTTGTTGATACCGTAATGGCTGGCGGCGTTAGCGCCACCGACATGGCTGCGGTTTCTGTCGCTTCAAGTATTTGGCTACCATCCATTTTGTTTGGGGTGGGTTTATTAATGGCATTGGTCCCTGTTGTCGCACAGTTAAATGGCTCTGGTCGTAGAGTGAAAATCCCGTTTGAAATTCAGCAAGGCGTCGTTTTGGCATTGCTGATCAGTGTGCCGATAATTGCAGTCCTGCTTCAAACCCAGTTTATTCTCGGGCTGATGGATGTTGAAGCATTGATGGCTGAAAAAACGGTGGGATACATTCATGCCGTTATACTAGCAGTACCCGCTTTTTTACTTTTCCAAACGCTTAGAAGCTTTACGGATGGTATGTCATTGACGAAACCGGCAATGGTGATTGGCTTTATCGGTTTACTGCTCAACATTCCTCTAAACTGGATTTTCGTGTACGGCAAGTTTGGTGCACCTGAATTAGGCGGCGTTGGCTGTGGTGTAGCAACCACGATTGTTTACTGGGTCATGTTTGCCATGCTATTGCTGTATGTGATGACATCAGAGCGATTGAAAAGCATCAACCTATTTGGAGAATGGCATCGCCCACAATGGAAAGCGCAAGTTCGTCTATTCAAACTCGGCTTTCCTGTTGCAGCAGCGCTGTTTTTTGAAGTTACACTGTTTGCTGTCGTTGCGCTGCTCGTTTCACCACTGGGTCCTATCATTGTGGCAGCGCATCAAGTCGCGATTAACTTCTCCTCGTTGGTATTTATGCTACCAATGAGTATTGGTGCAGCAGTAAGCATTCGTGTCGGCCATCGACTTGGTGAAGAAAACGTAGATGGCGCGCGCGTAGCGTCACGAGTCGGCATTATGGTTGGTCTAGCATTGTCCGTTCTCACAGCGATTTTAACCGTCTTGTCTCGTGAGTGGATCGCCGAGCTTTATACTAGCAACCCAGAGGTAATCACGCTAGCGATGCACCTGCTCGTGTTTGCCGCTGTTTATCAATGTACGGATGCGGTTCAAGTGATCGCAGCTGGTGCATTACGCGGCTATAAAGACATGCGAGCCATCTTCAACCGTACTTTTATTGCTTATTGGATTCTTGGGCTCCCAATTGGTTACGTCCTTGGCCGTACAGACTGGATTGTTGAGCCAATGGGAGCACAAGGCTTCTGGCTTGGTTTTATCATCGGCCTATCTTCTGCTGCCTTTATGTTAGGCGTCAGAATGCGTTGGATGCATCGCCAAGAGCCAGAAGTGCAATTGAACTTTTCAGTTCAATAAAGAGTAAAAAAGCCAGCATCCGCTGGCTTTTTTGATCGAATAATCACACGGTTGAGTATACTTATAACAAGATTACGAAGCGGTTGATTTTGCTCTCTAAACAACGGATACGAAGTTATAAAAAAGGATATTTGTGCGGTCTATTTTATTGTTCTTAATCTTGATTCTTAATGGTTGTGATAACTGGTTCAACCCAGAGAACGCCATGTTTGATAAGTATCATCAACGTGTAGCCAATGTATTGGACGTTCCTGCTATTCCAATAGAATTACAGTCTACGGTAACGATTCCTGCGAAACGTGTTTTGTTCGAGCCATTGCCAAGGCTATCTATTGGCCTGCTAGAGAGCTATCAATTACGACAGTGCGGACTCTTTAATTTACTTGCTGAGAAAAACTCACAACTAGGAAAGGTGCAGGATGCCTTTCATGATTTTGATTATCAAACTGCCCTTTTAAGAGTCATGAATCGATGTTTATCCGAATTTCCACTTAGCGATGAAGAACGTGCTACATTGACAGAGCTTTACTCAACCAAGTGGCAACATCTAGACATTCATCTCGACAACTTACTACTCGTAAGTGATGCCATGCAAAAGCAACTAACTGCCTCTGATTGGCTATCTCAAGACACGACGAATGATATTGCACGCATTAACGATGTCTATCGTATTTTCAGCGAAATGTATGATTTACCCCACCGCGCGGTCTCACGTCTACCCGATGTGGAAGTTACGCAATATCAAGAAGAGTTAGAGAAATCTCGTTTACTCGGACGACTTTACTATTCAATGGTAAATACATCCCTTTGGTTAAAAGCGACAACTCAGCTACTTGAGCAGAACCAGAGCAATGTATTGTGCGGGCCGAACAGAGACACCACTCAGTTCCGCTACTTAAGAAATGTCTTTCAATCCATTTACGTTGAAGAAGTGCAACCTTATTTGGCTTATTTAGACAGTACCTATCAACAACTTAATGATGGTGCCACTTTGGTGGAGAACCGTATGCAACTCCATGGTCACCAGTATGGCATCATTGAGGCACATAGGACATTTAGGCAAGAAACCCTAAACCACGTTCAGTTTTGGCAGGGTCTCTTCAAACGATGTGGCGTAACCGTTGGCAACTAGTAAGTGCAGAGCGTTCTATTCCTTCAACCTTTCACGCAAGAATCGAGCAAAACGCGGTTTACCAGTATGTGTAAAACCGTTATATCTAAATGTAATGGTTGAACCAATTTTCGGAGGCTGGCGACGCACTTCATCGGTAAATCCGCTACCGATGTAAAACTCAATGCCATTTGGTAAGCGAACTAACATTGCTCCCATCATACCTAATAAGCGCCCTGTTCCTGGCTTATAACCCACAACTAACGCTTCATCATCTGCGTATCGTTTTAGTTTAAGCAAATCACTACCGCGTCCAGCCTGATAGCGGCTTGATACCTTCCGCAACATCACCCCTTCACCGTCGGATATTGAAATTTTATCCAACTGTGTAAACAGATGAGCTTCATTTTGAATCGCTCGGTGCTCGACATATTTGATATGAGGCTGGTCGACTTCAAGCACTAAGTCTTTGATGTTGTAATAACGCTTCCGATAATCACCAGCGGAATATGGCATATCAAAGATCATAAAGTCGATGTGTCGCCAAGCAGACTCTACAGGAGTTTTATCTAACACCGTTTGCTGAACAAGATGGAAATTACCTCTCCCAGCCCAAAGTTCACCGTCCAATGGATAATCAGGTAAAGGTCCTGTAAACCAATCTGGGGCGTAGATTCGATTACCATTTCTCGTCACGAGATGTTGCCCAGTCCAATAAGCGCGAACACCATCAAGTTTTTCGCTATACCAATATTCAGACACATCAATGCCATCCTGATAGCTTTGTGCAAGAGAAACTGGTGGTGCGAGAGAAGTATCCGCTTGAGGCTGTGAAGACGCTGCCATAACAGCCAGCGCAATTAATGTCATTTTTAATGGCATAAGAAGACCTTGTACAAAAAATCGCCTTTATTGAAACGTAAGTCCTCTCGATGACCTATTTATTACTAGTTATTCTTCGACTCATAACAATCAACATTAGTAATAATTTGCAAAGATAATCATAAACTTTATGACAGGTTTTGCATTTAGTCGTTACACGTTATTCACGTAAGGCGGATGGTTCGTCAATCGAGTTGGAATCTAATCATGACGAGATCCCCCGCTCTAATGACTTCTTTAGGTTCAACACCTCTTATAAGCAAACCATTTCTCTGTGCATTTTTGATTCTCAATTTGAGAATCAGTCCTTTCTCAAATTGAACAATATCATCAACAGCGCTTAAACTTTTGATTTTTAAATAGTTTAAAATTGGCACGTTACCTGCTCTATATCCAATTAGAAAAACAAACGGAGACAGAGTCATGGAATTACGCAAACTAGAAATCAATCAAGACAAGTTAGCCATTGAGTTTTTTGGTGACTTAGATGCAAGCGGCTGTCGACAAGCACAACATCACATTGATGAAGTAATTCACAACAATCATCACAAAGAAGTCGAAATTAACTTACAGCACGTCCAATTTCTTGATTCTTCAGGGATTGGTGCCATTGTTTACTTATATAAGCGTCTAGTTGAACGTGAAAGAAGCATGAGTATTGAAAACGTATCAGGCCAACCTTTAGAAATCATGAGCTTGCTTCGTATCAACCATGCCATTCCCGTTAACTCAAAAGGACACTAAAAATACCGGTTTAAACGGAGGTTGGCATGGTAAATCTTATACGACGATATGCAGTAAGCGGTCTTGTTGTCGGCATGTTTGGTTGTTCGTCGTTTGACTACCCAGAACACGGGAAAGGTGGCTTGGCGGAAAGCTATCAAGATATCTCGATCGAGAATTATCAGTTTTCCCCAGTGATGCCTGACGAGCCTTTAGGTCCAGAACATGGGTTAAGGTTTGATTGGCGACTGACCAAGTTACATCTAGACGCACTAATCCAAGAGGGCGCGCGCTGGTGTTTTCCTGCGGCAGTTGTTCAGGCCCTTGAAAAACAAAATAGAATTGCGCGCGAGTTAGAAGGTGGGCTTTTACTCGACGCTGCCAACGACCTTGTGATTCAGCGTCGACGCTTAAACCAGCTCGAACAACAACTCGACTACGTACTGAGCCAAACAACTTGCACACCGCCCGATGATATTGAAGCACTACGTAGCGACCTAAACATAGTCTCGGATATCTATGCACTACTTAATATCGACAACCAGTTTGCTGTCGATTCAGCAGAAATCAACCCGAAGTACATGGGACATTTGGCAGAAGCAGCCTACATTTTACGTGACCACCCCAACCTATCTCTTGTAGTAACGGGGCATGCGGATGCAACTGGAACACCCGATTACAACCAGAAACTTGCTCAAGCGCGTGCGGAACAAGTAAAGCGTTACCTAACCGTATTTGGTATCACTTCAGAGAGAGTCACTACCAAATCTGTCGGAGATAACCTGCCACTCTATGAAGGTGAAACATCCGCCGTGCGTTTAACTAATCGTCGAGTAAGCATCGAGGTTATTAGCCCTAATTCAGATAGCGATACCTCAATAAACCGCAACTCAACGGCAGGAGGCGCGCTATGAACACGATGAAACCATTTATCCTCTTAATGTTGTTGTGTCTGGTTGCGTGGGTACCTTCTTCCATAGCGGATGAGAGCAATACTGTTAAGGTCGGTGATTTAATACAGATTAACTTACCCGGAGAGGCGTCGTTAAACCAAGGGTTTCAGGTCGATCGTCGTGGACGAATTAATTTACCAGAAGTCGGCCCTGTATTAGTGGCCGGCTACAATGAACAACAACTCCAAGACGTGATTATCGACAGGCTAAAGACCGTTTATCGTGACGTTAACAACGCTCGAGTTTTTATTAAACAGCAACAGTTGTTAGTGTCCGTTCAAGGCTACGTGGTCAAACCCGGTGAATATACCTTACCTTCTGGGTCCAACATTCAAATGTTTGTGTACGAAGCTGGCGGCCTGCGCGCAGGGGCTCAGCTTGATAAAATGATCGTGAAACGTGGAAATAAAAACATTGAATTTGACTACAAACGCTTCCTTGATACGGGGGACAATAGCCAACTGCCAAAACTAGAATCACTGGATGTCTTGTTTGTCCCCGCTTCCCCACTCGTAGGGAATATTGAGCAAGAGTTTGATGCAGCAAAACTCGCGAATTCAGGTGACAGCGCAGATTCCGCTCGTGCAATCAAAGTCTTTGGTGAAGTCAACGCACCTGGCTCGTTCTCATACAAGCCAAACACCACGCTAGTTGATGTCGTAATGCGAGCTGGCGGCGTGACACGATATGCCAGTGTTGAGCAAATTCGCGTGATAACAAACAATAACCCAACCATGTTTAACCTGAAAAAGTACCTTGATACTGGAGACCAAAGCCTACTGCCGGAGATCCTGCCAGGTGCCACCATCTTTGTCCCAAAACAGGAAGAAGAAATCAAAGCAGGTGCAAATGTGGTTTACGTGATGGGTGAAGTCGCCCATCCTGGGGCATACGAAGGCAAGCAAGGCGCTAGCTTCATGGATATCCTCGCCAACGCTGGCGGGCCCACTCGCTACGCAGAATCTCGCCAAATTCGCGTTATAAAAGCCGATGGCAAAGTCATCAAATTCGATCTTACCGCGCATACAGAAGGACTATCTTCAGCCAGACCACCAAATGTTGGACCAGGAGACGCGATTTTCGTGCCGGAGAAAACCGATTTCAATGAGAAGTCTTGGTTAAAAGTAGCACCTAGTCGAGCGGTCGCAGTGATGGGAGAAGTTGTTCGCCCTGGACGCATCGAGTGGTCAGACGAAATGGATTTGATTGATCTGCTTGCACACGTTGGTGGCCCAACTCGACGAGCTGATACCACCAAAATTGAAGTCGCCAATAACGGTCAAATGACACAATTTGACTTAGACCAATACATTCTGGATGGCTCGCCAACATCAAGCCTACCTCGAGTTTCCGCTGGTACAGTCGTAAGGGTACATGCATTGCCTGACGACCCATCCGATAATAAATCGCAATGGGTAAGCCAAAGCTCTGACGCATCAATATACGTTTTCGGGCAAATCAATGCACCTGGGCGCTATCGTTTCACCGAAGATATGCATTTTCTGGATATTTTGTCTGCCGCCGACGGACCGACAATGGATGCAGATATTCACAACATCCGTGTCACACACCGAGGCCTAGGTTATGCCAAAGTGAGTAAATTGAATTTATCGATGTACTTTGAAACAGGCGATGAGTCAATTCTGCCCCACGTTCGTCCTGGTGATACCATTTACATTCCAGAAAAAAACAAAAACTGGTTAGACCGTTCAAAAGAGTCCACGGTACGCGTATTAGGTGAAGTAAGAGACCCAGGGCGATACGTATTCAATGACAACATGACTGTGCTTGATCTGTTAGCGGAAGCAGGAGGACCAACTGACAATGCCTACCTTGAAAAGATCAGTGTGGTCAATATGTCTTGCTGCCAGGGCCAAGCCCGAACATTTGATTTGGTGAACTTTAGTAAAACAGCCAACATTTATGAGCTGCCAGTCATTCGCGCAGGCGACACGATTTACATTCCCCATAAGGACGAAAGCTTTGTTGAAAAAGCGAGGGCCGGATTAAGAGATATTTTACAAATCACCACAACCATCGTGTTAATAGGAGCGTTGTAATGACTATTCCTGCAACTCACGCTGAGATTGAGCAAATTTATCTTCAGAGTGAACAGAAAGGCCACAAAACGATTTGTGTTGTGGGTTGTAAATCTGAAGATGGTGTCACTTCCGTGGCGTCATCTCTTGCAGAGCGCTTGGTTTTAGCAGGCCACAATACTTTGTATGTAGACCTTAACTTATTCAAACCCGCTTATCACACTGTTCACGAATTTGATGATGACGAGAAGGTTGGCCATTTGATCACACGAGAGAATACACATCAAACTTTAGTCGGCCTCCCAGCTCCATCTCTCGCCAGCACTCAGTTAGCGTACCGAGACCCAACAATGCTGAAACGAAACATTGCACAATGGTTAACGCAGTACGAGCGCGTCGTGATAGATACATCACCACTTCTCAGTGTCAACCGAAGCAATATTGCGCCTCAAGTGATTGCTGGCGTATGTGATGCTACTTTGTTAGTAGCGCATTATGGTTCTACGACTGCAACCCAGCTCGAGCAAGCCAAAAAGATACTCGATGCTAGCGATGCGAACTTGATTGGTTCTGTACTGAACATGAAGCACACTCCAAGCCTGAAAGATGAGTTAATCCGCCAAGTTTCCAAGCTGCGTTTCTTACCAAAAAAGTGGAAAGAAAAACTGTCTCAGCAAATTAAAAAAAGCGAACTGTTTATGTTATAGGGAGCGCTATTATGACGATAAATAATACATTGACTATCGAGCAAGAATTAGTGGATGAGCATATTCTTCAGCAAATGATCAAAGATACGTGCGCCGAAATCATCCCTACCTTGATTGATCACTATGTCGAAGAGTCACGCGATCGCATGGAGAAAATAGAGCAAGCATTAAGCACAAAAGACCTTCAAACATTAGAGTTCGAGGTTCACACACTGGGCAGTTCTGCTCTCGCTTTAGGCAATCGAACGCTTTCAAGACAAGCAAGAATGATTGAGAAGTACTGTGTCGAAGGAAAAATACCAAAAGCATTGGAGCTTTGTGAAACACTTCCGCAACTCGCCAATGAATCGTTTGATGCGTTAGAAAAGCGAAAAGCTCAAGGGTTTGAGTAGTATCAGTGTCTTACTCCCTAGCGAAGCATCGCGTTTGATAAAGCGCGATGCCGACATCATCTCAGAAATTTAGGCTCCAAATTCAATCACCCTCGCCAAGCCACACACCTTTAAATTATTTGGGCATAACTTAATCAATTAAAAAGTATGGATTTTTCGCAAATTTCCTACCTTGTGCTAATACTTAAATAACGCTTTTCTCAAATTGAGAATTTTCAGCACTAGAGAGCTATAAACCACTCATAATGCCAAATAGTAGTGCTGACAAAAATCATAAAAAATGAAACAAACTACGTTGGGATGGGACTATGAGACCAAGGGTGTTACTGGTAGAGGACTCTACTTCACTAGCCATACTTTATAAGCAGTATGTGAAAGACGAACCTTATGACATTTTTCATGTCGAGACAGGTCGCGAAGCGATTCAATTTATTGAAAGAAGCAAACCTCAGCTCATCATTCTCGATTTGAAACTGCCCGACATGTCTGGCGAAGACGTGTTGGATTGGATCAACCAGAATGACATTCCTACGTCCGTTATTATTGCTACGGCACACGGCAGCGTCGACTTAGCCGTTAATCTAATTCAAAAAGGTGCGGAAGATTTCTTAGAAAAGCCCATAAACGCTGATCGCCTAAAAACATCAGTCGCATTGCACCTCAAACGCGCCAAATTGGAAGATTTGGTGGAAAATATTCAGTCCAAGTTTGATCGCCACAACTATCACGGATTCATCGGTTCAAGCCTCCCGATGCAGGCGGTATACAAGACCATTGATGCTGTTGCGCCAACTTCTGCCAGTGTGTTTATTGTGGGAGAAAGCGGCACAGGTAAAGAAGTTTGTGCTGAAGCCGTCCACCGCCAGAGCGACCGTAAAGACAAGCCTTTTATTGCAATTAACTGTGGGGCTATTCCACGAGATTTGATGGAAAGTGAGATTTTTGGTCACGTTAAAGGGGCCTTTACTGGAGCAACAACAGATCGAAAAGGTGCGGCGACGCTGGCACATGGTGGTACGCTTTTTCTTGATGAGCTGTGTGAAATGGAACTTGAGATGCAAAAGAAGTTGCTCCGTTTTCTACAAACGGGCACTTACACCCCTCTTGGTGGCACTCGAGAAATGAAAGTAGATGTGAGAATCATTTGTGCCACTAACCGAGATCCATTAACAGAAGTAGAAGAAGGTCGTTTTCGTGAAGACTTATACTACCGTGTGCACGTTATACCTATCGATATGCCCCCATTACGTGAACGAGGAAGTGACATCGTCACGCTTGCCAAGCACTTCTTGACCACTTACGCCAAACAGGACAAAAAGAAATTCTCAACAATCGACAGTGAAGCTCAACATATCATCAAGCATTACGAATGGCCGGGTAATGTAAGGCAACTACAAAACATCATACGTAACATTGTGGTGCTTAATAACGACGAAAAAGTCACGGTGAGCCACCTACCCGCTCAACTTACTAAAAAGTCTAAAGTGACGAAAACAACGACGCCTGCGCATGTTGCTCAAGAGTCAACAAACATTGCACCAATCACACCACCACCTGTTTATACTGAGGAACTTTCACCTTCTGCGGTCGAACCGTCGATTACCGCAGCGGAGCTGCCTGGTACACCGTCCTCTGCTGCTACCTCACCGTACTTTAACGCTGATGGAACCATTCGTCCTATGTGGCAAGTAGAGCGTGAAGCAATTCAAAACGCAATCGCGTACTGTGATGGCAACGTCCTCAACGCCGCTGTCATGCTGGAGTTAAGCCCATCTACGGTTTACCGAAAAAAACAAGCGTGGGAAGCGGATGAAATTAATCTCGAACAATCTTGATAAACCTGCCATTGGTGAAATTTGGATCTTGCTTGATAGCCGTCTATTCGGCGGCATTGAAAGTCACGTTATCGAGCTAGCTCGGGGATTAATCGCCTTTGGAAACAAAGCTCGAGTTGTGCTAACCACTGAGTATTCGCCAGCCGCTCAGATTGTACAGAAGGCAAAAGAAGCCGCGATCCCTGTGAGTTACTTAAACTATTTGTCTGGCGAGCCCAATAAAGCTTTAAAAATTAAACACCTAACAAGCGCCGTCGCCAATCACCAACCCTCAGTGGTTCACTCCCATGGTTATAAAGCGTCGATTTTGTCGCGCTGCGCCAAACTGCTCACCCGTACGTTTCCTCGTTTGATTTCAACTTATCATGCTGGTGAATCGTCCTCAGGGAAACTATGGCTATACGATTGGCTTGATAGAAGCTCAGGCAGCCTATCTGACTATTGCTTTGCTGTCAGTCCAAGTATTCAGCGCAAAGTTTTTTGTTCTTCAGAACTGCTGAATAACTTTGTTTCGATTCCCAACAGTCAACTCAACTATCAGGAGATCGCTTTTGTCGGCCGATTGAGCCAGGAAAAAGGTGCCGATCAATTTATTGAGGTAGCGAGGCTCTGTCCAACATTACAGTTTAGTGTGTACGGTGATGGCCCGGAAAAAGAGTCGCTTAATCAAGCTGCCCCTCCAAATGTGACTTTCTTCGGCCATCAAACCGATATGGAAGGTGTTTGGGAAAATATCAGCGTACTTATTATCTCTTCTCGTTATGAGGGTCTTCCAATGGCGGCGCTTGAAGCCATGTCGAGAGGCATTGCCGTGATGAGCTTACGTGTAGGTCGTCTTCCAGATATTATCCAAACGGGTAAAAATGGTTTTATCGTCGAAGACATTCCCTCTCTTGCTAAATGTCTTCATGACTGGATGTCGATTGGTGAAGCGCAACAATCACTCATTCGCCAGAATGCTCGACAAACCATCATTGATGATTTCTCAGCGCAAAGTGTGATTCCCGTATTGCTACAAAAATATCAAATTGAAACGGATCACTAATCCATATTGGTTCTCAATATGAGAATGATGAGTTCCAAACATAAATATCATATAAGATTCAATCACATAAACTAATGGCATATTTTGGCATCTCTATTGCAGCTCAGCAGTTAACGCAGATTAATGATGAGACAGAGGTGACTTATGACTACGCCAAAACGCATTCTATATGTTCATTATGGTGATAATTGGATTCGCGGCAGTGAAGTGGTACTTCTGGATCTCATCTCAGGGATTGACCGTGATAAGTTTGAGCCATTCGTGTGGTCAAACTGCCAGCCACTAATCGATAAGTGTCAATCGCTCGGAATTGAAGCGGAACATTCTGTTTTCAATCTCGTTGGTGGCTGGAGTGCACCTCGCTGGGATATTAGCGGGTGGAATAGCCTTATCAAACAAGGCTCAGCTTTGATCGAAAAGCACAGCATCGACTTGGTACACGTCAATAGCGGCGGCCCTTGTCAATGGATGTGTTTGGCTGCTCGCATGAATCATATACCACTTGTCACGCAACTTCATTGCCATTATACATTGCGCGATCGCTTCTCTCTCGGACTTCACCTCGCTCCAAAATTGATTTGCGTTAGCAAAGATGTTGGACGCGAAATTCTTCAGGACGGCTACCCACAAAACCAACTTCATGTCGTACACAACGGCGTGTCACTTCAAGGCGTGGATACACCCATCGACATTAAAGATCGCCTCGGAATCCCATCACAGGCCTTTACCTTTCTGTCGGTGGGTTCGCTGATTAAGCGCAAAGGATTCGACCGCCTTATTCGCGCAATGCGCATGCACAACTACCACCACCACAACCCTCACCTTGTTATTGTTGGTGACGGCGAAGAAAGAGAAGCATTGCAACAGCTTGCCGCGGATCTTGGTATCCAAGAACGAGTGCACTTTGTCGGGGAGCAACACAATGCCGGAGCGTGGATGTGTGGTAATGCAGACGCTTTTATTAGCGGCGCCTATGAAGAGGCCTTTGGTCTCGTGCTCGGGGAAGCGGCTTTAGCTCAACTGCCTATCGTGGCTCCTAAAACGGGAGGCATTCCTGAGTTGTTCGAGCATAATCACTCTGCATTGCTGTACCAGAACAGTGGAATGGCGAGCCTGTTAAACGCGATTCAACAAGTCATGCAAGACGCGGCATTAAGAAACAAGCTGGCGGAAAACGCTTACCTACATGCTAGCCAGAACTTAACGACGACTGCATCTATCAACGCTATTGAACGTATTTACGAAGGTGAACTTAATAACAACGCCATTACACCAATGCCAATGACTCACTGCATGAAGCCTCTTTCACGCTGGTTGAGCATCAATTGAGGAGCCCGGTCATGAAACGTGTATTGATGTTCGACGCCATCCCAATGCAAGGTGGATCCAAAATCGCGAATGCAGAGCTCCTTAAGCAGTGCGATAAGCTGAACGTGATTGGTTATCTACTCACTACAAATCCAGAGCATTGGGCGTCACTGCTTAGTGATACACCGCGTGTGCAAGTTATAAAAATAAAACCATCACCATTTAACTCGACTCATGGACTGACCTACTGGTTGATGAACGCTTACTACTTTCTCCAACTTCTCTACGCGTGCATGAAGCTGCCAAAAATAGATAGCTTTTTGGGCCTATCTTGCCCAAGTAATGATATGCCTTTGTACTTACTACGATTAATTTGCAAAAAGCCTGTGGTACAGATGGTTCATGGCCCTATTGGACGATCGAGATCTGCTGGCTACTGCTTAGTAAAAGCATCGGCAATTTACTACTTGGCAAACACCCGCGAATCAATGGTAGAAGCATTACAGGCCTACCTCAAAACAGAGAAGCCAGCCACCGAACGCTATTGGTGTGGTTTGAATACATCTACGTTTGTTAATGGATTATCGAAAGATCGCTGGCCAAAACAAGCGAATCCGATTTCAAGCCGCGTTTTCTGGGCAGCTAGCTTACTAAAATGGAAGAACATCGATCTTTTGCTTGATGCTTTAACACTTGATGAGTCGAAAAAGATCAAATCCACCGTGTGTTACATCAAACCTAACGTGGCAGGTGTGGAATATTCAACACCGGACTTCAACACACAAGGTGTTGAATGGCATGAGTGCCCAAACAACTTAGATGAATTGCGTTCACAGTGTGGTGTGTTTGTTTCCACCAGTCTCAACGAACCTTTTGGGTTATCTATTTTGGAGGCGCTCGCTGCAGGTATGTGTGTCGTCATTCCACATGATGATAGTTATTGGGACCGCGTGTTAACTCACGGCCGAAATTGTATTAAATACACGCCTAACAATGTGGCTTCGTTACACAACGCAATTCGCCTTTTGAATGAATCGCCGTGGATGAAAGTAACGATGGGTATCGAAGCACTCAATGTTTCTCAACTATACACAGCCGAACGTTGTTATTTGCCAATCGCCCAGCACCTTGCTGCCGAAATTGCTACCAACAATGATTGCACACTCAAGACACCGCGAGACATCAAAGGATATGATCATGTCTAAAGCAATGACCAACATGACGCTATTTGCTATCGCCTTAGTGATCAATAAAAGCATCAGCCTAATCATGCTGCCTGTATTGCCCCACTTTCTCTCACCAGAGCAAATGGGCAAGCTTGAGCTTCTAACAACCTTTGGTGTTGTTACGACCTTGTTTGTCAGTTTCTCTTTGCATGAAGCGCTGTATCGATTCGTCGGCGTTGAAAAGGATCAAAATACGCGCACAAGCCTACTAAACCAGCTGTACTCACTTGCTTTACTCATCGCTGGCGTCGTCGCTCTTAGCTTGCTCACTATCATTTTAATCGCCCCCATTCCCGCGCCTTTTACGCGAGTCGAATTCGCTATTGTTATGTTTGCTATCGTTCTAGAAGGCAGCATTGCAATCGGCACCGCCTGGTTAAGAACACAAGACGACAAAGCAAGAACACTGCTTAACGTCATGGTCACTACCACCATTTTTCAGGTCATTTTTATCGTCGCGGCGCTGTCTGTTCATCCCCATGTTATTTCTGTTTTGTGGGGGGGGTTGTTAGCTGCTATTACTCAATTTGTTTGGCTGCACATCGTTAACCGTTACAATGTCACCCTTCCTAAGCTGGCATTGGCAAAACAATACCTAAACTACTGCCTACCAATGATGATGGCCGGTTTAGTAGCATTTTGTCTCAATGGCGCTGAACGCTGGTTCATTGGTGCCAACACTTCTCTTGAGACGTTAGGGATTTACGCGATAGCGGTAAAATTTGCAGTGGGCATGTGTATTTTAGTGCAGCCGTTTGGCATGTGGTGGATGCCACGTCGATTTAACTACTTAGAAGGGCGCAAGAACACTGAGGCAGTGCGCATCACACACTTAGGTATGATTTACATTACAGGTTTGAGTGTAGTGGTTGGCACATTAGCAATGGTGATGATCACCCACTTACTGCCAGAAACCTATCATGAGGCGGTACTATTCAGCTTATTCTTGCTACCTATCGCCATGTTAAAAGAATGGAGCGAGCTGATTAACATCTCCATTTTGTACAAGCGTCGTACTCGCTGGCTACTGGGTATAAATGTCGTCTCTGCGTGCGTTGCGATTGCTTTGCTGTTTGGCTTATCTTCTCTGGGCATTTATGGCGTATTCATTGCGCTTTATTACGCACAACTGTGTAAGTTGGGCCTGACTTATGTAGTAGGCCAACAATGTATGACGTTGCCTTTTCACCTCAGTCTGATGGTTTTATTACAGATTGTATCCGGTGTGGCACTGTTCCTGCTTCACTCTTCACAATCAATAGGCATCGCCATCGCAATTTGCATTTTGACATGCAGTTTGCTGGCAGGGATAGCCACTCGCTACATGAGTAAAGAGACGCTCAATGCTCTCACTCGATACATAGTGAAACGGCGTGGACAGGTGAAGAGATACTCGTTATGAATGAAACCAAGGTGAGAACAAAACAGTCCATCGCAGCACTGACGATTACAGTCTGTATCGGCCTGCTTTGGATTGTTATGCCTCATCCCATTTTGATTGTTGCGTTGTGTTTCGCACCACTCGCGTTACTGTTTGTTCTCAATCAAACGTTTTGGCTTGTCACACTGTTCGTTATTTTTTCATTCTTTCGTATTCACGAAGCCTTTCCTGTTATCTATAACTTCAAGATCCCATTACTGTTATCACTGGGGGCACTCGCCGCACTCGCCTTTCACCTTCTTATAAGCCGCCAGATTACAGCTTTTTGGCACCCTTCATTAAAGTGGCTGTGTATATTTTGGGGTCTGGTGATCATCGGAATAATATTCGCTTCCAGTCGTGATATCGCAATAACGGTGTTCAAAAATACCTATTGGAAAATCATCATTATGACGTTGGCCATCACCTGGCTTATTACTAAACCTTCACAGCTCGCTCAGATGTCAAAAGCAATTATTTTCGCCGGATTATTGATTGGCTTAGTGGCATTACAAAACGCTGCGAATGGCATTGATTTAGTCGAAGGAACGCGCGTGTCAATAGGACGATCCATAGGTTCAGTACTTGGCGATCCTAACGATTTGGCACTAGTGCTGATGTTTCCCCTTGCCTTTACCGTTAGTCAATTGATGGAGAAGCATTCCCCCAAGCATCTCAGGCTCTTTGCCCTTATCACCTGTTTGGTTTTGTTCTTTGCGATCATTGAGACTCAGAGCCGCGGTGGGTTACTCGGTTCACTGTCTGTATTTGCCTACTTTGCTTTTAAACACATCAAAAGCAAAACATTAGTCTTGGTACTAGGCGCCGTAGCAGCCATCGTACTCTACGCATTCGCTGGTATTTCAGGACGAGAATCGGGGGGAGCCGCTGAGGATGGTATAGATGCCTCTGCGATGGGGCGACTTTATGCGTGGGAAGCGGCATTTAAAATGGCACTGCATCACCCGTTGACTGGCGTAGGTCTAGATAACTTTTACTTTAATTACTATTTCTACAGCCCACACTGGGATGGTATCAACCACGCGGTCCATAGTACTTGGTTTGGCGTGTTGGCAGAAACGGGTTTTGTCGGACTCGCGGTGTTCATTACTTTAATTGTGTCATTGATCCGCACCTCCTTGCATTCCATCTCATTGTTGACACCAAAATCAGATTACACCCTCTCTGTTGGAGCAAACGCCGTGTTAAGTGGACTTATCGGTACCATCGTATCAGGCACGTTTCTGACTCAAGGTTTCACTTGGCCAATTTACATTCTAGCGGCGTTAACAGTTGTCGTTAGCCGAATTGTTCAAAGTGACTGTCAAAATGAGAAATCCTAGTTTCAAACATAAACAAAACCCATAACTCACTGTTTTAAAATGGCTAATTCCTTGGCACGCATTGTGATTACTCACTTAATTAGTAATCAAATAACCAAGACTCAAGGAGAGCCACATGACAGACATCGTAGTATTTGGAGAAGATTTTGGTGGGTTACCCTCTTCCACTCAGCATATTGTCAAGCGACTAGCAGCGAACCATCGCATCCTTTGGGTGAACTCCATTGGCCTTCGTCAACCTAAGCTGGATTCTAAAGACATACAACGTGCGTTAAACAAACTCACTCGTGTATTTCATAACGTAGGCTCACACAAGCCAACATTGGACTCTGAAACAAACCCAAACATTCACATCATCAACTTGCTCACCATTCCTGCCCCTAGTTCTGCATTAGCAAGAAAAGTGGCCGCTAAGATGATGAAACACCAACTCAATAAACAATTACAAGCTCTTGGTTTTGATAAGCCTGTATTTTGGACGTCGCTCCCGACTGCTGCCGATCTTTGTGCAGAAATGAACCCACGTGGACTGATTTACTATTGTGGCGATGACTTTAGCGCTTTAGCTGGTGTTGACCACGACACGGTGGCCAAGCACGAACGTACTCTTGTTAATGCGGCCAGCGTTATCTTTACGGCAAGCGAAACACTCTCCACCAAATTTCCATCTGGTAAAACCGTCACTTTGCCTCATGGTGTCGACTTTAGTCTGTTTTCTGAGCCAGCACCTAAGGCTGAAGATTTTCCTAATAATGGTCGCAAAGTGCTGGGCTTTTATGGCAGTTTGTCTGAATGGTTAGACTACGACTTAATTGCCCAAGTCGCAGACCAAGCGCCTGACTGGGATCTCGTGTTCATCGGCCCTAACGAGTTCAGTGATAATCCACTTCCACAAAGATGCAACGTATACTACCTGGGCCCGAGAGCGCATCACACTCTGCCACGTTACTCCCAACACTGGGATGCCAGTTGGTTGCCCTTTGTTGATAACGCTCAAATCAAGGCATGTAATCCGCTTAAACTTCTTGAGTACTTGGCAACAGGAACCCCTGTTATCAGCACACCGTTTCCTGCATTAATGCCCTACAAACATATGCTCCATGTAGTTCAAAATTTAGAAGACGTATGTGCCAGTCTCGATCACTTGATCCCCCCCCCAGCAAACTCAAAGCAATATGTTCAACAGCAAAGCTGGGAAGCAAGAGCCAACCAAGTTGAGAAATTAGTGAGGACGCTATGAACGATTTGAGAGAGAACCTTAGTGTATTACTACATGGCGCTTGGCGACGTCGTTACATGATCGTTATCCCTATGCTTGTCTTGCCGGTGCTGGGTTTCATCGTAAGTAAGCTGGTTCCGACGACTTATGTTGCTCACACCAGCATGCTTATTCAAGAGACAGCGAAAATGAACCCGTTCCTTCAAGACCTTGCCGTCTCAACAATGCTTAAAGACCGATTGAGCGCACTCAGTACTCTGCTAAAAAGCCGACACGTTTTGTATTCTGTCGCAAAAGAACAATCGCTGATCAATGACGAGATGAGTGCAAAAGAGCAAGAGTTCATCATAAAAGATCTTGCGTCGCGCCTGTCTGTTCAGCCACTCGGTAAAGACTTCATTCAAATTCAATTGCAAAGTGGTAAATCAGAAGGAATGGAGTCGATGCTGCTCTCTGTCAGAGAGCATTTTGTCGAACAGCTTTTGGCTCCTGAGCGTTCTTCGATTAAAGATTCGAGTCATTTTTTGACTATCCATATCAACAAACGCAGGGAAGAACTAGACAAGGCTGAACAAGCTTTTGCAGAGTATAAAAATACTTACTCAGACGCGACGCCCGAAATGCAAGCTCAAAGCCTTACTCGCCTTGCTAGCCTCAAACAAACGCTAGCCGAAAAGGAGGCGGAGCTTGCTGGTGTTTCACGAAGTCTAGGCAGTTTGGATCAACAACTATCCAAAACGAACCCGGTTATCGGTAAACTGGAAGAGCAAATCATCGACATTCGTAGTGAACTTACCCTGCTTCGCGCTAAATACACAGAGGCGCATAGTTTGGTGCAAGGTAAGTTGCGAGAATTAAACCGGTTGGAGCAGGAACGCTCGGTACTCTTGAACTCTAAACAACCAGAACTAAACAGTGCTCAACTATGGGATATCGCGAGCAATACCACAGTAAACAGTCTTGGCGAAGCACAGCCTCTACTTGTCTCCCAACTACATCAATTACAAATGATGCGCGGACGTTTTGAAGCACTTACGGAAGAAACCAACAGCTTGCGAGACATGATCCAAGAATTAGAGCGAAATGCGCACCAATTTGGGAGCACAGCAACAGAAATCAACCGCTTAGCTCGTGACGTCGCAGTGAAGAGAGAAATGTATGATGAACTCGTCGAACGCTATGAGATGGCCCAACTAACGGGTTCTTTGGGAGAGTTTGAAGAGAATAAGCGCGTAAAAATCATTGATGAACCGTTCACGCCAACGATTCCAACTAACTTACCTAGTTTTGTATTTGTCATTTTAGGATTTATTGGTGGCGCTGGTTTAGGCATTGGATTAGCGACGATACTAGAGTTAGCCGATAACTCTATCCGCTCTAAAAGAGCATTAGAAAAACACCTTGGTGTTCCTGTCATCACCACTTTACCTAACGTAGTGTACGGAAACTAACCGCCATAAGAACTCATTTACAAGCACTCGGTCGGCGAGTGCTTTTCTTTTACTACTGCCTTATACAGCCTCATAGCATGTCCACTAATATGAATCTCAAATTGAGAATAAACATAGAACTTCACACGAGCTGAAATTAACCTATTGTTTTTAAGTGTTTAATTTCTTGGCACGCTGTCTGCAATTCCTAAATAAACAAAGAACTCAACGAGGGTTTGAAAATGGAATTCAGACAAAAACACAATAACACTAAGCACAGCAAAAAAGTGATATTACACGTCGTGCAACACTTAGCTCCTGGCGGTTTAGAAACGCTCGTGCTAGAAATGCTTCGTTTTGCGCCGCCAAACCATTCCGTTTTTGTCGTGAGCTTAGAAGGAAGCAAAGAACATGCACTACAAGGCTGGCAAAAACTGTTGCCCTACCAAGGCCAACTACACTTTCTTAATAAAAGACCTGGATTCAGCGGGAAGACCATCGCTACGCTGACTTCAATGATAAAAAGAATGCGACCAGACGTGGTCCACACCCATCATATCGGCCCACTTCTGTATGGTGGTATTGCTGCACGTTTAGCGCACGTACCTGTAGTGATTCATACCGAGCACGACGCATGGCACCTTAATAACAAAAAATCAGCTCGACTACAGTCCCTTTTGCTAACGATGATTCGCCCGCAAGTAGTTGCCGATGCTAACTTTGTCGCCCATCAAATACAGACTAAGTTAAAGTATCGCAAAGTTTGTACTATCCATAACGGGATTGACTGTCAGAAGTTTAAAAGCGGTGACCAAACGGCAACAAGACACTTGTTTGAACTTCCAACCGACAAAATCGTGATTGGCGTTGCCGGGCGTCTAGAAGCAGTTAAAGGTCATAAAGTGCTTATCGAAGCATTCTCTCATCTTGCGCCAAACACACACCTAGCAATAGCCGGTGATGGTTCTCAGCGAACTCAATTGGAAGCACAAGTTAGAACGTTAAAACTTGAAGATCGAGTAACCTTTTTAGGTTTGGTAGACGATATGCCCAGCTTTTACCAAAGCCTAGATTTGTTTTGCTTACCATCACTTCAAGAGGGCTTTCCTCTCTCAACCCTCGAGGCTCAAGCATGTGACATTCCTTGCGTCGCGACGGATGTTGGCGGCGTGAAAGAGACGCTCTGTCCGAACAACAGCACACTGGTTGAAGCAAATCGCGTGTTTTTGTTGGCCGAAGCGTTATCACAACAACTGGAATCATCACACCATTCTCCTCGAACTTTTATTCTCAAACACTTTGATATCAGAGACATGGTGAGTCGCTACTCACGTTTGGCCAAGGAGGCTAGCTATGAATGATTTACTTTGGATTATAGGGTTTGGTTTATCCGCATTTTTGATTGTCTATCATCACGTTGGGTACCCACTGCTCCTTAAATGGCTTCCTTTAAAACAGCAAGACGAAACCAAAGCACCATTTGTAGAGCGAGCTTACAAAGCCTCCAAAACAGACAGCCAGCTACCCTCTATTACTGTCATCGTGCCCGCCTACAATGAAGAACAATGGATAGCAGAGAAGATCCGTAACCTTGCGAGCCTAGACTACCCGAGGGATAAATTAAGAGTAGTGATCGCATGTGATGGCTGCACAGATAACACAGCCGAGATTGCTCAAGCGACAATTCAAGAAGCAATCTGCTCTGATACTCTGTTCATTATTAATGATCACCAAGTCAATCGCGGTAAAGTTGCCCTACTCAACGAAGAAATGCGTCATGTTAGCTCGGACATTACCGCACTGAGTGACACGTCGGCATTGATTTCTTGCGATTCTCTGTTGCTAGCTAGTCAGCATTATCAAAATGAGAACGTTGGAGTGGTTAACGCAACATATCAAATAATGAGTACTGATAACCAAGGTGAAGCGGCGTATTGGCAATACCAGTCTCGAGTAAAGCACCAAGAATCCTTGTTAGGTTCAACGATTGGTTCCCACGGTGCGTTTTACACTTTCAGAACTCACTTATTTGAACCACTGGAAGTTAGCACCATTAATGACGACTTTATTCTCCCTATGAGAATCGTTTTGCGAGGCTATAGCGCTATTTACGAGCCAAACATGCTGGCGCTTGAGCTCGAACAAAGCTCAGATGACGCAGATTTCAAACGACGCCTAAGAATTTCAGCAGGTAACATGCAGCAGCTCATGCAATTAAAGAAATTACTGCTACCTCGCTATCGTGGCACTGCCTTTGCATTTCTATCGGGAAAGGTCCTGCGCTTAGCAACACCCTATTTGATGATTGTTTGCTTTATTTGCTCACTACTACTGGCACACAATCCGCTGTTTCAAGTAATGCTGTTCGCACAAGTTGGTATTTATAGCATCGCGCTTATCACTTACTTGATGCCAGCACTTAACACAATTAAACCTTTTAAGCTGATTAGTTACATCGTCATTGGTCATCTCGCCAACTTTATCGGCGGTATGAAATATTTACTCGGAATGGAAAATGGACGTTGGAAACGCGTCAACCAATAAGGAAAGCATCATGAAAAACTCACGCTACGATTCAAATGTATGCCACGCGAAAAGAACGTTTGATGTACTGGTTGCAATGCTTATTTTGGTCGTCACTGCACCACTTTTCCCATTTATCGCGCTAGCGATCAAAACCACATCGAAAGGCCCTGTGATTTATCGCCAATTGCGAGTAGGACGCTGCACACCAGAAAAAATGGATCTTTTTCAAATCATGAAGTTTCGCACCATGTATATTGATGCAGAGCAACGCTCTGGCGCAGTATGGGCAACTGAAAATGATCCCCGCATCACGCCAGTAGGACGCTTTTTACGCAAAACGCGTTTAGATGAACTACCTCAACTGTTTAATGTGTTGAAAGGTGAAATGTCGATGATTGGGCCGCGCCCAGAACGCCCAGCTTTCTACCAGAAATTGGAAGATGAAATCCCCTACTTTGTAGAGCGCACATATGGCGTGTTACCGGGTATCACAGGCTTAGCTCAGGTTAACCAAGGCTATGATGCATGCATTGAAGATGTAAGACGCAAAGTTGGGTTTGACCACAGTTACGCACTAAGCTTAGGTTCGTTTTACTCTTGGATTTCAATGGACCTTTCAATCATGAGCAAAACATTCGTTGTGATGATTGACGGACGAGGTCAATAACTTCCGGTTCTGGTAACGGTCACTCTTGCCACTGGCGGCGCATCTTTTCTATCGTCGCTGGTGGCACGTCATGAATGCTTTGATACGCTCCGTGACACACTTTAATTTCCACCTCGATGCGCTTCTTCATGCAGTAGTCCATGTAACGCTTCATCTCCCAATGTCGAACAAACGTATTGCTCACAATCACGACTCTCCCTTTGTTCAACCACTTTCTAGTTTGCTGAAAACACCACTCATGCGCTTGAGGTAATTGAACCGGTTCAAAGTGATAATCACCTTCATCATTTTCAAAATACATGTCAGCTTCAAAATGCTTAGCACCAAGCTCTATTGCCAGTTGTTTTGCTAAGGTTGTTTTACCTGACCCCGGAAGTCCACGAATAAGAATGAGTTTAGCCAGTGACATAATGCAGTTTAATGAGGTGGGAATAAGCCTAAACTGTAACGAAATTATTGGAAAAGAAAAGTAGAAATAAAAAATGCCGAGCACATTAGGCTCGGCATTTAAACTCAATCATGGATCGTGTTGTATTTATTTGTAAGCTGGCAGTTCTGTTCTTAACCCTTTCACCAAACTTACGCACATCAACAGCAGAACAAAAGTAAACGGTAACCCTGTTGCAACAACGCCTGATTGCAATGCTTGCAAGGCTTCTTTACCGCCAACCCACAGCATTACGGCTGCAATTGCGCCTTCAATACACGCCCAGAAAATGCGTTGCGGTACTGGTGCATCAATCTTACCACCGGCGGTAATACTATCGATAACCAGCGAGCCAGAGTCTGACGATGTAATAAAGAATACCAGAATCAGCACGATAGAAAGCATTGAAATCACTGAGCTATACGGAAGCGCATCGTAAACATGGAACAGAGTCAATGAAATATCAGTTAGGCCATTTGCACCTAGCTCACCAACTTTATTCACCACTTGGTCAAGCGCGATACCACCAAACACAGACATCCAAATCAAAGTAACAACTGTAGGAATAACGATGACTGCGAATAAGAATTCTCGAACCGTACGACCTTTAGACACACGCGCGATAAACATACCAACAAACGGTGACCAAGATACCCACCAAGCCCAGTAGAATACCGTCCAGCCGTGCATCCAAGTTTCATCTTCACGACCGTGAGGGTTACTCAATGGAATAATATTTTCAATGTAAGCCATTGTTGTGTCGCGTAGCGAGCTCCACGCCGTATCAAACGTGATGAAGGTAATGAAAATAAGCAGCGCAAACGCAACCACCATATTGACGTTACTCAGTAGCTTAACACCACCATCAATACCACGAATCACTGATAGCACCGCGATAAAGGTAACGAAGGTGATCACAATCATTTGTGTACCAATGCCGCCTTCTAGACCAAAGACATGATTAATACCACTGGTCGCCTGCTGAGCACCCAGACCTAGCGACGTTGCAAGACCAAATAGCGTCGACAAAACGGCAAGGATATCAATAACGTGACCTAACCAGCCCCATGCACGGTCACCAAAAATTGGATAGAACGCCGCGCGCAATGAAAGTGGTAAACCTTTGTTAAATGCAAAAAACGCTAATGCTAGTGCAACGAGTGCGTAAATACTCCAACCATGCACACCCCAGTGGAACATAGTGGCACCCATCGCGAGGGATTTTGCTTCTTCGGTGTATGGTACTGCGTTCAGTGGCATTCCCCACCAATCAGTGAAATACGCGGTCGGCTCAGCCACACTCCAGAACAGAAGACCAATACCCATACCCGCGGCGAAAAGCATCGACAACCAAGAAACGGTTGAGTGATCCGGCGTTGCTTCTTTGCCACCTAAGCGGATTTTACCTAGCGGAGAAAAAAGAAGAGCAACGGCGAACAATAAGAAGAAGTTTGTCGACCACATAAAGAACGCATCAAACTGTTCGATAATTCCGTTTTTTAGACCGTTTAATACGTCACGAGCAGTGGTTGGCTCAACAAGAAGAAGTGAAATCAGACAGAAAACAACGAGCCCCGCACTAATGCCAAAAACCGGGTTATGTATATCGAATCCCCACTTTTGAACGTTATCCTGTCCAACCTGATAATCGGTTGTATCAATACTATATTTTTTAAATGCATTATCCATAAATACAAATTTAACGTGAATTTGAAACGCCCCTCAGGTGAGAAGAACTCCAATACCGCCCTCCATTAATTTGAACTCTAAAGTTTTAAAGCGGGACAAATTTTAGCAGCAATCACATATTTTTGCAAAAAGTCGTGGTTTATTGCATTTTAGGCTCAATTCGAGACAAATGAAGGGGAAATAATATCAACACAAAAATTACGAGGTCTAACGATTGATTTTGTCGTAGGTTGTAGACTAGAAAAGACACAAGAAATACTTAAGTTCATAGCCAGTCACTGCGCAAATAGAGAAGACCTGCGCTGATTTGGTTTCACAATTAACGACGAAACCAAATCAGCAAACCTTTCATCCAGCGAGCGTTATAAGAAATGGAAGGTGATGTTCCCTGTTACGCTGCTAACGGTATCGCTATCGCCTTCAATATCCACGCCAAACGCTTGATAACTCGCGCCCACAGACACATTGTCAAGCAAGAAGTATTCGGCACCAACACCATACATGTAAGAGACGCCATCATCTTTGTCTAAGTTTCTCAGTCCACCGTCATAATCAACGTTGAATGCATTGATGCCGCCTTTTGCGTAAACGTGTAACGGGCCGAAGTCGATACTAGGTTTCGCCGCTAAATAGAATGAATCAAAATCAGCACTACCCCTGCTGCCACTCAAAGATAAATCCACTTTGCCGTGGTTAAAGTAGCCTGCTTCAATGCCAATGAACGGCAAAATACCAGTACCAACATGAATACCGTAGGTTGTATCATTTTCGCTGTCGATATCGGACTGACCAATTTGGCCACCAGCGTAAATCCAAGAGTCAGCCATAGCTGATGTTGAGCACAACGTTAGAGCGAATAACGAGAGTGTTTTTTTCATACTATCCCTTCCTGATCGATTCCTAAGCGAAACATTACGCAAATATGCGCATTTAATCGCCACTATATATTGGAAAGCATAGGCATTTTAAGACTCTAAAAGTGAATAATTTATGTTCAACTTTTGTTTTGTGACTTCCAGACAAAAAAACACCGGCATAAAGCCGGTGTGTTTCATATGGTGTTAGAAAGCTTGACGCTTATAGGAAATGTAGTGTTGCGTTAACAGAGAACGTGCTGATATCGTCTTTACCAGCAGTGTAGTTCATGTAGCTAGCACCAACAGACATTGGGCCAAAAATGAAGTACTCAGCACCCACACCGTACATTAGGTCCAAATCGTCATCGTCTTTGCCGCCTTTCACTTTTTTGTCCCACTGATGGAAACCACCTTTTGCGTACACGTGTAGCGGACCGAAGTCGATACTTGGCTTAAGTGCTGCGTAGTAAGAAGTTAGCTTAGTGTCTTGACCATTTACGTTGAACTCACCGTGCTGTGTTACACCAGCTTCAACACCAATGATAGGTAGAATGCCTGTACCAACGTGAACAGAGTATGATGTGTCCGTCTCACCTTTGTAGTCAGACTGACCTACTGTTGCACCACCGTAAATCCAAGAATCCGCCATTGCCGCAGAAGATGCGCCAAGTAGCGCCACTGCTAATAGAGTTTTTTTCATCATCTACCTTTACTCTTTATTATTCCCACGCCTGCATAACTCAGTCGTTGGTACTACAGATAAAGGGAGGCGAACTATTGCCTCCCGGAACTAAAAAATAATGCTTATTGAGTTACTAGCAATTAGTGTACCAGCAACTTCTTAAGCGATAATTACAAATCTGACACTATTTTACTGGTTGATTAGCAAGCATCAATCGCGTTTTTGACTCGTTTATCAGAAACAGGATAAGGAGTGCCTAATTGTTGAGCAAAGTAACTCACGCGAAGTTCTTCAATCATCCAACGCACTTCTTTTACATTTTCAGGAATAGCCACACCTTTCGGGATCTTGTTCAGCAACTCTTTATAGTCTTGAGTCACAGATTCAATCTTCAGCATATGTAAACGATCTTTGTTTGGATCGATAGGCAACTTCTCCATACGGCGCTCTATCGCGCGCATGTAGCGAAGAATATCCGGCAAGCGTTTCCAGCCACATTCCGTTGCAAAGCCTTTGAAGATCAAGCCTTCAATTTGTGCTTTGATATCGGACAGAGCAAACGCCATTGTGAAGTCGATCTTGCCTTTTAGCTTCTTATTGATGCTAAACGCCGTGGTCAGAATAGTCTCAACCTGTTGAGCGATCTCTACAACGGTGTCACCCAATTCAGCACGAACGTGTTCTTTCAACGCTTCGAACTTCTCTGGCTCCCAAACTAAACCACCCTGCTCTTCAATAAGCTTATCGACACCGCAGGCAATGCAGTCATCTATCAGATCAAGCACTTTGCCGTAAGGGTTAAAATACAACCCCAACTTCGATTTGTTCGGTAAGTTAGCGTGCAAATATTTAATTGGAGACGGCACATTCAACAAAATCAAACGACGCTGACCAGCACGCATTGCCGTTATCTGCTCGTACTCCGTTTCGTAGAGTTTGATTTCAACGCTGTCTTTGGTATCAACAAGCGCCGGATACGCTTTTACATCGTAGCCGCCACGTTTTTGTTGATACACTTTCGGCAATTCGCCAAAACTCCACGTATGCAGACCTTGCTGTTCGATATCGTCATCCGCAACTTTGGAAAGCGTTTCTTGAACTTTGTCTTTCAAACTTTCTTTCAGTTCATGAAGGTCTTTATGTTCCTTCAGTTTACGATTTCGATGATCAACCGCACGGAACGTGACTTTCAAGTGCTCAGGTACTTGTTCCAAGTTCCAGTCTTCACGCAGTACCTCTACGCCCGTCATGCGTCGCAACTCTTTCTCTAATGAATCTAGCAGCGGCGCTTCCATTGGCGTGACGCGTGCTAAGAATGCATCGGCATAGTTTGGCGCAGGCACAAAGTTCTTACGAATTGTCTTTGGCAACGATTTAATCAAGCTGACCACAAGCTCATGGCGCAAACCAGGGATTTGCCAATCAAAGCCCGCTGGTTCAACTTGGTTTAAAATCGGCAACGGCAAATGCACTGTGACACCGTCACTATCATCGCCTGGTTCAAATTGGTAACTCAATTTGAGCTTCAAACCATTTTGATGCCAGAAGTTCGGGTAATCCAAATCGGTCACATGGCTAGCATCACCCTTGAACAGCATCTCTTTTTCAAAGTTCAGCAGTTCCGGATTTTCTTTAGATGCCTTTTTCCACCACGTATCGAAATGCTTACCAGAAACCACTTCGGTGCCAACGCGTTGGTCATAGAAATCAAACAGCTCATCATCATCCACTAAGATGTCTCGACGACGAGATTTATGCTCAAGCTCTTCCACTTCTTGCAGAAGCTTACGGTTTTGCTTAAAGAACGCGTGTTTGGTTTCCCATTCACCCTCAACCAATGCACTACGAATGAAGATTTCGCGACTTACGGTCGAATCGATACTGCCGTAGTTGACCAAGCGTTTCGGTACGATTGGTACGCCGTAAAGCATCACTTTTTCGTGCGCCATCACCGCAGCGCGTTTCTTCGACCAATGTGGTTCGCTGTAACTGCGTTTAATAAGGTGTTTAGCTAACGGCTCAATCCATTCTGGCTGAATCTTTGCGATGATACGACCCCAAAGTTTTGAGGTTTCCACCAACTCAGCAGACATGATCCACTTAGGCTGTTTCTTGAATAGACCTGATGCAGGGAAGATATGGAAACGAGCATTACGCGCGCCTTGATATTCATTCTTTTCTTGGTCTTTCATGCCGATGTGCGACAGCAAACCAACCAAAATGGCACTGTGTACGCCATGGTAAGAAGCGGGCTCATCGTTAAGCTTGAATTCCATCTCACGCATCGACTGATGAATTTGGAAGTACACATCTTGCCACTCGCGAACGCGCAAGTAGTTCAAATAGTCTTGCTTACACTGTTTGCGGAACTGATTGCTAGACAAGGCTTTTTGCTGCTTTTGGATGTATTCCCACAAATTCACAAATGTCAGGAAGTCCGACTCTTCATGGAAGAAGCGACGATGTTTATCGTCTGACGATTGTTGTTTGTCTGAAGGACGTTCGCGTGGATCTTGAATCGACAAGGCAGCTGCGATGATCATCACTTCTTTAAGCGCACCATATTTTGGCGCTTCCAATACCATACGCGCCAAGCGCGGATCGATTGGCAAACGCGCTAATTGGCGACCAATGGAAGTCAGGCGTTTTTTCGGATCTTTTACCTCAGAGTTAATCGCACCAAGCTCTTCCAGCAAACGCACGCCGTCTTGGATGTTACGTTTATCCGGTGCTTCCACAAACGGAAACGCTTGAATATCACCCAAACCAAGTGCCGTCATTTGCAAGATAACCGACGCTAGATTGGTACGTAGGATTTCAGGATCAGTAAACTCTGGGCGTG
Organism: Vibrio sp. 2092; assembly: GCF_033339635.1. NCBI lineage: Bacteria > Pseudomonadati > Pseudomonadota > Gammaproteobacteria > Vibrionales > Vibrionaceae > Vibrio > Vibrio sp. 2092. Next base: position 579,080 of record NZ_JAWOUY010000002.1, on the reverse strand, counting down.
ACTCAAAATCTTCCTCTGAGTACAGACGAATACAGATACCCTCTTCCACACGACCACAACGACCTTTACGCTGGTTCGCACTCGCCTGAGAAACTGGCTCGATTGGAAGACGCTGAACCTTAGTACGGTAACTGTATCGACTGATACGCGCCGTACCCGGGTCGATAACGTACTTAATGCCAGGAACAGTTAGCGAGGTTTCTGCCACGTTGGTTGCCAGTACAATTCGGCGACCAGTGTGAGGTTGGAAAATCTTATTCTGCTCACCTGCCGACAAACGCGCGTAAAGCGGCACAATTTCCGTGCTCTTCAGATTACGTTTGGACAATGCATCTGCGGTATCACGGATTTCACGTTCACCGTTCATGAAAATCAGGATGTCACCTAAATCTTCATCGCACAGTTCATCTACCGCTTCGAAGATGCCTTCAAGCTGGTCACGATCATTGTCGTCATCACCGCTTAGTGGGCGGTAACGTGTTTCTACCGGGTAAGTACGACCCGATACTTCAATGATTGGTGCATTGTTGAAGTGTTTTGAGAAGCGTTCTGGGTCGATGGTTGCCGACGTGATGATCACTTTCAAATCAGGACGACGTGGCAGCAACTCTTTCAAGTAACCCAAGATGAAATCGATGTTGAGGCTGCGCTCGTGCGCTTCATCGATAATGATGGTGTCGTATTGATTCAAGAAACGGTCATGCTGAATTTCAGCCAACAAGATACCGTCCGTCATCAATTTGATTTGGGTATTTTCAGAGATCTGATCGTTGAATCGAACCTTGTAACCAACAAACTCACCAAGCTTGGTTTCCATCTCTTCGGCAATACGGTTAGCAACCGAACGCGCTGCAAGACGACGAGGCTGAGTATGACCAATCAGACCAAATTTACCGCGACCAAGCTCAGCACAGATTTTTGGTAGCTGAGTGGTTTTACCAGAACCGGTTTCACCCGCGACGATAACCACTTGGTTTTCTTCGATCGCTTTCGCAATATCGTCGCGTTTTTGGCTTACAGGCAGGATTTCTGGGTATTCAATCGTTGGTTTGTAGTTGCTGCGCTGCTCTGCAACCATCATGGATTTTGCGATGTCTAATGCGATTTCGTCGAACACAGCATTACGCGCTGCGTCCTTCTTAATTTTGCTTGCACCAGAAATACGTTTACTCAAGCGGAAACGGTCGCGCATCATGCACTGATTCAGCGCTTTACGCAGAGATGCCGCGCTATTCACTTGAGCCTGAGGTGTTTGAGCTTGTTTCGCTGTCGCTTTTTGCGCACCATTTGACGGTGTCGCTTGCTCTTCAGCTAGATTCTTTTTTGGGGGCTGTGACGAAGTCAAAGCGTTTCCTATTCTTTTCATTACAAAAACTGCGCGGATTGTATCACACAAGATCTGTAACAAGATAACCGAAAGCTCATTCAATTTTTTCGAACATGTTCAGCGAATCGCTAGGCTTTTGAACTCACTTACGTTGCTTATAATGGCTCCCATAGTCGAAAGCACTTATTTAAGGAATAACCATTATGTCTCGTGTACTAGCTCTAAAATCAAGCATCCTTGGCGATTACTCTCAATCAAACAAATTGGTTGAAGACTTCATCAAAAATGTAGACCAAGACAAGCTTACTGTTCGTGATTTGGCTGCAAACCCGCTACCTGTTTTGGACTTCGCCGTTGCGACTGCACTGCGCGCTACGGAAGATCTTTCACAAGAACAGCAAGCGGTGGTCGACTTGTCTGACACCCTTATTGAAGAAGTAAAGGCCGCAGACACTTTGGTTATTGCCGCTCCAATGTACAACTTTACCATCCCGACTCAGCTTAAAAACTGGATTGATTTGATTGCTCGTGCAGGCGTGACATTCAAATACACAGAAAACGGCGTTCAAGGTTTGATTGAAGGTAAAAAGGCGATTGTAATAACGACTCGTGGTGGTATTCATAAAGATTCACCAACTGACAACGTTACGCCATACCTACGCACTGTGCTGGGTTTTGTAGGAATCACTGATGTGGAATTTGTTTACGCAGAAGCGCTAAACATGGGTGAAGATGCGGCTGCAAAAGGCATTTCAGAAGCGCAAAGCCAACTTGCAACAATGGCGTAAGTTAGAATAAACCAGAATACAAAAGGGATTGGTTCGCGCCAATCCCGTTTTGGATCCTGATGCCTTGATCGTATTTATAGGGTCTCTAACATCGTCAAAAACGATTCACTTTCTCCAAGTTGCGTATTGCATCGAGGTAGACTTTTTCTAAAGACCGCTCAGCTTCGCTTATCATATTCTCGATCATCGCATTAAACGCGACATCGCTACGGACTTCTATATTGTCTCCCGCCTTAACGTCAAGAGAGTTGACGTACAACACCAACCATTCATCGCCCTCCAAGTGCCCTTCTCCGTGAATGGCAAAAAAGCGTTTGGCAAATTCAGCGTTGGTACAATTTATCGCTTCAATTTGAAGATTGAATGAGGAGTCGATACTCATGGTGCTCATGCCATCCGATTCATCAGATGCATCACAAACAGCCTTAACTCTGGCACGATATACGAAATTTCTCGTTGAAAACAGCATAGTATTATTCATCATTACTCATAATGGGCGATAAATAAGTCAGTTGCAAATCCGACCTATATGCATCTCGCGATGCGCTAAAACTCGAACTGGAAATAAATAGTATTGTAGTTGCTCCCACCTTTAATTCGCCCAAACTGGGAAGCGCTTTCAAAAATCGCCGAGCGGTGATGCAATGAATAGCCCACCCACATATTGTTCCAGCTCTTTTGGTTGAAGAGATCGCCTACATTGACATCAAACGAGAAATCTAGGTAGTTGAGCAACTTGCTTGGTGTATAACCCTTGTCTTCCATTTCTGTGCCTTCAATATAGGTAATGCTATCAATGTATGACATACCTTCCGCTACACCAAATCGCCAAGTCGTAGGCCAATTAACCGTATAATAAGCCTTAATCGCCATGACGTATTCTGTGCTCGCAGACTGAACACTGGACGACCAGTGATGAACCAACCCTGGCGTTAAATAAATATCAAGAGGAAAACCAAACAGCTCATCCGTTAATGGATGCCCATAAAACAATGAAGTAAGTTGATTGTCGTATGGGTCTCTTTCTCTCTCAAAGCTAAATATTTCACCGATGTTCGAAGGCGTCGCCCAACCATGCGCAATACGTAGATATGCTTTATTGCTCAGTGTTGGTTTCGGAGCTTTGCTTTTATCGTTGAAAAAGCCAAAACCAACAAACACTTCTCCCTGATACCGATCTTCTACAAGCTGACTGTTGTAGGCGTTATCATCTAAGCGAGTAACACTCGTCTCACCCAATAAATACAAATTTGAAGTTACATGGTAACGCGCTTTAATACCAAGATTGGTGTCAAGTCCAGATCCAATTCTCTCGCCAGTAATATCCTTAAAGGAATAATATTCACTGTTGAAATCAGCGTCTTTGTATCGAATCGTAATCGATGGCTCTAATTCCCAATCCCCAAATACATAATTGGCAGCAAGGCGGTAATTAGAGTGAAACTGGAGTTCGTCGTCCGTCATCAACTCTACTTCTGCGCGCCAATTGTCGTTAATGCTATAACGCACTTGCCCACCGAAATCGACTCTGTCCCCTTCATTAGCATTTTGTAGCGACATGGGAATATCGACAAATCTCAATCGCATGAGTGCGCTCGCACGCCAGTCGGAATCACTCTCGTTATACAAAAAAGCGCCACCTTCAATGCCATTGATATACACATGTTCGTTTTCAAAGAACATCATTGGTACAAATGTACTCACCGTAGAGTCATTATCGGCGGTATAAAACGGAATCGATGCTGTGCGATACATCGCAGCAATCCCCCACGTTTGTTCTTCTGCACCATGCGCAGAAGAAACTGCCGCAGCTAAAGGTAAAGCGAGTGTTGTTAGAATTAATCTCTTCATGAGTTCGAAAAATGTTGGTTGAGAAGCAGGCAAACATCAATGATTTGCCATTAAAAGCTTATGTTCTGCTGATGATAGCCGTTACAATGGCAAATGTTGTCATCCTCGTGACAGTTTGAGTCCCAAGATCATATTAATATTGCACGACTAGGTGAGCTTGTTTGCGAATATTTTACCATTACAACAAGCGCTTAAACTCTAGCTTAGTTCTAAATCAAACATAATGAAGTAAAAAGTGAAAGCATCAGAACTCATCTCTACCTTGAATCATTTACCCGCAGACACAGACATTGTGATGGGAGAAGCATGGCTGCCAGAGAGGTTGATAGGGACTCAACTCGATGGTGACATGTTGTTTTTGCACTTTGATAATGCACCAGAAGATGGTCAAGGTGACGAAGAAGGGCGTGGCTTCGTCGAACACGAAATCGACCTAATTAGAACTCGGCTTCAGCAAATTTTGGATGAAGACAGTGATAACGCGTCAAAAGCCGATGCGATGCTTGGTTTGTTCCTTATGGGACATGAACTTAGTAGCTCGCAAGTTATCGAAATATTAGAAGAAGAAGCTGACACATAAGGAGCCGTTTTGCCAGCATTGATGAACACGACTGAAATTTCTTCACTTCCTCTTGTCGTTGCAGGTCCGATCCTACGTAAAGTGACCGCAACTGAAATCAATATTTGGCTAGTCACCACCCAACGCTTGGAGGGTATGGTGCAAATTACGGATGAAAATGCCTCCATCCTTTATCAAGCCCCTTTAAGTGAACAAAAAGAACAGCTTCAAATCGGCCTCAATGCGTGGTGTTGCTTACTTAAATTAGAAGGCGAGTTTCCAACCCATCAAGCGTTACGCTATCAAATAAAAACGCAATATGGCTTAGTGACGGAACTGCTCCCTCACCTGACTTATGAGCGAGATAATACGCCAAACTTGGGTATTGAGTTCCTCGTTAGTGAAAAAGCGGATTATCTCTTACATGGCTCTTGCCGTAATCCCCATCACTTCAGTGATGATACATTGGTCGCTGCGGATCATAAAATCGCGTCTCAATCCATTGAAGAGAGACCAGATATGCTCATCATGAGTGGTGATCAAATCTATGCAGACCATGTTGCAGGCCCCACTCTCGATGCCATTGAGCAAGTCATAGCTTTATTGGGTTTGCCAGGCGAAGAATTCGATCAAGCTCCGATAAAAAATACCAATGACCTCTACCAACACCCTGCTTGCTATTATGGTCGAGATAAATTGTTGCCTCATTATGTGAGTGATGACAGTTTACTAAGTAAGTTTTTTCCACACCGAGGGACACCAATATTCAGCGCCAAAGAGTGTGAGAATCACCTAATAAGCTTTGCTGAGTGCTTTGCAATGTACTTATTGGTTTGGTCTCCGACCTTGTGGAAGTTTGTTCGAACGGATCGTTTATTAGAAAACGAATTTACTGTCGGCGGAGAAGTTCTTGAACCGAAATGGCAGCAGCAATGGCGCGAAGAAAAAAAACAAATTGATAAATTCGTCGCAGGTCTGGACAAGGTTCAACGCTTACTCGCTCACATTCCAACCTATATGATCTTTGATGATCACGATGTCACCGACGATTGGAATCTCACCATAGGCTGGGAACAAGCCGCATACAGCAACACGTTTGCAAAACGCATTATCGGTAATAGCTTGATTGCTTACTGGCTTTGCCAAGGTTGGGGAAATGCGCCAGAAAAATTCAATGATGAATTTATGAGCCTCGCTCAACGCTTTATCGATGAGCGAACCTCGCAAACCCAAGATGCATTTATTCAATATTTGTATCGCTTTGAGAATTGGCACTACACCATTCCTACGACACCAAAAGTTGTCGTGCTAGATACACGAACCAGACGCTGGCGTTCTGAGTCTAAAATGAACAAACCTTCTGGCTTAATGGACTGGGAAGCGATGATTGAGTTCCATCAGGAGCTCGTGCATCAAGACAAGGTTGTTATTGTTTCTGCCGCGCCAATGTTTGGTGTGAAATTTATCGAAGCACTACAACGTGTGGTGACCATACTTGGTAAACCATTGATGGTTGATGCTGAAAACTGGATGGCTCACCCCGGAAGTGCGAATACTCTTATTAGTATTTTCACACACACAAAGACACCAACTAACTTTGTTATTCTCTCTGGCGACGTGCACTACTCTTTTGCATACGATATTAAGCTCCGCTATCGAAAAAACAGTCCGAATATCTATCAAATCACCTGTAGTGGAATTAAAAATCAGTTCCCTACACAACTGCTCAATATTTGTGATGGCCTAGATAGACTGCTATACAGCCCTCGCTCACCTTTAAACTGGTTCACAAAACGTAAACGACTCAAGATTTACAAACGCGCACCAAGTACGCACAACTTTTATCGCTTGGTTAACCATAGTGCCATTGGTGAGCTACGCCTTGATGATGAAGGCAAACCAAGTCAAATTAGTATTCTGACGAGTGATGGTGACGAAGTTCATTTTCCACCGACACGTGCTGAAAGCTGAGTATCAATCCCAAAATGACTTGCCCTTTGTAAGAGGCAAGTCACCTTGAACTAACTCAGGAGTTTAGTTTTTTTGGGGAGAAAGTGGCCGTTCTTAAATGTCAACGGCGTGCTAAATTTGGTATCGCACCTTGAGATCTTCCGTATTTATTACCATGTTAACCAAATAAACAATAGCTCGGTGTTCATTATGTTTAATTCTCTCACATCATTATTTAAACAACTCATTGATGGCTCTGATTTAAGCCAAACCAACACACTTTCCCCTAACATGGCTATCGCGTGTTTGCTTTGTGAAGTTTCTGGCGCAGACCATAGTGTCGATGATAGAGAACAAGAAACAAAGCGCTCTTTATTGATGAAACTGCTTTCGTTAAATGAAGAAGAATCAAATACTTTGTTAGAGCAAGCGCAACAGAAAATAAAAGATTCCGCTTCGCTGTACGACTTTACCTCTCAACTAAGAGAACTGACTCAAGAAACTCGTTACAACTTAATCAAAAGCATGTGGGAAGTCGCTTACGCAGACGGCGAAATTGACCCGCTAGAAGACGCGGTGATCCGTAAAACAGCAGAGCTACTCTATGTTGATCACAGCGAGTTCATTCGAGCGAAGTTACAGTCTCAGTAAAGTGACGAGATGAGTATATAAGTCGCTGGCTAACTCTAAGCTACCCCTAGAATGACAACAGATATCGCTTCTGTAGCCATAAAAAAACGCGCACTCTGCGCGTTTTTCAATAAGCCAACGACATTGTTATTAAAATACTGGTCAAGGTATGTGTTTAGCTCTTTCCACACTAAACAGACTGCATGACAAAACAACAATGGTTGGATGATTATTTAATTACAAGCTAGCTAGGTTCGAATAACTAAAACATGGTCAAAGCAAGCTTAGCTAAGTTGTATGCATCTACATAGCCAGAGTGTTGACGCCCTTCCCAGTCTATTCCTTTTGCTTCTTGAGCGGCTCGATGGCCTATACGTTTATCTTTTAGACGATTTTGAATACGGTAGAGCGTTGCTAAGTTGATGAACTCTGTGAACGGTGCTTCAATACCTTTTTGCTTACACTCTTCTAGCAGAATGAGGTCATCTCGCCCCCAAGATGCAAAGATTTTGTTGCGACCACCGAAGTTCTTAACCATGGATTTAAGCACTTCTTCTAGTGGGCGTCCTTGTTTTTCAATCTTACGTGGTGTGATGCCCGTTAACTCAGCGCAAAACAGAGACACTTCATCGTGTTCTGGTTTCACGTAGTATTGAGCACGCTTGACTATCTCACCTTTAGACAAATCTATTTCAGCTAACCCTACTTCGATAATTTCACCCGTGCTGCCGACGCCATTTTCGTTCCAGCAACACATTTCTAAATCGAAGCATACAATACGGTTATGGTTCATAGTTTGCCTTGGTTCCTAACATAAAAATTTAAAGCGTGCGATTCTATCGTAACACGGCGTAAAACTCGAATTTGTGCGCCCATTTAATCGCCGATCGACACATTATTACGGCCGTTTTTTTTACTCAAATAGAGTTGACTGTCCATTTTGTGATACAAGCTCTCAGGATCTTCTTCTTTATGGATAACCGCACCGATACTCAACGTACAGATGATTGACGCATCACCATAATCAAAAGCCGTACTTGCCACAACACTCCGTAACTTTTCTAGGTAAGCTTCTAGCACCGCTCTATCAATGACTTTAGAAATAATACAAAACTCGTCACCACCAGCGCGGTAAAACTTATCTCCCGGTTTTAAATTAGCACTGACCAGCTTAGTGACATGTTGCAACGCTTCATCTCCACCTAAATGGCCGTGTTTGTCATTAATCACTTTGAAGTGGTCGATATCAAAACCAACCAAGGCGAAGTTAACACCTTTGTTTATCTGATTGAGCAAATGATCGTTGAATGCTCGGCGATTAAGTAGTTGAGTTAGAGGGTCTCGCTCTGCCATTCTTTTTAATTCAACGGTTTTGAGCTCCAACATGACCGCTAAGCGCTCTTTTTCTCGAGACTGTAAATTCACAATCCAACTGATCAAAAAGGCGATTACCAATCCGGCTAGCGTCGTGCCCGCTAAAATAGAACGCTCCCAAGCTGAGACTGCGTCAGAAAGCTTAAAGTCAATACGCCATTCACGGTTAGGCAGTTGAATGGTTCGGCTTATAACGGTTCCTCGAATGTTATCCCAGCTAGCACTTTGAAAGAGAACAGGGTCATCTGCTGCGTCGAATCCCAAGTCTTCTACGCGCACCGACATATCGAGCTCCGTCGCGGTTTTCGTAATCAAATCCTCAAAGTAAACCGTACTTCGGATAACGCCGGTCACTACTCCTAATAAATATTTGTTCTCGAAGTCGAACACTGGATGGAACACCAGCAACCCAGTCTTAGGTATGGACTTGTCATAACCATCTTGCAGTAAGCGAACTTTATCCGAGACATTCGCTCGCCCATTTTCGGAAATATCATCCAAGATTAAATCGAAGCGTTTGCGCGAAAAATAGAAACCCAATAGAGAAAGGTTTTCCGGTGTTCTTGGGTAGATATCCGACGCGATGAAAATTGGCTCATTGTGTTCAAAAATGTACCCGTAGGTTTTTGGACCATCTTTAGGAACGGTAAACGGTTGGAAGTTTGGAAATTTTTGACGGGTCTTTAAAATATGTTCATCAAGATCTTCGAATTCGACCTTTTGCATCCATTGAAGTCCAATGAGACTTCGCGAGCTGTTAATCACTTGTTCCGCATACATCGGAAACGATGGCCAATAGCTTCGCTCAATCGAATGGAAAAAGTTTGCGCCCGCACCAATGAACTTTAGATCATTCTCGACGTTTGCTTTAAGTGATTCTGCTTGTCGGTCGGCTAAAGTATCAAACGTAGTCTGTGTATACCGTTGCTGCATTGTATAAGCAGCACCAACTACACCAGCAGTGACACATAAAGTCGCCAAAAAAGCTAAAATAGAGTCTGAATGTCGTTTTATAAAGCTCTTATGAGCGGTGCTTTGTGTCATATCGTAATTTTTGATACTTCCGTAAGTTAAACTTCGGGATCTATTGAAATACTGCGTTAGCAATGCACAAACATCAAGCAACAACCTATATTGGGGAGTCTGATCGTCGATTTTTCACGCTGTTCGTACGGTATAGTCACGAATTATTACAGCCTTAAGCCTTGAATATGCTACCATCCGTCATCATTTTAATGTCTAAACTTGGTGCAAGATCGCAAAGACGATCGTTTTAGTGAACAAATATGAGCCAATACTGAGCACCAATAAATCAATAGAAAGAGAAAAAACGTCATGAACATTGATTTGAACCTAATTCCTCAAACGTTCGATATGCTTCACGCTGGCCTAACCGCATCGAGCGTTTTGCTTCTTCTAGTTGCAGTGTCGCGCAAATCAAAAGTGGTCGAGAAAGTGGTAGAAAAACCAGTCGAGAAAATCGTCGAGGTTGAGAAACCAGTTGAGAAGATCGTTGAAGTAGAAAAAGTAGTGGAAGTAGAGAAAGTCGTTGAAAAAGTGGTGGAAGTTGAATCAAAACTTGCAACCGCGTCAACGGACTCTGCAATGCAGCTGCTTTCTATCATGCAACAAGAAGCTCGCCTGATTGACTTCCTAAAAGAAGACCTAACGTCATTCTCTGATGAAGAAGTAGGCGCAGCCGCTCGCGTAATCCACACTGGCGGTCAGAAAGTACTGAACGACTACGTGACGCTAGTGCATGTTCGTAACGAAGACGAAGAAACTCGCATTACGGTTGAAGAAGGCTTCAACCCACAAGAAATCCGCCTAACTGGCAACGTAACAGGCAGCGCGCCATTTAACGGCACGCTAGTTCACAAAGGTTGGAAGGCAACATCAATGACGTTGCCTAAACTGGCTGAGAACTACGACGCATCTGTGATCGCTCCAGCTGAGGTTGAGCTGTAATGGAACACATGAACCAAGAAAACCATTCTCAAGAAGCGTCTGTTGAAACTCAACAGACGCCTAAATTCAGTGTTGGTATCGACTTAGGTACAACACACTGTGTGATGTCTTTTGTTGATACTCACGACGAAGACGCGCGCGTTGAAGTGATGCCAATCCCGCAGTTGACTGCGCCGGGTACGGTAGAGACTCGTAGCCAATTAGGCTCTTTCCTTTACCAGCCGCACGAGCACGAAATGAACCCGCAATCACGCGTTCTTCCGTGGTCGAGCGAGCCAAAAGCTCTGGTTGGTGCAATTGCACGTAACCTAGGTTCGAAAACGCCAATTCGTCTTGTTGCAAGTGCGAAATCTTGGCTTTGCCACGCTGGTGTAAACCGTCGTGATGCTTTCCTGCCAGCAGGTAGCCCAGAAGAAGTGGAAAAAGTCTCCCCTCTTCGTGCGACAGAGCTTTACCTAGAGCATCTAAAAGACGCTTGGAATCACGCGAACCCAAATCACAACCTTGCCGATCAAGACGTGACTATTACGGTTCCTGCTTCTTTTGATCCTGCTGCTCGCGATCTAACTGCAGAAGCAGCACGTAACGTTGGCTTTGTGCACCTAACGCTTCTAGAAGAGCCACAAGCTGCGCTTTACAACTGGATCGATAACAGCAACGACAAATGGCGCGACGAAGTTGAAGTTGGCGACATCGTGCTTGTGGTCGATATCGGTGGTGGTACAACCGACCTTTCTTTGGTTGAAGTAACTGAAGACGGCGGCAACCTAACTCTGAACCGTATCGCGGTAGGTGAACACATCCTACTTGGCGGTGACAACATGGATCTTGCACTTGCGTACCGCTTGAAGATGAAGCTAGCGCAAGAAGGCAAAGAGCTACAGCCATGGCAAGTTCAGGCAATGACACACGCATGTCGTGACGCGAAAGAAGCGTTATTGAACGACAGCGAACTTCAGTCAGTGCCAATCGTAGTACCAAGCCGTGGTTCTAAACTGCTTGGCGCAACGCTGAAAACAGAACTGACTCAAGAAGAAGTACAACAAACACTGGTTGATGGCTTCTTCCCTCAAGTTGCAATTACTGACCACCCTGTTCAACGTAACCGTGGTGCACTAACGCAAATGGGTCTGCCTTACGCACAAGATGCAGGCATTACTCGTCACATTGCAGCGTTCTTGTCTAAGCAAGCCAATGCTCTTTCTGCTTCAGGAAATGGCGCAGAAGCAGCAGCTCAAGATTTCAACCCATTCGCTAACATGCCTGGTATGCCAGGTTCGGATGCAGCGCAATCGGCTGACTTCATCAAGCCAACGGCAATCCTATTCAACGGTGGTGTTCTGAAATCGAAACTTCTAGCAACTCGTCTAGAAGACACGATCAACGAATGGTTAATTGAAGCAGATGCAGAAATGGCGAAGCGCCTAACAGGTGTGGATCTAGACCTTGCGGTTGCTAGCGGTGCGGCTTACTACGGCTCTGTACGTCGTGGTCAAGGCGTTCGTATCCGTGGTGGTATTGCTTCGGCGTACTACGTGGGTATCGAAAGTGCGATGCCAGCTATTCCGGGCATGGCGCCGCCAATGGAAGCACTTTGTGTTGCACCATTTGGTATGGAAGAAGGCTCAAGCGTTGACGTACCAAGCCAAGAGTTTGGTTTGATCATCGGCCAGCCAGTTAACTTCCAATTCTTCGGCTCAACGGTTCGTCGTGATGACCTAGCAGGTACTCACCTAGACTACTGGGCACCAGAAGAGCTTGAAGAGCTTCCAGAAATCCAAGTAACGCTGCCTGTATCTGAAGGTCGTCGTGAAGGTGAAGTGGTTCCGGTAACCCTAGCCTCTCGCGTCACAGAGCTTGGTACGCTTTACTTAGAAGCCATTGCCGCTGATAACGGTCAAAAATGGCATGTTGAGTTCGATGTGCGCGAAGACGCGAAAAGCAACTCAAACGAAGAAGAATAAATAGAAATCAAACGGCATCCAATCGGGTGCCGTTTTTAAATACACGAAGGTTTGTATGGCATCTCCTCGTTTTCTTGTTGGTATTGACCTTGGCACCACAAACACTGTGGTGGCGTACTGTGAAATCACCGACAACCTTGAACAATCCGAAGTATCCCTATTCGACATCGACCAATTGATTGGTCCGGGTGAAGTGGTTCGTAAACCATTGCTGCCCTCTTTCCGCTATCACCCTGCGGTTGGTCAAATCTCTCCCTCTGACCTAACACTCCCTTGGGAAAACGAACCTGTCTCTGGCGACATTAGTAATGTGATCGTGGGTGAATGGGCTCGTGAATTAGGCGCTAAGGTGGAAGGACGTCAGGTATCCAGCGCTAAAAGCTGGCTATCGCACCAAGCAGTGGATCGTAGTTCAGACATTCTTCCTTGGGCTGGTGCGCAAGACGTAGATAAAGTCTCACCCGTTATTGCCAGCGCAAGCTACCTCAACCACATTCGTCAAGCATGGAACTACCGTCACCCTAGCAATAAGCTAGAAGACCAAGATGTGGTTGTGACCGTTCCAGCGTCGTTCGATGAAACCGCTCGTAAGCTCACGCTTGAAGCGGCTGAGCTGGCAGGCTTAAAGAAAATCGTCCTGCTCGAAGAGCCACAAGCAGTATGTTACGACTGGTACGCACGCCACCAGCAAACCGCAGCTGATGAGCTCAAAGAGTTACCGCTGATTCTGGTGTGCGATGTGGGCGGTGGTACCACCGACTTAAGCTTGATTGAAGCCAGTTTCTCTTCTCAAGATGAGCTAGCCCTTGATCGTATTGGCGTTGGCGAACACTTGATGCTGGGTGGTGATAACCTCGACTTAGCATTAGCACACCTTGCAGAGAGCCGCTTCAATCAAAGTAAGAAACTCACTGCAGCAAGCCTGACTAAGCTGATTCAGCAAACGCGTAAAGCGAAAGAGAACCTGCTTTCAGCGAGCGCACCTGACGAAGTGAAGATCACCATGTTAGGTAGCGGCTCTAAGCTACTTGGGGGCACAAAGAGTATTGCTCTAAGCAAACAAGAAGTGCACCAAATCGCATTAGATGGCTTCTTCCCGCTTTCTGATTTCAGTGACGTACCAGACAAACGTCGTAGCGCGGTTGTCGAGTTTGGCCTTCCATACGTTGCTGACCCAGCGGTGAGCAAGCACGTTGCCGAGTTCTTAACTCAGCATCAGCAAGTCGCTCGTGCCGCTCTTGGCCTTGAAGACGACAAACAAAATGCCATTCCAATCGGTTTGCTACTTAACGGTGGTGTGTTCAATAGTGAACTTGTGACTGAGCGAGTCACTACCCTACTGTCCGATTGGCGTGGTGCTCCGGTTACGGTATTAGATAACCCACATCCAGATTGGTCTGTTGCATTAGGTGCTGTAGCATTTGGTAAAGCGCGTCGTGGCGCACAACTGAAAATTGGTGGTGGTGCAGCGCGTTCTTACTTCTTGCATCTTCAAGAAAAAAACAAAATGGGTAAAGCCCTCTGTTTACTTGCAAAAGGAACAGAAGAAGGCCATGAGATCCGTTTAAGCGGTCGTCGTTTCTCGCTCACTCTTGGAGAGCCAGTCCGCTTTAACCTGCTGACTTCTACCCACGATACCTTAACCAATAACACCGCCATTCAAAATGGCGTGATGGTTGATGTTGACCCCGACTTGTTTGCTCCGCTACCGCCTTACATCACGACACTTGAAGGTGAAGGCGCAGAGTTACAAGCTAACCAGAAAGAACGTGTCGAAGTGCAATTGGCTTGTCAACTAACAGAAGTTGGCACTCTTAAGATGGAGTGTGTCAGTGCAGAAGACGACAACAAACGTTGGGAGCTGGAATTCGAAGTTCGTAACAAGCAAACCGACGACAGTGAACAAGTTAAACTTCACCCTAAGTTGAACGAATGTAAGGAGCTGATCGCTCGCCTTTACAGCGGTAACAAGAAAAGCGCAGAAAGCAAAGAGATCAAAACCTTGGCCAAAGATCTTGAGAAGAAACTTGGCAAACGGGACGAGTGGGATTTCACTACCCTACGTCAACTGTTTGATACCTTTGTACAAGGTCGTAAGCGTCGCCGCCGCTCTGAACAGCACGAGAAAAACTGGCTTCGTTTGGCAGGTTTTGCACTGCGTCCGGGCTTTGGCGATCCAACCGACTCATGGCGCATTGAGCAAGTTTGGGGTCTCTACCAGCAAAACATTCAGTTTAAGAACCATCAAGGTTGGACTGACTGGTGGGTATTCTGGCGTCGCATTGCCGGTGGTTTAAGCCAAGAGCAGCAAGAAACTATCTTGGCGGACATCGCGAAATACCTACACCCTGGCGCGATGAAAAACCCACAATCCGCCAAAGCAGCGCAAGACATGGGTTACGAGTCGATGGTTCGCTTGTCGGCCTCTCTAGAGCATCTAGAAGTCGAAGACAAAGTTCTATTGGCTACGTGGTTCTTGAGCAAAGCCATCAACCATAACCAGTTCGAACAAGCGCACTGGTGGGCAATGGGTCGCTTGGCATCACGTACGCCTTTGTATGGCAGTCAGCATAACGTCGTTCCTCGTGAACAAGCGGAACAGTGGTTGCCTAAACTGTTAGAGCAGAACTGGCAGAAAGAACCAATGATCGCTTTCGCAGCCGTAATGATTTGTCGTAAGACGGGCGACCGCCTATTTGATATCTCAGACGACTACCGTGAACAAGTTCTCACCAAGCTGAAGCAAAGCAAGGTGCCTGAATCTTGGGTATCACTGGTTGAAGAAGTCAAAGAGCTATCTGAGAGCGAATCGAAGCGTATCTTTGGTGATGCACTCCCAAGCGGTCTGACGCTGGTAAACAACTAAGCTCCCACGCTTATAAACGCAACTAAGCCCTTCTCGTGAAGGGCTTTGTTTTATCTGATTCTACTTGCTGACCAAAGACGACTCGTTAGTTCATTTCCGTATTGATCACCACGTCACGCGTTTCATTATCCATATCACTGATGCCAACAACTGAGATTTCACGGTCAGATAAATTCTCAATCATGCTGTCTTCTAACCCACCGTCCGTCATCCACGCATAGAATTTTTCCGCAATACGATCCGAACCTTCCCCGACAAACGTTAATGTGACCTTCTTCATTTGTGACACTCCATCAATTTACGATTCAGCCACTTAAGCGTAGTATGTTTCGCAAATATCGACATAAACTAGGACTAACTTCTTTTATGAGTATCGAAAAATTTAACGCGATTTATCAGCGCGCTGCCGAGCGTAAAGGTGGTGAAGATCAACTTGAAGCACTTTTGTCTCATCCACTAAGCAAAGAGGAACTGGCTGCGATTCCAGATGACCGTTGGCTGGCCGCTTTTTCGATGAAGGTATTCCAAAGTGGGATTTCGTGGAGCGTGGTTCGCAATAAGTGGCCGAACTTCGAAGAAGTGTTCTTTGGGTTTAAGATTGAGCCGCTATTGATGCTGTCAGATGAGCAATGGGAAACCAAAGCAACAGATAAACGCATTATTCGCCACCTCACTAAAGTCATGTCGATCCCTGCCAACGCACGTATGATCCACGAAGCAAAAATCGAATACGGCTCGTTTGGCAAAATGGTTGCCGATTGGCCGCAAGAGAAAATCACCGACCTATGGGCGTATTTGAAGAAACGCGGTAATCGCCTAGGTGGCAATACCGGTCCTTACACACTTCGCCAAATGGGCGTTGATACCTTCATCTTGTCTAGCGACGTCGAGGCTTACCTGCGCAATTGCAAGATCATTGAAGGTGGCAAAGATACGAAGAAATCGCTCGATGCCACCAACAAAGCGTTTGTTCAATGGCAGCAAGAAAGTGGTAGAAGCCTGTCTGAGATCAGCCAAATCATTGCGTTCAGCACTGGCGATAATCGCATTTAATCCAGACTGAACCCAAAATACAAACGGCGCACTGATCATTGGTTTTAGTGCGCCGTTTTTATGTTCATTGGTTCAAGTACAGACTTACTTTGAAGCCAGTGATTCCCACTCAGTCAGTAGCTGCATAATACGGTGAGAGTCTTCCCATGTTGCACAAGGGTTTTCTAACGAGGTACGCCCTTGTTCAACCGCTTGGCGAATATTACGCACTTGATAGAAGAAAGCGTCCCCGGCTGCCGGCACACACACTTCACGCTTCGACGTCTCGTAAATTTCCACACTAAACTGGTTTTCTTGCGTTGGTAGCCATGGGTTTGAATCTAACATAATACAGCCTTTACTACCCAGAATGGTGAATTGGTGTTTCAATCCGTGATCTTCGGCAGTGTGTACGCTCACCGTTTGTTGCTCACCGAATTGCATCATCAAACTCGATTCACAGATATTCCCATCGTTACCTCGTCGACCAATCGCTGTCATAGAGCGGTTTCCAAAGGTTTGTTCACCCAACATGGTTTTCACCACCAAATGCACCAATGACATTGGGTAACAACCTAAGTTATACAAAGCACCTTTACTCTCTGGATTCACAAACTGCGCAATCGATGCAATATAAGACGTGTGGATGGAGCGAAGTTCACCAATCTCTCCCGATTTAAGCACCGAAACCAACTCGCTGATCAACGGGTGATGCAAGTACATTAAGCCTTCAGCAAAGAATACCTTGTGCGTTTCGACTGCTTTTAGTGCCAACTCGGTTCTTTTCATATCTACCGACAGTGACTTTTCACACAGGATCGCTTTGCCCTGCTCTGCCGCTTTAACGATAAAGTCATGATGAAGGTGATTTGGCAATGCGATGTAAATAATGTCGACTTGCTCATCGGCAATCAACGCATCGTAATCGGTGAACGTATTCTCGATGCCATATTGCTCAGCGAATGTCTTTAAGTTCTGCACCGAACGCCCAGCAACCGCGTACAGTTCACTCTTGTCATCGCCTTGGATTGCCTCAGCCATGACACCTGAGATAAAGCTTGTGCCTAAAATACCCCATTTCATGTTCGCCTCTCCTATTAAGCTTGGGTTTCGAATGCTTGGACTAACTCTGCCACTTCAGCAGCAATAAACGCTCGTGTATGCGGCATAGCAAAATGCGCTTCAATCGCGGCGCGGTTTTCATATCGCTCCCAAAGAATCACACGTTGTGGGTCTTTCGAATCGTAGGTCGCATTCGCTTGCAAGCACCCCGCTTCGCTTTGCATATCAAGGCAAAATTGTTCAATGGCTTCAACCACTTGTTGTCTTGGCTTATCGGCATTCATTTTCAGTTCGGCGGTAACAAAAATCGTCTCGCTCATGATGGCTCTCTTTCTCCATTCTTAATCATACGCCCACTGTAATTAACCTCATTTGATTGATAAACTCTGCTTTAGTTATTTCTTTATCAACTCTGGGTGTGTAATGGATAAATTAACAAGCATGAAAGTTTTCGCTTACGTGGTCGAACACGGCAGCTTTCGTAATGCAGCACACCACTTTGATATTTCACCGACCATGGTTGGCAAGCACGTGAGCTTTCTTGAGCAAAGCTTAGGTACACAGCTAATTCATCGCACCACGCGCAAACAGTCCTTAACCGAAGCCGGTAAACTCTACTATCAAGAGTGCCACCGCATTATTGAAGACATCACCAACGCAGAGAACCTGATCCAGACGCTGATCAACCGTCCAACCGGAACTGTAAAAGTTAACTGCCCTGTCACGTATGGCAAAAAGGTCATTGCTCCTATCGTGGCTGACTTCTTAGCTGAATTTCCCGATTTGAACGTTGAGCTAATGTTGGACAACAATTTGATTGACCCATATCGAAGCGAAGCTGACGTGATTATTCGAATCGGTGAGTTGGTCGATTCGTCGTTAGTCGCGAGAAAATTGGGTGAATACCACATGACTTACTGCGCCTCACCCTCTTACCTTGAGCAACATGCCCCTATCCAATCACTTGATGACTTAGCACACCATCATTGTTTGGGGTTTCAGTATCACCAAGGAGAAAGCCAACAAGTGGTGAACATGCCATCTAATACCTTTGGAAACAGCAACACCCGATTAACGTCTAACAATGGCGATGTACTTAAGTTCGCCGCGTTAAAAAGCTCTGGTGTTCTTATGCAACCAAAGATCTTAGTTGAGCAGGAAATCCAATCTGGTGCCTTGGTAGAAATTCTCCAGCAACATGCTCCCAAGCCAAAACCGATCCACCTGCTTTACCGTTCAAAACAGCTTTCCCTTAAAAACCGTACCTTGGTCGATTTTATTCTTTCTCATGTGAATCCATAACGTCACCCCATAAAGCGGCGACAATTTAACCATTTAATTAACTTTTATTGTCGATATGACAAATATTATTGCTTGTTAATTGTCTTTATTTTTCATGTTGTTAGTCAGAGACACCCATTAACTAGGCATAATTTATTGATTCACACCAATTGCATTGCTCTGACAAAGTGACTAGGATTGCCGCCTTTCCTGAGTGAACTATCAAAAAAATATCGAGAAATTTAATCTAACTTCTCTTCCTGTTCGTGTGCAATCACAACATTTACACTCATTTCAAATTGCATAAGCACATTCCTTTGCTTATGAAAACGACATTGATTTCTCAACGCTTTTAGTCACGTATGTGACTTTTTGGCTTGAGAGAGATTTTTATTCAAGGTAGGTCACAAGGACGCTACCCCTTGACTGCATTTACTGGAGGATAAGATGCCTAAAGGTCTAATGCTGACTGACTTAGCCATCGCTGGCTTACTATTGATTTTGGCAAAAGTCATTCGCGTTCACGCGCCATTACTACAGCGTATGTACATTCCATCGGCGGTTCTCGCAGGATTATTCGGTCTAATTTTTGGACCAGCCCTGTTAGACGTACTGCCTTGGACCGATACGTTTACCGCTAACGCAAGCCTATTAACAGCTGCACTTTTTTCTGCGTTAGGTCTGGCAACGGATGTTCCATCACCTAAAACCGTCGCACAGCGTGCTGGCTCATTGTGGGCGTTTAACCAAATCGCTTCTGTTTCTCAGTGGTTGTTTGCGGCAATGTTTGGTCTAGTTCTCACAACCTTCTTCTGGCCAGAGATTAATCCCGGCTTTGGTGTGACAATGTCTGCGGGCTTTATGGGCGGACATGGCTCTGCATCTGTTGTTGGTGAAATCTTCACGGGGCTTGGTTGGGAAGATGGCTTCACACTTGGCTTAACGTTCGCAACCGTGGGTATTTTCATTTCAATTTCTGTCGGCATGCTCATGCTGCAATTCGCATTGAAGATGGGTTGGATTCGTAGCTTTACGACCTTCGACAGCATGGATGAACACGAACGCAAAGGCCTTGTTAAGCCTGTTGATCAAGAACCGGTAATGAAAGACACCATGTCTTCCCTGTCAGTCGATTCTTTCGCGATTCACGCGGCGTTGGTTGTAGTGGTAACGGCTTTCTCGTATGTAGCGGCTAACTACTTATCTTCTTTCCACGATAAGGTACAAATTCCTACGTTCGTAACTGGCTTCCTTGGCGGCATGCTCGTGCGAATCGTCGCGAAACAAACGAAAGCTTCACGCTATCTTTGTGACGGTGCATTCAAACATGCTGCGGGCATCAGTACCGATTATTTGATTATCTTTGGTATCTCAGCCATCAAGATTACCGTCTTAGCCCAGTATTTAATGCCGATGGTAGTGCTTGCAATCGGCGGTATCGCCTTCACACTATGGCTAATCTTCTGGGTTGCCCCACGTATCATGGGAGAAGATTGGTTCGAGAAAGGCATTTTCTCTTGGGGTTGGTTAACCGGTACAGTTGCCATGGGTATTGCGTTGCTTCGCATTGTTGATCCAAAAATGCGTAGCAAGGTGCTTGATGATTACGCCATCGCTTATGTCCCTGGCTCAATCACTGACATCTTCATCATCTCTTTGATGCCAATCGCGATGTATAACGGCATGCACTGGCAAGCGCTTGGTGTAGGATTAGGTTACATCGCAATTGTCTTATTTATTTGGCGATTCATTTTTAAACGTAACAGCAGTGCTCTGACACACGAATCTTAGTCGCTTTACTCGGGAGGATTTTATCCTCTCGAGTTCATTCCTTGGTTTTTATCAAAATCACTCCTCATCTCGAAAATAAGCAACTTGTTTTATATTTGAGATTTGCAATCCCGATCTCTTACTATCATCCTTTTTTAATACTTGACCTGAAAGTTTCTATATCAGAATAGCCGCCTATTCGTTTCTAAAACATGGAGAAAGGCTGTGCGTCGCTCTCAAGGATTTACTCTTATTGAACTCATTGTGTGCATCATCATTCTTGGTATTGTAAGCGTCGTTGCATTTCCTAAATTTCTTGGCTTACAAAAAGATGCCAGAGTGGCGGTTCTATATGGAGCCAGAGAAGCACTCATGACCGCCAACAACTTTGTCTACACCAAAGCAGTGATTCAATCTCAAGAGACAGTAGATGGCGGCATACAATATAACATTGATCTAGATAATGACGGCCATAACGACCTAATTGGTTACTTTGGATTTATCAAAAATGTTATTCCAGCAAAAGAGCTAGCAGGCTTTGATCCGCAACTCACTATCAACACTTGGTATGGGGTAGATAGCCCAGACGAGCCCTACTTCCTTATTGGTTTTGCAAACAAGCCTGTTGGTCCAGAACATATGTGTTATGTCGAAGTTTACTACCCAGAAACTCCTGGTGGCCAAGTGAAATACAAAATACAAACTGACGATTGCTAATTCCCATAGAGAGTGGCAGTAACACTTTTACTTTTGGTGTCTTCATCGTTATTGCAAGGTCATGGCTCCAAAACCAACATTAACAACTATTTCACATAATGTCGTCGCACAGTTAGCTCATAGAGATAAAACCAGTAATTTGCGCCGACACATGGTTATAATTGAAACAATCTATCGTTTTTAAACCCGCCTATAACTTGTGCTTGTAAACTCATCATTTCGCTCAATAATAGTTCTATAACAAATTCAATAATTTAAAGCGGGAGGCGTAATGAGAATATTCTGGCAGCTACGTTGGTATTTCCAACAAAAGTGGAGGCACTATGTCGGATCCATTCTGCTTTTCGCTGTGATATCAGCACTACAGCTTGTTCCGCCCAAAGCAGTTGGCATCATAGTTGATGGCGTCGTAGACAACACTTTAGATACAAATACGCTGATTCTATGGCTCTCAGGGTTAACTGTACTGATCTTTACTATTTATGGGTGTCGCATCTTATGGCGAATTTGGCTTTTCGGCGCAAGCTGGGAGCTCGGGACCATTCTACGTAACCGTCTATATAGGCATTTATCGACACAGCCACCTCGTTTTTTTGAACGTTACAAGACGGGGGATCTGATGGCTCGTGGCACTAATGATGTGCGTAATATCGTTATGACAGCCGGCGAAGGGGTTTTAACCGCCGCAGACTCTTTGATCACTGGTATTGCGGTTTTAATCATTATGGTAACGCAAGTAAGCTGGAAGCTCACCGTAATGGCGCTTCTTCCAATGCCATTTCTTGCCATCATCATCTTCTTTATTGTGCGTATCCTACATCAACGCTTTCGTGTCGCTCAGGAAGCCTTTTCTACCATGTCAGACATGACACAAGAGTCACTTAATGGCGTGCGAATGCTGCGTGCTTTCGGATTAGAAAACCAAGAGCAGCAACGTTTTGAAGAGGTTGTGGATGATACTGGCGAAAAGAACATCGCTGTCGCAAGAGTCGATGCTAGATTTGACCCGGCAATTCAGTTAACCATCGGTCTTTCTTTTCTTCTTAGTGTCGCTGCTGGTGCTTACCTTGTTGATAAAGGTGAGATCACGCTTGGTGATCTGACCGCATTTACGATGTATTTAGGGTTGATGATATGGCCGATGCTGGCATTCGCATTCCTATTTAACATTTTAGAAAGAGGCTCTGCTGCGTGGAACCGATTACAAGAGATCTTTGATGAAAAGCCAGAAATTATCAGTGGCAATAAGCCAATAGAAAATAAACCACTTCCGTTAAAAATTGATATCGACGATTTCCATTGGTCTAGTGATTTACCGCCCGCTTTGACGGAAGTAAACATCGAACTGGAACCCGGAAAAATGTTGGGAGTTGCAGGGCCGGTAGGAAGCGGAAAATCGACCCTGTTAACACTACTTTTGCGTCAACATGATTTAGAAAACGGCTCAATTAAATTCGGGGATGTCGAGATCAAGGATGCCCTACTACCGCAGTGGCGCAACCGTTTTGCTGTCGTTAACCAAAGTCCGTTTCTATTCTCCAAATCTATCTTCGAAAATATTGCCTTAGGCAACCCTAATGCAGAGAAAGAAGAAGTCTATAGAGCAGCAAAGTTAGCCTGTATACATGACGATATTGAAAAGTTTCCTGAAGGCTACCAAACAGAAGTTGGTGAAAAAGGCATTACACTCTCCGGCGGGCAAAAACAACGTATTGCGATAGCACGCGCTATGCTGCTGAATGCCCAAGTGTTGGTTTTGGACGATGCACTTTCCGCTGTTGATGGACGGACCGAACATCAAATCCTTAAGAATTTGGAAACACACTACCGTGATCAAGCCCTAATCGTTATTGCGCACCGCCTCACCGCTTTGGAAGCAGCAGACGAGATCATTGTATTGAATCACGGACACATTACTGAACGTGGGCAACATAGCGCTTTATTAGCGCATCAAGGCTGGTACGCCGAGATGTTCGAGTATCAGAAACTAGAGCAGGCGATGGAGGAATAATGAATGAACCAGACCAGCACGTTTAAACGGTTAATGTCTTACCCATTATCTCAACCAAAGCCAATGATTAAAGGACTCGCCTTACTGTTTATTGCAGCGTTAGCCAGCGCCGGCGGCCCTTGGTTGATTCAATATTTCATTGATGAGCACATCGCTAAAGGTGACTATTCACAAAATGTTCTGATTTCGCTAGCAGTAGGTTATATCGCTCTTCAGATCGTATCGGCAACATTCCAGTATTTTCAGTCATTGCAATTTAGCATTGTCGCGGCTAACACGATCAAAGCGATTCGTAAGCAAGTATTTTCTGGCGTGATTAAGCAGCCGTTATCTGCGTTTGATTACACTCCTGCTGGAAAATTGGTGTCGCGAATCACCAACGATACGGAATCTTTACAGCAATTTTATGAGCTTTTGATCGCGACCGTGGTGAAAAACGTGGTCATGATTGTCGTAATGCTTGGCGTTATGTTTTTCATGAGCTGGAAGCTCACACTCGTTGTGCTTGTATTGCTGCCGATCGTCATCGGCTTTATGTACTTGTTTAAGCAGCTAAGTACAGAAAGCTACCGAAAGATGCGTGACCTATTGACCGATATAAATGCGAATCTGAGTGAATCCATTCAAGGGATGAGTGTCATTCAATTAATGCAACAAGAAGAGCGTTTTAATAAACAGTTCAACGAGCTAACCGCAGAGCATCTGGTGGCATCTAAACGAGTGATTCGGCTAAACGGCTATCTGCTAAGACCATTAATGGACTTACTCGCTGGTCTTGCGTTGCTTTGCTTGGTTGCGATCTTTGGTTTTAATGGTATTGAGTTGATTGGTGTGGGGGTACTGTATGCATTTATCAGTTATCTTGCGCGAGTTACTGAACCACTAATTGAGATGACTCAGCAACTTGCTCTACTTCAGCAGGCGTTAGTATCAAGCGAACGTGTTTTTGAATTGATTGATGCGAAAGAACAAACTTACGGGGGCGATCATCAACCATTAAGGTCAGGTGCTATCGAACTTAAAGACCTCACATTTAGCTACGATGGTAAACAGGACGTCCTAAAAGACATTTCGTTGAAGGCCACCCACCAAGACTTTATCGCGCTTGTCGGGCATACAGGAAGCGGTAAAAGCACCTTAGCGTCACTGTTAATGGGCTTTTATCCAACTCAATGTGGTGAACTGCTCATAGATGGTCGTCCACTTAAAACATTAGGGAAAGACGTACTTCGCAAAGATGTGGCAATGGTTCAACAAGATCCACATATTCTCCCTGCTTCAGTCAGAGAAAACATCTCTCTCAGTCGGGCGGTTGATGACAATCAAATATGGGATGCGTTAGACAAGGTAGGTTTGGCAGAACAAATTCATCGTTACCCTAACGGGCTAGACACGCAGTTAGGTCAAGGCGAAACTAATTTATCTGCAGGTCAGAAACAGCTTTTGGCGTTAGCACGTGTGCTTGTGGTAAAACCTAAGATATTGATATTAGATGAAGCAACCGCAAATATTGACTCAGGAACAGAGGCTTTAATCCAAAAGAGCTTGGCGGTCCTCAGACAAGACATGACGCTCGTTGTTATTGCTCATCGGCTTTCAACTATCTTAGATGCAGACCAAATCATTGTTCTTCATCATGGGGAGTTAGTCGAGAAAGGCACACACAAAGCACTCTTAACGCAAAATGGTCGTTATGCTCAAATGTATCAGTTACAGCAAGCAAACCGACACCTACAACAGATTGAAGAAGACACCAAGCAACTCGAAGAAGCGGTGTGATTTTATGCCCGTGCCTTCTTTTATTTAGTCGGCATGGGCATAATTGGTGTAACTTCAAAATTTAGCCTTGTAAGCTTCCAATTTCTTCATAATGTGAACTAATTTTCTATTTCTTACCTATTATTGACATAACCCCTCGCTATATCACGCAAGGTCGTTGTAAAATCGTACGGTACTTAAGTCTACTGCCTGTGGCATTGGGCTGAATTCCGCTTTCTAATTATGCACATTAATCTCATGACACAAGTCCATGGACAAAGATAAGTTTACTAACATCTATCGCTTGCCTGGTTCGATTCAAATTCGTATCGGTAAATGGCAAAAGACGTTCCGCGGCACCTCTGATTTAGTTTTACATCAGGCGCTAATGGAGCGTAATAAGCAATTTAAGAAGCCAGACTTTTTACCTAAAGGCTGGTGTGTCACTCCTGTTGATGAA
This sequence comes from Vibrio sp. 2092, assembly GCF_033339635.1. NCBI lineage: Bacteria > Pseudomonadati > Pseudomonadota > Gammaproteobacteria > Vibrionales > Vibrionaceae > Vibrio > Vibrio sp. 2092. The sequence continues at coordinate 553,712 of NZ_JAWOUY010000002.1, read as the reverse complement.
AACGACATTACCATTACGCATCACGGTAAATATATCCAAACCGTTATGCGCACAATGCTGGACAGAAAGGTCTCATACAAGCGACTGTTCCTATCTCGAATGAGTCTCGAAGATGGTGAAAAAGTGCTCCACAATTACAAGCTGGAGTGGGTAAGAAAACATAACCAGATCGCCAAAAAGTACAATCAAATTAAAAAGAAACAATATATGAACTTTGCAAGAGAAGAAGAGGAAACCCTCTACCCTTCGATTCCAAAGGGTGAGTTTGACAAAACATTATGGAACAAACTTGTCGTATCATCGTTTGGCCCGCAGAAAAAGTACAAAAACCCGCACTTTGTCCGTAAAGCCGATTTCTAAATAAACCCCCCTAAAGTGAGGGGTGTTTATTTATACGTTAACTCACCAGTCGTAAGTTAAACTTGCAATAACATTTTGTCGGTCGCCATACCAACAAAAGCCATCACATGTCGCTATGTACTTTTTATCCGCGATGTTTTTAGCTGCGACTTGTAGCTTGTAATCGCCGATTCGATAACTGACCGTCGCATCCATTAAGAAATAACTTGGTACTTTTAGTCTCTCTTCATTGTCTCCGTATGACTCACCTGTATAGCGCGCGCCTAAGCCAACAGCAAAGCCATCAAGAGGTCCATCAAAGAAACGATAATGTGCCCAAGCTGATGATACGGTATTCGCCACTTGGGAAGGTGTTTTGCCAACCCATGCCTTATTGATGTCTTCTTTTATCTCTGCATCAACGTACGCAATGTTCCCGATCAATGTTAAGGATGGTGTCACATTAGCTACAGCTTCAAACTCAACGCCGTTATTTTCTATTTTTCCTATTTGCGTTAATTCACTCAAGTAGATACGAGCCAAGTTTTCTTTTGTTGCCCGATACGTTGCAATATTGAAATAACCATCAAATGAATCCGGTTGGTATTTCATACCGATTTCAAATTGATCACCGCTTTCAGGCTTCGCTGGCTTACCATTGCTGTCTTCTTGAATAATTGGATCAAAGTACTGAGAGTAACTAAAGTATGGCGTGAAGCCAGAATCAGAAATATAAGCCGTTCCCACGCTAAACGTCCACTCTCCATTATCGACTTTCGTGCGAGCACCCGTGGTAACATTATGTACTTCATTACTTGTATCGTCGTAACGTGCGCCCAATAACATCGCCCATTTATCGTTGATCAGCATATGATCTTGAAAGTAGACGCCGAGCTGCTGATTATCGATTTTCGTTCTTTGCTTATCGGTTTCGCTCAATGGTTGTAGCGTATTCGGATCGAGTAACATTATGTTATCCGAATAAGTAGGATTAAATACATTAAACCTAGGGTCAGGCAAAGCTCCCATTGGTGTGTTTAAGAGCGCATTACCATCAGCAACGATAGGATCATTCGCAAAATCTTTACCATCGATACTGATCATTTGAAAATCTATGCCCAACATCAAGTTATGCTCAACACTTCCCCAATTTACTTGGTGCATCAAACGATTATCGATATTAAAAGCATCAGATGACCCATCTTCTGTTGAAGCACCCCGAAGTATGGTTTTGCGTTCATTTGATGGGTCCAAAGCCGGCCCCAACGCAGGCACGTCAGCCGAGTAAACGTACGAATACATTTGTCTTAGCTTAACATCCATTTCGCTGTAACGAGCTGCTTGAACAAATGAAGTGGTATCATTAAATGCATGAGAAAACTCATAGCCTAAAGACATCTGCTCACGCTCAAACGTCTCCCAGTTAGGATTGCCTATCGCTAAACTATCACTGATCTTTCCATTTTTGTTTGGCGTTAACGTTCCTTCAACTGGCAAAAATTGCAGATAAGGATCTGAGTCGTCTTTTTGATAGCTCGTTAGAAAGGTAATTTCAGACGTCTCATTAAATTTGTACGTCATCGATGGAGAGAGAAGAATGCGCTCTGCTTCTACCCTACTAATTCTCGTCCCATTTTTTCTCGCTAACCCTTGAAAGCGGAAAGCTAGCTGCTCACTCACCTCAGAGTTTACGTCAAGAGAAAGTTGTTTACGGTCTTCAGAACCGTACTCCAAAGATACAAGTCCTGACCCCCCATCAAATTGAGGTCGCTTACTGACAACATTGATAACCCCACCTGGAGGGTTTTGCCCATAAAGAACAGACGCTGCACCACGTAAAACTTCAACCCTCTCTAACGCAAACGGATCTATTTGCCAACTATAGAAGCCAGAAGAATATAAACGGGTACCATCTTGATACAACCCACTGTTCGCCTGTTTAAAACCACGAATAATAAACCAATCTTGCTTGTTATCTTCGCCGAAATAATTAGTTTGAATGCTTGGTGTGTACTGTAGTGCGTCAGAAATGCTAATAGAGGCACGATCATCCATTTGCTCTCGCGTAACAACAGACACCGCTCTTGGAGTCTCATTGATAGCAATATCAGTTTTCGTCGCTGCCCGACTCTTCGCTCCGAGATAACTAAAATCTGGACCAACTGCACTGTCTTGCTGCTGTCCAATCACAACTATATTTTCATCTTCCTGAGCCAAGACATTTGGCGTTGATACAGCTAATACAACCGCCATCGACGTTGGTGTCAGCATAAACTGCCGAGTCATATTCTCTCCTTTTTGTCGGCAGCCAAACCAACCCTTCATGACTTCAGCGACCGCTGAAAGAAAAGCGAGTTACGGCATCGCCAGTTGTTTCCGTAAAAGACAAACCAGAGGTTTTGCATAAAGCACTCGCATAGGTTACGAATGCCACTACGAGTGCTTATTTGTATAAGTACTTTCTTGGTTGAGGCTTAGCTCATTTCTATAAGCGGCGTAAACCCCACATTAAATACAAACCGCCAATGAGAGACGCCATAAGCCCTGTTGGTATTTCTTGCGGGTAAAGGACCTGTCGTCCCAACCAATCAGCCAACAACATCACCCCTGCCCCCAGTATCGCGGCGCATAACATGTGTTGTGACGCTTTGTTAAAACCAAATAAGCGAGCTAAATGCGGAGCCAACAACCCAACAAAGCTAATCGGACCAACAACCAATGTCGCACTGACCGTGAGACAAGCAACTAAAAGAAGCAGTGTTGCGCGTGAACGATCAACTCGAATTCCAAGCGCTTTAGAGGAAGCGGCACCGACAGGAAGAATATCTAGCCATCTTACGCAGAGAAAACTCAACCCTATAAAGACAAGCGCAGATAAAGACAACGGGAGTAACGTTTCAACCGAGACATAGTAGGTAGACCCTGACAACCAAGCCAATGCTTGATAACTTCTTGGGTCACCAGTGGCTAGAATAAAGCTCTGTATTGCATTCATCAGTGCGGTTATCGCAATACCAGTCAACAAAATACGCTCCGGCTGAAAGCCTGATTTACGGTTTAGCAGCACAATGACTAATACCGTCGCTAATGCACCTACGAACCCGCCTAGAGAAAGAGTGAAAATTGACGAACCAAACCCAGTAAACATCGCGATGATCAATCCCATCGCTGTCCCTGAACTGATACCGATCACTTCAGGACTTGCCATTGGGTTTCCACTTAGGCGTTGAATCATGGTTCCAGCAATCGCTAACATTGCCCCCGCAATTGCTGCTGCAAATAATCTAGGTGCGCGCCACTCCAAAAAAATCCAATTTTGGCTAGCAAATAAGTTTGTCCACCCTTCATTTTGCACAGCAACCGTGGCAAAAAGAACAACAGAAATTAACGTGCCGATCAACGCCAATGAGATCGCTTTAGGGTTTAGCTTGTAAACATGTTGACGGTGTCGAGTTAACACTGTTTGAGTATGGCTCTGCGTCTTTTGTGATAAACGAGGTAACAGCCATAACAGTAACGGAGCGCCCAGTGCAGCGGTTGCTGCTCCCGTTGGTATAAAACTCGCCATTAGCCCTGGCAGTTGCTGAATAACCAAATCGGTTAAAGTCAATAACATGGCACCAATCAGCATTGATACCCAAAGCTTATGCTGGATTTTATTGATACCTATCAATCGAGTAATCGCTGGCGCCGCTAACCCGATGAAACCGATGATTCCTACGGCAGAAACCACCCAAGAAGTGATTAACACCGCAAGCCCAAGACAGACAAAACGCAACTTAGCCAGCGAGACACCTAAACTCTTGGCACCTTGCTCGGAGAGTTCCAACAGACTTAACGGCTTTGCAATCACAAATGCAATGATCGTAGCAAGTGCGATTCGAGGGGCAAGATACGAGAAATCTCCCCATCCACTCTGAACAAGCGAACCGGCTCCCCATATCATTAAGCCATTCAGCTTTTCGGTATTCATCATCAGAATAACCGTACTTAATGATGCAAAGTACAGGTTTATCACTAACCCAGAAACAACGACAACCGTTGGAGATAACGCTCGTCGCCATGACAACAGCATCACCAACCCCATCGATATCACACCGCCGATGAGAGCAACCAAATTAGGCGCGATATCCAACATCCAAGGTGCGAATAGCGTAGCTAACATCAAAGCAAAACTTGAACCGCTCGCCACACCAAGTGTCGTGGGTGAAGCGAGAGGGTTACGCAGCACTTGCTGCATCAATACCCCAGCAACCGCCAATCCAGCACCAGATATAATCGTGGTGAAGACTCGAGGCCACCAGCTAAAGTGAAGTAAAACCGAATCTATAAATTGAAAGTTAGGCTCCCATAAACTGCTTAGAGCTAACGAAAATGAGCTTACTTGGTACAATTGGAAAGCACCAATAGAAAAGGTAAATGCCGAAAGTAACACCACAAAGCTTAAAGGCATCGTTTTCATTGTGTTAACTCCTCGACCTTACTCGCCGTAACTAACTCTGCGAAACGGAGGGCTGAAGGCATAGAACCAAAACTCCAAACGGGCGCGACTTGCATGACCTTTTCACCAGATTGTTGAACAACATATTGCCAAAATGGGTCTTGAGAGAGCTGCTCCGCTCCACCGTAAGGTAATGGCTCTACGATAACAATTTGAGCTTTTATGCCAGCTAACTTGTCGATGCCAACTAGGCTAAAGCCCCAGCTATTCGTCTTTTCATTCCATGCATTACTCAGCCCAATCTTTTCGATAGCCTGAGAGTAAAGACTATTTTGACCAAAAACACGTACGTGCTTTGTATCCATAAACTGAATCATTAGTAGTGGCGGCTGGCCTTTATTTATACGCTGTTTTAATAAAGTAAAACGTTTTTCATATTGTTGGATAAGCGCCTCTGCTTCCGCCTCTCTTCCCAGCTCTTCACCAAACCTCCGAGTGAAACTGGTAAGTACCGACCAATCTGTAATCCCGCTTTCATATAAGTCAATGGTGGTAACCGGGGCGATATCAACTAAGTGATGCTTCATTGAGGAGAAGTACGGGGCAATAAAAATACGATCAGGTCTGAGCTCGTAAATGCGCTCTATATTGGGTTGAGTCCTTAACCCTACATCCTTTGTTTGAGGCGGTAACGGTGGTGACTTTACCCAAGCATCGTAATCTTGCCCTTGAGCAACGCCTACAGGTACGACCCCTAAAGCCAACATCGTTTCAGTTTGTGTCCAATCAACCGACATCACCCGAGGTGATGCGTCAGCTAGTGCTTGAAAAGAACTGACCAAAAGCGCACTAAGTGAGAGAGCGAAAGAGAAATGTTTAAGTCGAGTGTTTGTACTGCTCATTATTCCAACCTTTAGCTTGGCATCGCCACCGGATAACCCGCAGGGTGGTCAGAGATCATCATCTCTATCCCATATATGTCCCTCAACTTAGGTTCAGTAAACACCTGTTCAACATTGCCTTGTGCAATCAAATCACCTTGATGTAATGCAACGATGTAGTCGCAAAATCGTGCAGCCAAGTTGATGTCGTGCAATACGATAATAACGCCCAAACCCAGTTCTTGACTGAGTTTAGAGATAAGCTTCAACATATCGACTTGATGGCTGATATCTAGCGCAGACAAAGGCTCATCAAGAAGCAAATACTCGGTTTTTTGGGCTAACAGCATAGCTAGCCACACACGTTGACGCTCTCCTCCAGATAACGTGTCCACTAAGCGATCTGCGTATTTTAGTGTGCCTGTCATCGCCATTGCTTCTTCAACAATGTCGTGATCTTTCTTACTTAAACGTCCAAGTAAACCATGCCATGGATAACGACCAAAACCGACTAAATCTCGACCTAAAATACTGTCGGTCACCGGAAGATGCTGAGGCAAGTAGGCAATATGTTGGGCGAATTTTTTCGCTGAGAGATCGTTAATGCTCGTTCCATGCAGAACCACGTCACCAGCTGTGTATTGCTGTTGCTGTGCCAGCAACTTTAACAATGTGGATTTTCCTGAACCATTGTGTCCAACAAGGGCGTATGTTTTTCCGGGTTCAAATGTCACATCAAACGCTTTTAGCAATGACTTGCCTTCAATCTCAAACTGGAGTGCTTTAGCTTCCAACATCCCTACTTCACCTAATAGCCATTTACGAATAACAGTTATTCAAAGCTCTCATTCGTTGATCACGTTTGCCGTTCTTATTCAACAGAACGATTAATAAGGGAGGTTTTATATAACAACAAAGATACAAATGCAAACCGTTGTCATTATCATTACATCAACAAGATCATTGAGAGAATTGCTAAGTGTTGGTGATAATTTGCTCTGCTGAACTTCATTAGTAAATTATAGGCAGGTCAACGAGAGCAGCGGTCTCCCACTGCTCTCGCATAAATTTGAACGAATACTGCAGCGTATGAAGAAATGAAAAATGCCGCAGTGAATACATTAATGACGAGCGTCAGCGCCAAACTCTACTTCTTTATAGATATCGGCCAGCGACTTTTTACCTTGTTTGTCTTTGGCTGAACGCTTTTTCTTAGTTTGATAATGGTATTCTTGCTCCTGAAGTGCTTGTTCGTGCTCTTTTGCTGACTCAACAAACTCAGGATTTGCAAGTGCTTGTTGGCGTAAGCGGTTTACTCTTTCAAGGGTTTCCCACAACATACTTCACCTCCAAACTTATTACTGTATATAAAAACAGTATTGTTTAAATGTTCCTCCTCGTCAACATTTCAACTCCGTTACTGATCTTTACATTAATCCCAAGCCTGTATAGTGCTCGGGATATTTGTGGATGATTTGCTTTATATAACCTTGATGCTCTCGCAGAGCATTAACACATTCTCGAGATAACCATCCCTGATACACCCATTTTTCAAGTTCTAACAATGCGTATGGTATGGACCACGCTTGTCTATACGGATGGTGCGTTGTCATAAAATCAAAGGCATTTGCGGCAGCCGTAATTTGGGCGGCTATTGGTATATCATCACTGGTTAAACCATACGGATAACCAGTGCCATTTAAATTTTCGTACTGATAAATAATCATCTGCAAAAACAAAGTCACACTCGGGTGAACCGGATTTCCGATACGGGCAACTATGTCATCCGCTGAATCGATACAACGCTCAATATGTTGAATCAATATCGCCTCTTGTTCTTGAGAGTAAGTTGTTCGGCGGCTAGCAATTTCAACTGGCAGCTGACTATCACCGAGCGCATGGAACTGAGCAAAAATACCAATATCTTCGACCATTTCGTCATTCAGGTGATAACGATCCGCTAACTGCGTTGCGATAATTTGACTGTAGTACTTCATGCGTTTGGTATGCGCGTAATACTCAGGTGAATAGCCTGGCATCATACATTGCATTCGGTTCGCTAGCGTTTCTATCGCATTGACTACTTGAGTTTCTGATTCAACCGCAAATCGAATCATTTCGAAATAAGGTTTAAGACCATTCAGCGCTTCTAAACTAAACGCATCACGTTGAGTGGAGTTCAAAAATACAAAACCAGTAAAAGCTTTATTGTCATAACAAGGAATAGCAGCCGACGACTGATATCCGTGTTTGAGTAAAATTTGAACCCGAGGACAGTGCTTAATATCATGAAGGTCTTCGACGATACGAGGAACCGCGTTTTTAGAGGCAATATTGAGGTGGTGGAGTTTACGGAATGCTGATTCGTGATGGGCTAAACACCAAGTGTCGAACTCACTTTCTGCAAATGATTTGAGCACATCTTGGTCTGGGTGATATTTTGCAAATGACACCCTATCAATACATGGCAAGTGCGCCTGCATCCTGCCTTTTAGCGTTTGCAGTTGCTCGTTAAGCGGTTTTGCAAACGGGTAAAAACTCCGGTGCGCCATGCTTCACCTCCACACCAAAGCAGAGAAACAAGAAAAGCTCATTGTGTTGCAAATTCAATGGTATTTTGAGCGGTTTTCTCCACTTAAATTATCGATATACCACAACTTAAGTGTACGAAATAAAAGCACATTTCTACCAATTTTTTCACCGGATATCTTACGGTAATTTGATCCAGATTAAAAAAGCCAACGAGCGAAACTCGTTGGCCTAACAATACTGATTGATTACGATGGATTCAGTAACTAGAAGTTATTCAAAGAACGTTCTAAACAACTAGCCTAGAGCAGGAAGCACACCCAGCGTAATTAACACCTGAGCGAATACGATGCCAGTGCCAGCGATGCCCGTTATCACTAGCGCACCTTGACCACCTGCGACGCGGTACTCCCCAGTAAAATCATCCGATTTACGAACCTTGATCACCATAACCAAAGGCAAAAAGATGGCTAAAATCGCTAAGGCAATCGCTGCATAGCCCAAAGCCATAATAAAGCCTTGAGGATAGAAAAGTGCGAAGCCTAGCGGTGGAGTAAACGTCACTAGTGCCGCAATCAAACGATTAGGCTTATCGTTACTTCCTTTGATGGTATCACCCAAAAATTCGAATAGACCCAAACTCACGCCAAGGAACGATGTCAACAATGCCAAGTCAGCAAACACACCAACAATGCTACCCAAATTTGATTGGTGTACTGTCTGAGATAGTTGACCAATCAGTGCGCTCAACCCTCCGTTCTCAACAAGCGTACTTTGGCTAACCACACCCAACGTCACGATTTGCCAAAAGATATAAATAACGAGTGGAATCGTCGAACCAATAATAACGGCTTTGCGTAAAGAAGAAGTGTCACCGTCTAAGTAATTCACAATTGCAGGTATACTTCCGTGGAAACCAAACGAAGTAAAGATCACCGGAATCGCCGCTACAACAAGGCCTTGTTCGATTGGCATACTTAACAAGTAAGATTCCGTAACGTTTGGAGCAAGAAAAGAAAGCACCGCAACCATCGCAATGAGCTTCATCGCGAACAGAACTCGGTTTACTTTATCGACCGTACCGGTACCCACTGTCACAACTAAAGTCACAATCAAGGTAAAGATTATCGTTGATGTAGGCCCTGAAATATCGAGGTCAAACCATTGTGCAAGGCGGTCTCCGAACTGAGCACCACCGCCAGCGATATACGCTGCACATAATGAGTAGAAAAGAAACAACATCGCAAAACTTGCCACCCACTTGCCTTTTTGACCTAGGATCTGTTTCGCCAAAGTATGAAGTGTAGCACTACTCTCCGCATGTTGATGAAGCTCAAGCATTAGCAAGGCAGTGAAAGCCATCAGAGCCCATAAGCCTAGCATGATGATAATAGAAGTTGAAAAACCAATGCCGGCAGAGGCAAGTGGAAGCGCTAGCATACCAGCGCCTATTGTAGTGCCCGCAATAATTAGCGTACTACCGAATACTTTAGAACGACTCATTGTATATTAATCTTTACACTTTATTAGAAATTATCAGTATTAGATCGGGCAACGGCGGACCGAAACCAACACCATATTTGTATTGCCGTCGATATTGTAGGATCTTTAGCAGAAGATCAAGCAAAGTGTAAGGATAAAAAACCACACATGTAAACTATAATTTACACCTTACTGATATTTAACAATAATTGTGTGCATTCTTCCCTGTTCATGAACTTGGGAACAGGGTAATTCCAGTGCGCCTCTTTCAGAATTAAATCAACAAGCGCATCAGCATCTTCACGTTGAATGAGCGCACTGGTTTGCTCAATATCAATAGTTGAAAACAAGGACTCCAGATTCGCCAAAAAATGCTGAGCACTTGCGTTACCTAACTGCCCCTCGGCCGTCAACTCATCGAGCTTTCTTAGTTGAGGCTCAATCTCTGATAATGAAAAGCGCAGCACAGGCAACAAGGCTAATCCGTTTGCCATACCATGAGGTATTCCATATCTCGCACCGAATGTGTGAGCAAAGGCATGAACATAACCCAAACTCGCTTTGGTAAATGCTAAACCCGCGTAATAGGATGCCATAGCCATTTTATGACGAGCTTCGACATCATCCCCTTGCATCACAGCCCTAGGAAGATATTTAAAAATGAGTTTAATAGCGGCAACCGAATAAGCCATCGTTTCTTGAGTAGCGTTTTTCGATACATAGGCCTCAATAGCGTGGGTTAATGCATCAACGCCAGTATCAGCCGTGATCTTAGGAGGTAAACCAATCATTAAATTCGCATCTAAAGCTGCCATTAGTGGCACCAACTTTGGATCCATTAAAGGGGTTTTAATGTGTGAGGAGGGATCTGACACGACCGCAGCAATAGTAACTTCACTTCCGGTTCCAGCCGTTGTTGGAATAGCAAAAAGCGGCGCTGGCATTCGCCATACCTTCAATAGTCCAGCTAATTTTTTTATTGGCCGTTTATTGGTAACTTTCGCAGCGATAACTTTTGCACAATCCATTGCAGAGCCGCCACCCAAAGCTAATATGCCCTCACAATGAAAACGATGATAAGCCTCTAGACCGCTCTCTACCTGATCATAGGTAGGATCGGGCTTAACTTGCGAGAAAACATCTAACTGTAAATCGAGTTGTGCTGCTGCCTCAAGCACCTTATCAACAATACCGACTTGGACTAACCCTTCGTCGGTAACTAACAAAACGCGTTTAAATCCCAGCTCGGTCATCGATTCTAATAGCTCATTCATCGAACCAGGGCCGGAAAACAAGGTTGGTCTCGGCATAGGAAGGATATGGGCTGCTATTTTTAACCCTGCGGTGTAAGTCCGATATAAACGATGCTTCAACATACGAAATCCTTTTCATTTAGAGCTATCATTCTAGCTACTTTTACTACCTATGCTTACTTTGCAATCACACATTTTCAATAAACTTATCTCACTAAAAGGGCTAGCATCGCTGGGAAACCGTACCATTTTATTATCTTTCCTCAACGACATGAGCTACAGAGTAAATGTTTTCAACGACGCTCTATTGTCATGTAGTTAGCAAGCTGCTTTCCCTATTACTCTGTTAGTTACAGAGCAAGCCTCGAAGAAGTCTTCTTATTTTTTGCCTTCAAAAGCAACAATATGAATTCTGTTAATCAGACATCAATACCGTGTGTCTCTGGTTGAGCCCGAACACGATCTACAAAAATAAAAATAAGAATGCGTTACATCATGATTTATTGTCGTTTTCAAATAAGTCAACAAGAGCAACAATAATCTTTCAAAACTTATACTTAGTTCAAATATCTGACTCTTAACCATGAGCTTCAGGTGATATTATTATGCAACTAGGATTATTATCCCGCCCATAATCAAAACTATGTCTAAACGCCCACCTTTTTGGGGTCTATTCGCTGTCGTACCCAATTTTTCCTATCACCTTCTGATTTGGGTTTAGCGTGGGCTAATTAGCAATGTCGGTATAAACCATGAATCATTCTTGCCATTCCCATACGGACATGGGCTTTGAAGTCGATCTGAAACAAGCACTTATCTGGGTTGCTCGAGCACTCGACTATGTCGGTGTTGATGATACGCACCATAGCCATCGTGTCGCTTACATCGCTTACCAATGTGCTCGGGTCATGAACTGGGAACCAGAAAAAGCGGAGTTTTGCTACTTCGCAGGGATGATCCACGATTGTGGGGTCTCCGAAACACAAGAACATAAAATGTTACTTGAGGAGTTGGTGCCACAAGATGTAAAAACACATTGCTTAAGAGGATACCGAAGCCTCAAGCAGTGTCGTTTGTTGCGTCAGTTTGCTACACCTGTTCTTTACCACCATACACATTGGAGTGAACTAAAATATCTTGATTTACCGCCTTTTGAAAAAGAGGTCGCTGCCCTACTCTATTTAGCCGATCGTCTCGATTTTATGCGTTCCAAATACGTCATGAACTGCCACTGTGACATTGTCACTCTTCATGAAGAACTAATTGCAGAATGCATCATGGCAAACGCTGGAACTTTGTTTAATCCAGACATGGCTAAGGCAATGGTTAGGCTCGTTATGACCGACGCATTTTGGTTCGCGATGGAGTCTGAAAATATAGAAACCATCGGATTAAACTTTAAAAGCATTGATTGGCTTCAAAAACAGCTCACCATCCAAGATATGAATAGTTTGGGCATGTTTATCGCTCGAATTGTTGACGCAAAAAGCCCATTTACTTATCAACATTCGCAAAAAGTGGCGGAGTTATCTCGGTATCTAGCCATCAAGCTTGGGTTCTGTGAGCACGACCAAGAGATGTTATTTATTGCTGGGTTGGTGCATGATATCGGAAAGTTAAAAACACCAGATGAGATTCTTCATAAAGAAGGCTCTCTTAATAAACAAGAGTATACGCGTATTAAACGCCATACAATTGATACTCAGCTCGCATTACACAAAGTGTTTCCCAACGCTAAAATAGCGGAGTGGGCCTCTAATCATCACGAGCGTTTGGACGGTTCTGGCTATCCTTATCATAAAACAGGAGACGAACTCGATGTACCATCGCGTATTGTCGCGGTTGCCGATGTTTTTCAAGCTCTGTCTCAGGACCGTCCCTACCGCGGACGAATGGCTCAAGCACAAATCGCCGCGATTATGGGTGAGCAAGTCGCTAAACAAGAACTTTGTTCTGACGTCTATGCAGTGCTAGAGCGAAACATGACCGAGTGTTACGAGCTATCAACTAATGTTTAATCGATAAAGGGCGTATCTACGCCCTTTGCTGATTTTATGCTGGTTGCAAACCAATCATTTTGCAATATCAAGTACATTGTCTCGCACACCATTGATTCTGAACCAACCTGCAATACTGAAACGCTCAGCATTGGTCGGTAAAACCTCATGCGGGAATTGCTCAGATAAGAATAAAAGTAAGCGTCCCGATTGAGGAGGGATGGTTGCTATCTTATTATCATTTAGATCGTAAACCACCAATTCACCTGCATCCTTTTCCGTCCAAGATTCGTTCATGTAAAAAACGGTTGTCAATCGACGGTTTTCATTACCTTTAAAACAATCTAGATGCTTTTGGTAGAAATCCCCTTCCTCGTACTTGGCAAAGTGAGCTTCATACTCAAAAAGTCCCAGAAACAAGTGACGGTTCACTTCTTGGCGTATTTCTTCCATCTTATCTAAGTAAGAAGTAACCGCGTGCCCCATATTGGGCGATAACCATTGAATTTTGTCACTTCGAATTGACTCAATACGAGTCACATCGTCATTACGACCAATACGCGCTTTTTTCCAGTTACTTGGAATGCAGTCTCGCAATTGATCCACTTCTTGTTCAGAAAGAAAATCATCCCAGATGTAGTAACCATGGGTTGCTAACGCATCGATCATTTTATCCATTATTGTCGTTCACTCATATTAGTTGGGCGGTCTATATAAAAAATCTTCAACCCCACAACAAATGCGATTTTTTGTCGAAACGACAACAAAATAAAAAGAGAGTAAAAATAGGTGATGACGAATATAAAAATGCCGCTCATATGAGCGGCAATATCTTTTATTATTGACGAGCTTCTAATCTGGTTGGATGAACTCGCAACGGACTAAGACGTTTAATAGTCGGGCGTTGTTTGTTTTTTAACTGGATATGACAAAGTTCCAGAATTAAGCCGAATGCCATCGCAAAGTACACATAACCTTTGTTGATATGAATTTCGAAGCCTTCTGCCATCAATAAACCACCTAACAAAACGAGGAATAACAAAGCAAGTGTCTTAAAACCAGGGTAACACGACACCAGGTTATTGATTTTTTCGGCTGTCATGACCATCACGATAGCAGACGAAACAATCGCTGCGACCATAAGTGGGACATCACTTGTCAAACCAACGGCGGTTATCACCGAGTCCATCGAGAATACAGCATCCACGGCAACAATCTGCAACAGAACTACCGCTAAACCAGTACGGGCGTGAGTTGAGTGAGCCGACTCGTTGTGATTTAACCAACTCCACAACTCTTTCAGGCTTTTAGCCAAGAGGAATGCACCACCCGCAATCATGATGACGTCTCTTCCGGTAAACGCTTGGTTCGCCAAAGAAAATAGCGGTTGAGTCAGTTGCATGATCCAAGAGATTGAAAACACTAAACCAATACGAGCAATAACAGCAAGACCAATACCAAGGTTTCTTGCCAGCTTGCGTTGGTGCAGCGGCAGTCTTTCACATAAGACAGAGATAAAAACGACGTTATCAACGCCTAAGACAACTTCAAGCGCAAACAAAGTGGCGAAAATAGCCCAAGCTTCTGGTTGCATAAAAAGTTCTAGCATGAGCATGTCTCCAATAATAAGAAGACATATGGTGAAGGGTTTTGCCGACTAAAGGGGTCGTCCATTAATTATTTATACCTTTGTTACTGAGGGATCATGAGTAAATCACCAAACAATCAACAAAACAATATCTATTTTAATTAACAAGGAACAAGTTTAATTCGTGTACAAATCAATCAACTCCTCCAAATTGATTAAAATTACATAGAAGCTTTAGAATTGAATAAATGAAAGCATTAAAGTCCAACAAAACTAAGATAAATTTCTAGACTTATAAGCACCATCAATCCTTATGCAACCCATTAAATGCATTGAGCTCAAAGAGAAACAGGCGTATTTCCGAGATAAACAATAGTAAAAATTTGTTTCATGCTGATATACTGCCAAAAATCATAAGAAACCATGCTATTTATGGACTACATTGCTCTTTCGCGTATAAGCCTTAAACATCTAACTGTTTTACATATGTTGTTAACCACTCACAGCGTCACACTTGCGGCAGAACGCTTGTGTGTAACACCATCGAGCGTCAGTAAAACGCTCGGACAGTTGCGCGAAACGCTAAAGGATGACCTTTTTTACCGTGATGGCACTCGCTTAGTGCCGACAGCATTTGCGCTGCATATAGGCCCGTCAATCCATGGCATACTCTCCAGTATGAATGGGTTATTACATCAAGGCTCTTTTAATCCGGCTTACTATCAAGGTAGTTTTTCATTAGCAATGCGTGAAAGTTCGTTTGAGCTCTTTGCGCCAGTTCTACAGCACTTGTCCCAACAACTGAGCAATCACGCGCACTTGAATGTCCATGCGAAAGAGGAAATGAGCTTCGATGCATTAGCAAGAGGTCAAGTAGATTTTTTGTTGCTTCCTCACGATCTCAGCCAACCACCCACACAAAATAAAGACTTGGTCTGGAAAACCATTTTGAAAGACGAAATGGTTTGCTTAATGAGAGCATCGAACCCACTCGCTGAGCAACCCTTATCTGTTGAAAGTTACCTTTGTGCAAGACACATCGGTATTCATGATAAAGATCTGTCACAACCTTATTTTGAGCAAAATCTCACCCAAAGGCATTCAAAACGAAACTTGGCCATGCGTGTAGCCGACTTTGGTTCAGCTGCGGTGATGTGTCAGCACTCGGATTACTTGTTCACATGCTCCAAGCTTTGGGCAAGAGCGGCAATGCAAGCAAAAGGTTTGGTTGAGCAAGCTCTTCCATTCGATTACGGGCAAGTAGCCTACAGCCTCGTTTGGAACAAAGCGAGCTTAAACGATCCCGCTTTAAAATGGTTACAGCAACAATTACTCGACGCTTGCGCCATGTTAGATGCCTGTGATGCGTAAGCATAGATAAACAACAGTACTACGTGAGTACTGTCGGCACGGTGATAGGGTTACTCACGTAGCATCGAAGCTCTGATTTTAAGCGTTCGATATCATGATGAGAGCACATATCCCAAGTTAACGCCTCCCCCACTACTCCTTGATGCTGAAAGGCATTTAAACGGATAAGCACCGATTCAGGAAGAGTACTCAAGTAACGTCCAATTGCTACGATTTCTATATCTAAATCACTTTTTTGGGGAATATGCAGTAAGCGGACCTCGTACAATTTTTCGTGTTCAACTAGGTATTGAAGGGTTTTAAATACACGATGATTATCACGCCCAGTTAGCCACTGATGCGTCTCCGTCTGCCACGCTTTCAAATCGATCATTGCGCCATCCAGAAAAGGTAGAATACGCTGCCAACCAGCAACCGCTAAAGAGCCGTTACTGTCGATGAAACAAGAGAGGTGCCGTAATTCAGGATCTTGTTTTATCCCTTTAAACAGCTCAATAATGAAAGGAAGTTGTAAGGTAGATTCCCCACCGGATACTGTAACACCACTGATGAAAAAGCGATGTTTGCGTATCAAATCGAGCATTGTTACTACAGAGTAGTCAGTAATTTTTGGATTAGATTGGTTCTGACATATCTCTATACAATGATCGCAGTGGGTGCACTCCTCTTTAAGCCAAACAACGTTGTTGTTTTCGTCGAACTTCAATGCGCCTGCTGAACATTCACTCACACACTCACCACAATGATTACAATGGTTTATCGTGTGAGGATTGTGGCAGTTCAAACACTGATAGTTACAACCCTGTAGAAAGATGACTAGACGATTTCCTGGCCCATCAACACAAGAGAAAGGAAGGGTACGAGTGACTTTTGCCAAAAGGCTTCCACTTCGTCTAGACATCTTGTTCTTTCCTAAACCGAACTTATGCCTGCGTGTAAGTCGGTGTTACTTCATGACTCACCACACGTGGCGAGCGTTCTAAAATTCTGGTATTTTTTGCTGCTTCTGCACCTAGAAACGTCGTGTTGGTTCTCGAACCTTCTTCATCATATTTCGCGACGTCTGAAAGTTTGATCATGTAGCCTGTCACGCGAATTAAGTCATTTGAAGTGACATTCGCGGTAAACTCACGATAACCAGCATTTAGTGCCCCTTTACATAAATTGAACATCGCTTCTGGGTTAGATTTCACCGTTTCATCAATCGTCAAAATATCGCTGATACCCGCACGATAATACTGATGATGCTTCGCCGTTGCTTGTACATAAGTGACAGGATCTGGCTCTGCACCATAAGGCAGACGTACACCTGGCGTAACATCATGATCTAAGCTAATGCCGCCTTGTGCATGTAAGAGCGCTTTGCCATCTAAACCATATTTCACCGGGGTTGAGTCCACCAGTTTAGCCAGTGTTGCTGAAACATCATGAGCAAAAGTATTTGCTCGATCATTTTTTCCGTATCGCCCTATTTGCCCTTCTTTTTCAAATAGAAGGTTTACCGCTTCGGCCATGCCGTACACGCCATACATTGGCGCGAAATAGGACTCTTTTATCAACCCTTCTTGCGTCAAAAAGCCTTGAAAGAAGTTCGATTTTTCATGCAAGTGCGTGCTTCTTGCGTTTATGAGCTCGACCATTAATCGATGGTAAGAAGGCAACGCACTGTTTAAGAAGTCGTTACAGTCTGATGCTCGTTTTGCAACTTCTTTTAAATTCATTCGCACCAATGTGTTCGATCCACCTGCTAATGGAAGCGAGTTGTAGCAACTTACAATACCAAAGCGTGAGCCGTTGTAGGCTTTCGCGTGCATTGGGTAATTGGCGATATGCGGTTTACTGCATTCACAAATGTTCTGTGTCGCTTGACGAAGTAAATCATCAGGTGTAACTGTCTCGTCGTACATAAAGGTGAGATTCGGTGCGATCTGCTTGAGCTCCGCATCTACTTTTAAAACAGTGCGACAAATAATGTTGTCTGTCGGTCCGACATTCACATGCATAAACGCATCTGGCAATGTGCGATCCAGCATGATCCAAAAATGTTTTAACTTTTTGTAAATCTGGCTCTCTGTTAGGTCGCCTATGTAAGGCAACAAGACATCATCTAACTGACCTAAGTAAACCGGAATGTTCGTTACCGAAGGAACATGATGGTAAATGATGGTAAGCATATTCAGCGCATCATCGAAATCATCAGCCGGAGACAACTCTAAATAGTCCGAGCCTTGCGATAGAAATTTAGCGTAATCAGGCAACACATAGCGAGGTTTAAACGGTGCATGACCTTCAAACATATCGCAGATGATGCCTTCATCCATTGCTTGTCTCAGTGATGGAGATACGGTCATGTAAGGAATGCACGCTTCGGCCTCTAAAGCTAAAAAGCTCGACTTCTGTTTTGGAGAAAGACGGACGTCGGTCGCGATATCTAGAAAACGTTGTTGTAGTTTAGAAAGGCTTGTCATCTAAGATATTCCTACAAAGTAACCACAAGCCCACAAGACAAAATACGAGCTCTACCCCTAAAGAGTAACGTGATTTTACTCCTGCTTGGCTGTTGCCACTAATGAAAATAAACAAAACGTCTATTTCCATTCTGGAAATAAGACAAAGCTAAATTAGCGCATTCCAACTTACTATATGGGAAAACCTAACTGCGTACCGAAGTCTGTCTTATTTATCGGTTTGCCGTCGACAACATCACGCCAGCACCAATAAATACTCCACCAGTCAAACGATTGAACAACTTCGCTCTTCCAGCGACAAACAACCAATCAGAGGCTTTTACCCCTAACAATGCATAAAATGTTAGCCAGCTAAGCTCAAAAACCACAAATGTAGACGCGAAAATCGCGTATTGAGCCAGTAGCGGTGCGGAAGGTTCAATGAATTGAGGAAACAAAGCGGTGAAAAAGACTATCGCTTTGGGGTTACTAGCGCCAACAATGAAACCACTAGTGAACGCGCTGAACGCTGTCGCGGAACTTTGAGTCGTTGCCGTTTTATTAAAATCTGTCTGAGATGAGCGCAACGCTTGAATACCTAACCAGATTAAATAAGCGGCACCACACCATTTGATAATATTAAAAACTAACTCAGATGAAGCAATGACAACTCCCAGCCCGGTAAATGAGAGCGTAAGGATGATCGTAATCGCAGACAAACTGCCAAGTGCAGTCATGAAAGCAATACGAAACCCACTACTCACTCCTTTACTCAAACACAACAGTGAGCTTGGTCCTGGTGAAGCAGTGAGCACGAGAATGGCAAGAGTGTAAAAAATCCATGTATCTATTTGCATTGGCATCCCTTCCAGAAAAATGAGGTTTATAGCCCATTGTGTATAGAACTATTTTATCGCCCGGTTTCTATCCATGAAGCCGAGGTCTTAATCACCATCTTGCATCTAAATAACTTAGAAAAAATTAATAGATAGTTATGCAAATAAAATACGACCTACATGCAAGGATGTAAAGCCTGTTGTATAAGCTTATCTATTTCTCTTAATCATAAAAAGGCTTAGGATCGATCTCTAACGATGAAGGCGCTATCGCTCTTTCAATTTTGTACGCACTCGTTTTTAAATCCACCATCGTGACATCAATGTATCGTTTATACTTGCGGGAGTAGAAACATTTCACTTCTGGCTTTAATGCTTGAGATTCATTTGAAGACCAAACAATACCAACACGCCCATCGTTCAACTCGACAATAGAGCCTACGGGGTACATCCCAATGCAATTAATGAATTTGTAAACTAAGTCGGCGTCTAAATGAAATGGCGTTAGACTCAACAAGATTTTAAACGCTTCGGCAGAACTCATGCCTTTTTTGTAACAGCGATCAGCCGTTAGCGCATCGTAGATATCTACAATACAGCTCATACGGCCGTGAATTGGAATCTCCTCCCCCTTCAAGCCTCTAGGATAACCATTGCCATCTAACTTCTCGTGGTGCATCAAACAAACATCACGGCTTACGTCACTAAGTCCTTTTACGTGAAGGATAATCTCACCTGCGAACACTTGATGTAGCTTCATATGTTCAAATTCTTCAGGCGTTAGCTTCGCTGGCTTGTGCAAGATCTTATCATCGACTTTAATTTTACCTACATCATGAATAATGCCACCTACAGCAAGCTGTTTTAGCGTTGGCTTATCCAAGCCCAAGTACTTACCGAATGACACTAAAAGACAAGCGACATTGACGGAGTGTTCCAATAAGTAAGAGTCTTTTTTTCGGAGTGCAGAGACACACTGCAACGCATCTGAGTCAATCAAAACACTTTCAATGACATCGTCAGCCCAAGCTTCTACTTCATCAACTTCAATGATTTTTCCTTCAAAAGTTTGATTCAATAGTTTCTGCGCCAAATCTTTTGCTTCGGCGATCAGCTTTTTGGCTCGCTTGTGTTGGATGTCTCTCGAACGATAAGTTCGTTGACCCCTCTTAAAATCTGAGTGTTTCTGCTCTCTCGTCTCTTTAGTGGCATCAGTTGATTCATCTACAGGCTTGAAGACACACTGCTGCGAAGATAATGTTTGATCTACCCAAACATACTTTACGCCACTTGTAGCAAGCTTCTTAATGCCTTCAGGGCTAGATATCCGCCCTGCATTGGCTAAATTGACGCGCTTGTTGTGCTCTATCGCGGTAACAAACATACCAACGCCGATATCAGCGAGCGCAATTTTGATTGAATTTTTCGGATCGTACTGCATATAAAGAAGGCTTACTCGATATTAACGTCCGCATTATAAGAGATTTGATTACTTGGCGTGATAATAAATTTGAATTGATTACAATTAATGAGCATCCTGTCAATTAATAATCGGTCGCGCTCATTAAGTCCTTTTTGTTATTATGGTTTTATCCAAGATAACATATATACAAATGACGTTAGAAAACAACACATTGATACCGACACAACTGAAAATAACTTTAGGATAATTATTCATAAATATTTATAGATTGCGGACGGCATCAATAACTGTATTTTATAAATGATTTTTACTGTTGACTATTTTTTATAAATGTCGATGATTAGCCGCCTAATCTTAGTATGTTATTAACCTAGTAGCGCATAAAATGATAGCCAAACAATTTGAACTGACACTTTTGTGATTGTAATGTACGCCAGCAGATCAACTCTATGTTATCAACCCCAACACTCATCTCTGATGCTAAAAGGCTCGAGGAGGAAATATCTTGACCACCATATTTGACCAACAAGTCTCAGATAGTGACCGAGAGTTCCTAAAAATCGTCGAAGAACGATTCATTCATATCTTCGATGTATTTAACGAAGGCCTCTTTTACATGGATGAGTTTGGCACCATGGTATTTTATAACAAGGGCTTTTATGAGCAGCTTGGTATCAACGCTGGTCGAATCAGCTTAGAGCAATGGTTAGACCTTGTTCACCCTCTCGATCGAGAAAGACTCTCCACTCGGGTCGATGCTCACATCATTACCAACAACACGAGGGTCACAACGACCTACCGCGTGCGTAAACCCAATGGACAGTACGTCTGGATTGAAGGCGTAGCCATGACCAAAGAAACAGAACATGGTCATTATATGGTTGGTAGCCACCGTGATATTTCTGAACGCAAGCTGATGGAAAGCTATATTCATCAAGTCGCATTTCATGACAATGCGTCAGGTATGGCTAATCGCGCCCATCTCTTGCTGGATATTGAAGATAGTGTGCGAGCCACTGATTCTTGTGCATCTATCTGTTACATTCAGATAGAAGAGATTAAATCTTACTTAAATCAATATGGCAGCGAGTTGGTCGATGGGTTAGTGGAAAAATTGCTACAAACTCTCAGTCACCTACCTTCTCCAAATAGTTCTGTATATCGCGTACATGATGATGACTTTGCGATTTTGATTCACGATGAATGCTCGGTAGAAACGCTGCAAAGTTATGCCGAAAGTTTAAAGGAAACCTACCACGAGGCAGTGATTGAAGAGGGCCAATACTTAGGAAGTAACATTAGTATTGGTTTGTATCCTTGCATAGATCCAAGTCACTCAGCAGAGGAAATATTACGTAAAGCAGCACGAACTTGTCAGTACGCAAGCGAGCAGAATAAAGACCGTGTTGCGGTTTACAGTGAGAAAACTCAGCATGCCGTAGACCGTTATTTCTTTATTGAGCAAGGTCTAAAAAGTGCACTAGAAAAACAGACATTAAGCGTTAAGTTTCAGCCAATTATTGACGCCAAAAGCTCAAAAGTGGTGAGCTTCGAATCTCTGGTTCGCTGGCGTAGCAAAGAGTTTGGCGAAATTTATCCAGACGAATTCATCCCCGTGGCAGAGAACAAAGGTTTGATTGTCGAACTCGGATATCAAGTCTTTGCCAAAGCGTGTGAATTTATCAAAAACTACCGTGAGCGTTACCAAAACCAAGTTCGTGTCAACGTGAATGTTTCAGTACTTCAGTTAATGAACAGTGAATTCCCTGCGCGAATTAAAGCCATGGCGGATGAGGTTGGTGTCGATCCTGAGTCTATTGTTTTGGAACTAACAGAAACGTTTATTTTGGATAATAATCAGACAGCCATTGCCCCTCTGAATACCCTCAGGGAACTAGGATTTGCACTCTCTCTGGATGACTTTGGATCGGGTTACAGTTCATTAAATAGCTTCTTCGACCTCCCGATGACACAAATCAAAATTGATAGGTCGATGGCGTGGAAAACACTAACCAACCGCTCTTCACAAGAATATCTGAAGTTTCTTATCACTATGTGCCAGGAAAATAATATTGAAGTAGTGATTGAGGGAATTGAAGACGCCAAAATGTGTGAATTTTTTACCGAAATGGGCGTCGATTATCTGCAAGGTTATTGGTTCTCTAAGCCACTTTCTGTTGCCAGTGCAAGCCGCTATTCGTTGAGTTAAGCATACTATAGCAATATTCCGCACGGCCACGTTAAACATGCTGAACTATTCACTATAGATTTCAGACACTAACTGGCCGTGACGAAAACAAGCTTAATGTCCCCCGATTAACGTAGACGTTCAAACACCACACTCTGATCTAAATGCTCGTGATACTGAGTGTAATCTAAGCCCACATCAAAGATATATTGGGTCACCAAGTTTCTAACGCACTCTATTAATTGGCTTGCTTGCCATGGTTTTTCAAAGTAGCGGTCAATGCCTGCGGAGTTGATCGCATTAATCGTATCGGTGTGCGTCGCTTGCCCGGTAAGAAGCACTTTCCTCGTAAAGCCAAAACGACCGTCTTTTGATACATCGGTCAGCAGTTCTACTCCCGTTTTACCTGGCATCACATGATCGGAAATAATCAATGCGATCATCTCGCCTTCTGCATCAAATTCATCCATCAGTTCTAGAGCCTCACCTGCTGATTCGCAGTCTTCGACATTCAACCATTGATTTAACGGCTCTAAATCTTGTAGAACCGCGCTTAGTACCTCTCGTTGGTCATCAACGCAAATTACATTAAGCTTCTCCATGTTCACCCTCTACTGGTAACTTGATTCTAAAAATCGTTTTTTCACTGTCGCTCTTTACCACAATAGAGCCGTTATATCCGGCGATAATGCGCTTCACAATCGACAGACCTAACCCTAAACCAAACGACAATCCCCCCTTTTTAGTGGTGAAGTTTGGCCGGAAAATTTTTCTACGTGTCGCTTCATCAATTTCTGGTCCGTTGTTAGCAATCGTGACCAAAATTTTACCCTTACTCTCCCGAGTATGTATTTCGATACCGGGTTTCTCCGTTTCACCAAGTGCATCGCACGCATTCTTTAATATATTTACCCAAACTTGGACGAGTTCGGTTTGAGAACCAATAAAAGCAGGTAAATCCGCAGGGCTAAAACGAACACTCACTCGTCTTAAGTCACTTTGCAATAGAGCCAAGGCGCGATTGATTGAATCATTGATGTTAATCGCTTCATCCAAGTCGATATCCGTGCGCCCCAATTGTTTTACGGATCGCACAATGCCAACGGTATGTTTAGAGGCGATGCGTAAGTCATGCAGATCTCGCCCCATTTGCCAGAAACGTATCGCTTCTTCTGGTCTTTTTAGCCAATGTTCTGAAAGGAAGTTGTTTGGAACGGCACGTGCAAGATCACGAGCAACCTCCTTGGTTAAACCGTAGTATTTTTCGAAGTGGCGCCCCCGCTTTCTCGCTTCGCTAGAAGAGACTTTCTGCCCTTGCATTAAACCAAAATCAAAAAATTGACTCGCTTCCGGATGAACTTCTTCAAGCAGTTCCATGATAACTGTCTCTAGCCGTTCTGATTTACTGCTTACAACGCCTATCGCATTGTTCAACTCATGACCAATACCCGCTGCAAGCTGCCCCAACGTTGTCATTTGCTCTGCGGTATGAAGCTTTTGTAGTGCTTTTTCTTTAGCCAATGCCTCTTGCATTGCGCGCCGTTGACGACGAGATAATTCGTTAACCATCACAGGCATAAATTGTGTCGTCAATGGTCCGTATGTCGCCTCTTCCACGGCGGGCGTATCGCGCTGTATCCAAGCCAATTCAACATCGGTTTGAGCAATCACTGTCGAAGAGGCAGTCCACGTACCAGAAAAGAAACTGTGTACGCCAATAAACGCACCTTGAGACGCAGAAAATACCTGAATCGGTTTCTTGTCATCTTCCGCGTAATACCCCGCCAGT
Organism: Vibrio sp. 2092; assembly: GCF_033339635.1. Lineage (NCBI taxonomy): Bacteria > Pseudomonadati > Pseudomonadota > Gammaproteobacteria > Vibrionales > Vibrionaceae > Vibrio > Vibrio sp. 2092. The sequence goes on along the minus strand of NZ_JAWOUY010000002.1, from coordinate 529,148 downwards.
TCTCCCGACAGCACATAGTACAAGCGATCGTTGTAGCCAGCTTGCTCAATAAGCACCGACCCGGATAAAACCGTTAATCGGCGTTCAAGGTGATTAAAGTAGCGTTGTACTAACGCGTCTAACTTCGTTTCGTACATGGGTTATCCAATATGCCCAACAGTATGTAAAATCCACACCATCACAAAACTGAGTAATACGCCAATCACGCCTAGCACGGCACCGATACGAGCCATTTGGCCACTCTCGACATGCCCTGTTGCATGAGCTAACGCGTTTGGTGGCGTACTGATTGGTAACGACATACCGAGTGAAGCAGCAAATGTCACGACTAAGATCAGAGTAACTTCACCGCCGAGAGGCGTTAGCGAAGCCATAGAAGTACCCAGCGCAGCCATAATCGGCATCAGCAAGTTTGCGGTGGCTGTATGCGACATAAAGTTTGCCATTAACAAGCACAAGAAAGCCGCACCAAACAAGACAACATATGGCGAGAACTGATCAAACGGAATGCTGTGTACCACCAGCTTCGCAAGCCCGGTTTTATCTAGAGCAAGGCCCAGAGCAATACCGCCTGACACCAACCAAAGCACATCCCAAGAGATTTTCTTCAAGTCTTCTTTGTTAATGATGCCCGTCAATGAGAACACTGCGACCGGAATTAATGCTACTGTGTAAGAATTCATTCCATGTGCAGACCCCATCAACCAAAGAATAATCGTGCCGGCAAAGGTGACGTAAACCATTATTGCTTTGGGTGTTTTCAAAAACTTGCTTTTAATGTTCAGATCGATGGTGGTTTGTTCGGCTTTATATAAAAAGCCAATCAGAAACCAGGCTAACGCCATCATCACAATAACGAATGGCACACCAAATACCATCCATTCACCAAACGTAATTAAGTTGTCACCAACCAAATATTTTAGGGCGATGGCATTCGGTGGCGTGCCGATTGGAGTACCAATGCCACCAATGTTGGCTGCAACAGGAATACACAAGGCGAATGCAATTCGACCTGGGTCTTTAGGCCCGAAAACCGCTATCACAGGGGTTAAAATGGACAACATCATCGCTGTTGTTGCGGTGTTTGACATAAACATGGAAAAAACAGCGGTGATCAGCATCAACCCCAGCATAACGAACTTTGGTTTTTGTCCAAATGGTTTGAGTAACACTCGGGCTAAGTTGACATCTAACCTGTACTTTGTCGCCGCCATAGCCAAAAAGAAACCGCCGAGGAAGAGCATAATAATCGGACTAGCGAAGGTCGCCATTATCTCGTTGTATTGTAATAGTTCACCAAAATGTGGCTGCCCCTCTTGCAAACGAAAGAGCACAATACCTTTATTTGATACAAGCAATAGCTCTAGGACAATGATCACAACCGAAGTGGCGTAGATTGGAATTGGCTCGAATACCCAGCAAAGTGCGGCAAGCAAGAAGATTGCAATCACTCTTTGCTGGACGATAGTAATGCCATCAAATGGGAACGCAGAGAGAGGCATTAACCAAACAAGCAATGGTATCAATGTTGGAACAACGTATTTGAGATAAGGGCGCATAGTACTACTTCTCTTCCTGAGATGGTTAGCCAGACACATTTGGCGTTTGGAACGCTATTACCCGCCGCAAAACCAAAACTTTCAGACTGTTTTTTAAGCCTTCAGAGACGAAATGCGGTAATGGCGTTCCAGAGAAGATTATGTACACTGTTTTCAAACAAAACGTTGGTGCGAGATCAATGAACTCGCTTTCACATTGGAAAACATTTTATATCTGTGTTCAAGCTCACTAAATGCTCACTATTTAAGTTAAATATACTTTTCCATCATAAAGTTAGTTAAGGTTTCTCCCCTAACCTCAACACGTTGTCGAGACTTAACTGTGAAACCCATTTTCTCGTAAAAAGGTCGGGCGGTAATACTCACTTCAGAATACAGTCGTTTTATCCCCTGTACTTTCGCCTGTGAAAAAAGAAAAGACATCAAATCACGACCAACACCTTGTCCTTGGTATTCATGATGGCAAAAGAAATGATCAATCAAGCCGTCACCTTGCAAATCACAATAGCCAACGACCTGCCCTTCTATCTCCGCGACGTACGGTTGAATATCGTCCATTTTTCGTTGCCACACATCGAGGTCAAAATCTGATGGTGCCCAAGCGGAAACTTGTGATTCCGTATAATCGCGACGATTAATGATTCGCACAGTATGGTAAAAGAGTGCCCACAGTGTTGGGGCATCCTCGGTGCGATAGCAGCGTATTGAGAGCATCAATTTCCTCATTCCTATTCAATAAATACTAAGCATTAACGCAAAGTGATACTAGTGAACTCATCATTTTCAATGCCAATCACTAAAGGCTTCCCAATCTGATCACTGTTCATCAATACGGTTGTATTCAGCTCTCGGCTTGATCTGCGTATATTGCTTTTTCTTATGATATGAATATTCACAATATAATCGGAATACTCCTTTGTGATTCCGCCGGAAAATTCTACGTGCTCACTTTCATTGTCTCGGACAACATGAAATTTTCGATTGGCTTGAATATCAGTACTGATGGAGGAGTCACCATAGTTCAGCACAACGGACGTTGGTTCGCTATCTTGATTGGCAAAACAGCCAAATGCGAACATGCTTAATGCGAGTATACTTTTTGATTTAAACATTAATTATTCTATTTCTAGTTATTTTTCTGCTATTTGCATGACCAAACAGCACTTGTTCTGTGAGCGCCTATTGTGCCATAGCTGAACGCTGACTCTAAACGCGCAAAAAGATGAGCGATGAAAATTCCGTCCAAAACAAGCAAATGTGAGACAATGTGAGGGTCCCAAACTCACTCAATCAGTCAAAATCCACTGTAAATATCTGTTTTTTAATGCTTTTAATTCATGTAGTCGTGTAAGGAATACATACAACCTCTTACTTTTTCATACGCAACTAGACGAATCGTTCGAGAAATACGGCATCGTCTATGCCACATGTTACAAATCGGCTTACCTTATTATTACGTATGAACTGGAATTATGGCACTAACTTCCCTCTCTCTTTTAATAAGGAGAGGATTTCAACAATCAGGCTTGCCACGTTTTTATAGCTAAAATCAGTAGAGCGTTACCAACATCGGTTGGTCTAGGAGCAATAAATGAAAGACCTTCTCAACTTTACTCACCTTGTAAAAATTGGGTTAATGTCAATCGCGGTTATGCTGGGTGGATGCACTCAAGGAGATTGGCGTACTGCTAGCAGAGAACCTGCGGGTATCGCACCCGACCCTTCTAATGTTAAGCATGCTGTGATTGAGTTTTACGCCGCAGATGCGTTTGGTTGGCGAGGCTGGTTTGCTGTTCATACATGGTTTGCAATAAAGCCTGAAAATGCGAACGAATATACAGTGTATGAAGTAGTCGGCTGGAGAGTGAATCGCGGACAACCCGCTCTATATCAGTACCAAACTGGGACGCCAGATCGATATTGGTATGGTGCAAAACCAGAAAAGATCCTCTCCATACAAGGTGAAAAGGCCCGCCAGCTTATCCCTAAAATACAAAGTGTGATTAACCAATACCCTTGGGCTGAAGAATATACGCTGTTTCCAGGGCCAAATAGCAATACATTTCCGGCTTGGGTGGGTAAACAAATTCCAGAGTTAGAGCTAAACTTGCCGTTTCGCGCAATTGGTAGCGGTTACGCCAGCGATTAACAGCAAAGGTTAGTCACTGGCTCGTTTTATGTTCAGCATAAAGCGCAATATCTATTGTGCGTCGTCACCCAACTCCGTTCTATTTCTTCCATTATGTTTCGCTTTATACAGTGCATTATCGGCGTCTTTCATTACCGCTTCAATTGGTGTGTCATTGCCTTTCCAGTGAGAAACGCCCAACGAAACCGTGACCTTACCAACCACCTGAAAGTCATGTTGTTCCACGTTGTGTCTAATACGCTCTGCAACATCCATAGCGTGGTTTACGTCTGTTTTTTCCAAAAACATCATAAACTCTTCACCGCCAGAACGACACAGGTGATCATTAGAGCGAGCTTGGTCTTTCATTAACTGCGCAAACTCTCTAAGTAAGTTGTCACCCACGTCATGGCCATAGTTATCGTTTACGCTCTTAAAGTGGTCAATATCTAGCGCCAAAACAGAGAACGCGGTATTTTCCTGCTTAAACAAACCAAGAACTTTATCTAATCCACGTCGATTCAATAATCCAGTCATCGAATCTGTTAATGTATCCAGTTGCAGCTTATCAATGGTTTTTGACACGATACCAAATGCTTTAAGAAAACTAAGCTTCAAATGTGAGACCTCAAAATACCAAGACTTAACCAGTTTGAGATCATCGATAGATGATGAATGTTCTTCGACACCTCGCACAGCACCCGCTAACTGCCAAAGTGGTCTAGAAATAAGAAGGGACAAGAACCAAATTAGCAACAAAGTTAATAAACCAATTGGAATCGACTTAAGGAAAACATTCCACATCTGTTCATCTAGCACAGATAACGTCATCGATTTCGGGCGCTGAGCAACAATTCCCCATCCTGATGACTTTACTGGCGCATAACCAGCAAGCATTTCGACGCCGCGAGAGTTAACAATTTCTTTGTTGCCGCTCTGCCCCATCGTCACCGCTTTGATTGCTTCATTATCGTCGATTACTTCACCAACCCTCGATTGATCTGGGTGATAAATCAGAGTGTTACTCTCATCGACAACGTAAAGGAAAGAACCATCTTTGTATGCGTGCTGGCTGAGTAACTCTGCGAGAATATTTTCTTTTTCTAGATAAATAGTGCCGCCGATATAACCTAAATATTCATTAGATTGAGAAAATATAGGGTATGAGATGGTTAACAAGTAATTTCCAGCGGGCGATATAAATGGTTCAGTAACAACTGGTGCTTGAGCGTTTAAAGATTGGCGTTTTCTTTCACCCACTAACCTTACACCTTTCACCTGAAGTGTTTCAGGTGATACGGAAATAATAACCCCTTTTGCATTAACGACAACCACAGAGTTAAATGATTTGGTTTGCGTTCTTAATCTCTCAGCCTCTTTATCAAGAAGCTGAGCGTCATGCATCTTGTCTTTTAGCACGTTCGCACTGTATTTTAGCTGCGACATTGAGCTTTCTATGAAAGAGTCTGTCATTTCAGACATTTTTTGGGCGTAAACACGGTTTGATTCTAACGTGTTATTGATGATGAGATCCCTTTGAACACGATAAATCGAGTAGAATGCGTTGATCAAAGTGACAAGCACACTGAACACACATAGGGTGACAATAAGATTTCTAAGATTGAGTTTTTCTTTTCTTCTAAAAGACATTGCCAATGGCCAACTTTGAAGGCTTTCTATATGAATGAGCGTATAGGTTATATGAAATTGATTTGATTTTCAGGTAGTAAGTTGGGATCAATGTTAATATTTGCTCACATTAAAGAACACTTTATGAGCTAAAAAGAGAATTCAGTAGCACGATAAAGAACCGTGCTACTTTCATATTTGGCGTTTAAGAGGGTTTTGTCTCTATCATCGTTTTTAATATATCCACAACTAGCTGATGATCATCTAACTGCGGTAAACCCGATACCGTCACAACCCCAACCAAACCAGACCCAGAAAGCCGAATTGGGAACGCGCCACCATGAGCACAGTACTCACGAGCATCGAGATGAGGCTGATTTTCGAAATCACGTTGCTTTTGCTTGTTGTACAGAGAAAGATAGTAAGAGCTGTGGCCATACCTTAATACTGAGTTTCGCTTCCTACGGACCCAATCTAAATGATCAGCGCAGGTTCCTGCCATCGCGTATTGAAATAGCGTTTGTCCAAAGCCGTAAACCTCAATAGCAACAGCCGCGCCGCGAGCTTCAGCCTCTTCTTTTAGAGCGAGGCCGATAGACCACGCAATATGGTGATTAAATTCCGCCAACTGAAGTTCATGCTCTTGCAGGGCCACGAGTTCAAGCGTCAAACTCATGGTTTCACCTGAATCGTTTTACCCGTTTTACTGCTTTCCAATGCCATCTCAATCAGAGCGATATTCTGTACTGCTTGAGCGGCAGGAACCGGGTTATCAGTGCCCAAACGAATGGCGTCTGCCACACCAACAAAGTAAGCTTGGTACTCGCCTCTCTCCGTTTTGATAGTTTGCGCACCGTCTTCGTCGTAACGGACGCCGTATAACACCTCATCTTCTTCCGACCAAGCATCGTTTTCCGGCAAACGGCCTTCTTTTAAGTAGCCCTCTTGAGGATCTAATCCGAACTTTTCATATTTAGCTTCCGTACCCAATACTTTGTAGCGGAGATTCGGCTCTGGGCTATACAAGTTTGAATGCAAGTGCACAATATGCTCAGGGTAATGAAGTATCAAGTTGTAATAATCAATCGTCGTCGCGCCCGGACGCATCATTCGACATTGTGCGTCTATCGCATCTGGCAAGCCAAACAACACCAATGCTTGATCGAGAAGATGAGGAGCAAGGTCGAATAGAATACCACCGCCATCTTGAGCCTGCTCTCGCCATCGTTGACGAACTTCAGGGCGGTAACGGTCAAAGTGTGACTCAAACAGCTTTATATCACCTAACTTACCTTGTTCGATAAGAGATTTAACCGTGAGAAAATCTCCATCCCAACGTCTATTGTGAAAAACGCTCAGCACTAGACCTTTCTCTTCCGCCAAGGCGATAAGTTCATTACCGTCTTCTATACGAGTAACAAACGGTTTCTCGACGATGACGTGTTTCCCATTGTTCAACGCACGCTTTGCAAGTTCGTAATGTACGTCATTTGGCGCAGTAATGATTACGAGCTCTGCATCACTATCATCGAGTAAAGTATTCGCATCAGAAAACCACTTAGCATCTGGCCAATCATTTTGAACCGCCTCCTGTTGACGAGAGCTTATCGCGCTCAGCGTTAAATTTGGTAGCGCTTTAATGAAGGGTAAATGAAACGTTTTTGCTGAATATCCGTAACCAATCACAGCGGTTTTTACGGGATCGTAAGCCATTCTAAGATTCCTTATTTCGGTGACACAACAATACATTCAATATCATTGTGATCGAGGAGTTGTTGAAAATCTGATTGAGGGGGATGATCGGTAATAATGATGTCGATCTTTGACAAATCACATACGTGGTGGAAATTGTCGCTACCAATTTTTCGGGATTCACAAACGACGATGACCTGCTGAGCTTGAGCAATCATCGCTTGTTTCATTGTTGCTTCTAACAAACTATTTGTTGTCAGCCCTCGGGATGTCAATGCACACACGCCAATGAACGCTTTGTTCACGTGATAATGCTGCATTTGCTGCTCTGCTTGCGCCCCTAAAACTGCTCTGGCATAAGGGTCAAAGTGTCCGCCTAAGAAATAAACGTCCATTGTGTCGTTTGTCTCAGCAGCGGTCAGCACATCAATGCTGTTAGTAACGACGTTGAGCTTGTTTTCTCCACAACGCGCTTTTCCTGCATAGAGTGGGAGCAGAGATAAAATGGTGCTGGTATCAATAACAAGATGGTCGCGCTCATCCAACAACGCTGCGGCAGATTGAGCCAGTCGATGTTTAACGTCACTCACGGGTCGACTCGTGTATGCCTCGGTATGGGAAGAGATCGGCGCAAGCATGACACCACCTCGTATTCTTTGTAACCCAGGTTGCTGACTCAACTTAACTAAGTCTCGGCGAGCTGAATCTCGCGAGATACCAAAGTACTCACAAACTTCAGACAACGTTACTTTGTTTTGCTGCTCCAGCTTCGCTCTGAGCGCTACGAGTCTTTCTTCTTGTGTCATAACTTAAATTCACTTAAGTATTTTTAAGTAAACTTGCCACAATGATAGAAAAATTACCAACAAAACCACTTACAACCAACTCAATTGACCAAAGGTTAACCAAAGATAAATGAGCAGCAAGGCAAACTTCCTAGAGCGGTACGTTCACTCAAGCCCACATAGTTAGGCGTATGAAGTTTATTTATACCCGTTTAAAACAACTGGCTCATCTAGCCCTAACTTCACCCTATTTATTTTAATAAGCGCTTTTGGTAGTGGAATAAACCCAGCATTTCGTACCTGTTGTGTATTGTTGTCGGTTGTAAGGAGTTCAAATAGCTTTGATTTTTTGATCTTCTGATTAGTGTCGAATTGTTTATTTATATAAACGTAATAGACCACGGAAAATGGATAGCGAAGAGAATAGATGCAATCTGTGCTCAAAGAGCATGAGTCATCGTTATGATGAACAGAGAGAGCCTTGTAGCTCGACCACTGTTCTGAGTATTTAAAATCGGAGTATCGCATATAAGCTTTGGCTAAAAAGTCGTCACTTAAAGCGCGTTTCAATCGGTCTTCATCAAGCTTTTGAATCGATGATTGACAACCATTAGAGCTCACATCTGGGTTACTTAAACGCATCTCCCCGAAAGCATACGTATTTGCATCACAGCGTTTCAATTCACTAACGGAAACACTATCTACCGTACTCTTTTGACTATTGATTACGACAATAGCGTTTGCCATTAAAAACAAACGTATAGGCCTGTGGCCTCTTTCTCGTTGAAATCGAGAGATGTTTTCATCTGACCATTTCTTAGATGTGATCGCAATAGAGGTCCCGTCATTTAGCATGTCGTTAAAACCACCAGACTGAGATGCAAGCGCTACATTTACACTTGGCTCATCTATCAATGTTTCTATCGTTTCTAGTATCTCTGGTTCGACAAAAATCGATGTTCGAGCCTCAGAGTCAGCAAATGCCAGCGGTGAAATCAAACATGAAGCTAGAGCAAAGAAAGGCAAGACTTTAATTTTCATAATTCAACTCCAACTTCGAATTAGGTGTCAACTCGCTGTCCGAACTAAATATAGTCCACGCTTGTTCAGTACTTTCAGCTTTCGTGTTTACAACAGCAATTGTGCGCCTTTCCCGTTTTTTTAGTTGTACCGTCAATGCCGTATTCTGATAAAACTCTTGCTCTTCAATTCGATTATCTTGAATGCCGTTTCTCACTAGCAATTCTCGTATAGCTGCCGTCCTTTTCTTTGCCAACGCTTTGTTGTATTCGAGTGACGCTTCAGGGCTTGTGTCTCCTATCAGTATGACTTGCGCATTTGGGTTACTCTGAAGCAGTGCTTTCAACTCGCTTAGCGGCATATCATGAGATGGCGTTACCTGATGCTCATCCATCGCAAAGAAAAAACTGATCAGGTGTGTCTGCGAGTCGTTGACCCAATTCGCACAACCTTCACTGTCAACAACGACACCTTTTGGCGTATCTGCGCAGTTATCTCGTTGGTTTATCACGCCATCACTATCATTGTCTTTAAGGTCGTTGTACTGGTAAGTGGTCAACGTCGTATCCGGTGATTCAGCACAGCCCGCTAACATGAAAACTAGAAGACTCGTCACTGCGAATTTATCCATTATTGTTCTCCTTCCAGTTCTCTGGATACTCAACTCGCAACGCATAAGTCAGAATCCCCATCGAGTTGAATAAACGGTAAGTGGCAACCAAATGATCGTACTTTGTTCGGGTGTAGTTCCGTCTCGCAACAAACGTTTCAACTTTGGCATCTAATACATCTAACAAACTGCGTCGCCCTACATTGAACTGCTGGATGTACCCTAATTCAGTTACTTTCGCCGCATCAACGTTGACTTTTAAAAACTCCATTTGCTGTTGAAGCAATGTATGTGCGTCCCATGCCAGCCTTACACCTTCATTCGCATCTAGTTCTGCATTTGCTCGAATAGCCCTCGCCTCCTCTACTCGCCAGGCAGATGACTCCACTCGGGAGTCTGTAGAAAAGCCGTTAAAAAGATCGTAGTTGACCGTCAGCATAACCTTTGCATCTTCGTTAATGCCTTCAATATTATCCACGTTGTCTGTTTTGTTGGCTGACAGCTCAAGCTTGAGCTCTGGGTAGTAATCCCCCTTTTCTCTTTTTACTTCATGTCGAGCCGCCTCTAAATCTTTCATCGCTGACTGTATGGATGGGTGCAACCTAACCGCTTGTTTGAGTGCTTCGTCAAGCTTATTCGGAAGCAACTCCTGCGGGTAAACAGGTTCAACTAAGTTTTGCGGCGCTCGACCAACCAAACGTACAAATCTTGTTCTAGCATCGGAAAGATTGTTTTGGGCGGCAATCAATGAGGACTGTGTTGTCGCGACACGCGAAGAAACCTGCGCTAAGTCGGAGTTGCTGGTTAAACCTTTTTCTTTTTTATCTAGAATGAAACGGTAGATCTCTTGGTGTTCATTTAGGTTTCTTTCTGTCAGTTTCATCAACTCTCGGGCATGTAAAACATCCACATACGCTCTGACAGTATCTAATGCAACATTTTCCGCAGATGCCAATAAGTCCAAGCGTTCAGCTTCAGCCTCGTAAGATAGGCGATCAACATCAGCACTTGTTTTAAATCCATCAAATAACAGTTGGGAGATTCTTACGCCCATCTCCGTTCTTTCTAATGTTCTATCTTCACTGTCGATGTAGTTTCCGTTGTTATATCGAGTACCTTCGTACCCTGCTGCTGCATACAAATTAACCTGAGGAAGAAATGAACCATTTATGGCATTTCGGTCTCGTACCATCGACTCATAGCGAGAATAGCGAGCAAGCAAACTGGGGGAGCTATCGAGAGATAACGTAACTGACTCCTCTAAAGTCAAAGCGTTTGGCGACGATGATACTGCAAACAAGACCAATAACGTTGATTTAAGCCGCATCTTATATCCTTATGTCTATCTTTCTCTGAGCGAATTCTCTTTCGCACGTAATATAGGTTTTAACCAATAATTCAGTACTGTTTTTTCTCCTGTAAGAATGTCTACCACAACCTGCATTCCCGGGATGATCGTAAACTTATCATCAACCTTGAAAGTAACGTTGGCACGGTAGTAGGCATTGCCCTCTTCATTTTGAAGTGCATCGGCGCTTACGTAGGTCACTTCTCCTTCTAGGCCTCCGTAAATGACAAAGTCATAGGCAGACAACTTTACCGTTGCCGGCAGGCCAGGCCTTATAAAGGCGATATTCTGAGGAGAAATTCTCGCTTCAACGATTAACGTGCTATTACGAGGGACTATTTCTAAAATAGGCTCACCCGGCTTAACCACACCTCCGATGGTTCTGACAAAAACATCTTTGATGGTTCCATCGACCGGAGAAAGTAACTGCGTTCGATTCAACTGATCCGCAATCGCCTGACGACTTTCATTGAGCTGCGCTAGTTGCGTCACAACTTCATTGAGCTGCCCTTGTGCCTCTGCCCTAAAAGCAAGCGCAGTACCACGATAATCTGCGATGGATTCAGAATACACAGCCCTTTGCTTTTGGGCAGCAGCTTGTGAACTCGCGATGTCTCCTTTGAGCTTTATAACGTCTCTATTCAGTTTTAATAATTCCACTTCAGCCACCGCGCCACTAGAAACCACCTCTCTCAACATATCTCGCTCTTTCGAGACAATAACCAGACTGCTTTTTAGTGTTTGAATGGTATTCAAGGTATCTAGATAAGCTTGCGATTGTTGCTCAATTCGCAATTTAGCCTCCTCCAGCTCAGACTCCAGTTGGCTCAACCGCTCAAGATAGTTTGCTTTGGCATTCAGATAGGCAGAGTGGCCGGTCATCGAAATATCAAATGGCTGAGGCTCGATACTCACTTGTTGTTTCCAATCCAGTTGGAGGCTATTCACTTTTACCGTTTCTAATTCAATTTGAAGCCTCTGCTTTCTGGCGAGCAAAGATTCAACTTGTTCAGAGGTCTCCGAATAGGTCGACTTAAACCTTGTATCATCCAGAATGGCGATGGTTTGCCCCTTAGTGACGCTTTCACCAGGCATGACAAGTAACTCCTTTAGAATGCCTCCCTCTAAGCTCTGAATCGTCTGAACAGACAAAGTAGGAACAACTTTTCCTTCGCCGACAACCACTTCGTCTAACCTCGCCCACGAGGCCCAAATAATCACACTCAGCACTAACGCGGCAGACAACCAAATCAACGTTCTCGAACGGTTTGCTAAATGAGCATTACTCCAACGAACTGTGCTCATCATTGACCTCCTTCGCGTACAATTGATACTGCGCGTACTCTGTTCGTCTTCGCGTTAGACTGTTGTTTAGCAAAAATTTCTTGGGGCACTCCTTCCCTCAAAATTGTGCCTTTATCAAGCACAACAATTCGATCACAAAGCGATAATAAGGAATGTTTATGAGAGCTAATAATCATCGTCGTCAAGTGCGGCAACGATTTGAGAGCATTAAACAACGCATTCTCAGCTGGCTGGTCTAAGGAACTGGTTGGCTCGTCTAAAATTAATGCTGCTGGGTTTCGATAAAAAGCTCTTGAAATCGCTACAGCTTGCCTTTGCCCCCCCGACAAATAACGCCCTCCTTCTCCGACTTGCGTTTCTAGACCATGAGGAAGGCGACTCATGTACTGGTTCAAACCCGATAATTCTATCGCACGGCGTAAACGTTCTTGATCAATAACATGATGTCCTAATACTATATTTTCCATAATGCTGCCGTATATAAGATGCGAATCTTGGCCAACCCAACCCGTTTTCTCTCTTATCAATTCGGCGGGCCAAAGCTGACTGTCAATGTCATCAAAATAAACGCTACCCTGTAAGGCACTGAGTTGATTGGTAATAATAGAAAGGAGTGTAGACTTTCCTGCTCCTGCACTACCAATAACGCCAACGCGTTCGCCTTGCTTGATAGTAAGATTAATATCTCTCAAACATGGCATATCAACATCTGGGTATTGGAAGCTCACGTTTTCTAAACGTATATTCCCTGTAAATTCGGCAGACGTAATGACCTGACTGCGTTGCGCCTCCTGAGGTAAAGACATGATAGAATTTAAGCCTTCAACCGCTGTTTTTGTCTGTTGATAGCGAAGTAACAGCATAGCTAACTGGTTAATCGCCCCTGCAGCACGACCGCTAAGCATGACAATAGCAATGAGCCCCCCCATGCTGAGCAATCCCTCAGAAATTCTGTACACGCCTGTTACAAGTAACATTACGGTAATTATCTGCTGGCTAGATTGAATGGAGTAAGCAACGATATTCGAATAGTTTCGCGATTGATTTTGCCAATCAGAAAGCATGGATACCGTTTGCTCCCAACGCTTTTGTGCTTCTCCCGTAGCGTTATTTTGCTTAATCTCTTTTAAAGAGGACAATGAATCAAACAAGTGAGCTTGTCGCTTCATGGATAGTGCAGCACTTTCCGTATGTGATTGTTCTATTTTTGCTTTTACCGCAAAGCCAAGGATCAGCAGGGTAAACATGACGGCAATAGGTATGAACATCATTGCCCCACCTAGCCAACCTATTAAGACTAAAAATAACAACGTAAATGGGAGATCAACTAAGGTCACAAGAGATGCAGAAGTAAAAAAATCGCGAACACTATCAAAATCTTGTAGTTGTCGAGCGAATGCACCGACTGATGCAGGACGGTGTTCAAGTTTCATCCCCATAACTTTAGAAAAAAGTATCGAAGAAAGCTTGTTATCGATGTACTTACCCGCGGTATCAGTGACAACTCCCCTTGCTTTACGCAATAGCCAATCAAAAATAATGATGACGGAGACACCAGCGACCAAAACCCATAATGTACTGAAAGCTTGATTAGGCACTACACGATCGTAAACGTTCATAGTGAAAAGCGGAATAACTAGCGCTAGCGTATTGATAAGGAAAGAGGCAATCAAAAGATCTCGATACCACGGAGACATTTCTTTCACTACGGCGAAAAGCCAATGTTCATTATAATCCGCTTGAATAGAACTTATCCGTTTGTCCAGCTCTGGACGCATAGAAACTTGCCATGCTTGAGGCTGGAATCGATTATGCAGTTCCTCGCTCGTGACGTATTGCGTTTCACCTTGATCTTCACTAAATAACGTGACTTGATAATCGCTGTTATGTCGCTCAGATATAATAGCGGGTTGTAACGTCTTCCTATTGATTACCACCAATGGAAAGCTCAACATTGCGGTGGATTTTAAATCGATTAATGTGAGTTCAAGATCGGCTCGCTCAGCGGCTCTGATGAATAAGTCAACATCCAATCTACCCTCAACAAGAGGTAATCCAGAAAGCACCTTTTTTGTATGGTGTCTAACCTCAAAATAACGCATCAACCAAGTTAACGAATGCCCCCAAGGATCGTTAGTCAGCTCACTTGATGAGGATGAGTGATGCTTCATGACATACCACCTACTAGCAAGTTGTTGTCATCAATCATCTTCTGTAAGACATTTTCTTCGGCTACGCCAGTCGAGTCACCTTTGTAAAGCTGATCGAGAGTGACGCCCTGCATAAGAATCTGTTGTTTTGTCCCCGTCTCTTCTGGTTTTATGTGAAGCGTTACGCCATCATCATTCTCTGTTAAATCGAGCTTATTATCGACTTCTGTTATCGAGGTAGCGGTGATTATCGAGGCGATATCAATTGTGTCATTATCATCACCAATAACGGATATTTGGAAGTCGTTGATCACATCGTACGAGGGCTTTAACTCGTTACCGAGCCCTGAACTGTCAAACTGGAATACATCGCTGCCACTTCCTCCAATAAGCAAATCATTAGCATCTGTCGCAAGTAATGTTTGGCCCCCTTCTTCCACTAAGGTAACATTGACTGTCTGAGCAGCACCTTCTGCGACTGTAGCACCCAGTGTTGCAATCGGTTTTATCGACAACGTAAAATCACTTGCACCGCTAAACCCGCCAACGATGGAAAGATCAGCGACATCCTCTTGATCAACAGTATAAATGCCGTTCAATCTTTCACCATGACTCAACTCTAGATCTGTTGGTAATCCGCGAATCTCCACACTTCCAAACTCTTCGGGTGCAGGATTGACTAAATTCATGCTCAACCCCAAAGGAATACTCCCAGACGCTTCAGACACAATAGACTGATAATCGGCCGTTAGTGTTGGCTCATCAGCTTCAGGGGTAACAACAATGGTTAGATCGGTAGTTTGCACATCTCCAAAATCGGTTTCGAGTGTCTCTGACACTATCGCTTGATCAAACGTTCTAACATTGAGAGCAACATCCATCGTTCCAAATGCATCCTTCGGAATGAACTCCAAACCTGACACTTCATTTGCTCGCACTAATACCGTCGCCACGGCATTGCCCGCGTCATCGAAGGTAAAGGATGAGAATTGAGTTCCAATACGAATCCTACCTAAGCCTTCCAATGCAGAGGGTTCAGAGCTTGCTTTGATCAACATCGACACTTCTATATATTCGTTGCTATTTGTTTCAAAACCGCTCGCTAAAAAGTCAATCGAAATGGAATCACCTTCATCTCCAGTGAACGTGTTAGAGGTTGTATTCAACGATACATCATCGCCAATCGGTTTTACGCCGACGTTGAACTGAGAAGTGGTATAGTTATAGTCGTTTGATCCAGACTCTTGGGTAATAGCTTGCAGTGTTAATGAAATATCCCCACTAAAATCTAGTGGCGGTAGAAAGTAAACCTTATCAAGTTGTGCTTGAGTTAGCTGCCACTCCTTGCTCTCACCATCCGTTGAACCGTTATCAGGGAGTAATTCGAACGTCCCATTATTGTCCCAAACCAACACGGCTCCGTCTGGCACTCCTGTCATGACCAAAGACATCGACTCAGAACCATCTTGATCGATTAATGATGCAGATAAGTTTCCTAAATAAATATAATTATCTTCATTACCAACTACGTCTTCTGTTTCCAGAACCGCTTTATCAACCACTGGGGCAATGGTAACGGTAACTTCTGTTGATTTAGTTTGAGTATCTTTCGCACTGTCAGTACTTAAACAACTTCCCGTGACTTCATCAGTAATGTTTGCGTCAACGGAAATAACAAGCTCTCCACTGTAGTTTTCAGGTGGGATTAACTGAATTTCGTTTAGACGCGTAACATCTGTCACTACCCATGTTCCATCACCGTTGTCAATGAGTAGGCTCGGGTCCACGGCAGTAAACCGCGCATTCTCGTCAGACACCGATAAAGAAACCCAATTGACACTTTCAAGGCCAGTCGCTGCGTCACCTTCTCCAATAATGGACTGCATTGGCCCTTCACTATCGCCCAATACAAGAGCAAGATTCAGGTTGGTTATAGTATCTTCTTGAACCGTAACTTGGCTTGGTGCTATCGCGATATCATCGACAACAGGAGAGATTTGTACCGTAATGGTCTGAGAGGTTGTTTTCGAGTCACCATCGCATGGGGCCGTTTCTGTCACTTCTAAATTGAAAGTAATGCAACCAGCAAAGTCCTCATCCACGCCAGTAAGCGTCAAAGAAGACAATCCAGCGCTAGAAATTGAATAACCCAACAGATTGCCCGCATTATCATAAGCAGGTATCACACCTTCGCCAGTAAGCTCGACTCCTTCAGGTAAAGAATCTGCGGCGACAAAGAAGGAAACTAAGTTACCATCACTACTCGCTACATCAGGGTTTAAAAACGCCCCAATTGAGACATCTTCACCTTCTTTACCTACAATATCCCCACTTTGAACGCTTCCTGGTTCACCAGGATCAGCACACTGGTCTCCATCTCCTTCATGGCCAGTAATTTGAATTTGGAACTGACCTGTGATGTATTGAGCATCCGTTCCATCTCGAACATACGCTAACACATTCACATCAAGTATCTCTGTATTAGATGGGCTATAAATCGATGCGCTAGCAAGCAAATCTTGAGCGGTTTCCAACACGCTATCACTTGTGATTCCTTCCATTGGAATCAGCCAGTTCCCATCGGCATCTTGAGAAGCACCATTCGGATGAGTAACAATGAGGTCTTGACCCTGCGGTATCTGTAAAACGATGTAATCGAGATACTCTGAACCATCAATATCCGCTTCTGTAAATGTAATGCCTCCACTCACGTCGACAGCAGACCCATCCGTACTTGTGAATACTTCAGTCGCGCCTTCTAAACGTGTTTTGTCAATATCTTCATTACCAATATCCACTTTGCCAGAAACCACGACGCTCAAAGAGCCATTGATTGCCTTTACATCAGTCTCCATCGTCGGAGACGTGTCTGTCACTTCGTACTGAACTTCCAGGCTAAATGTCCCACTTAGGTCTTCATTAGCTTTTACAGTGATTCGTCCACTGTTTAACAACTCAGATAATGTTGCCGAGCTACCATCAAGTAGTTCATTGAGTTCTAACGGTAAGTTACTTTCCTCTACTGCATTACCATCAAAGTAAAGCGTTAAGCCATCTGGAATGGATACAATGGTGTATCCTGTCAAGGACTCACTAGAATCTATATCTTGATTAACGACAGGCTCAAGATTTAGTGTGATGAAATTGTCCTCAATACCATTGCTTTGTAATTCTTGACCGTCAGTTTGATCAACAATAGGTGAGATTTCCATTTCCACTTTAAGAGGGGTTTCAGCAGAATCACCATCCGGCTCAGTTGAAACGACGATAACATCCATGCTCAGTGTTCCACTAAAATCTTGCTCTGTTTTGAGGTAAGTGTTTTCAAGAACAGCATTCGAGACCTGATAAACTGGCCCCGTTATTGGGTCCACGTAAGCAATTGGAAGAACAATAGGGTCACCATTTACATCTGTCAGTTGTGTTCCCAAAGGGATGTTCTGAAGCAAAATATTAATTTCTTCTGATAGATCGTCGTCTGATGTCTGGATGATAAAATCCAGTTGTATCAGGTTATCTTCGTCTAACGTAGAGAGATTACTAATTACTTTAGTCGCTTGATCATATTGCCAATTCCCCTGTCCACCATCTAGGACAATTGGTTCATCGACCACGCCTTTTAGCTTAATGTCAATGGTTGCAGATTGGCTCTCGGCGGTTTCATTAATAGGTGCTAAGCCATCAATAGTCGACTCTGTTGAAATGGCGGTTACTTGAAGGGATAGAGATTCAGTAAATGAGCTGATATCCGATTTTGGTTGAAGTAACGCCTCCGAATTGGCTAGAGCATTGGAGGTCACTAGGTAGGTATTAATACCGATAAGCGTAATCCCAGCTCCGACAGGCAATGTCCAACCATCTTGAACTTCTATGCGATAAGACAGAGACTCCGAGCCATCTGTGTCAGTGAGCCGCCCTAGGATGTACTCTTTTAAGTCAATCGCTTGGTCTTCAAGCCCCTGAATGTTTTTAACGGTCAGCGTAGGCACATCGGCATCTGGAGATATATCGATAACAACTTGCTCAGTGATCCACGCTGTTTTATCTTGCTCATCGGCAAACACACTACCCGACTCAGTCGTTACTGCCGTTACATCAAAAGTAAATCTTCCGGCCAAGTTTTCGTTAGATGTGATTTCAATTTGATCTAACTCGGATTGGCTATACGCTTTCCCTTCCTCAATAGCACTTCCGTTAAGTGTTAATATAAGTCCATCTGGAATATTCGAAATTTGGTAGTGGAGCGTTTCAGAACCGTCTTGGTCAAACTTTTCAGCGACAATATTGAGTGAAAGTGATTCAGCGGAATCTTCAACACTTTGATAAGAAAAGTCCGAATCATTAGACCACTCTGGCAAATCTGCAACCGGTAAAACGTTAACATTTAACGTATTATTGCCTTGTAATACAAAACCATCTGGTTCGACATCAGATACGATTAATGCAGACACTGCTAACGAAACTTTGATAGTGTTGCCCGACAGGTTTAGTGCTGGTTGGTAAGTGAGATCACCATTTGGAACAGTGAATATACCCACCCCCATTAGCTCTGTACCAGAAAGACTAATAAATCCGTCATTATCATCATCTTCAAGGCGCGCTCCGTCTAAAAACAGAGCCCCTCCTTGTAGAGATTCAACAGAGATCCTTATCGCTTCAACACGCTCATTATTCTCCGTATCCCCAGGAGAAACTCTAATCGGTAACGCGACTGGCGTGGGGTCTCCACTATTATTCGCGCCATTATCTTCTAACGTATCTACATTAACGGTTCGAATAAAGCCCCTAGCATCATCAAGAATTAATTGAGCTTCACTGCTTGCTTGGTCACCGTCTGCATCCGTCACAGTTATCGTTAGATCATCAAGCAAACCACCTACAGGCGTATTAACAATAAGCTCGGTAGTTAGCGTAAATGTCCCATCTTGAGCAATAGTCAGCGTTCCATATTTTAAGTTACCATCACTACTATTGATTAAATCGATGGTCCAAGCATCATTGCTAAATACCGAACTCGCCGTATCGTATGTTTCACCTGCATAGGTCAAACTTGATATCAACGTGCCATCTGAACTGATTAAGTCGGCATTATTGCTAAACCAGTTTCCCGAAAACTCATCCCCCTCGGTAAGTTCAATTTCTATTGGTGAGCTTGTGTCTTCAGGGATATCATCTACTACACTAACGGTATATGTCTCAGCTTCAGACTGGTCGCCATCCTTATCAACGGCATAAATTGAAAAACTGAGTTCTAATGTGTTCTCGTCCGCTGGAACACCGTCAGGTTCATCGTGTTCAAGTGCACGGTATAGATCAAACTCGACAGTCCCATCGGTATTAAATCTAATTCTAAAGACGTCTTGCTCGCTTTCATCTCTTGCATATAACCAACCATTCGAGTCCGGTGAATCAAGCGAAACCAGGCTACCACTACTTGTTTTATAGCCGAGCGCATTGAACATATCGATATTCACGCTCACACTGGCGATAGAGTCTGAACCTTGTAATAGCGTAATGGATGGTGACGAGCCCTCGATGCCAGAATCAACCGAATCATCATTCAACCCGCTTTCATTGACTGTGATTCCCTCTGTAATTACTAGTTCCGGAAACAAGCCATCATAGACCAGTATGTTGGACTCCGTAGAGATCTCGCTTCCATCAGAATCTCTCGCCACGATGGGCATAGAGATCGACAATTGCGTCCCATCACCTAAAACATGGTCAAGCGAGTGATAAAGCTCTACAGTTACATTAACGGTAGACGTATCATTTGATGGCAAAGAGAAGTCACTAGGTAACGTGACCCTAAATACAACGTCTCCAGTGTCTGAAATTGCGTCAAAGCTTCCATCATTGTTATCGTACCAAGTGACAGCCTCTCCGTTATAAGTAACAGCATCACCAAGCGTAGTTTTGACAGTATCTCCATCATTTATGTCAACACCCAGATACACAATCGGATCGAATGATGACGTAACTATCACATCCGTATTCGCTATGGCTGAAACCCCATCAGGAGCAATGTTTGTATCGACAGGTGTTTCGGTCAACTCGACATTGCCACTATTGATTAGCGCTTGTCCATTGTCGTTATCTATCACATTAATGTCTAAAACGACCGACGTGTTATCTTGGTCTGAGTCCATTGCAGTAACAACGAGAGGTACGTTTGGATCAGTATTTTCTTGTTGATCGAGAGCCTGAAAAAGCTCAAAGGAGTAGGTAATGTCGCTATTTGCATCAATAGGTAATGAAGCACTGAGGGTAGCTTGAAAGATGGGAATCTGAGTTTGCCCATCTTCGTCAAGAATATAACCATCAAGTGTTTTGCCATCCGCAGAGACTTGATAAAGCACAACTTGTTCACCACTCGTCAACAAGGGTTGTTCAGAGACGATGAACGACAAAGATTCGAGGTAATCACTGCCAACCTCAACTTGAAAATTCCCTGAGCTCAACACACTTCCATTTGCGAGATCAGATTCTTTTACTTCTACCCCATTCAAATTATTTAAAGTTGGGTCTGCGCCATCCTTTAGAACATAGTCAATTTCATTCTCTACAAGCGGTGTGGCATCTAAATCTACGCCACCAATGGTCAACGGGAAAGTGACCGTATCACTGCTATTGAATTGATCGATAGGGTGCTCAAGAGTAAGCGAAATTGAAGCTAATACATCGTTACCCGACTCAACGCTACTCAACGTTAACGTAAATACAGTGACACCATTCGCAAATGCTGTAATTTGCTTTCCACTGGAACTTAACGTGTAGCTAAGCTCATTATCAGAGACTGAGCTTGTAAGCCCTAATGCTTCTAACTTAGTAATAGATGACCCACCGAAATACAAACTACTCGGATCAGGGTTGTCAGATCCCGCGACAATATTGACAGTTCCTTCAAAGTTCAATATCGGGGCATCCAAAGGGACTTCTGTTACGTCTATAGTCGCATTGCCTACGTAACCTGCTTGTCCATCAGTAATGTCAATGGTCGCGTTAGCCAAGCCATAGTCTTGGGAGTCATCTGCAGCTAAATAGCTGAAAGAAACACTTTGCTCGACCGAATGATCTAGGTTTCGACCTGCATCAAACTGCCAAGAGCCATCAGAAAATACGGTTAATTCGCCTTTTTCTAAACTAAAACTTACGGATCCCCCCTCTAGAATTGACTTCTGCTCCCCGCCAGCCTCTACAAATTTCACATAAAGTGTTCCATCAAGATCAATATCATTTTCAAGTAGATTGCCCGTAATTGTTTGATCTTCTACGACTGAGTATGTGTCATCTCTAATCACCGAATCAGAGTCATAAATAGTAATCGTTAACGGTGCCACAACCGTCTCTTGTGTACCATCAGCATCACTTTGAGTGCTTTCAACCAATACGTTAGTCACCAGCTCATCTTGACCTACACCATGATCAATCGCTTCATAAAAAGTAATTTGAACCGTACCATCATCATTGACTTCTGCTGAGAAAACTAATCGGTCGTCAGTCGATGTTCCTTGTAAGCTCAACCCATCTTCTGCAACAACAACGTTAATAGATTGACCGACCGATGTAAGCGCGCTCAAACTTGGCTGCTCTGCATGCAGTGCTGGCACACCATTTTCTATGTTGATGGCTGCCGAGCTGCTTTGCTCACCAAAAAATCCAACGATATTTTCAGAAAATACCGTTGAACCGGGTAGCACTATTGTCGGCATGGTATCGACCGCGTGGTTGCCGGCGGCATCCAACACTTCTGCTTCAATGGTCCACGTGTTGTTTAGATTGAGAGTGTTTACGTCAATTCCGGTTACTGTCCACGAACCTGATGCATCAACAAGGCCAATAAAATTCAGCGTGCTGTCTCCGTCACTTACCCGAATCGTCACTGCCAGACCTTGCTCTACACCACTGGTTGTCCCTCTCATTTCCGTGACTATACCCTCACGGAAATTATCAATGGCAAGACCACCGCTAATATAAAAATCCGTATCGATATCAATGGTGGGAGCTGTGGCATCTATGGTCGTAGCCTCATCCATCGCTTTCGCTTGGTTGCCCGCTACATCATTCACGGAGGCAGATACGGTTAACGCCCCATCGGCTAACGTGGATAAGTTCACCCCTTCGACTTGCCACATACCATCAACGACAACGGCATTGAACGAGAGCATCCCCCCTGAGCTGTCTTGAACCGTGACAGAAACCGTCTGACCATTTTCAACATCACTGACTTGCCCTGACAAAGTGACAGATTGGCGCTCTTCAATGCTTAAATAGCCGTCTCCGCCATCGTCAACGTCCACCGTCACACTTGCGAGCGTATCTTTAATGATGGTGTTTTCACTGGTTGCAGGGTTGCCCGCTATATCTATACTCTCAGCAACAACTGTCAGCGTACCTTCAGACAACCCAGAAAGGTCAACGTCGTCCAGAGACCAACTTCCACCAGTCACCACCGTTTCTAAGTTTATGACCGCTCCTAACGAGTCGGTTACCGTAACTTGGATACGCTGGCCATCTTCAATGTTTTCAATCGTCCCTTCGAGGCGAGTAGTCGCGATTTCGTACTGATTTAAATACTCATCCCCTCCACCATCAAAATTGACGTTCACCGTTGCAAGTGTATCTTTAATGGTCGTATCGACAGCGTTCAGGTTATTGCCATAAATGTCAGAAACCACAGAAGTCACCGTAAGCGGCCCTTCGGCAAGAGAAGACAGATCAACGCATGATAGGGTATAGGCCTCATTCTCTACGGTCGTTGTAACAGTAATGGAATTATTGAGGCTGTCGGTAATGGTGATAGTAACAAGCCACTCATCGCTTATCTTGAGTGCGTCACCTTGAATCGTGACACTAGGAACTTCAAACTGGTTTTCGTATCCATCGCCGCCATCAAGAATATCCACCGTTAAAGAGGCATCATCGTTCAAACCTTCAATTGCCTCTAAGGTAATATCCAATGTTACGGAGGTGGTGTCACCGTCTGAATCTGTTGCATTAACTAACAATGGTATATCCAGGATTTGATCTTTTGACAGATCGAAAGAGCGATATAATTCAAAGGAATACTCTATTTCACTACTCGACTCTAAAGGTAATGTGGATAATAGTTTCGATTGAAAAATATTTACTTCCACCCCACCTTCTAAGATATAGCCAGTAATTGTCGTACCGTCATCAGACAGACGGTAAAGCAACTCACTTTCACTACTCACTAATGTGGGCTGGTTTAATTCGCTAAATCGAAGAGAGTCAACATAATCACTCCCGATATCGAGTTGAAGGCTCCCAGTCTTAAAGATTGCCCCACTTTCTAGATTAATCTCCTCCATTGCAACAACAGTCAAGTTGCTCAACGTAGGATCAACACCATCTTTCAACACGAAATCAATTTCATTCTCTACAAGCGGTGTGGAGTCTAGATCTGTCCCTCCAATGGTCAGCGGGAAAGTGACCGTATCACTACTGTTGAATTGATCGATAGGATGATCAAGAGTAAGCGAGATTGAAGCTAGTACATCGTTACCCGACTCAATGCCACTCAATGTTAACGTAAATACAGTGACACCATTGGCAAATGCTGTGATTTGCTTTCCACTGGGACTTAACGTGTAGCTAAGCTCATTATCAGAGACTGAGCTTGTAAGCCCTAATGCCTCTAACTTAGTAATGGATGCCCCACCAAAATACAAACTAGTCGGATCAGGGTTATCAGAGCCAGCAATCACATTAACACTGCCTTCGGTGGTTAATAATGCCGCTCCCAGAGGTACTTCTTCTGCGTTTATAGTAGCACTGCCTACATAACCCGCTTGGCCATCTATAATGTCGATGGTCGCGGTTGCTACACCGTAATCTTTTGAATCATCGGCTGCGAGATAATCAAATACGATACTTTGCTCAACCGTGTGATCTAAGTTGCGACTGGCATTCAACTGCCAAGAGCCATCTGAAAATACGGTTAATTCACCCTTCTCTAGACTAAAACTTACTGAGCCACCATCAGGGACAGACTGGATCTCTCCTCCAGCTCTGACATATCGAATGTACAAGTCACCATCAATATCAATGTCATTCTCCAGTACATTGCCAGAAATGACTTGGCCTTCGGTTACACTATATGACTCATTTGCGATCACTGGGTCGGCATCACTGATGACGATTTCTAGGGGAGCCACAACAGCCTCTTGTGTACCGTCAGCATCACTTTGAGTGCTTTCAACCAATACGTTAGTCACCAGCTCATCTTGACCTACACCATGATCAATCGCTTCATAAAAAGTAATTTGAACCGTACCATCATCATTGACTTCTGCTGAGAAAACTAATCGGTCGTCAGTCGATGTTCCTTGTAAGCTCAACCCATCTTCTGCAACAACAACGTTAATAGATTGACCGACCGATGTAAGCGCGCTCAAACTTGGCTGCTCTGCATGCAGTGCTGGCACACCATTTTCTATGTTGATGGCTGCCGAGCTGCTTTGCTCACCAAAAAATCCAACGATATTTTCAGAAAATACCGTTGAACCGGGTAGCACTATTGTCGGCATGGTATCGACCGCGTGGTTGCCGGCGGCATCCAACACTTCTGCTTCAATGGTCCACGTGTTGTTTAGATTGAGAGTGTTTACGTCAATTCCGGTTACTGTCCACGAACCTGATGCATCAACAAGGCCAATAAAATTCAGCGTGCTGTCTCCGTCACTTACCCGAATCGTCACTGCCAGACCTTGCTCTACACCACTGGTTGTCCCTCTCATTTCCGTGACTATACCCTCACGGAAATTATCAATGGCAAGACCACCGCTAATATAAAAATCCGTATCGATATCAATGGTGGGAGCTGTGGCATCTATGGTCGTAGCCTCATCCATCGCTTTCGCTTGGTTGCCCGCTACATCATTCACGGAGGCAGATACGGTTAACGCCCCATCGGCTAACGTGGATAAGTTCACCCCTTCGACTTGCCACATACCATCAACGACAACGGCATTGAACGAGAGCATCCCCCCTGAGCTGTCTTGAACCGTGACAGAAACCGTCTGACCATTTTCAACATCACTGACTTGCCCTGACAAAGTGACAGATTGGCGCTCTTCAATGCTTAAATAGCCGTCTCCGCCATCGTCAACGTCCACCGTCACACTTGCGAGCGTATCTTTAATGATGGTGTTTTCACTGGTTGCAGGGTTGCCCGCTATATCTATACTCTCAGCAACAACTGTCAGCGTACCTTCAGACAACCCAGAAAGGTCAACGTCGTCCAGAGACCAACTTCCACCAGTCACCACCGTTTCTAAGTTTATGACCGCTCCTAACGAGTCGGTTACCGTAACTTGGATACGCTGGCCATCTTCAATGTTTTCAATCGTCCCTTCGAGGCGAGTAGTCGCGATTTCGTACTGATTTAAATACTCATCCCCTCCACCATCAAAATTGACGTTCACCGTTGCAAGTGTATCTTTAATGGTCGTATCGACAGCGTTCAGGTTATTGCCATAAATGTCAGAAACCACAGAAGTCACCGTAAGCGGCCCTTCGGCAAGAGAAGACAGATCAACGCATGATAGGGTATAGGCCTCATTCTCTACGGTCGTTGTAACAGTAATGGAATTATTGAGGCTGTCGGTAATGGTGATAGTAACAAGCCACTCATCGCTTATCTTGAGTGCGTCACCTTGAATCGTGACACTAGGAACTTCAAACTGGTTTTCGTATCCATCGCCGCCATCAAGAATATCCACCGTTAATATAGCATCGGGATTCAACCGCTCAGGAGCCTGAGTCTCAGAAGTTGGGTTCTCTCTTTCTTGCACTGCTGGCCTAGTAACATAGCCATTAGAAACGAGTTGCTCAGGTAAAACAGCGCGAATATAGGCAACAAAACTTAACCCACCAGAAGACTCACTAAAATCTCGAACGCTCTGATTAAAAGTGGATTCAATACCGTTTTGAGATGCAATTAAAAGATCATTCGAACTCGATTCATCCTCACTTGTTGAATCTTCATTAAATGCAATATCGAGAATGTCAGTATTAAGAACAACCACCTCTACTTCTGGAACTAATTGTTCGTTAGGCAACATTTGGATCCAAGAACCGTCACTTAAAACCGCCCAAAGAACATTACCGACTTGAATGTAGAGTATTGGCTGCATAATTCGCCCCATATGAAACAACGAACTTTAAGTATGGTCGACGAATGTGACTGTTCAAATGAAACTAGAAAAAACATGGCCCTAAATGGCTCTAATGAGATATTGAACCAAAAACATACCTCATGCATGCGAGAAAGAGCCATTGGGGTAAACTACTTCTGGCGTAACCCATCCACTGGAAATTGATTGAAATTCCCCTTGCTACAATCGGGCTTATATCCAAATGGAGCAGGGAAAGGAATCGTATCGCAGCTTGTTGCAACGGAAGATTCAAACTTTACTCTCTTTCCTATCATGATAGGAAATAACCATGTGGCATTATTTCTTAAATCAAACTCCTCTTTAGGGTCATCAATCAAATTGTATATTTCAGGGATCTGTAATGGGCGCCCTTTCTCCGGCATGATATCTTGATCAATAAAGTGCATCTTGTAATTTTCCCACTTATAAGCATAGGTTTCAGAGCCATTGTTAATGATAAAACCATCTCGATTAGACTTTTCACTATCTCCCTTTAAAAAGGCCCACTGATCAATACTATCTATTGTTCTATCGCTTGGTAATTTGTATCCACCGACATGAGAAAGTGAGGCAAATAGATCCACAACATGGATAATTTCATCACTCACTCTGCCCGGTTTGATGTGGTTAGGCCAAGAGGCAATAAATGGTGTTCGGAGAGAGCCTTCAAGAGCCGTAAAGTATGCACCACGCCATGGCCCGCTAGAGCCTTGGTATGGCATATGCCACTCTGGACCGTTGTCAGAAAACCAAATCACTAGTGTATTGTCTTTAATTCCTGCTTTTTCTATTGCACCAATAACTTGCCCAGCTCGAAAATCTATCTCAGCTAACACATCTGAGTAATTTCCTTTGCCTGTTTTACCAATAAAATCAGGATGAGGTAGCGTCGGTAAATGTGGTTGAGTAAAAGTAATTACAGAGAAAAATGGCTTATTCTCTTTCACATTTCGATTTATAAAATCTGTGGCATGTTCAACTAGCTCACTGTCAATCGTTCTACGTGAGTCCAAATTATATTCTTTGACCCCTTTAGGATCCTGCCCTGCTCTAGCTGAAAGGATTTGAGGTTTAGGTAATATAGCTTTATAACCGGGTTGAGAGCTATATTCTGACTCATCCGTCGTATTTGCAATGCCATACCATTCATCAAAGCCTTGATCCGTTGGAAAGCGCCCTTTTTGGTCTCCCAAATGCCATTTCCCGTAAAGGCTCGTGTTATATCCTTGTTCCTTAAACTTCTCTGCAATGGTTATCTCCCAGTTCACCATACCGTAAGGCACTCCCCAAACAACCTTATCTGTCCCAGATCTAAGCGCTCGCCTCCCCGTCATGAATGAGGAGCGAGTTGGCGTGCATTGCGGTTCCACATTAAAATTAGTAAGGCGTACACCTTCTCTAGCAAGTTGATCTAAGTTTTTAGTTTCAACACCTCTGGTACTCCCATAGGAACTTAGTTCCCCCCACCCAAGGTTATCAACCAACATTACCACGACATTTGGTGTCTCTTCCGCAACCACTTCTAACGGGATACATAGAAACAGGATAGTTGCTAGTTTATTTTTCATAGTGTCGCCTTTCATTGAAATTCAATCCTGTAAGTGCGTCTTATCACACTTAAAACACACTAAAGTCTAGTCCATGTTAGTTAACATTTTTGAAAAACAGGGATTACTTGGAAGCAACAAAAAACCTCTACTATATTCAACTGACTACATTGTCTCATTTGGTGTCATCTCACTCGACTTCGCCATGATGAACACAATTAGTAACGTTATATAACGATAATGGATTCATTTATCGCGGAGGATTTTCATGCGAAACTCGATTAAAAAGGTAATGGCATTGGTCGGTACATTAGCTGCGTCCACAGCCTTTGCTGCCGATAAGCCCAACATCCTTGTGTTCTGGGGTGACGATGTAGGTGTATACAACATTAGTGCGTATCACAATGGTATGATGGGAGGGAAGACTCCTAACATTGATAAAATCGCCAATGAAGGTGCCATTTTCACAGACGCTTACGCACAACAGAGTTGTACTGCCGGACGAGCCTCATTTATTCTGGGTCAACATCCGTTTCGTACCGGTCTATTGACTATTGGTATGCCCGGCGCAAAAGAGGGTATTCAATCGAAAGATCCTACTATCGCAGAGTTACTTAAAAATCACGGCTATGTGTCTGGTCAGTTTGGTAAAAACCACCTTGGTGATCAAGATGAGCACCTACCAACTAACCATGGGTTTGATGAGTTCTTTGGTAACCTATACCATTTAAACGCGGAAGAAGAGCCTGAGTCTGAGTTTTATCCAAAAGATCCAGAGTTTCGTAAAAAATTCGGACCTCGAGGCGTGTTGAAGGCGACTGCGGATGGCAAAATCGAGGACACAGGTCCCCTTACTCGTAAGCGTATGGAAAACGTAGACCGAGAATTCATGGATGCTAGCTTGGCCTTTATGGAAAAAGCAGTAAAAGAAGACAAACCATTCTTTATTTGGCATAACTCAACCCGTATGCACGTCTGGACACATTTGAGTGAAGAATATCAAGGGAAGTCAGGTTACGGCTTATACGCCGATGGCATGATGGACCTAGATGATCAAGTAGGTGTCATGCTTGATAAACTTGAAGAGCTAGGCGTAGCAGATAACACCATTGTTGTTTTTAGTACCGATAATGGCGCTGAGAAATTTACCTGGCCAGATGGTGGTACTACACCGTTCAAGGGCGAAAAAGGTACGACTTGGGAAGGCGGATTCCGCGTTCCGATGATGGTACGCTGGCCTGGAAACATTAAACCAGGAACGGTTATCAACGATATCTTTTCACAAGAAGACTGGATGCCAACTCTACTCGCAGCTGTGGGCGAACCAGATGTGAAAGAAAAACTATTGAAGGGTCATAAAGCAGCGGGCAAAACCTTTAAAGCACATTTAGATGGCTACAACCAACTTGATCTGCTGACTGGTAAAGCTGATGAAGGCGCACGCAAAGAAATCTTTTACTTCGATGCTGGTGGTAATTTAAACGCCGTTCGTTATAAAGACTGGAAGATCCACTTCAGTATTATGGAGGGTGCCATTAATGAGGCATACCGCAAAACACCTAGTTGGCCTTTGATTGTAAACCTTCGTATGGACCCATTCGAGGTCGGTCCAGATGCAGCACTTTACGTCAGACATTTTTACGCTGATCAAATGTGGATGTTCGTTCCTGCTCAAGCTATCGTGCGTAAGTTCCTAGAGACATTTAAGGAGTTCCCTGCAACGAAAGGTAGCTCGTTAAGTATTGAAAAAGTGGTAGAAACAATGACACAGCAACCTAGAAACTAGACCCTAGGTATCGAAGCTACTGTGGAATTAACTAAGGCCTCAATTGTGAGGCCTTTTATTTCGTTGCAATTGTTTGGTTGCAGCAATTTATGGTCAAACAAAGATTATCATTTAGTGCTCTCTTTAAACACTTGATTCCAATCTTGTTTCATATCGACAAATAGCCAACCTTGCTCTTCACCTACTTTAAACGATTTATCTAACTTGCCAACATGAGAATCTTTATCATACGCCCATTCACGCTTGTCATCCGTGTGATGGATAATCGCAGAAAATCTTGGACCTGAACCTGCTTTCGTCCACTCTAACATCTGTAAATCACCATCAGAATTACCAAACGCCATTACCGGACGTTTGCCAATGAAGTTTTGAATCGTCACAGGCTTTACTGCTTTGTCATTGACAAAGTCTATTTCCGGCATGCGTTGGATGGTAGGTTTTCCATCAACACTTTGATATTCCGCCTTTAACGTCGTTCCCACGATGTTTTGCGTTGGAATGCCGTATACTTCCGGCGCCCAAACGCGCATAAATTCAATTCCGCCTCCAGAAACGATGTAGGTCTGATAGTCGTTCGCTCTTAAATAGTCGAGCAGTTCGAGCATAGGTTGATATACCATTTCAGTGTATGGTCTACCCGTTGTTGGATGGACAGCCGTTTTCAACCATTCCTTAACTTCTTGATGAAACTGTTCAGTAGACATTCCAGAATGGGTTGCCATAACAAGCTTCATTACACCTTCGAGTCCTTGTTTACCAATCCCCTCCATGTCACCTTTTAATGCGGAAGCAAAGGGTTCGGTTGTCTTCCAATCAGGATGCTCAGAGGCCATTTCTTTTACTCTATCGATCGCAAAAAACAACTGTAGATAAACAGGCTTTTCTGCCCAAAGTGTTCCATCATTATCAAACGTCGCGATTCGTTGGCTTTCAGGAACATAGGAATCCGAACCTTGGGTCGTTGTTTTCGTAACAAACGCCATAATAGCTTGCTTAGCGTCAGTGTTGTTCCATGACGGAAGTGGATCTTGCATATCAGCAGCAACAGCGTAACTAGACAGAGCAAAACCTGTTGCTAAGACAATCGTCTTTAACTTTATAGCCATCTTAATTCCTTATATTGAGGTGCTAGGTGCGAATCCAATCAAAAGTATAGTTCAATTGAAACAGGCGCATATTGAACTGACATATCCAACGGCCACCAAAGAGTGACGCCGTCACTAAATTGGTTCACTATTTTATTGAAATAGGAACATGGAATTTACCGATTAGAGTTTAAATTCATTGGCTTCAACTGATGTAGAGGCACTTTTACGTCCCTTTTTCTGATTGAGCTCTTCAATAACATAGTCGGGAGCGACCTTCGTTAGCTCTGTTAAACAGTCATCCGTTTTAGGGTTGCCGTATCTGACATAGATGTCACACACGGCATACAATTGTTCTGGAGCACCGGATATCAAATACGCTTGCTCAAAAGCGTTGACAGACTTCTTCAAGTCTAACTCTTCTTGCAGAACACCACTTAAATACCAAAAGTAACTGTTCGTCTTTGCCATCGTCGCAGCTTTGTCTATTTCAAACGCCGCTTCTTTCTTTTTGTCTAATCTAACCAAAGCGAGAGATTTAGAATAATGCAGCGAGGCATCTTCTGAATTTAGCTTGATACCCTCGTCAAGCACGTTGATAGCTTTTTGGTCTAGCTGTTGCGCTCGGAAGTTGTCTGCATAGCTTAACCAAACTTGAGGGTTGTTTGGCTCAAGCTTAGTTAACTCTGGGTATATCAGTGCCGCTTTATCCCAATCACGATGCCAACGGTAAACGTCTGCAAGTAATAACTTGGAAACATTATCGTTCTTACTGGACAAGTGTGCTGTCAGCTCTGAAACAGGCCCCTCAAGTGACTGCTGTTGCTCCGAACTCAAATTGGCGTAATCTCGAACGAGGTTAATCGCTGCTGTAATTCGCACCATGGCGGCGTCATCACTCAATAATGGTGAAATCAAACGCCAACGGTGCTCAATCATATATGGCTGTGCTCCCACGATCGCAGCTTCGCGAATACCTGCATCTTCATCCTGCAACCCACGCGCAACTGCAACCAACGCATTTTGGCTTGGATAGTTGGCTAACTCACGTAAAGCATCAATACGTTTTTCTGAAGACAACTTTTTATTTTGCGCATCATAAGACAGCTTTTCGACTCGTTGCGCCGGTGTCATTTGAGCTTCTTGTGGAGTGACAACCGTTGTCGGCGATACCTGGTCTGGGTCTAGCAATGTTGTTTCTTGTGCCACTGCTGTTTGACTCGCAGCAATGCCGATCGAGATCACGAGTAATGATTTAGAGAGCAGCTTAATTTTTTGCATTCAATAACCTATATTCTTTCATTTCCGGGCCTGTAGCAGGCGTAGTGACTATCTTAAAACTTCGTTTCAAACACAGTCTGTGTTTGAGTAGCTTGCTGGCGTAGAATCTGGTCACTGTATTTACCGTGAACCACTGGGTTACCTGTCGCTCGTAAGATGTACGCCATCGACTGATCAACATAGGTAAAAAACTTCTTCCAACCCGCGCAGAGATAATTAAGACCAGGCTCACCTTGCCTAGTACGGATAAAACGGTTTTTGGGACATTCTCCAAAACATGCAAATTGATAATCACATTGAAGGCACTGTTGGGGCAGCGTACGACTTTTAGCAAACCCAAATTTCTGCTGCTCAGAGCTATAAGCGAGCGTATCGAGCTTTTCGTGATGAATGTTTCCAACCTTATATTCTGGGTACACGTAATGATCACACGCAAACACATCACCATTAGGCTCCATTGCTAAGCCCTTCCCGCAGATTTCACCTAACGTACACAGTGGGTTTTTTCTGCCCATCCAGGTTTCGATACTGGCTTCAAAGTACTGCACAAACACGTTGCCGATATCGTGTAAAACCCATTCATTGAAAATCGCGATCAGAAAATTTCCCCATGCTTCATCCGCAACGCAAAAAGGCTCAACAACGGCATCTTTATGACCTGGGATCAACCGTTTATCTCCTTGCTTTAGTTGCTCGTTTGGCTCCCAAGTTTGAGGGGCGGTTGTTCTGAATGTTTTCTGCTCAACTATTGGAATAAACTGCATTTGAGGGGAGCGTACTTCATCTCGCAAGAATCGGTACACTTCAAGTGGGTTACGGCTGGTCAAGTTGTTAACACAAGTGAGCGTAGCAAACTTTACTTCGTGCTTATGTAATAGTTCAACCGCATTCATAACTTGCCGGAGTGTGCCTCTACCAGCTCGGTTTGTTCGATAAGCGTTGTGCATCATTTCTGGACCATCAATGCTTAAACCGACGAGAAAGTTGTTCGCCTTTAAAAACTCACACCATTCATCGTTAAGCAGTGTGCCATTAGTCTGGAGATCATTGGAGATCGTAATACCATCGGGACGGTATTTATTCTGTAGCTCAACAATTGTCTTGAAATAATCCAAACCTAGCATTGTCGGCTCACCACCCTGCCAAGAGAAAATAATTTCAGGTGTATTTTGTCCCGCTATATATTGACGGATATAGGTCTCTAGCGTTTCCTCATCCATGACTGGTGAGCAGCCTGGCTTGTACTCAAGTAAATCTTGTTTGCTTAGGTAGTAACAATAGGTGCAATCGATATTGCACACTGCACCGATAGGTTTCGCCATGACATGTAATCGCTTGGAAGCTTTTCCATTGAACTGCGGACCTTGAGTTATGTGCATTCATCACCTTCTTAGTTGCTAGCCTGCGCCCAACGGCGTTAAGACTAATCATTAAGTTAATCGCCTAGTGTGATGATAATGTTCAATTATTCGTGGCGCTTGTTATAGTGTGTATAACTGTTTTTCATAGACTTGCCTGATAAAATTTTTTGATCATAAATGTTGATGGAGCTCCCCTATGAAGCATTCCAAAAGTAATACTCTTTACCTTGGTGCCACTATTTCGATTTCGCTAATTATGACTGGATGTGCAACAACACAACCTAGCCCTCTTGCTCAAAAAATCGATCAAGATATGGTTCTTATTGAAGGCGGACAATTTACGATGGGCTCGGATAATCCATCAGCAAATAAATCCGAGCGCCCGGCCCGCACCGTTCGCGTGGAAGATTTCTATTTGGCAAAATTTGAGGTAACCCAAGAGTTATTCGAATCGGTTACAGGCTCTTCTCTGAGTTATTTTAGAAACCCAAATACGCCCGTGAATAACATTAGCTGGCAACAAGCCAATTATTTTATAAAGAAATTGAATGAAAAAACGGGAGAGCACTATCGTTTACCCACCGAAGCAGAATGGGAGTTTGCAGCGAAAGGGGGGAATCTAAGTCAAGGATTCACTTACGCGGGGTCTGATGATATTAACGACGTTGCCTGGTATGCCAGTAACTCAAACAATAAGGCACACAAGGTAGGTCAGAAAAAACCGAATGAGCTTGGCTTATACGATATGACGGGTAATGTTGGTGAGTTTGTTATTGATGCGTTTGATGAAGGTTATTACAAATCAGCACCAAGTGATAATCCGGTAAACGCAAAAGATGAAAAAGAAAGCCTTGCACACAAGTCTGTACGAGGTGGTAGCTTTGCCTATGATGCTGACGAATCCGAAAACTATCGTCGCGATTTTGCTAGCCAGTCAGTCATCATGTCCGATATGGGGCTGAGATTAGCGAAAGACGCTGATTAAACCAAGTAAGAAAAAGTGGAGCGATAAAAGCTCCACTTTTGGTAATTAGCTTCTATTGACCCCGACAATAGAGGCTTTAAGCTGATTAATAGCTTGTTTAGGCGCATAGTGACTAAGCTCTTGTATGCACCTGTCGAAAGCAAAAGCGACAGCGCCTTTTTTATGATTTCTCGCTAGAACCTCGCATTGAGCATACAAGTGTTGTGGATTGCCACCGACTTCAAATGCTGTATGCAACGCTTTACTGGCTTCTAGAACATCGCTTTTTTCTAAAGCTAGACCGTACACGTACCAATAATGAGCATTAGTTTCACCAATTTCTGCGGCGCGTCTAAGTAGCTTTTTCGCTTCATCAGCTTTGCCTTGACGCAACAAAGAAAGACCTGCGCTGTATGGTAATGTGCTGGATTTAGGTTGAGCTTTCATCCCTTGTTGTAGCACCGTGAGCGCCGCTTCTTCTTTACCTAGGTGGCGATACAAATCTGCTAGGTTAACGTAGCTATTTTCGAAATAGGGTTCGATGCTGATCGCTTGTTTATACAGCTCGGCCGCTTTGTCGATTTCACCTAAGCTGCGGTACACATTCGCCAAATTGGTTCTTCCGAAACCACGATCGGCATTAAACTCTTGAATTTCCATATACTCTTCTAAGGGCGATTTAATGACATCTTTTTGTAAAGGGGTCATTTGTGCGTAGTTCGTTACCAGCACCGAGGCAGCTTCCGCTCTCACTGAAAGCACCGGGTCACCAAGCAATGGCTCTAGAATCCGCCACCGATCATGAAATTCATAACCAGACGAGCCTGAAATTGCCCCTAATCGAACCATTTCATTCTCATTCTTAACGGCCCTAGCCAAAGATACTGTTGTATTTTGGTCAGTATTGCCCCCCATTCTCTCCAGGGCTGAAGCACGAATAATGTCTTTTAACGACGAATCCTGAGCAGAGTATGCCAACGCATTTGCTGCTCCTTGATGACCAATTGAATCCGCATAAAATGCGACAGCAAAATGTTGCTGATTACGATACTTCGAATTCGGGTACCATTCTGCTATCTGTTCATCGGCCCATTGATTGCTTTTATCTTCATGGCATGACATGCAAACATTGGGCGTTCCAATATGTTTGCTCAAATCCGGTCGTGGAATATGCCAACTGTGGTCTCTACGAGGATCGACTTGCATGTAAGTCGTTTCTGGCATGTGACAAGTCGTACATTGCGATGCTTCAGATCCAGCCTTATGAAAGGTATGCTTTTCAGGTGTATATTCCGATGCAATATGGCATTGCGAACATACTGCCTCTTCTGGGATCGTTAACTCTGCCGTGTGTGGATCATGACAATTAGTGCACGTGACCCCCTTCTCCGCCATTTCAGATTGAAGAAACGAACCATAAACATAATCTTCGTCGTAAATCTGTCCATCATGATAGTAGAGTTCAGGTGTTATAAGACTTAAGCGATATTTATCAAAAAAGGAACCTTTAACATGATCACCTGTTTCATTTAACTGGGTTCGGCGACTATGGCATTGAGCGCATGTTTGCACTTGATTGGTTGCTTCAATTGATTTCGGCTGTAACGTACTATGGCCTTCCTCAAACACCCAATCCGACACTGCTTTAGACAAATTTCGATCAAAGCCATAATGGCTGTCATGCTCAAAAGAAGTGCCAGCATTTTTGTATTTCTTGGCCAGTTCTATGTGCTGACTAGCGGGACCATGGCATGCTTCGCATCCCACATTAATCTCTGACCATGAGCTGTTGTAAGTGTTTTTGTCAGCGTCGTAATTCTTCTTTAGGTTCGTTGAATGGCAATCAGCACACATAAAGTTCCAATTTTGCCCGGTATTGGTCCAATAGAATTCATCCGTTGTTGTCGTTTCTGGATAAAGATGAAACCAACGCTGTCCCCCTTCAACTTTAGCTCTTGTGTCCCAAGCAAAAGGAATAAGCTGCACGCGGCCATCTTCAAACTCGACCATGTACTGCTGTAATGGCTCCCAGCCAAATGTATAGCTGATCTTATAGTCATGCCATTGCCCGTCAGCACCTTGAATATTGACCCAAAATTCGTCGCCTTTTTTAAAAAAACGATTAGGCATTCCTTTGTGCGTTACAACATGGTTATCAAAATCACCACGTACAGAGGTTGTACTTGCATGCTTCATGGCCATATCGTGATGTGACCCTTTCCAGGCCTCCACTTCGTTTTGGTGGCAATCTATACAAGCTTGTGTGCCAGCATATTCTGGATTTAAGCCTGAAGGAATATTTGGTTTCTCTGTTAATAACTCTTGAGAAAAAGCCATAAAACTGACAACAACGTTGACCAGCAATAAAATGCGAAACCGGCCTGCCCACTGACTCATAGATATCCTTATATTTATAATGTACAACCTAAATCAATATAGACACTAAATCACTGGTTATACAAATAATTACAAGCAATACATAACGACTTTAGTATTGCTTTAGGACCGTAAAACAAGCGAGCATCCTATTGTTTTTCATTTCCATCCCCTCTTCTACTACGCAATAAAAATAAGGCTCTTAAGTGATCTAAATCTACTTTACGAATCTCTACAAACTAATAGAACAATCCTATTTCTTCTTAATTAACAAATGGTTACAACCTAGCAATAACTTATGGTTATATCGAGTATAAGAGGATTTTTCTATATACATCATTAACTTATGCAGCAACTAAGCATAAGGCTCACTTGTGCTTATCTTTACTCTCAACAATCTGGAGTTTTTATGGCAAATCAATTGAGCAAAATCGCTGTGGGCGCAGGACTGTTAGCGGCGTCCAGTGCTGCTATGGCAGCCGACAAACCGAATATTCTGGCAATTTTTGGTGACGATATCGGCTACTGGAATATCAGCGCATACAACCAAGGTATGATGAGTTACAAAACGCCAAACATCGACCGTATCGCGAATGAAGGTGCGTTGTTCACAGATCACTACGGACAACAGTCTTGTACTGCTGGTCGCGCGGCCTTTATTACGGGTGAAGAGCCATTTCGTACGGGTTTGTTAACAATTGGTATGCCAGGCTCTGACCACGGCATACCTGATTGGGCGCCAACCATTGCAGATCTGTTAAAAGAACAAGGTTACATGACGGGTCAATTTGGTAAAAACCACTTAGGTGACCAAGATAAGCACTTACCGACAAAACACGGCTTTGACGAATTCTTCGGTAACTTATATCACCTAAACGCAGAAGAAGAACCTGAAACTTATTACTACCCTAAAGACCCAGAGTTTCGTAAAAACTATGGCCCTCGTGGTGTCATTAAGTCTTATGCCGACGGTAAGATTGAAGACACTGGCCCGATGACACGAAAACGTATGGAGCACGCAGATGAAGAGTTCCTAGAGAGCTCTTTGGCATTTATGGAAAAAGCAGTTAAGGCGGATAAACCCTTCTTTATTTGGCATAACGCCACTCGTATGCACGTTTGGACTCGCTTGCAGGAAAAATACCAAGGTAAATCAGGCGTAAGCATTTATGCCGATGGTATGCTGGAACACGATGATCATGTAGGTGTTTTACTCGACAAGCTGGATGAGCTAGGTGTTGCAGACAACACTATCGTTATCTACTCAACGGACAACGGCGCAGAAACCATGACTTGGCCAGATGGTGGCGCAACACCATTCCATGGTGAAAAAGGTACAACTTGGGAAGGCGGTATGCGTGTTCCTCAACTGGTTCGTTGGCCAGGCGTCATTAAGCCAGGAACCAAGATCAATGAAATGATGGCACACCAAGACTGGTTGCCTACATTATTGGCAGCTGCTGGCGTACCTGATGTAAAAGAAAAACTGGCAGAAGGCTACAAAGCAAATGGCAAAGAGTGGCGTGTACATTTAGATGGTTATAACTTCATGCCATACTTTGAAGGGAAGGAAGAAAAAGGCCCTCGTGAGTCGCTGCTTTACTTTACGTCTAATGGTGAATTAAACGCTGTCCGCTGGAATGACTGGAAACTTCACTTTGCAACGCTTGAAGGGAACCTAAGTAACGCAGTTCGTTTTGCTCCGAACTGGCCTAAAATCATCCACCTACGTGCTGACCCATTCGAAAAAGGCCCAAGTGAATCACAAATGTACTTGCGTTGGATGGCTGACAACATGTGGCTATTTGTACCTGTACAAGACGTTGTGGGAGAGTTCTTTAAAACACTTCCAGAATACCCAATGCAACGTGGCACAGCGATGAACCCTGCTTCACTAAACTACGACTCTCTAAAAATGCAAGAGAAGCTGCAGCAACTAGACAAAGTTGAACAAGAAATCAGCAAGTTTAAGTAAACTAAGTTAACGTTAGTTAATCAGTAACATTAAGCCAGCAGACCTTTCTGCTGGCTTATATGTATCGCCACACAGGAACTTACTTAAATCGCCTGTTTAGCCTATAAAAAGCGGGCATTGTGAGTACAAACTGAAAAACAAAAAAGGAGAGCTAACCTGCTCTCCTTTGTATTTTAACCGTGGATAAACTAAGCCACATTAACCGATTTAGCTAAACTGCTACTTTGGAAAAACTCATCATGCAATGCGCAAATCGCGTGCTGGTATTCCTTATCACCGACAACAAATTGAACATTTACATTTCTCAACGATGAGTGCAGTGCAACTGGCGTAACGCCATTATTCATCAATGCAAGTACACCTTTTGCCAACGTCTTGTTGGTATCAATTTGAGAACCAATGGCTGAGATAAGCGCGACCATACGGCCTTTAATCGAGGCATTCGGATAACGTTTCTCTGCTTTGTACAATACTTTGTTTAAGCTATCAGTACTGCCACCTAGATAGTAAGTAATAGAGTTCGCGTTCATCTCTTTACCAACCAAACTTACACGAGCATCGGAGATGATTTCCATCAATTCGTAACTAACGTTATCGGCTTTTCCTACCATTGCTTGGTCAAACAAATGCAGTGCAAATACTTTTTCTTTACCTGCGATGATCTCGACTTTGTCTTCTTCCGGACGATAGCTTGAAGAGATCAAAGTACCTTCGTGTTCAGGTTCGAATGTATTTTTAATCTGTAGCTCAATACCACTTTCACGCAAACCCGCAGCGGCATTTGGGTGAATCGCTTCCATGCCAAGGTTGGCAAGTTGGTCTGCTACGTCATAGTTTGTACTACCAATTGGTAATACTTTTTCAGGGCCAACAACGCGTGGGTCCGCTGAGCTCAAGTGGTACTCTTTGTGAATTACTGCTAAATCCGCTTTTGTTATTGCTGCAATTCGGCTAAATGTCATCTCACTATAACCTCGGTCATAAGTGTGCATTAGGCCCTCTTTACAGTAAGCATAACCTGTCACGATTGGCAGTTCTTTTGATACATCGATATCAGCAAACGCGTCACTGATCGACTCATCAAGGCTTCTTGGCGCTTGATTATCCCAACCAGACAGGTCAACGAACTTAGCGTTAATACCCATATTTTTTAGTTTTAGTGCTGTGTTGTAAGCACTATGTGCCTCACCGATAGACGAGAGAAACTCTCGAATTTGAGGCAAGTACTGGCGCAACGAAAATTGACCGTACTGACAGGTTTCTAAAATATTCGCGATACAGTTTTTCGCTTCAGCAATGCGGGAGCGAATGAATTTATCCGCACGGATACGATTCATTGGGTCCGCAAAAATATTTTCATTGGTCAGCAACATACGGCTTTCAACGTACGCTAACGCTTCTTCCCATTTGTCGTCGCGTTTCGCGATAAGCTGATAAACGCCTGGTTTACTGGTTTTTTTACACTCAAGCAGCGCATCGGTCATACCACCGTATGCAGATACGACAAAAATACGATTGTATGGTGTTTTGGGACGAAGAATAATATTGTCGAGAACAGCATCAAATGCTGTCATTGATGTACCGCCGATTTTTTCTACGGTAAATGTCATGATAAGCCTTTTTTTGATTGGTAACTTTAAAAAGAAAAAAGAAGAGATAGTTAAGTGTGGGGTGGCAAAGCACCCCACCATCATCTTTTAGTCAACGAGAGGATAAACACCGTTTTCATCGTGCACTTCAGCGCCAGTAATCGGTGGGTTAAACACACACGCCATTACCATTTCTTTATTCTTATAAGCTCTCAAGTAGTGCTCATCGTGTTTATCAAGGATGTATAATGTACCTGGTTTAATTGGGTACGTTTCTCCACCTACAACTTCAATCTCACCTTCACCACTCATACAAAACACCGATTCAAGGTGGTTTTGATAGTGAATATGAGTTTCTGTATCTTCATAAATCGTTGTGATGTGGAAAGAGAAACCCATGTTGTCGTCTTTCAACAACATGCGGACACTTTCCCAGTTATCTGAAACAACACGTCGTTCGCTGTTGCGGCATTCATCTAGAGTTCTGACGATCATAATTAAAATCCTTATTAAGATGCTTGTTTGAAATGTTTCGCAGCGATAGTCTCTACTGCATTTTCAAAGATGCTTAGTCCTTGATCTAGCTCTGATTCGCTGATAGTTAGTGGACAGAAGAACTTCACAACTT
The DNA here is from genome assembly GCF_033339635.1 of Vibrio sp. 2092. NCBI lineage: Bacteria > Pseudomonadati > Pseudomonadota > Gammaproteobacteria > Vibrionales > Vibrionaceae > Vibrio > Vibrio sp. 2092. The sequence goes on along the minus strand of NZ_JAWOUY010000002.1, from coordinate 488,151 downwards.
CATCGTCTGGACCCGCTGTCTCTATCACCATTCCATTCTCGAAACAGTTTTTCGCAATTTCAGATGCCATGTCACCATTGATACATTCAATACCAACCATCATGCCGCGGCCTTTTTTCTGCACAAACATTTGTGGAAAGCGACGAACACAACGGTCAATAACAGCACTTACCTTGTCTGAACACTGCTTGATGTGTGTTTCAAAATCATCGTTTGCCCAGTAAATTTCTAGTGCTTTTGCAGCAGTAATAAAGGCGTGATTATTGCCACGGAACGTACCGTTATGCTCGCCTGGCTTCCACTGGTCAAGCTCAGGCTTAAGTAATACGACAGCCATCGGCAAACCGTAACCACCGATCGACTTCGATAGCGTCACGATATCCGGTTGGATACCAGACGGCTCGAAACTAAAGAAAGTACCGGTACGTCCACAACCTGCTTGAATGTCATCGACAATCACAAGAATGTCATTGGCTTTACAGATTTTGCTCAAACGTTGTAACCACTCGTTTGAAGCAGCATTTAAACCACCTTCACCCTGCACAGTTTCAAGAAGTACAGCGGCTGGTTTATCCATACCTGCAGAGTTATCATTTAGCATGGTTTCGAACAGCGCAAGACCATCTACGCCAGCGTAACCTTCAAATGGAATACGAGTGACGTTACTTAGACTAGAACCGTTACCTTGTCTGTGATGCTGGTTACCCGTTGCAGCCAGTGCGCCAGCAGTACAACCATGGAAACCGTTAGTAAACGCAACGACGCTGTCGCGGCCTTTTACTTTTTTAGCCAGCTTCAATGCCGCCTCAACAGCGTTAGTACCTGTTGGGCCCGTAAACTGAACCTTGTAATCCAAGTTTCTTGGTTTAAGGATGTAAGTATCCAACGCTTCCAGAAACGATGCTTTCGCTTCTGAGTGCATATCCAAACCGTGAGTAATACCGTCCATTTCAATGTACTCAAGCAACGCTTGTTTTAGTACTGGATTGTTATGGCCGTAATTTAGAGATCCCGCTCCAGCAAGGAAGTCTAAGTATCGTTCACCTTGTTCTGTTTCTAGCCAGCAGCCTTTCGCTTTACGAAAAACGACCGGGAAATTGTTTGAATATGAGCGTACGTTGGATTCCTGCTTTTTGAAAATATCCATGATGAGACCGTTTTTAATTCCTATTGTTTGAGGATTATTTGAGAGGAATGCGATACAAATATTCTGTATCGTGTTTGCCTTTAAAGTGGGCTTCTTCATCCAAAAATGTGCTTACTTGGCCAGAATTGCCGTTCATCGCATCTAACTTTTTGAACAGTGCCCAAGAGGCTTTATTATCTTCCGTGATGGTAGTTTCTACCGATTTAACACCGCCTAATTCCTCTCGGGTGAGAAGTTCTTTCAACATGCGGAATGCTAAACCATGACCTCTAAAGCGAGGTGAGACTGCAACTTGCCAGACAAATAAAACGTCTTGCTCGTCTGGTTTCTGATAACCGGAAATGAAACCTGCGATTTCGCCTTTTTGCTCAACCAAAATACTGGTTTTGCTGAAATGCGTAGACTGTAGGAAATTGCAATAAGATGAGTTCATGTCCAATGGAGGACAGTCTGCAATCAAGCTGTAAATGTCGTCACCATCAGAGATTTTAGGCTCACGAAAAATCCATTTTTTACTTGAGTCTTCTCCAATCTCTGGATAAAGGACCCAAGGTGCTGATGTGATCATGTGAAAATACATATCCTTTGAGGTCTAATTAAATTTCCTTTTTATTATGGGCATCCCTCGCGACTAAAAATCAAATAATCCGCCTTTTTATCGGTATTTTTGTGGCACATATCACAAAAATAAACCTATTAACCAAAAGTTAAAATAGTTCGAGGTCTAATTTATTAAATAGTCACCCAAATGCGCAGTACAAAAAACAACCAGAATAAGACCATTTTCCATGCTGTTCATTTCTCAGAGAAAAATAGAAATCCAAAAAAAAGCGGCATGCTTTCGCATACCGCTTTTATCAATAATTTAACTGCTGATACTAGTTATTTTGATTTCTTAGAAACCACCTTTGGACGAGGTTCATCCATCAAACCTTTTATCAAAGATACCGTTGCAACAAGCAAGACAATAGTAAATGGTAAACCAGTCGTCACCGCCATTGCTTGAGCAGCAGCTAGACCACCACCCAACATCAATGCAATCGCAACCAAACCTTCAAACGTACACCAGAACACGCGTTGTGGCGTTGGTGCATCGACCTTACCGCCCGCAGCAATAGTATCAATAACCAGTGATCCTGAGTCAGAAGAGGTAATGAAGAACACCACGACTAAGATAATGCCGACAAAAGATGTTATCTCAGCCAATGGCATAACATCTAACATGGCAAAAAGTTTTAAAGGTAGTTCTGCGTTAAACACCGCCTCGTAGCCATCATTAACATATTGGCTAATTGCGTTACCGCCAAAAGCCGTCATCCATAACACACAAACTGAAGATGGGATAAGAATAACGCAAATAATAAACTCACGAACTGAACGACCGCGAGACACACGTGCGATGAACATACCCACAAATGGTGACCAAGAAATCCACCACGCCCAGTAAAACGCCGTCCAGCCTTGAGAGTAATTCACATCCTCTCGTCCAAATGGCATAGATAAGGCAGGGATATTAGCCACATAGGAAACGATGTTCTCGAAGAAACCAGTTAAAATCGCAATCGTCGGGCCAACAACAATAACAAATAGCAATAGCAGTGCTGCAAGCCCCATATTGATTTCAGATAAGATTTTCACGCCCTTATCGAGTCCAGCCACAACAGAGATTAAAGCGAGCGCAGTAATACCAATAATCAATATAACCTGCGTCGTATTGGTCATTGGGACATCAAACAGGAAGTTCAAACCCGTTGCGGCTTGAGATGCACCGTAGCCTAGCGATGTTGCTAAACCAAAAACCGTCGCTACCACTGCAAGAATATCGATAATATGACCAGTCCAACCCCATACACGCTCACCAAACAGAGGGTAAAAAATTGAGCGCATGGTGAGTGGCAAACCTTTGTTAAATGAAAAGATAGCCAGCCCAAGAGCCAAGAGCGCGTATATTGACCACGGATGAAGTGCCCAGTGGTAAATCGTCGCAGCCATCCCTAATGCCGAAGCTGCAGTTGCATCGCCCTCTGCACCACCTAGCGGTGCCCAGTCAGTACGTACACCATTCTCAACGCTCACGCCACCAATCGCAGAACTAAAATGGGACATCGGTTCTGATACACCGAAGAATACGAGACCAATGCCCATACCTGCAGCAAATAGCATTGCCAACCATCCGGCATAGGAGTAATCCGGTGTTGCTTCAGTACCACCGATTCGCACACGGCCCAATGGTGTGAAGATCAATCCGACACAGACAATGACAAAAATATTACCTGAAGCGAGAAAAAACCAGTCTAAATTGTGTAACAAACCCGCTCGTAGGTCTGCAAAAAACGGCTCTACCTGTTCTCGGAATAATAGTGTTATCACAACAAACATGACGATTGCTAAGCCAGAAATTGCAAAAACACGGTTGTGAATATCAAGGCCAAATGGGCCTACCTTTAGCGCAACGTTATCCTGACCAATTTGATAGTCAGTATCTATTGCGTTTACTTTTCCATCGGGGCGTTGAATGCCACCGTTATTATCGGTGCTCACGGATAATCTCCTTAAAAATACGTGACCAAGTTTAAATTACTTTCGTCGGAGTTCGAGTAATGAAACGTCTTCATCACTACCAAGCACATGTTCATAAAACATTGTTCTTATAAGCGGTTACTCAATCCGCCATCATAATCTTAAAGCCCCCTATCTCTCATTGCATTTTATTGTTTTCACCATAAATAACGCCTATTGCCAAACCGAAGATATTGGCATGTTTCGATTAAAGTGATACTGCAGTTGTGCTTGAAACAGCTCCGCAGTTGCTAACGCATCCGTCAGGGCATGGTGAGGTTGATAAGCAGGGAGGCCATATCTTTCACGAGCGTGCCCTAATCGTACAGAACCGGGTTTCTTGCCTTTCAACTTATTGATAAAACCTCTGCATTCACGGCGTTGTATCGCATACTCAATATCTAACGTATCAACAACAGGAAACTGTATCCCCTCTCCGATGCTATTTAGCAAGGCGTTATTAAAGAACTGCCTTTCAATGTTCTTGTAGTGAACAAGTACCACTTTGCCTGACAACGCGTCCAATATTTCACCCAAGATCTGAGACAGCTGCGGCGCGTTTTTAACCTCAGAGTCAGTGATACCGTGAATAATGACAGACTCGTGGTTTAACTCTCTGTTTGGGTTAACGACCCAATGAGCAGAACCATTACATTGAACACGATCAATAGTGAACGGCACAAGTCCGATCGTGAGAATGACATCCTCTTCCGAGTTCAATCCTGTTGTCTCAAAGTCTACCGAGACAAATGGCACTTGTTCAATTGGTGTTTCCCCATTAACCATCGGTGTCGAATAGTAGCGTTTGAGCCTCTCGTCTTTCGCTTCTTTAGCTAGTTGTTTGAACAACATTGACCACTCTGGCGTCTGGGATGTATCCAACAACGGCTGTTCTTTTTCTACTTTTTTTGAGAACCACATTATTTGCTACTTCTCTGGTATCGAAACTTAATGAAGTTCTGAGCGTTACTTAGAATTTGAAATGCTGCTTTTAAGTTTCGACGTTCAAATTCAGACATGTTCTCCGGCTCAATATTGTTGTCTGGCTCTTCTCCATTTTCTATATCAAGGGCTTGGTGACGAATTCGAACCATGTAGATTAGCTCCATCGCATCCCTTAAATCCAAACCTCGACCTTTCGGTAAAATGCCAGCATCATTAATGTCATCTAAACGGTCGAAAGAGTTTTGCGATCGCGAACCGATTGCCAGAGAATGCACCCGTATTAAATCGGCCAACGGAGCCGTCCCCCTTCGCTTCAAGTTAATCGAGTTGCGATGACGACCATCTTTCTCCATCACAAAGTCTTTGAAAAAGCCCAGTGGGGGCGTCCTACGTATTGCGTTATACGCCATACAAGCAAGAAAGCGGTTATTTCTTTTCGCTCGTCTCACAATAAAGCTGCTTAATTGCTCCGCCCATTTCACTCGCCCATGCACACCGAGGAGATCAAAAAAGATATTACTATTTAACAATCTCTCAGGGGTTGGATTGTCTATCCAGTTTCCAAAGCATTCTTCCCATTCTGCACGAGTTTTTCGCCATTCTGGGTTGGTAGCCATAATGTCTCCAGTACAATAAGCATAGCCGCATGCCGCTAAACCATCACAAACAAATTTAGCAAACTTTTCAAAGTACTCTCCGTGAATCTCAACGTCATAACTGTTATCGAGAATAAGGGCGTTATCTTGATCCGTTACAATTAGCTGCTCATCCCTCGCCATTGAACCCATTGCGACTAAACAATAAGGAATGGGCGCTGGGCCGAACTCTTGCTCAGCTAATTCAGCGAGGCGTTGTTTGAAACTACTGCCTATAACCGACATGGCTCGACCAATCATGTGCGCGTTGGCATCTTCATTGACCATTCTTACGAAACAGTCTTTTACTTGTTCAGAAACCTGCTTGAGATCCTCGACACTGGTTTGCTGAAAAATAGAGCTCACTAGCAATAGGCTGTTCTGAGATTCGTAACGAACGATGTCCGTCATGCCAATAATTCCTATCGGCTTTTTATCTTTTAAAATTGGTAAATGATGCACGTTGTAACGCAACATGGTTAACATGGCCTCAAACACATAGGCGTTATAATCCAATGAAACCACGTCATAACTCATGACCTCACTCACTGAAATATTGGTATCAATACCTTGAGCTAGTACGCGAATGCAAAGATCGCGATCAGTCAATATTCCAAGCAGCTGTTCATCATCTTCTTCTGTGAGCTCCTCTGTCGGGCGAATAATGAGCAGAGAGGTGACATTTTCCTCTGCCATTAGTATCGCAGCTTCCTGAATTGAAGCCGTTGCCTCCAGAGTTACTGGATCTCTTGCTAAGATTTTACGTGCCTTAGCGGTGGTAAAGTCATTGCTTTCGGAGCGGCTAGATATTGCGCTTCGCAAACGCGCGCTATCTTCCAGTTCCATGTAGTCCGCAAAGTTTTCAAACTCATCACAAAGTTCATTGAAGATGTTTTCCGGAATACAGTAAACGAGAGTGTCTTCTATCGCTTTGGCTGGCATACGTACGCGGTTGTTCATCAACAACCCCATCTGACCAAACAGTCCACCAGCATCAATCCTGTTGTAAAGTTCACCTTTACGTCGATAAATCTCTACCGCCCCACTTCTCACCATATACAAGTCGCGGATCGTATCTCCGAAGTTAAGAATTTTTGTTCCTTGCCGAAAGTATGCAACCTCGGCATTGAGAGCAATTTTTCTAAGCTGCTCTTCAGGTAGGTCATCAAAAGGTGGGTACTGGCTAATGAAATTGAGCACTTCTAACTGTTCGGCTTCCATTTTTTATTCCATACGTTGCCTAAACTACAGCGATAAATATCACCCTGAGTGAAATCAAGCAATAAATAAATCTAAGGATAACAGTACCTAACCGATTTCACAGGACCAAGCCTTAACCAAAAATTAGAGCTCTAACCTTTTTATATGTAGAGTTCTAAGCTATCACAGCTTATATCTATGCAAGCGAGTTGAGTTGAAATGTACAAAAAAATTCAAAATAAATTCAACCCTACGTCAGGGCAACGTTATGGCGGATAAAAACACATCACAAGCAATTGTTTTAAATATAAAAAATAAGAATTGAACATACCTTGCTCAACGAATTCTCTATGCACGGCAGAACTAGTTAACCAACCCCCTTTCGTTGAAAGTTGAACTAAAATTAATTAGAGTACAAATCGTTAAACAGTTATAAACACACGAAAAAGGACAGATAACATGGATCCCATACTGGAAGTTAAGGGACTGTATAAAGTGTTTGGAGAAGACCCAGATAGAGCCTTCTCGCTTATCGACAAAGGCGTCGATAAAGACGGTATTTTTGAACAGACAGGTTTAACAGTCGGCGTAAACGATGTATCTCTCACCATAAATGAAGGGGAAATTTTCGTAATCATGGGCCTTTCTGGCTCCGGGAAATCCACCCTTGTTCGACTTCTTAACCGGCTCATTGAGCCGACTAAAGGTAGTGTTTATCTCAAAGGAAGAGATATCGCCCACATCTCCGAGAATGAACTTCGAGAAGTTCGTCGTAATAATATCTCAATGGTGTTTCAAAGTTTCGCACTCATGCCACACATGACGGTGATTGAAAATGCCGCCTTTGGTTTAGAACTTGCCGGCATCGATGTTAATGAGCGTCAGAAAAGTGCCCTTTCCGCCTTAGAAAGAGTGGGTTTAGACCCTTATGCAGAATCTTTCCCTGACGAATTATCCGGTGGTATGAAACAGCGCGTTGGTTTAGCGAGAGCGTTAGCCTGTGATCCTGACATCCTATTAATGGACGAGGCGTTTTCCGCTTTAGACCCATTGATCCGTTCTGAGATGCAAGATGAGCTTATTCGTCTACAGAACGATGACAAACGCACAATTGTCTTCATTTCTCATGATTTGGATGAAGCAATGCGCATTGGCGACCGTATCGCCATCATGCAAAACGGTGAGGTTGTTCAGGTTGGTACACCTGATGAAATATTACACAGTCCAGCAAATGATTATGTCGAAGCGTTTTTCCGCGGCGTAAACATCGCAAGTGTCTTGACAGCAAAAGATATCGCGCGCAAGAAGCCAGCGGCTGTTTTTAAGAAATCGGAAAATGACGGTCCAGGCTCTGCGATGCAGATTCTGATGGATCACGACCGTGATTACGGTATTGTCGTCGATAAATCTAGCCGATATTCCGGCATCGTATCTCTTGATTCACTACGTTTGGCTCATAAAGAAAACCGTTCGTTAGCCAGTGCTCAATTACCGGATGAAGTTACTCTTCAGCCTGATCAGTCAATTAATGACATTTTGGGTCTGGTTGCTGGTGTTCCTTATGCCGTGCCTGTCGTAGATGAGAAAGGAACTTACTTTGGTGTCGTGACTAAATCACGTCTTCTACAAACACTAGATAAGGATTAACACGATGTCTTCAGAGCAAACTAACAATGATCCCTGGTCAAATACTGCTCCTGCGCAAGATGATCCTTGGTCGCAAGGTACAGAGGCCGCGCCAAGTAATGATTGGCTCAACTCAGAAACTGTAGAGCAAGCATCATTCGATATTATGAACCCATTCCAAGATGCGGTTTTACCCCTCGATAGCTGGGTAGAGTCCGGTTTGAACTGGCTGGTGGAACATGGTCGACCTGTTTTCCAAGCAATACGAGTTCCAATCGACTTTATTCTAACGTCGTTTGAAACTGCTTTGGTGTCTACACCTGCGCCTATAATGGTACTCATTTTATTTTTGCTAGCGTGGCAGTTTTCCAATGTAAAACTTGGTTTTTCTACTCTTGTATCCCTTGTTTTCATCGGCCTAATTGGTGCGTGGTCACAAGCGATGACAACGCTAGCACTGGTGTTAACCGCCGTTTTCTTCTGTTTGCTTATAGGGCTACCAATGGGGATATGGTTGGCAAGGAGCCAAACCGCTGCCAAATTTGTTAGGCCAATATTAGATGCAATGCAAACGACTCCCGCGTTCGTTTACCTTGTGCCAATTGTTATGTTGTTTGGTATTGGTAACGTTCCTGGCGTAGTAGTAACGATCATTTTCGCCCTGCCTCCCGTTGTGCGCCTGACTATTTTGGGTATTCAGCAAGTACCTGAAGAGCTTATCGAAGCTGGCCACTCTTTCGGGGCAAACAAAAAACAGATGCTTTATCGCATCCAGTTACCGTTGGCGTTACCAACCATCATGGCAGGTGTAAACCAAACCTTAATGCTGTCACTTTCTATGGTAGTGATTGCTTCAATGATTGCTGTTGGCGGCTTAGGCCAAATGGTACTTCGTGGTATTGGCCGACTTGATATGGGTCTTGCTGCCGTTGGTGGCTTAGGCATCGTTATTCTTGCGATTTTGTTAGACCGTATCACCCAGGTGTTAGGGGTTAATGCGGGCAACACTAAACTTCGCTGGTATCACACAGGTCCTGTTTCATACCTATTAAAACTGAAAACAAAGACGAACCAAGACGATCTAAAACTTAGGAGAAACATCAATGAATAATTCATGGAAGAAAGCGCTCTCTGTTGGAGCTCTAAGTACTATCGCATTTTCAACTTATGGTGTGGCAAGTGAACTACCGGGTGAAGGTGTCACTGTTCAGCCTGTTCAATCAACCGTTGCAGAAGAAACATTTCAAACGTTGATCGTAAACCGCGCACTTGAAGAGCTTGGTTACGATGTTAAACCGACCAAAGAAGTGGACTACAACGTAGGCTACACCTCTATTGCTAAAGGTGATGCTACTTTCTTAGCGGTTGGTTGGTTCCCTCTTCACGCCGATAAGTACACGATGTCTGGCGGTGATGATAAGTTCTTCCGTAAAGGCCAATACGTAAGTGGTGCTGCGCAAGGTTATTTGATCGATAAGAAAACCGCGGAAAAATATAACATCACGAACATTGGTCAGTTAAAAGATCCAAAATTGGCGAAGCTATTCGATGCAAACGGCGATGGCAAAGCGGACTTAACTGGCTGCAACCCAGGTTGGGGTTGTGAAATGGTTGTTGAACATCAGTTGGATGCTTTCAAACTTCGTGACACAGTAACACACAACCAAGGTAACTACGCGGCGATTATCGCTGATACAATCTCACGTTACAAAAAAGGCGATCCGATTCTTTACTACACTTGGACACCGTACTGGGTAAGTGGCGTTTTAGTTCCAGGGAAAGATGTTGTGTGGTTAGAAGTGCCATTCTCTTCACTTCCTGGTGAGCGTAAGGACATTGATACGACACTAGAGAACGGTAAGAACTACGGCTTCGAGATGAACTCTATGCGCATCGTTGCAAATAAAGAGTTTACAGAAAACAACCCTGCTGCTGCAAAGCTGTTTGAAATCATCAAACTAAATATCAATGATGTTAGTGCTCAGAATATGATGATGAGCCAAGGTAAGAACAGCTCAGCGGACATCGAGTCTCATGTAAATGGCTGGATCAAAGCGAACCAGAAAAAGTTCGACGCATGGGTCGAAGAAGCGAAGAAAGCCGCAATGTAATCATGCCTTTATCAACCTCTAGAGCCAGTTGGTGTTATCAACTGGCTCTTTTTTTACACAAACGCCCCTCCCCCTTACATAGACATACCAACACTTACACTACTCGACCATAAACCCACATTATAATTCACGTTTATTTCACGCTTGCTTTGCTAAAAACAACACAACATAACAATTAAACTATTCGAATAAATATGAAAAACTTATCAAGGAGCTCTGTGTGGGGGCCTTTGCAGCCAATTGCTGCCTTTTCTTTGTTTTCGCTTCTATTTCTGTCTATCTCAAGAGTTTTGCTAGCTTTTTGGCAGATTGACCGTATTGACTCTCTAAACGACTTAATTTACATCCTAGGTCAAGGTTTGCGCGTAGATATTGCAACGCTTTGCTGGTTATTTATTCTTCCAGCACTGTTTTCAACCTTCATGCCATTAACCGGTAAGATGGGAGAGTGTTGGAAGCGAATATTACGCATATGGATGGTTTTAGGGCTTTGGGTGCTTGTATACATGGAGCTCGCAACAGCGCCATTCATTCAGGAATACGACCTACGTCCAAACCGCCTGTTTGTGGAATACTTAATCTACCCAAAAGAAGTCTTGAGTATGCTCTGGACTGGCTACAAATTAGAACTGTTTATTGGTGCGTTAGGTACAGTTTTAACCATCACTTTAGGTTGGAAGTGGAGTAAGAAACTGACCGATAAGGCGCAGCAGGTCAACTGGAAATGGCGACCACTATTGGCACTTTTCGTTGTTCTTTTTGGGGTTGCAGGTGCTCGCTCATCTTTAGGTCACCGCCCGCTAAATCCTGCTATGGTCGCCTTTTCTAACGATCCACTGCTTAACGACTTAGCACTGAACTCATCTTACTCATTGTTGTTTGCGGTTAATAGCATGAAGTCAGAAAAGAGTGCTGAGCAGTTCTACGGAAAAATGGACACTCAAAAGATGTTGGAATTAGTTCGCACTTCATCAACAAAGTCCGACTTCACCCCTTCATTACTCCCAACCATGAACAGTAACCCCGCGACTTACCAGGGTAAACATAAAAACTTAGTGATTTTGCTACAAGAAAGCTTAGGCGCCCAATTTGTCGGTGATTTGGGCGGTTTGCCTCTAACACCAAACCTTGATGAACTCATGAAGGAAGGTTGGCAGTTCACACAAATGTACGCCACTGGTACTCGTTCTGTTCGTGGAATTGAAGCCGTAACCACGGGCTTTCCTCCATCTCCCTCTCGCGCTGTAGTGAAGCTGAGTAAAAGCCAAACGGGTTTCTTTACTATCGCGGACTTACTGAAAGCTCAAGGCTATCACACGCAATTTATTTACGGCGGTGAAGCCAACTTTGACAACATGAAAACTTTCTTCTTTGGTAACGGTTTTGATCAAATAGTAGAAGAAGACGATTATAACAACCCAAGCTTTGTTGGCTCTTGGGGTGTTAGTGATGAAGATCTATATAACAAAGCAAACGAAGAGTTTGAACGCCTTTCAAAAAGCGACAAACCTTTTTTTAGCTTAGTTTTTACGTCAAGTAATCATAGCCCTTATGAGTATCCAAAAGGCAAAATTGAGCCATACGATTCAGAATATATGACGCGTAACAACGCCGTTAAATATTCCGATTACGCTTTGGGCACTTTCTTTGAAAAGGCGAAAAAGTCATCTTATTGGGATGATACCATTTTCATTGTAATTGCAGATCATGATGCACGTGTTTCTGGCGCTAACCTTGTTCCAGTTAAGCACTTTCACATTCCAGCATTGATCCTTGGTAAAGGCATTCAACCACGTAAAGATGACCGCATAGCAAACAACATAGACATGCCGCCTACACTGTTATCTCTGATTGGGGTAGATGCTAAAACACCGATGATTGGTCGTGATTTAACGAAGCCACTGGCTCGCGAAGATGAACGCGCAATGATGCAATACGACAAAAACTTTGGTTATTTAACGCGCGACAATCTCGTTGTGCTTTCCCCTGGTGAAAAGATATCGACCCTGGCGTACGACTTTAAAGACCAAACCATGAAGCCGCTAGAGGTGGACGAATCTATTATCGAGCGTGCAAAAGCAAACGCATTATTTGCATCTAAAGCGTATCAAAACAACTGGTATTCTTCCAAACACACTCATTAATACCAATGATTCCGCTGATAAAAAGGAGCTAAACGGCTCCTTTTTCTTATTCTGTCACTTACCTTCGAGAATGTTCTACTGACAACTCCTGTCGTTCCTTTCCGTTAGATTGCCCCTACTATTTCTAATTGATTAAGGAACAAACCATGCTGACTATCAATTCATTCGTTCTCTACGTTGAGGACATCCACATAAGCCAAGTTTTTTATTCGAAACTGTTCGAACGCAAAGTCACGCAGTTGTCTCCAACCTTCGCCGCTATTCCACTGACCGAAGGCTTAACGTTGACACTCAAGCAAAGAGATAATCTTTCACCCTACAGCGGAATTAGAGGTGGTGGCACCGAGTTGTCTTTATCGGTGCCCAATAGTCATATGCTAGAGCGCATTTACAAGCGCTGGAAAGACCTAGGTGTTGAGTTTGTTCAACCACCAGCGACATCAGTGTATGGGTTAAATTTTATGGCTATCGATCCAGATAAGCATCGCATTCGTGTTTTCATAAATGAATAAAAATGCGTTAAAAATGCTTTTTACCCATTCCCAATGTGACTTCAATAAATTAGACTCAAGGAAACATCAAAAGCGGCGTAGTAATAAGAAGGAATGCCCATGAGCTCAAGTATGATCCTTAGCGAATCCCTAATCGAGAGCGGAAGAGATATCCCCCTCAAAGAACTGCTTTATGCAAAGCGCGTGCTGGATAACTACATGGCAGTAGCCAAAGAAAGTAGCCCGCTTGAGCTATTAACTGAGATGAAATCGGCAGCAAAGCAAGTAGAATACTTTACAACGACGAGTAACCCGTGTGAGGCTCGTAATGTCATCAGTCAGATGATTGGTAAAATCGACACCGCGGAATCTTTTGATTCGTTCAAAGCATTAGCAGGTAAGCCATCTCAAGCACTCAATGAACTAATTGAAGATCGAGCTCAGCTGATTAAACACGAACGAGAGCTCCTGCTCGCCTCAGGCTATGACGCCTCACGAATCTAATATACGAGCAGCCTTAAAGTCATAGCTAACAACGAAAAAGGAGCTCTTAAAGAGCTCCTTTTGCTTTTCAAAAATCGGATACAAAAGACTTAAAGGCCGATATCTTCCGTTATTGCTTTGATTTGTTTGAGGTCCATTTTATAGACTTCAATCATTTGATCGACCTGACTTAGTCGTGAATTAGCTTCGTCATGTTTATCACACGCGTCCGACTTCACGTCCCAAGATTTGCCTTCTAAAAATACGTCACACTCTTTCTTGAGTTTCTCAATCTTAGGTAATAATTTCGACCGTTCTTTCTCGAGAGACTCTAATTCTTGCGAAATTTTTAGCTCTTTCTGGAATACTTCGCGGGACCGCTCAAACATAGTCGCTTGCATATCCGCTTGACGACTCAACTTCTCATTTTCTGACTTCGTCGTGTTGATCTTATCTGCCTGCTGCTTCAATTGAGACTCTAGTGACAAGTTAACCTTCTCGACCTCAGTCAATTGCTTTTGCAACTTCTTAAGTGCTTTCTGATGAGCTTCATCTTTCGCGGCGAGTAACTCACTAACTTGGTTTTGTATCTCTTGGTCAAGCGCCTCTTCACGCACTTTTACTTGAGATGCCAACTGGGTTTTATCTTGCGTTAGTGCTTGATACTTTTCTTCTAATACGTGGTAAGTCGATTCCCACTTGTTCGCAGTGACAACCGATCCAACAAGGCCACCAAATGCCAAGCCTAACACCGCAGCGATTGCGATATAGATATGCGTACGTTTGTCACGCTCTTCAATGACAACTACGTCGTCTTGCTCTTCCATTTTGTTCTGAGAACTCACCGTATACTACTCCAAGGACTCTTTTACTTTGCTAGCGGATCAATTCCGCAAACATAATTGATGCTGTATAAATCAGAAATGCGCCAATTAATGTTATAACGGTCGCTTTTTGGACTTTTTCATTGGTTCGATAACGAAACAGCACAAATGCTACTGCAATCAACACCGCAATGGCTAATAATCTGGTCATACCGCCTCCTTGTCCACTCATGAAAAACTGCCTAGGTCCGTAGACTGTTTCACAAAGATTCATTGTAACCCATTTATACGTACCATAAGGTCAACTTAGCGTAGATTTTAAAATAAGTGCTCCGATTTTAATCAATTTTGTGTCCTTAATTGAATAACTTATGTCGTAACGGTCGAAACACATTTATCGTTCTGAAGTGTTTTTGGGTTCCATTCCCTAACCCAATAAATTTTATTTATGCCGTGACTCGCACAAAAAGATTGGCAAACATACCTTCATGAAAATTGATGAGGTTATTTCATTGAAAATAAATTGACATAGGGTGTTGAAATGGACCAAAAACATGATAGAGTTCACACGTTAATGATGACCAGCATCATTAACTAACCTTTACTCATTTAATTGAGTAATTGTTCCGATGAAGACTGCAGGAGAGTGGTTATTAATCAAATTTTAACATTTGATTAGCATAACTCGCCGAAGAATTAACTATTTCAGGTGCTACCTAGGTAGCGGGGACTGTAGTTGGAGGAACCTCTGGAGATTTAAATTTCTAGAGTTACCTATCTGATATTATTAACTTTCTTAGATGTTACCCACATTTTGGGGTACATTTAAATGAGACATATCACCAAACGAAACAACACCTTTTACTATCAGAGACGAATCCCCTCCCACCTTCAACATCACTATCAAAATGCTAAAGTTGTACGTTTTTCTCTTCATACAACCAACCCTCGTGAGGCTGTAATACTAGCAACGAAACATACTGCAAATTACGATAGAGAATTCTTTCAACTCCAATACATAACATTGTCACAGACTCCTGTTGTAACTAATCAATTTATAGCAGAGCGACCCCAAGTAAATGCTAAGCAGCAAGTAAAAAAGAAAGAGCCGAAACTCTCCGAATGTATAGAGTTTTTTCTGACCGCTAAAACAGTGGATAGGGTGTCTCCAAAAGCCCTAGCTCGGTATCGATCTAGGCTTGAACTACTACTACGCATTGTTAAAGACAAAGGGATTAACTCATTCACCCGTGATGATGCCTTATCATTTAAACACCAACTTGTGCAGCTACCGCCCAATATCAACAACAACCCACGTTACAAAGGGAAACCGATTAAACAAATTATTGCTTTTGGTGATAAACCTATCGGTATTCATACGATTAACGACACGTTGAAGGTGGTTAGCGGTTTCTTTGACTGGTTGGTTTTGAATGAAAAATCAGATAAAAACCCGTTTACTAAGTTGCAAGTACGTAAAGAAATCAAAGCAAGTGAAGAAAGGAAAGTTTTCACACGTTCTGACATTAAAAAGTTATTCACTATAGAACCATACAAAACGACCCCCAAAGAAGCTTGGCACTATTGGATACCACTACTAGGTTTGTACACGGGAGCTAGAATTAATGAGTTGTGTCAATTATATACCGACAACATCAAGCAAATAGATGGAGTTTGGTGTATCTCCATCAATGCAGATAGACCGGATCAAAAGCTCAAAACCAAAGCTGCATTTAGGAATATCCCGATACACAGTAAACTAATTAAGTTAGGGTTTATCGACTACGTTAAAAGCTTACCTTTAGGGCTAGTGTTCCCTACTCTCAAATACTTACCAGAAGATGGTTACGGTAAGTACCCTTCTAAGTGGTTCAGTATTCAGCGTGATAAAGTTCTAAACAAGAATGAACGTTACAAAAAGACATTCCACTCTTTCCGACACACTGTAGCAAATGAGTTCAAACAGTTGGGTGTTGAATATAGTCCAGCTTCTTACCTGTTGGGTCATACAGATGAAACAATGACATATGGTCGATATGGTAAGGACTACAAGCCTAGGTTGTTACAGGAAGTAATAGAGAGGTTAGATTTTGATATAGGGAAACCATAACTGAAAGCGTTTAACCTCACGCCCTTATAAACGCTTTAAATGAGTAAGTGACATACCCAACACTTTGTAAAGATGGAATATTTACGTTAGTTCGCATTGATACTAAGGTTAAGTGCGAACACTACTAGGTTATCAATAAATGCGTAAATACTATTTAATATCACTTATGGTAGCTTCCGCCAGCTTGGAAGCGGCTAATTCATACTTACCATACGAGTTCAATTCTGGAGGAGAAGTAATTGTTTCGCTCAATGCACAGGGAAGAATGATTAAGTCAAGTGTAGATAACTTCTGTTCGGTGTTTAGCGGAAATGAACCTCATATAATGAAAGAATATCAAGATAGTTTTGGACAAGTTAGATCAGGTAATCTTCAGATTGAGTGTAGAACTGCATTAAAAGATACAATCAATAACTTAAAGTCTATAGGTTCTACTCGTTGCATCGAGAATCCATTCAATAACGATCAAATTGCAGAACTTTGTAAAGAATTTAAAGGGGAAATCAGCAAATACAGACCGCAATTGAACTTTTTTAGTGATGAGTATGCTCGAATAAAACTCGAACAACATCAACAGGAATTGGAGTCAATAGAACAAAGTAACGCTGCTCTATTGGCTTCAATAGAAAAACAACAGAGTGAACGTCTATCTTTCTGTGACCAAAATTACCAAAAAGTTAAAGATAATGATTTGAAGGGCGTAACGCTAACTAAATCACTGTTAGACCTAGATTCTGAACTTGATCAATTAAAAGAAGTTTCAAAATTTAAATATCTATCTCCGAGTATGGACACATTTTGCCTGAAGCAAGATAGGTATAAAAACGTTCTGAGTCAGGTTAGTAGCTCTAAAACCCTACTACAAAGTAGAATTAATCAATTCGAGAAAAAGCAAAGAGAAATAGTGATTGTTCAGCAAGCAGAGACCGAGCGCAAACCAGCAAGGACGACATATAATAACTCAATGAACCTGCTTGAATCTGGAGTGAACCTACCAAAAGGAGTTGAAGAGCACCCAGAAGTAATCCCACAAATGGTGCGTATGATTCAACTTACTGGTTACAAATGTGACTCAATTTCAGCAATTAGAGAAATGATATTATCTAGAGGGTTTACGGTGGTGTGTAACAACTTTTACTATGAATATGAAATTGAAGATAAAGGTGGTAACTGGGTTGTGACTCTTCAGTAGCAAGAGCAAGGATATTACACTGCACCAAACGTAATAACACATTTATCATCACCCAAAGAGGGGATCACATGCTGTTCCACATGTTCCCAAGC
Source organism: Vibrio sp. 2092 (assembly GCF_033339635.1). Classification (NCBI taxonomy): domain Bacteria; kingdom Pseudomonadati; phylum Pseudomonadota; class Gammaproteobacteria; order Vibrionales; family Vibrionaceae; genus Vibrio; species Vibrio sp. 2092. The sequence goes on along the minus strand of NZ_JAWOUY010000002.1, from coordinate 470,592 downwards.
GGCTTGTAACGTCCCTTCTTCTACATCATCATATAAACACCCTACTTTATCGCTACAAGCTGTACAGAACTCTTGAAGGACGTATAAAAGGTATTTAACACCGTAATCTTCATTGTTGATTAGAACGACTTGTAATACCTCTTGATGCTGCAGAATCGACCGCCATAACGTAGCTTTCGTTTCTGGTGAGGATAACGTAATCAGTGGTAGGTAGATATGATGCTGATTAAGGGTTTCTTCATCATATCCCCATACAGATAGTAAGCTGTGACAAAGTTCTGCATGAACACCGAAGTAATTAACGTGCATTATTTTTCGCCTCCGTACATTGGTGTATCTAGTGGAATTTTAGGGAGTGAAATTTTTTGTTTTGAAGCAGATTTACTTGGAGTGTGTTTAGCCTCTTCATCTTGGTAGATACGAACCTTTTTAATCAACTCCTCAATATCCGCTACCACTTTGTTAAGGTGCTTATGTTCGGCTAGTAAGATCTTGATGCAATCTAACTGTGATTTATTGATTTCTTCTTTTCCTTGGGCGGCGGAAATAAGAGATTTGATTAATCCGCTATAAGCTTTATTAATGGCTTGCAGGTTCTTATCCTGTGCCGATGCTACATCAAGAAGTGTATCGAGGTGGTTTTGTAAAGAGTGACGGTTTCCGATGTTTGTTACAACGGGTAAAGGCTTACTATTCATTATTATTATCCTTATTAGTTAATGCCGTTAATACTGTAAAGATTGGCTGTTTCTTCTTGTAAGCAATCAACAACCTGTTTGTGTACAGATTTTATTTTTCTTAGGTAGGATTGTTTAAATCCAGTTGTTTCTTCAATGTATGAATAAGGTAGATTTAAACCTAATAGGTATATTACATGCTTAATTTCTGGTGAAATTTTTGTATTGCTTAATAGACTGGAATTTAGGCTTAAGATCTCCCCTTGAACATACAAAATCTTTTGATTTCGGTTCATGAGTAAGAGTCCTGAATGTTGTAATAAAGGTGTACTGCTTATCTATAAATCAATAACTTACCATAATATGGTTGAATTAAATTTAGTAAAAACTGAATAAAATAAGCGTAAATTTATGATGATTTTTAAAATGAAATATCGAGGTGATTTTGTGCTGCTTAAAAGTGTGGAATATCTATAAAAATATCTAACACCTTACATGATAGCATGTAACAATTATATCATGATTAGCGAAATATTTATAATATATAAAAATTTTTGTTACACATAAACATATAAATGAATGGGTGTTTCATTTATATCTAAAATATCCTTTGTTACAGGAAAGTATTATAAACTAAGGGTTGGAAGTATGAAATTGAGAGATCGACTCACTGAGCACGGCACACACCCACAGATTTGAAAATCGTAGAAATGTAGAAATATTTATGCACCTATTCCGCATACAAACAACGCTCTATTTACCCCACCAATCACTGCCCTTTTCTGTGGACATTTTAAGAATCATTTAAGCAACAAATGATTGTCGTGATACTTGAGAACCAATCACTATCTTTTAGGTTTGGTCTTATGACTTACTGATAACAATCTATCATTTAGAGCATTGACAACTTATAAGATAGAATTTATCATAATTTTATCATTGAGAACCCTTATGATAGACAGGAGATAGTAAGATGATTTACGGTTACGTTAGAGTTAGTACCAATACCCAACAATCAGATCCACAGACAATTGAAATTAAGAATAAGTACCCTGATGCTACGATATACGCAGACATAGCTAGTGGTAAGAGTTTAGACCGTCCAGAACTAACCACACTGTTAAGTAAAGTTAAGAAAGGGGATAAGATAGTTATTCGAGAATTAAGCCGTCTAGGACGCTCTCAGGGCGAATTAATGACACTGATAGAGGAATATCAGAGTAAAGGTGTAGAGTTCGAAATCCTTAATATTGGTGTTGATACATCTAGTGTTAGTGGGAAAATGATATTAGGAATCTTAGCCAGTGTTGCCCAAATGGAACGTGAGTTAATGTTAGAGCGTCAAGCTCTAGGTATCGCCAAAGCTAAAGCCGATGGTAAGTACAAGGGCAAACAACAATCTCAGAAGACGCTAGACAAGTGTAAAGAAGCTCTCAAGTATGTTGATACCGGAATGAGCAAAGAGAAAGCTGCAAAAGCTGCAGGAGTCGGAATCGCAACACTTTATCGTTACATCAAAGAGAATAACTAACCGTTCAATCTATCCCCTGTCCTATCACCAAGCCGCCTATCATGGCGGTTTTTTTTATTGCCTTTTAAAACGCCTCAAAGCCTCTCACAACGTCCTAATCCATATTAATACAATCACACCGATTCACAGCTAAAACGCTTGTCAGAGCCGCATAGAAGCATTTGCACACCAATTACCCCACACTCACACATCCAGTGCACAAATAGACTTAATATCTGAGTATTTACATTTATATTGCACAAATGGGTTATATGCATTTATTGAATTATTATTCATCATCAAATGTTGCATTTTTGGTAAATTGATTACCATTTATGAAAAGTTTTAATCTGTGGGGTAAGAATGGATAGAGAGGTTTGTTTAGCAAGTAATAAGAAACCTATCGTTAATAGGTGTACTACTTAATTTCACTAGTAATGACCTCTTTATCATCCACTATCGACTACTTTACAGAACCAACAACGGGTCAAGAATACGCCTAGTTACTGCACTTACATCGGCACAATCTCGGATAGATTTTACTTTTAAGGCTTCTTGATAATGTGGAAATACATGATCGTAAAAGTCATTCAAAGATGGTGCATTATTCAAATCTGTAATAACCCCATTATAAACTACGGTTTTCATCTGCTTATAAGTTTCATCCCAGTTTTTACTTCTATCACTTAAATTAGAATTAGCGATAATACTAAAAGCAGTTTCTGCGTTTTCTAGATAACTCCGATCTTCAATCGGTGAACCGATATCATTTGAATATCTGCTGATAGCAGCACATGTCAGGTTAGACGCTGTTACTCCCAAGAGCACTTGGTTTTGTTCTTCCGTTAATTCTAAACTAGGGATGGATACCGATTCGTAATCACCACAGCCTGACATTGCTATTACCAACAACGTAGTAACGTATTTTATTTTTATCATATAAGCCTCGTTCTTAATCCTTACACCTAACCGTACCCTGTAAATCCTTCTTACATATCGTGCCGTTGCTCCCCCTAAGAGATCCATCAGAGCTACGCTTCCATGTGTTGCCTTTATTGTCTCGAATGATCCCATTGGAATCCTTGGAGATGATCGTTCCTGTCTTATCATTACGCCATTTACCATGGGGGTCTTGTCGCCAAACATTGCCTTGGTCATCTCGAATTTTTCCATGGGGATCGACTCGATACCTTGCCTCTGTACCTGTGGAGGAGTCCTTACAACGTGTTATTCCTATCGCATCGGTTTTACAGGTGGTTTCTGCCTGTCCAGTAGCCGTAAGTAAGCACATAGCAGCTAATAATAATCGTTTCATGGTGATGTCTCAGCGTTGAACAGAGTTAACGATATTGAGTATAGCAATTAGTAGGTAAAGTAAACGCTTCAAAAAAAACGTGGGGGCTTATTTCTCAAGAAGGTAGATATATCAATAGTTATAGATTAACAGTTAGACTCTATATAAGTGTGTTAGTAATTGGAAGTATTAGTATTGAATGAGAAAGAGAGAGATTAATAATAACATTAGAGTTAATAATCAATTAGCTGTAAGTAATAGTACGAAATCATAACCTCACAAAAAAACGGGGGACTTCTGAGACTCAAAGCTAGGTATATCAATACATATGAGACTATGACTAGACTCTATATAAGTGTCTTAGTTAAGTTAAGTTAAGTTAAGTTAAGTAATAATATATATAAGTCTTAACTATAGATTCATTCGTATCGTCCCTAACAAACAATTGTGAAATTATTGAAATTAAGTAGGAGAAATAATACATGAACAAAGAAATGCAGATTTTTGATTACGATGGTATGAACATTGAAACTATCATGTGGGAGAATCATAAGGGTAAGGTTGTTCCTTACTTTAAGGCTGAAACTGTGGCTACGGTATTAGGTTACACAGAAAAGAGTAAAGCTTATAACCTATGTAAACACACTGTTAAAATCTCTAAGTTGGATATTGAGAAATTAGAAACGTCCAATTTGGACGTTTCTAATGAAAACAATAACTTACCAACCCCGTATCAATCCTTAGTTAAACAGGGGTTAAGTCATAACGAAATTATTGTTAAAAATATCTGGATTAATGAATTCGATATTTACCGACTGGTTATGCGTTCTAAGAAACCTGATGCAGAAAAATTCCAAGATTGGGTATGTGAAGAAGTGTTACCAAAGATTCGTCAAGATGGGATGTATATTGCTGGTGAAGAGAAAGTTGAATCTGGTGAGATGTCTATTGAAGAAATGACATTGAAAGTACATGAGTATTTGCAGAATAAAGTGAACCGACTTACTCTTAACGATTACTTTGAAATCAATAGCTTACCCACCCTCGCTTGACAAACTATTTTTAGATGGTAGATTGGTAAGTATAGATGGAGACAAAAGTCAACTTGAATAACTTAAAAAGCGACATTAGTCACAAATAGTTGTTGACAATCATTCTCATTTAGTGTTATTATATAAGAATAGTAATTCAGTTTACTACTCTAACATCCAGATCGTCCCCGATCACCTTACCACCTCACAATCTAATTTATACACTACGTGCTGAACTTGTTCAGAACCACACGTTGGTGGTTTTCTCGTATCTGCAATATAAGGATTTTTAATATGACATACAAACTACCAGATGAAATTAAGTTAAACACGCTCCCACTCATCACACAATTGCAACTACGACGCTTAATGAATGGAGAGACAACACCAGCTAATGTGAGTCAACGAAAGGCTGTTCGAAATAAAGAAGGTAAATTCAGTGAGGCTATTCATTATGGGTTGGCTGTGTATATGTTTAGGTTGATTGAAGAATTTAATAATAATATTGGAGAGGGGGAATAATGCAATGTACTAAAACCGATATTCAACGGATTGTTGAGTCTTACTCAGCCCACAAAAACAAAGACATGTTCCTAGAGCAATTGATGCTCACAGGTGGCAACCCTAAGCAGATTAATAAGTTTCTGCCTGATACCTATAAACAACAGTTCACCAAGCATTTCAACCACTGCCAACACATGGCTTATGTATTGAGTGACGGATTTTGTTTATAAAATTTCTGGGGGCTTTTTCAGTCACAACCCAGATAGAACCTACATTCCAACGACAAAACAAAGGAAACATCAAATGTATATAAAGCACGACTTTAATGCAGACCAGTTTGCTTTCTTACTCCAGTTAGCGGAGCAGAACAATACGAGCATTAAGCGATTTGTCGAGAACCATTACAAAACTATCTTATCCGATCTCATGGAGCACAATAATAATGATACACAGCCAATTTCAGGAGATTGTCACTAAGTACGATCCTGATTTACCAATACCCTACTTTAAGTTTAAAGACCAAAGCTTTATTCGAGCCAACAGCTATCAAGCGAACTTGCAACCGTACACCAACAAAGCAACACAACCCGTTTATAACCAACTGATTCAATCTCTCTCCCCTGAATTTTCTACAGTTCGAAGAGATAAGAATAAAAACCCTCTACCTCTTTATGATCTGCAAGCTCAGATAATTACTTACATTGGTGCGTTAGCTGTTAAGAATGGATACACAGCAATCAAGTTCCCGTTCAATAAAAACTATTACAACACACTGAACAGTATTCAAAACCGAATGGATACTAACGTGATCAGTTACGAACATACGATTGAGTTTGTAAATCGACTAGTGACCAATGGATACATGGTAAAGATTAAAGGGGCAAAGTATCAGAAAGACCATGATAGAAGCCATTCAAGTGTACTGGTATTCACTGAGAAGTTTTTAAAACTGTTCGATGGTGTTTATCTCAAAGCGGTGAAACCTCAACACAACTGGTTTGAACTACGTCTACGCAAACAAAATAAGATAGATGTTAAGACCGTTGTCGCCGTAAATGATGAGATCAGCTTTACCAATTCTAAGATTTATAAACGTGCTATCACCAATCTAAACAAGTTGTGTATGGAACAGCCGATCACAATGAATGGGTTTGCTTGGCAACCTCAATTTCAAGCCGTTGGTTTGATTGATATTGAAGAAGATATCAACTCTTGGGATCGAGATATGGGAATGCGTATTTATGGTGGGTCATTCCAGTGTGAACCAAGCGGTAAGCTTAACAAGCACAAAGAGCTAAACTTAGGTCGTCAGACACTACGCATTAAATACAATGACACGGTAGAGGCGGATTATTCAGGAATCCATATTTCGGCGGCCTATATAAAATCTGGTGAATACTACAACCCAGAACTAGACATGTACGCCCTTCAGTTTACTGATTTTATCAATGATGGTTATGACGCTGACCAACTTCGTCAACTTACCAAAATGTCAGTAAACATGATGTTCAACGCTAAAAATGATGGTGATGCAAGAGCAGCTATCCAAGCAAACTACAACAAGCTGAAAAAAACCGAATATAACAGTATTCATAATCTTAACATTCTTGGTCTGATGGATGAGATCAAGCGTATGCACTCTCCTATTGCACACTTATTTTGTAGTGATCTTGGTGTCAAGTTACAAACCATCGATTCAGAAATTGCTATCCGTGTGATCGACCACTTCACAAAGAAAGGTGTGATTTGCTTACCTTACCATGATTCATTTTGTGTTGAGGCTCAATACAGAGAAGAACTGATCGAAGTAATGGAAAAAGCTTGGAAGAAAGTTTTAACCAAAACAGACTTGTGCAAAATCAAAGTGTCCTTACACGATCAAGGGATTACGTATCAAGCGAAGGTTTTTGAAACTGTAGACCGATATGTGTTCAAACCTACGGAGCAATTACAACCGGAATTCGAAACTATACCGGATATAGCCTACCGTGATGATTTGAGTCGAGCACATGAGGAAGAACTCGAAGAGCGTGAAGATTATGATCTATGGATGGAAACAACTACAGAGCAAGAACGCCGACTATTTGTAAACGGTGCGGTTCAAAATCTGTTTGATTGGACAGAGTTAGCGGATAAATGGCAACGGTCAAAACGTGATTTAACTCCATTAATGCTAACAAACAGAGATAATCTACCCATCCCCTTTTAGCGCAACGCTAACACCAAAACTTACCTAGCTACCATAGACTACACTGAAATAAATCTGATACATGCTTTGAGCACAACGTAGGGCTACTTGTATGTATCACTCCAAATAAGAGGAAACAATCATATGAAAACTAATGACACTTTTATTCTTTTAAAACCAGTATGTGAAGCGGAAACACTGTTCATAACTCAAGATCGAGATATTGCCCTTGATATCTTAAAAAGCTCAACACCTAAATCATTAAGCTGGTGTGAACTCGAACTTAATGATGAAGCTGAGGCGGTAATAGCCTTCGACCTTGATGGGTGGTTAGATTTAAGCCAGTGGAAATTCCCATATAAAAGGAAAGCTGATGGTTTCGAATATGACAATCTTACACCTGACGAATTTGTTTTAATCCTCCGCGATTACCCAAACGCAATTAGCAAACTTATCGAACTGGCAGAATTGAAAGGTGCTCCCATGTTGATGAAAGAATTTCCGCTTGCAACTTCTGAACTTGAGCGTGAAGTTTATGAAATCTTTCAGCAATTCCCATCACAGGAAGACGAGTAAAAACTTCTCTTAATACTCTCTGCACCACCTTAACACCCATCTAAATAAAACTAATACATCGCCCTCTATACGTGCTTAATCGCTTGTAGGCACGTTCTCGCACGTTATATAGGGCGATGTAACAATAAGGAAATCATAACGTGAAGAAATACCGAATTAGAAAGCTGAAGCAATTTCGCCGCCGTTTTAACTATGCAAGGTTGGTGTGAAATGGAAGACTTACACAAAAAGTACGAAATGCTCCTTTCAAAACTAGAGCCAAAGAAACAGGAAAAGCTTAATAAACTGGTTGATGAATGGCTACCAATCTACAAACAAGATCTAGATGATATCTTATTTAACACTGATTATGTCATCGAGCAAAGCCCTCAATTGATACCTATGGGTGGTGGATTATCAGTTTCTAAAATAAGGTTTCAGGCTTACATAAAACACTCACAGACATACAAAACCATTCTTCTAGATGTAGGTTTCAACGCTTATAGAAACAAACCTGAAAAGGCACGAATGCCTTATTTAAATAACTGGTTAGAACATTCTTTATCACCTCCTAAGAGACAAAAACCCGTTAAGACGCTGAGTGCAAGGTTCATTAAGATGCTCAAAGACTTCGACGCTGGCGCAGGTGTAGATAAACACATGACAACTTTAACCGAAGTCAACCGATTAATTCCACATATGAAGAATGTTATAAACTGTAAAAGACAGCCTACCGTTTACGATTGGTTTTATAATACTAAGATACCCCATGCTGAACTATGTATTTTAATTCAAGAAACTCATGATCAGTTAACACAAAAATAAGTAATAGTCTATATTATTTTAATGTATTTACTATACAAATAAATATATTTTTGATATAATAGTTGTATAGAGTGATTTAAAAGACTTCTCTAGTTTTATTCGACATCCTTCCTATGTTTTCGATAAAATTTTCCTTTGTTATCTCTAGTGTTGCAATGCTAAAAACGTTACTCCAAGCGTTTTACTCAACTTATTTTATTAGTGATGAGGCTCCTCCTTTCCTCTATCTAATATAAAGTTGAGGTTTTGCACCATTTAATTGTAGTCAAAAAGTTTACAATTACTCTATACCTTCTAATCACTTCCACAGTGAATTAACAATCTTATACTCTCACTTAATTTAAACCTAATCCAATTTAACAATGGAGGTCAACCCATGCCTAGAAAACGGATTTTATATAGTTCACCCGAAGAACTATTAAATGAATTGATAACTGGAAGTCGTAACATTAAAAATGTATATATCATGCGATTGAGAGCTAGAAATCTATATGAGGATGAAGAGCAATTTGAAATTATCGATGCCGCTTTAAAAATGTATCAAGCTTCTAGAAAAATAAAATCAATAGATCTTTAACCCCCAGTTCAATAGCAGCAACATAGAATAATAATAGAGAAACAATATGAAGAAAAGGAATAATAAGAAAACGTTATTAGAGTCTTATCCGAACATTTCTGACCAAGAACTAAACAAAACTCTAGAAATTTATTACGGGATTACGGGGAGATGCAAGAATCACCCTAATTACAGAGATGTAAGGAATAAGTTTGAAATTGTCGAATTTTATGAATTTCTATTAAACCATAAATACTTTGAAAGGCGTAAAAAAGAAGTAGTCTCCGTTTGTCGTTTCGGGGATGTTGGCGATTATTGTAAAGAGAACTGTAGCATTAAATCCCAAAGTGAAAACTTTAAAGAAACTCTAGTTGGTACATATAAAATTTATTTTTCAGATGGAACAGAGAAAATAATTCAATGCTTACATGACTTATATAAGAGGATTAAAGACAACCTTGAAGTCAGCAAGTCTACATTCTATCTATATTGCAAAACTGGCAAACCTCTCAATATCTCCGGAATCTATAAAATCATAAAACTATAATAAGGAATATCATGAATTACTTAAGTAAAGCAGTTTTACAAAAACCTCAACTTTGCAGCCTAAACTTTTTTGAAACAATCGCAGAGGTTATCGAAAACAAAGAGGCTCGCCAACTAGCACTATCTGGTGAAGCATTGAGTTCACCAAACCCATTAAAAGATAAACTAGAACAGCAAGGTTTTGGTGTATTGGACGTTTCTGGAGTCCTCACCGCCAGACCAACAAATTTCCAAGCGTTATGTGGTGGAACTAACTACAGTGATCTAATTGCCAACATGCAAAGCCTAGCTGATTCAGGTAAGAAAAAGGTAGTTTTGAATATTAGCTCCGGTGGTGGCGAAGCTTTTAACTGCTTCTACTGTGCCAAACAACTACGAAAAATCGCTGACGCTAACGGTATTAAGTTAACTGCTTGGATTGATGGTGAAGCCTGTAGCGCCGCATACGCCCTAGCCTCAACATCACATGATGTTATTGCAGACCCAGAGAGCTACAGCATTGGATCGGTGGGTGTGGTTATAAAATTGCAAAACGACAGTAAAGCACTAGAACAGCAAGGTATTTCACGTAGCTTCGTATACGCTGGAAATAATAAAATCCCTTATGCAGCCGACGGTAGCTTTAAACAAGAGTTTTTAGACGACTTACAAGAATCAGTAAACGAAACTTACACCAAATTTGTTGAACATGTAGCTAACTATCGTCCACTTAGTAAGCAACAGGTCATTGATACTCAAGCAAAAGTTTACAGTGCTGATAAAGCATTAAGCTTGAAACTTGTCGATAAATTGCTGACTCAAGAAGAGTTTCTAACATACATGCATGGTAATAGCGTATACAGCCATAAACCTACACCAACCGCCAAAGCAACCGCAAGTAATAGCAATACCCCTGCTTTTGATAAAGCCAAAGCTACCGCATTAGCGAGTGTTTCAAAGCCTGTAGTTAAGAGTGAACCAGAACAAGAACTAAGTTACGAGCAAGAGAAATTAGAACACAAACTTAAACTTGAAGCGGCAGTTCGTAGAGCGAAAGAGAAACGAGGTTTGTAATATGGCAGAAGAAACAAAACTAGTTTTACAGAAACTCCGTACTCTCCAATCCCTAATTAAAAAACAAAATAAGGATAACAATAAATGAGCATTGCAACCGACACCTTACCAAATATCCAAACTGTTGAAGAACTTATCAAAGAATATTATCGCACTCAAGTGACTAAACCAGAACTTGATCAGGAACGTGTTGATAAGGTGATCAATTTCAATTTAGCTTCTTATAGATTACCTTTTATCAACACATCCGCACCTAAAGCATTTAGTTCACGTAAGGATCAAATCACATACCTTTTAAGTGGTAGCAACCTTGTAAAAGAGAATAAACTGTGTGCATATCACCATGAATTTATCCGAGAAGGATTACAACAGCTTTTAGTGACTCATGATGAATTGTTGAAAGAAGGATATAAAACAGTCTCTAGTCAAGAACACAATTTATTCCATCAATTGAGTGTTAATAAGCTTATCATGAAGAAGCCTGATTGCTTGATTGAGGAAGATATTAAAACTATCAAAGAACAAGTTGTATCTCTTATTAATGAACTTTATGAGATTGAACGTAAAGAAAAAATGGATGTTGTAAAAGCAACGAATTGGGCTCAAAACAAGCATTCTGAACAGAAAGCAGCTTATGATAAAGCTATTGCTGAATTAGCCGCTAGTGAAGCTAATAGCCTAAATGATATGTATGTTAATTTCTCACAATACTTTGATAGCATTGAGTCAAGAGATTATTGGTTCTTTGATGAGTTAAAAGATATGTGTGGAAACGCCTCAAACAAAGATATCGAAGAAGTTCTTACCCATTTAAATTTTACCCCTCTTCGTAAATATCTCGCTGATGATAAACAGCATAAACTTTGGGTGAAAGAAAGTGAAGCTGAAAATCTAGACTATAAGAGTATCCAATATAAAAAATAAAAATATAACAGCCCCTTTTAACTAAGGGGTTTATAAAAAGCCTATGGAATTTATACAACAATTACCTCCCCTCCTTCTTATCCTCATCCCTATTCTAATTATCAATACCCTATTTGGTAAACCAAAAGAGAAAGATCCTAAAGAGGATTATCGAACAGTATTGAAGAAGATAAAGAAGATTGTGGATGAAGAACTGAGAAAATAAGGATGATTTATGATCACACCCACATATATTATGGATAACAACCTAGGTAGACTTTATGCCGATGCGTTTACTGAGGTGTTACCCAGTTATCAAGCTAATGCTACCAAATACCCAGTAAGCGATAAGAGCGTTATCACTTCAAATGTAGTTAAGAGTAACCCAACATTAAGCCTTATTTGTTATGTTGGTAAGAACCCTATTAAAAACCCAGAGGGTAATTTGTTAAGTATTGATGACAAAGAGCAACGCCCTTTGAATGCCCATGAAATTCTTCTCTATTGGTTTAACAAAAGCACTAAATTAACAATCGTGAATGAGTTTTACAATTTAAATGACTACGTCATTGTTAAATATACGCCTCGACAAGTCAACACAACTGATTCTATGGAATATCGACTCCTATTAGAACATATCCGCAACGTGTCTTATGAAAAAGCATACCTTCTAACGTTTGCCGATGAACAAAAGTCAATTGATGGTCAACGTAAAACTAACAGCTCTAATAATGGCTTTAGTGGCAAGGTTAATAAACTACCTGATTTATATAAAGATGGTTATGTAAATCTCATGGGGTTAGAACAAAAATCGAATGAACAAATTATTAAAGAATTTTTTAACAGAGAAGGTTAATTCATATGGCTCGACAACTTCATAAATTTACAAACACGATTGCATGGAAGCTCGATCGTCCGTCTTGGAATAAGGTGTTGAAAGATAGTAAAAAGCTGGCTCGACAACTCGATAAAGCTAACCCTGAAAATGTTCTTGGTGTTGGTGGTTCTCCTAGAGCTAGGCGACAACGACAACAAGATCAAGATTCTCACATAAAACATTATCGAAAATTACAGCTTGAACAAGAGAAATTCGAAGCTACACAGAAGAAAGTGTTGCTTCGAATTTCTCAATCCACAAGTGCAATTCGTGATATGAATGGGGCAGAAAAGAAGGTTCTATTAAATAAACTGAAACAGGCTAAAACTACAGAAGAGTTGCTTCATTTAGAGAAGAAGCTGAAGAATCAACTATCTGATACAAACCGTAAAGAGAGATCCCGAACACGAGAACTATCTAAACAAGCAGCGTTAATCACTCGCCAAAACAATGAGCGTAGAATGGCGGCAGCAAGTTCTCTCAAAAATGCAGGTATGAGCGCTGCGTTAGTTGGTGGTAGTTTAGCAGCAGTGGGTATCCAACAATCACTACAACGAGCTACAGAACTGGATGCTGCTCTCAAGAAATCTGGTTTGGATGCTAAGACATTCCAAGATATTGCGGCTGCGTCCGAGAAGTATGGTTTATCGATGGATTCTGTTGCAGACCAATACAAAGACTTCGCAGACAAGCTCGGAGACTACCAACAAACGCAAGGCGGTGAGTTTAAAGATGTTGCAGAGTGGCTAAAAGAAAATAGTAAGATTTCTGAGAAGATGCTAAAAGAGTTACGACCACTTGAAGCTATGAATCTTATTGCTAAGGAAGCCAAACGTAGAGGAACAGACATGAACAAGTTAACGTTCTTGTTAGAGTCGTTCGGCAACGATGCTATTTTGCAATTTAAGGCAATCCGTAATCTTGATGAAATTGCTTCACAACGTGAACGATTTGGTTTGAATCTCTCACAACAAGATTTAGATACTCTAGTGAAAGCTAGACAGAACATCACGTTGATGGGTGTAGGGGTTGGACGCCTAGCCGACGAATTCCTTGTTGGATTTGGTGGAGGTAATATCAACTCCATTATGACTGACTTAAAAGAATTACAGCCTACTTTCCGACAAATGGGTGAATCTGTAAGGTCTTTCGTTAACACAGCTGTTAAACATGGTGATGAGATTATCACGATTGGTAAAACAATTGCTTCAATTTGGGTCGGTTCGAAAATCTTCACTGTATTAAGCGGTGGCTTGAGTGTTGTAAATACATTAACAAATGCATTCAAAGGTTTGTTCAAGCTTATTAGCCGTGCAGCAAGTGCACTAGGTCTTGGTAGTGCAACAAGTGCAAGTGTTAAAGGTGGTGCAGCCGCACGAGCAGCAGCAGGTATGGCAGCAAGAGCTAACCCTTGGTTAATGGGCGGATACGCTGTATATGAGGGCAGAAAAGGCGGCTTGTTAGATCCTGAAAACTTTTTTGGTAAAAATAAATATACCGAGTTCTTAAATACAAATATCTTCGATCTACTTGGTCGTGCTGGTAAAGAGATTAGTTCAATTCAAACACAACATCAAAAAGTAGATGTTAACCTCAATATCGTATCCGATGTGAATCATAACGGGAACATTATCAACACAATTCGTTCTGAGATAGACAACGCTGAAGAGCAAAGGATGATAGGCTTTTATCAAAACCTATCAGCTTCAAATTAAGGCTTACAGTAATGACATTACCCCACCTTATTGGTGGGGTTTTTTATACTATCGAATACACAAGTTGGGGTACAAATTGGAGTACATCGACTTAAAACACTATGAAAAATACTTGACCTATATCTCATAGTTGGTAAATTATGCGCTGTTAGCAATAGGCTAACTATCTGATTATCTGAGAGTTATGTAACAACTTAGTAACAACTGAGAAACTTATATAAATCAAAGGTAATTGTTCCGATGAAGACTGCAGGAGAGTGGTTATTAATCAAATTTTAACATTTGATTAGCATAACTCGCCGAAGAATTAACTATTTCAGGTGCTACCTAGGTAGCGGGGACTGTAGTTGGAGGAACCTCTGGAGAGAACCGTTAAATCGGTCGCCGAAGGAGCAAGTCTTGCACTCACGCAAGGTGAAACTCTCAGGCAAAAGGACAGAGGAGTGGAAAGTTACAACCTAACTATTTTGCTTGGCCTTCCCGCCTACAACCAATAGCTTAGTTCTTTTAGAGATCGTTGATCTCGTCCTTTCCCTCTTCTCCTTATTAGTTGTTTTATTAAGGGGAAATCATGAACAACCTACAATCTTTACTACAAACCATCGATAATTTTGTCTGGGGTCCACCGCTGCTTATTTTGCTAGTAGGTACAGGGGTTTACTTCACTTTTAGCCTTGGCTTGATCCAGTTTAAACACCTCCCAACAGCGCTAGCGATGGTATTCAGTAAAGATAAGTCATCTAATACTCAAGGTGACGTTTCTAGCTTTGCAGCTCTTTGTACTGCGCTCTCAGCAACAATTGGTACTGGTAACATTGTTGGTGTTGCCACAGCAATCAAACTCGGTGGACCAGGCGCTCTATTCTGGATGTGGCTCGCAGCCCTTTTCGGAATGGCGACTAAATACGCCGAATGTTTGTTGGCGGTTAAGTACCGAAGAGTCGATGATAAAGGCCAAATGATTGGTGGCCCAATGTATTACTTGCAATACGGTGTTGGCTCAAAAGCTCTCGCGATCATGTTTGCAGTGTTTGCTTTGGGTGTTGCTTGTTTTGGTATCGGTACGTTTCCACAAGTAAACGCGATTCTGGATGCAAGTGAGATATCTCTTGGTGTTAACCGTGAGCTATCTGCCTTTGTACTAACTCTTTTGGTTGCTTTCGTAACTTTGGGTGGCATCAAATCCATTGCTAACGTTGCAGGAAAAGTGGTTCCTACCATGGCTGTATTTTATGTGTTGGCGTGTTTAAGCGTGATCATCATGAATGCAGACCAATTGTTCAATGCCGTTGAATTAGTGCTGGTTTCAGCCTTTACATCAACAGCAGCGACTGGTGGTTTTCTAGGTGCAAGCATCATGTTGGCAATCCAATCAGGTATCGCTCGCGGTGTGTTCTCAAATGAATCTGGTTTGGGTAGCGCGCCTATGGCAGCAGCAGCAGCGAAGACAGACTCTTGTGTTAAACAAGGCCTAATTTCAATGACGGGTACCTTTTTCGATACCATCATTATTTGTACCATGACAGGCCTTGCTCTAATCCTGACCGGTGCATGGCAAAGTGACCTTGCAGGTGCCGCGATGACGACTCATGCTTTTGCGGTGGGTTTAAATGCAGATACATTTGGCCCTATGCTCGTCTCAATCGGTTTGATGTTCTTCGCTTTTACCACCATTCTTGGTTGGAACTACTACGGTGAGCGTTGCGTTGTGTTCCTGTTCGGAACTAAAGCTGTGCTTCCATACAAACTGATTTTCGTCGGCTTGGTGGCATCTGGTGCATTCCTTCACCTCGATATGATTTGGCTACTGGCTGATATCGTAAACGGTCTGATGGCAATTCCTAACCTAATTGGTTTGATCGCACTGCGTCACGTCGTACTGGCAGAAACCAAACTGTTCTTTAGCTCAACATCGCAATCAGGTGAAGTTGAAGCAGTGAAAGCTTAGTGAAACGGCAGGTTTGCGGTCACAAACTACCAGTCACAGAGAGCAAAACACATTAGAAATGGTAAAAACACATAGCCCGCTATTATTTAGCGGGCTTTATTTATCTTCGGTTAAATGGTTAATCTCTCAACCATTGATGCTCAACGTTTTCTCCACGTTCTTCAAAAAACTTCGCATTTTTTTGCTTGAATTGATCCGCTTTCAACTCTGATAGCGGCCAGTCTAAAAATGCTTCTGTTACAAACGAGTCGCCGACACCAACCTCAATCGATTCCAGATGTTTCCCGATGTAGCGATAAAAGTAGCCTTGCCCAAACGCATCGCACACCATAGGTACATGCCTAACACGTTGATGATTGACAGAGACCGAAGCCCAAGTTGTCGTTTTAGGTTCACAGGTTTGCTCTTTTACAACGTCAACCTCAAATTTATTGTCCATAGTTGTCGAAACAAAAACGACAATAGCGTCATGCAAATACACACGCCTGAGCAATAACTGTTTAGTGTCTTGAGTTCGCGTTTGTTGTATTCCATTAGCAAAAGGCTCGAAGTAGCCCCAGTGCCAAGACCAGATCATGCCGCGTTGCGCAAACTGTACTTGTGGCCACGTATGCCAAGCAACAGCGGCACCTATCCCCACAATAAATACAGCGAGTAGTATCAACAATCGATAAATATTACGCATTAAACGGGTTTTTCAATTAATAACTTCACACCAAGTGCGACTAATACTGCGCCCGTCGCGCCTTCCATCCACTTCATAAAGCTTGCATTCTTTAGTAGATTTTTAGCCGAGTTAAGCGCGCCAGCTAAACCACACTGCCAAACCATCGCAATAGCAAAGTGTACAGATGCCATCATCATTGATTGAAGCAAGGGTGAACCTTCTGGATTCACAAACTGTGGCAAGAAAGCCAAATAGAAGACCGCCGTTTTCGGGTTCAAGACGTTAGAAAGAAAGCCCTCTCTAAAAGAGCGCTTACCATTAAACACTTCGTGAATCTGCTCGGTCACGGTCAATCCATCTTTCGACGACATTAGCGCTTTTAAACCGCTCAAACCAAGCCAGATAAGATAAGCTGCGCCAATCATTTTTACGATTTGGAACAACTCTGCTGATTGCGCAAGAATCGCCGAGATACCAACCGCAGAAAAAAAAGCATGTACGAATAAGCCAAAGCAAATCCCTAGACTGGTTGTACATCCATCTTTTAGGCCCGAGCGGCTAGTGTTACGGATAACAAGTGCAGTATCTAAACCTGGCGTTAACGTTAAAATCGTAATGGCAATAATAAATGCCTCGAAATTCAAAATATCCATATTATCGTGATAATTAATTGTCAATCCTTCATCAATACCGCCAATCCACAAGATTCGCAAGCTTCTTTTTTAAGAGAGCTATACAACTGGGTGAGTTTATGGACAATGGGTTGGAGTTAATTGTTAATTATTAGTAAATTAACGCAGGTTGCTTAGTGCAACACCATATGAAGGACCCGTTATCGGGTGTTTAGGGAAAGAACAAAAGAATAAGAGTAGTCACATGAACGCATTTACAAAACTCGTTGAACATTCCAAAAAAGTGGCAAATTTTGAGCATCTATCTGCCATCATAGATTGGGATCAAGCAGCGGTCATGCCACCTGGTGGCGCTGAAGCACGCTCGAATGCCACGGCAGAGCTTGATGTACATATCCATTCTTTAATGACTCAACCGCACTTGGGAGAGCTTTTCGCTCAGGCAGAAGAAGACACGCTGTCTACAAAAGAAAAATCTATCCTAAGAGAAATGAAGCGTGGGTGGCAGCAAGCTAACTTACTACCAGAATCATTAGTTCAAGCTCAATCTCTTGCTGGCTCCAAATGTGAACATGCATGGCGTACACAACGTGGAGAAAATGACTGGGCTGGTTTTGAAAAGAACTGGGCTGAAGTAGTAAAGCTATCGCAGGAAGAAGCGCAAATTAGAGCCGAAGCAAATGGCACGACTCCTTATGATGCCATGCTCGATGTTTATGAACCTGGCACAACGTCTGCGTCGTTAGACATTCTTTTTGCTGACGTGAAAACCTGGCTTCCTACTTTGATCGATGAAGCGCTTGAAAAACAACAATCAGACAACATCTTATTGCCAACTGCACACTACCCTGCGGAAAAGCAAAAAGCGCTCGGTTTGGAAGTCATGAAGCTACTTCAATTCGATTTTGAACACGGTCGACTTGATGAGAGTACCCACCCATTTTGTGGCGGTGTACCGACAGATGTACGTATTACGACACGTTATAATGAAAACGAGTTTGTCCAATCATTGATGGGGATTGTCCACGAAACTGGCCATGCTCGATACGAGCAAGGGCTACCAAAAGATTTATCAGGAACACCCGCGGGAGAAGCTCGCTCTATGGGTATTCATGAATCACAATCACTCTTCTTTGAAATGCAAATAGGACGAAGCAGCGCGTTTATCGATCACCTCGCTCGACTGGCTTCTAACCATTTTTCTGGTAGTGAATTCGAAAAAGACAATTTAGCCAAAATTTACACTCGCGTAGAAAAAGGCTTTATTCGCGTAGATGCTGACGAACTTACATATCCTGCTCACGTTATTCTTCGATATGAAATTGAGCGAGATCTCATGAACGGCGTCATCAAACATACAGATGTACCAGAACTCTGGAACGAAAAGATGAAAGCGTACTTGGGGCTATCAACCGAAGGAAACTTCAAAAATGGCTGTATGCAAGATATCCATTGGACAGACGGAAGTTTTGGCTATTTCCCGTCCTACACGCTCGGTGCGATGTACGCTGCACAATTTATGGCAGCAATGAAACAAACCGTCGATGTAGATGCGGTTATTCGTTCTGGCGACTTAGCTCCGATATTCAATTGGCTCTCGGAAAACATCTGGAGTAAAGGTAGCTTATTCACCACTGATGAGTTGGTAAAACAAGCCACGGGTGAAACACTGAATGCTAAACACTTTCAAGCTCACCTAAAAGATCGCTACTTATAAAGCGAAAAGAATAGAAAGTAAAAGCCCAAGGTTCGTATGTTCCTTGGGCTTTTTGTAGGCTCTCTATGTGTTATGCCAAGCTAGGGATGAGCCTAGGCTTGTACAAACAGTCCTCACCCTCTGGTCTAGTTTTAAACCGACGATGAAGCCACATATACTGGCTCGGACTTGCCATGATTGATGTTTCAACTATTTGATTCACGAATGCGGCGGCACGTTGATGATCCTCTTTCGGGAAACCTTCGACGGGCGCACTAATGGTTAGGGTATAGTGTCCGTCTTTTCCTCTTACCATCGTAAAAGGCACAATGGCGCAATCTGTAGAATCAACCAACAAACTTGTACCTGTCGTAGTACAAGCATTTTTAACGGCAAATAACGGTGCAAATGTCGAGCGTCGGTTACCATAATCGTGGTCCGGTGCATACCAAACCCGCTCACCCGTTTTAAGTGATTCAAGCATGGCTTTGACGTTTTTACGATCAATCAGTGTACGATTAGAGCGAGAGCGTCCCTTATACTGAAAATAATCAAAGCACGGATTATTGTTTGGGCGATAAACACCGGTTCCAGACTTTTTAATGCCAAAAGCTCGAGCACCTAACTCTAGATTCATTGAGTGTACGGCCAACATTAATGCACCTTTGCCTGACTTCTCTAAAGCCTCTAGATGCTCCATGCCTTTTATCGTGACGTGTTTGTTTACCCGTTTATCTGACCAAAACCATGCCATTGCGGTCTCAAAAAGTGCGATGCCAGTATTGTCGATGTTGTCTTTTAGAATTGCTTCGCGTTGGCATTTTTCCATATGAGGGAAGCAAAGCTCAAGATTGCGTCTGATCGTAACTTGACGTTTTCTCATGAATCGCATAGCTAAACGACCAATGTTGCGTCCCAAAGCTAGTTGAACTTTAAAAGGAAGGAGGCTAAGTAAGTACATCACGCTAATGATAATTAACGTTCCCCAGTAACGAGGCAAAAGAAATTCGGCCTTGAAAGCAGGCTTTTTGTATTTGTTCATGTAAGTATTGTCAGATGTGCCCATCTATAAGTGATAAAAACAATGATAATGGACTGCACTTTTATCATTGATAACGCTAATAACATAAATTAAAGCGCGCGGATTCTATGGTTCTTCGACACACTACACAATAAGAACTTTGCAGAAATATGTAGGGAATGAAAAAGCAGTAAAGATGAGTCGCCACGTTAACATCTATCGGAGTGATTTATCTACTGCCCTTTCCTAAAGTTTGAAGAAACATAACTTTGTATTTTCAATGCGCTAAATAATGTCTATTTTTCAATCACATAATGCGACCGTTATGAATACAACAATAAGACGTCATATCAATACTCGCCATTAGCGATTGAATTTGTACTAAAAAGCCGCAGCAATTTCTCGCTGCGGCTTCTTATTCACTTAACAAGTAGAGTGGCGTTATTCGTGCCCTACTGTTTTGGATAATAAATTTACGATCAACACACCTGCGATGATAAACCCAATACCAACTAGGGCTGGTAAGTCTAGACGCTGTCCGTAAACAAAGTAACCAACCGTCGCAACCAAAACGATCCCAGCACCACTCCATATGGCATAAACAACCCCGACAGGCATTGTTTGCACTGTGACGGAAAGCAAGAAGAAAGCGATGCCGTAACCAATCAAAACGACTGTGCTCGGCATTACTTTCGTAAATTGCTCTGTTTTGGGAATATAAGAAGTGGCAATCACTTCACATACAATCGCTATCGACAGCGCCAACATTGGTGGCATAGAGACAAGCATTTTGAACATAAGGCATTAACGCTCAACAGAAATGTAACCGACAACATGTCCGGATAATTAGGCCGCGCATTATACCCAACTCATCTCACGATGGAATACCACTAACGATGTTTACACACCATCACTTTCGCTTACTTTTTGATGACCAGGTGAAAGGCTGACGTTTTGGTGCTGACGAGAAATTTCAAAGTAGATATGCATATCAATCGGCTCAGGTGTATTGAGTAGCATCTTACCTACTTCACGTTGGAAATGACCATAATTACCTAGCTCATCCGTTAGTTCTAGGAGCTCGTAAGAGGCTTCATCGGCAAACATTCCATACGCATACTGATAATGACTGATATCCTTGCTCTTATCATAACCCAGCTTTTGAAGAGCTTGATCAATCTCTTCCGGCGTATAAATGTCTTTATCACCAAACGAATGCAGTAGCACGCAAGGAACTTCTTGAGCGATGCTCTGAATCTTTGTCTTTCTCTTGAAAATACCGAACATAATGTCCTCCACTGACGATGTTTCCAAACATGCACATTAATGCAAAATGGTGAGCTGATTGTTTTTAGTATGGCTCATTAATTTGAGACTTCCTTACTACGAAGTCACCTTCACATATTAACGTGATCGCATAATTACCAGCAAATAGTACACACTGCGTTTCAAACCTATCTCATCAGAAACTCTGCTTTAGTCACAATTGTGTGACAACCCCGAGTACGGTTTACCATAATGTAAAGAGTAGATTGAAAAGTCGGATTTCGTATCGACATCTAAACTTAATTAAGTTAGCTTTAGAAGTATAGACGTCTAGATTGACTATGCTTAGGGAGAGAAAGTCGTGCCAATTAGAATTCCAGATCAATTACCAGCTACCGATGTATTAAGGACAGAAAACATCTTCGTGATGAGTGAAACGCGTGCAGCGAGTCAGGAAATACGTCCTTTAAGAGTGCTGATCCTTAATCTGATGCCAAAAAAAATAGAGACTGAAACTCAGTTTCTGCGTCTACTCTCAAACAGCCCACTACAGGTTAACGTCGAATTACTGCGCATTGATAACCGCCCGAGTAAAAATACGCCAACTGAACATTTAGACACGTTTTATCGCCAATTTGAAATGGTGCGAGATAAAAACTTCGATGGCATGATCATTACTGGGGCTCCATTAGGTTTGGTGCAATTTGAAGATGTCATTTATTGGGATCATCTCAAAACCATCATGGAGTGGGCAAAAGATCATGTGACATCCACTCTTTATGTTTGCTGGGCTGCGCAAGCAGGACTAAAGCTACTCTACGATCTACCTAAAAAAACGCGTAAAGAAAAACTTTCAGGCGTGTATCATCACCAAATCCATCATCAATTTCACCCTATCTTACGTGGATTTGATGACACGTTTTTGGCTCCTCACTCGCGTTACGCAGATTTTTCGCCTCACTTTCTAGAAGAGCATACTGACTTAGACATTTTAGCGACATCGGATGTCGCAGGTGTGTACTTGGCCACCACAAAAGACAAACGCAATGTCTTTGTCACAGGACACCCTGAGTATGATTCTCACACCTTACATAATGAATATATCCGAGATTTAAGCGAAGGTATGGAGCCCGCTATTCCTGTCAACTATTACCCAAACAACAACCCAGATAACCCACCAATTGCAAGCTGGAGAAGCCATGGACACCTCCTCTTTTTAAACTGGCTGAACTACTGTGTTTATCAGCAAACACCGTACGACCTCGATCACTTCAGTGAAGATGCTTTCACTAAAGACGATTAGCTTCAAAATAAGCAAACAAAGCACTCATCATTACCGAAATGTAATATGTGAACCAAGCCGCCATATGGCGGCTTTTTCATAACAGTTTGCAAACCTGATCGCATAGTGTTTTTTCCTCAATAGGCTTTTGCTAAGTAATTCATATCATGCAGAAAGATTCAGGGATGTAGGGATAAAGAATGAAAACAGCAAAGCTCGGTGCACTAATATTATTGTCTCAGTTTGCACTCGTGGGTTGCGTGACGGTGAAAGAAGATGGAAGCCCTGTCGTTAAAGCCGATCCTGTGGCAATGGCAGAATCACGTATCGCACTTGGCTTAGGTTATTTAGACGGCGGTAACATGATTCGCGCGCATGATAACTTACAACAAGCCTTAAACCACGCACCTCAATACTATCGCGCGCAATTATCTATGGCTCACTACTACGAAACGGTTGGTGAAGATATTAAAGCCGAACAGATGTATAAACGCTCTCTACGCCAACACACTAAAAACGGAAATGTGCTCAATAACTACGGTACTTTTCTTTGCAAGCGAGGTGCCTTCGAAAAAGCCGATCAGATGTTTAATCGAGCCATTGAGCAGCCTTATTACTACCTTATTCCAGCGAGCTATGAGAATGCAGCTTTTTGTGCTCTAAAATCACAAGATAAAGACAAAGCGAGATACTACTTTACTAGAGCTATCGATCATGATCCCCATAGACCAAAATCGATTTTGCAACTCGCTAAAATAGAAATTGATAGCGGTGATTATACTGAAGCTAGAATTCGATTAATGAGATTCAATCAAATGTATGGCGTGAAGAAGCCCTCTTTGCAACTCATGATTCAACTTGAACGTGCAGCAGGCAATGAAGCTCTCGAGAAAAAGTATCAAAAACAATTGGAAAAATTTTCTTAGTACAAAATAGCGATACATAAGGCGCATTAGCTCACAGCCAATACAGCGCTTGACCAAGAATCCAGTGAATTCAGACTCACGGTGATACATTCATCCTGTACATAAACGTCAAATTCGGTACTATTTGAACGGAATAAGTGACCAAGTCACATTATAAAAAGTGCGCACACAACGAAATTTGTACATCATACTGTTTTTAAGATTGATTTCGGCACATTGATAAATACTAAATATTACTGACATGCACCAGAAGGAAGTTGAAGCCGGATGAAACCTGCCTGCACTCTGTTATTACTCACTTTGCTGAGTTCACCTTTTGTTGTCAGTGCACAAGAAAATATTGAGAAAACATTCACGTTTGGCATTGTGTCCAATAAAGCCCAAAGCAAAATCAAAAAAGCGACGCCCCTTACTCAGTATGTAACTGAAAATATGTCTGAATATGGTTACGCAAAAGGGGCAGTAAAGGTATTTAAAAATTATCGTCAGCTCGCGGTTGCGCTTGAAAATGGCACCGTTCAAATTGCAACGGCGACCCCCTTTAATGCGATGACCTTAGAAAAGGAGTCTAATAGCCAAGTTCTTGCTATACGATGGAAAAAAGGCCTGCAAAAATATCATACGGTGTTCTTTACTAATAAAGAGAGTGGGATTGAGTCACTTTCTGACCTGCGCGGAAAAACGCTTGTTTTTGAAAAGCGCACGTCTACCAGCAGCTATTACCTACCTGCGATTACATTGCTGAATCACGGAGAAAAACTGCAATACCTTCCCTCTCCTGATGACAAACCGGCCAAAGACAGTATTGGTTATTTATTCCTTGATGAGCAACTCGCTCAGTCAAATGAAATCAACCTATCTGTATGGGTATATAAACAGAGAGTTGCGGCAGGAGCATTCAGTAACTTCAACTGGAACAATCCCAAAGATTTGCCAGAGAACATGAAAGACAAACTAGCGATTTTTTCTCGTTCTGTTGAAATACCCAGGGATTTGATTCTCGCCTCTCCAAGCATGAGCCTAGAGCAACAGCGTAAAATCACGTCCATACTCCTTGATATGGATACAACTCACGAAGGCTCTCTCGCACTTAAAAAGTTTCAGAACACCAAAAAATTCAGCGCACTTACTCCAGAAATGCGAGCCTCCTTAAGTACAGTGCGCAAGTCAGTTCACTTGTTACCGAAGGTGGATTGATGTTTCAAAAGCTCTCACTCGAAACCAAATACATTTGCTCGACAATGTTCGTTGTCTTGTTTGTTGTGGTGATAAATCTTGCGTTATACATGCACGGTTACGATGCGTATTCAAATAGCTTAACTCAACAAATCACGAACAACTCTCAAGAAAAAACAGAATCTTACGTTAAGCAAAAAGGGTTGGTTTATGCAGAGCTATTATCAAAACAGCTTTTTGATCCACTCTATACAGACAATATCAGTCAAGCGTATGAGCAAATTAAGGCAACATTGAGCCAGCCAGATGTCTCGAAAATACATGTTGTTGACAATGAAGGGCTAATCTTTCACGACGGCACTACTCAGCTAAGGATGTTTGCCCAACCTCATTACCGCTCTCCTTTTATTTTGAAAGCAATAGAAGAATCTAGAACTCTCGTTTCCTTTTCCAAGCATCAGTTGGAGATCGCAGCGCCGATTCAGCAATCAAACATTACTCTTGGGGCGGTGTATCTTGAGCTTAACTTGATACACCTACTGGAAGAGAAAGAACAGAACATTGAACAAGTCCAAGCGATTACCTCAAACGATAAACAGAAGATGTTTAACTTGCTGCTAACGATCAGTGGGATATCCGTTCTATTCGGTAGCATCATCGCTTATGCTTTGGGGCGGTCGTTAACTAAGCCACTCAAGCAACTAAAAGATCAATTTTCAGAGTCAAATACCCAAGCGCTGCCAGTCACCGACATACAAAGCAAAGATGAAGTGGGAGAACTTATTTCGGCGTACAACAAAATGTCAAACAAAGTGAACCGATACACCAGCCGAGTTGAGTTCATGGCGTACCACGATATTCTGACTTCCCTGCCAAACCGAGAAAAGTTACTCATTGATATTCAAACGCAAATAACTGACCACAAATCCCCCTCACTCGCGGTTGTGTTTATTGACTTGGATGACTTTAAGCACATTAACGATAACTATGGACATAACATTGGGGATAAATTGCTAGGCCATCTTGCCTCAGAGCTTCAAGGCCGTTTGCCGAGTTATTTTAAGCCGCTTTACCGCCTTTCTACCATCGTAAGTCGAGTAGGTGCGGATGAATTTGTACTGGCCTTTCCGTGCTCGGACAATCATGAAGCTAGAGAAAAAGCGAACGATATTCATCGCCAACTACTCTCTCCCTTTAGTTTGGAAGAGAACGATATTCAAATTACGGCAAGCCTCGGAATTGCTGTGTATCCAGAATTTGGTTCAAACGCTGAGTCTCTTTTACAGCTTTCCTCTCTTGCGGCGCAGGAATCTAAAAGACGCGGTAAAGACATTATGACGATATACGATTCCACGTTTGATGAAACGATTAAACAACGTTTATACATAGAACGAGAACTGCGTCGTTCAGTACGTGACTTGTCTCAATTCGAGCTGTGGTATCAACCACAATTTGATCTAAAAACCTATCGCCTAATTGGAGTCGAAGCATTGGTTAGGTGGAATCATCCCGAGAAAGGCTATATCAGTCCAGAATCGTTTATCCCGATCGCAGAGCAAAGTGATTTAATATTGGAGCTTGGAGAACATATCATTGAGACAGCAGTTGCTCAGCGGGCAATGTGGGCAGAACATTTCGGTACTGATTTTCACATCGCATTAAATTTATCCCCAAGGCAAATCTATCGCCAAGATTTAAGTCAATTATTTTCTAAGTATTTACGACGACATGATGTCGCCCCTCAAACCATTCATGTTGAAGTGACAGAGTCACTTTTTATTGATGATACAGAGAAAGCTCAATATGTGCTTAAAAAACTACAAAGTATCGGAGTGGAAGTTTGGCTAGATGACTTTGGTACGGGGTATTCAGCCCTTGCCTACCTACAACATATGGCTTTTGACGGGCTCAAGATTGATCGTTCATTTATCGCTCAAATCCGAAAAAGCGATCAAGACGATTCATTAGTTCGCGCGATTGTATCCATGGCTCACAACCTAAGAATGAAAGTAGTAGCCGAAGGCGTAGAAACTCAAACTCAGCTCACACGAATGGAGTCTCTCCACTGTGACGTCGTACAAGGTTTTTTCTTAGGTAGACCTGTACCTGCCGAGGAATTGATTGCATTTGAATACCAACGAGGGAATGGCGCTCAAAGCGTCAATCACTTTGCTTAGAACGCCGTTTTGTTAACTATTGCCGCTTAGCGCGTTAGTACTCGTAATGCAATATCGGTCACACTTCCCCCACCTCATTAATATGAATTTTCTCTTAAAATCTAACATCTGAGATAAATAAACTACACTTTTCATATCAACTTCTTGGATATGGAAATGCGCGTGGTAGGAATCTTTTCTTGGAACAACCTGTCGGTAAAACAAAAGCTATTTGGGTTGGTTTTGCTGCCAATTTTATTGTTGCTTGTCCTCGCGGGTAAACATGTACAAAGCCTTTCTATCCAGGCTCAGGAACTACAAAAAGCACAGTTATTCTCTGTCTACATCGACCGCGTATCTTCGCTTTATCACCTACCGAATAACCCTGATATAATAGATAAGCAACTAAAAACTCAGCAGATATCTCAATTGTTACGCGACACCGCTGCACCAGTATTCGGTGAAAACGCTGAGATACTAAACCAGTTGACAAGCTTTGAGGAAGCAACCCTCTCGATGCTCTCTTCGCAAAATCAAGAAGAAAAGTTAGATGCGGCAGAGTGGCGCGCTGATACGTTCAAAGAAATCCTCATGAGCTTAGACAAAGTCTATTTTAGAAATGTGAGTTATGAAACAAACACTCACCTTTCTTCTTTGATGCAACTTGAATGGTTGATGTTTTGGTCTACTGAAGAGCATAGATTAAGCGAATATTTGATTCGATCTTCAGAGGAAAATAACGAGTATGACCTCACAACACAGGCTTCTATCCAATCTTTAATCCAGAACCAACAACTATTTCTAGAGCGTTTTGTGACGCTAAATGCCAATCAACAACAAGTAGATCTGCTCATTGAGACGTTTACGGGTGAAGTCTTTATCAAAAGCCAAGAGTTTCGTGCTTATTTATTGCAACCAGCTCAACTCAAATCATTAACCCCGGATGAGATTGATGCGGGGTTATCTGCACTCAACAAACGCTTATCGTTATTACAAAGTGTTGACGACAAAATGGAACAACAGCTGAGTGATGATATATCAAAGACAATCAACACGACGACACAGCACCGCTTTACCTTTATCGCAATGATGAGCCTTTTAACGCTGTTGGTCGTAAGTTTAACGCTAAGATTGGTGCGAAAAGTTACTGGAAACTTGAATCTAGTCCTCAAATTTCTCAGTAACGAAAGCAATGAACAAAGTAACACTGAAAATTCACCTCTTGCTCAACTAATAAAGGGTAAAGACGAGCTGAGTAAGTTTGCTCGAGAGGTAAAAAAGCTTAGTGATGAGCGGATGTTGTCCAGACTAAAGCTCACACAAGCTAAAGAAGATGCAGAACAAGCAAAAGATGATGCAATTAAGGCGAGTAAAGCCAAAAGTAGCTTTTTGGCCAACATGTCCCACGAGATCCGCACGCCGCTAAATGGCGTTATTGGCATCTCTGAAGTGTTATCCGATACTTCCCTGACTGCCACACAACGCGATTACGTCGACACGATTGAAACCTCCTCCCAACTGCTTTTGAGTTTAATTAATGACGTTCTAGACTTCTCAAAAATTGAATCTGGGATGTTGCTCATTAGCCCACATTCAACTTGTGTTCGAGAGTCTATCTATGACATTGCTTCTATCATTTCACCGAAAGCAAAGGAAAAAGGCATCGATGTGCAAGTCAACATTAGCCGTAACACGCCTTACCACGTAATGTTGGATGACCATCGTATACGCCAAGTTGTCATGAACTTCATGTCTAACGCGGTAAAATTTACCGAACAAGGCAGTGTAGAGCTATCGGTCATCACCCGCGAAATTAAAAATGGTGAAGCGGTCATCGAGTTTTCCGTTAAAGATTCTGGGATTGGTATTGATGCCCAGCAGCAAAAGAAAATATTTGCTCCATTTGCCCAAGAGGATAACTCTACTACCCGACAATTTGGGGGAACTGGACTTGGGCTTGCCATTAGCACGCAATTAGTTGAGCTAATGGGTGGAGAAATTCAACTTGAATCAGAGAAAGGTAAAGGCAGTCGCTTCTTCTTTGAACTAACTGCTCCTGTTGTGACGCAAGAGTTTAACGCTTATCACGCTCTGAATCACAACGATATATGGATTGTATGCAGCAGTACTCAACTAGAACAAAAACTGCGTAACGAGTTAAGTTTTTTCAACATCAATATAACGCAGTCAGTAGATACCTTAAGTGCGTTGCCAACGTGGATTGATAACGAGCGCGTTATCGTTATTCATGTAGAAGCATCACCAAATGCAGCGGCGATGCATATCGATGAGATAGAAAGCCTTTGTAAACGAAACATTCGTGTCTGCCTCATCAAGCACCTTCATAGCCCACAATTCGACTTTAGAAACAGTATCAGCGCCTTGGTCACTCAGCCACTACTAGGGCAGCGCTTAATTAAAGCACTTGAAAGTTGTGCGGCAAATTTCTCGCACGCACAACAAGAGAGCACTTCAGCGCAACATGTTAAATCTCTGCCGAAAATTTTGGTTGTTGATGACAATACGGTCAATCAAAAAATCGCGGGGCTACACGTCACAAAAGCTGGCTTCGACTTTGATGTCGCTGTAAACGGACAAGAAGCGGTTGAGAAATTTCAACAGAATCAATACAGCCTAATTTTAATGGACTGCATGATGCCCGTAATGGATGGATTTGAAGCCACCCAAATAATTCGTCAAATAGAAGTAAAAGAAAAACGCGCTTTCAGAATTCCGATTATTGCTCTAACGGCAAGTGTGGTCGATGACGATATACAAAAATGCTTTGACGTTGGAATGGATGACTATGTGCCCAAACCGTTTAAAGCAGGGTTGCTTAAAGAGAAGTTAGATAAGGCAATTGGGTTACGTGTTTCCAACACGACGCCTGCTGAACCACACCAAGAGAACACCACCCCCGATAAAACTCATGAACTACCTGCAAGTTCTGAGCAACCAGAAGCAACGGTAACGCCTATTCGATCCGAACGCATCTTGCTTGTCGAAGATAATAGAGTGAACCAGAAAGTAGCTTCTCTATTGCTATCTAAAGCAGGCTATCAATTCGAAGTCGCTGAAAACGGACAAATTGCAGTCGAAATGTTCCAAAAAGATGGAAAGTTTGATGTTATTTTGATGGATTGCATGATGCCCATAATGGATGGGTTCGAAGCTTCTAGGCAAATTAGAGCTTATGAAGCGAGTAAAGGATTAGCTAAGACGCCCATTATCGCATTAACCGCAAGCGTCGTAGATGATGACATTCAACGCTGCTTTGATTCAGGAATGGATGCCTACGTACCAAAGCCTGTGCGCAAAGAAAAACTGTTGTATCAAATAGAACAAGCAATGTAGGTGGATTCTATGAGTAGAAATCATTCTCGCGTTGCTTTTCCTTTGCGTTACATAAAACGCTATCTGTTTATTCTGATTGCCCTTCTTTCATTAAATTGCCAAGCTCTCGCTGCAGAGAGCTACGCCGTTTTCTCATTTAATGACGAATTCTCTCCGCTCACTGTCAATAAAGCGCGAAAGTTGTACAGAGGGAAGACGCAACTTTTACAAGGCCAGCGAATTGAACTCTCTGACTGGCCTGCGACATCAACAGAAAGAGCTGAGTTCTATCGTTATCTTCTCAACAAAAATTTAGCGCAAATGAACGCGCATTGGGCAAGCTTGTCTTTTTCAGGTAAAGCTAGACCGCCAAAAGTGATTGCACGCTCCAGCATTGATGACCTCATAGCATGGATGCAAGAGAAGCCGAATAGAATTGGTTATGCCCCAACATCGAGCGTCCCAAGTAATGCTCATGTTTTATGTGTGGTTAGCTCGGAGAATTGATATGAAAAAATATTTAACCATGTTATCGCTGAGTATCGCGACCTTTCCGAGCTCAGCCACGATTGAGCTAACAGAACAACTTTCTTTAAGTGGTTTTGGCTCTACGTCGTGGGCAAAATCCGATAACCCAACTACGGTACTAGTTAACCGCTTTATTGGCGATGAATCTTGTTTCGATTGCGATACCACTTTCGGCATGCAGCTCGATTATTTTCACAAGGCATTTCGGGCATCCGCACAAGTCGTAAAGCGCCCGCAAGACCATTGGAGCTCGCCTCAGCTCGAGTGGGCGTATTTGGCTTATACCTATAAAAACATAGAAATACGAGGAGGACGCTTAAGACTGCCACTGTTTTTGATGTCTGAGTACAACTATGTCGGCCACGCTTTTACCCAAGCCCGCCCACCGAATGAGGTATATGACAGCATTCTAGGTATCACGGCTTATAACGGCCTATCTGCACGCTGGATTCATGACCTCAATGAGCAAGTCGTACTTACCGCCATGCCGTTTGTCGGGTTTAAAGACAATAGTGACGTAACCATCAATGAACGTACTGAATTGGAAATTGAGTCAAACAACACTGCAGGGATGAACTTAACGCTAAGCGGAGAGAGCTATCGTTGGAATTTTTCCTACCTCCACGGCGATTATGATCAAACAACGACGCTCTCTAACATTGAGCAGTCCACTCCCGGTGGCGGAACCACAATCATTGACCGTCTAGTTGAAACAGAAAAAAACAACACGATCGATCTGTTTTCTCTAGGGTTAAGATACGAGCTCGATAACATTGTGATTATGGCAGAAGGACAGACCAGCAATCTTTCCTCATCTTGGTACGCGACAACAAGTTATAATGTAAACAAGCTGACTCCTTATATTGTTTACGGTCAGCAGTTTAATAGTCGGGATAAAAAAAGTGGAGACAGTTTCTTACTCGGGTTGAGATACGACCTAGATTACAACGTTTCCCTGAACGCAGAATGGCAAAGGTTCAACGCCTACAATAATAGCTCTGGCGCGTTTTCATCAGCCCCAAAGGATGACAGTGCGAGCCTTTATACGCTAATGCTCAACTTCGTTTTTTAATGTTTCTTACAGTACCAATTTCCACAACACTGAGGGCTGTTGTATTAAGAAGGCTTTTTGCAACACGTAACTAGACGCTAAACGACTGGAAGGGATAGAATCGATCAGATAGGTAAGTGGCAATCCAAACAGAGACAAAGGTTACTCTATTTCGGTTTGTTTTGATTGCCTTTTAACCGCTTTTCTTTGCGTCGCAGTGCCCGGAAAAACTTTGACTCTTCATGGTACCAACCAAGGACACTAATTGGGAAGCCCACGAGCATCATAATAAAAACATCCGCAGGGAGTTGTTCCCAAATGTCGCTTAAAGAATGCAGCTCTCCAAAAATGAACAAACCGATGACTTTACCAAGCAGTAATGCACAACAAATCATAAAGAAGGACTTTAATATATAGTGCCATTTGCCTTTTTTACGCTCTTCTCTCCAATAGGCATACTTATATTGTCGATCGTACATTCATCCCCCTAAAGTAAACTTGCCGTAAGTTTAAGCATCTCGATAGCGTAAAGTGCGTTGGCACCTCTTTAATCATAGTGCGTATCTAAAGTGAATGCTTGTCGTGGCAATAAGAAGGAGAGGTATTCTGTAGTAAGAGCTACATAATCTCTGAACGTTATATGTCTTGTGTCATTCGGATGATGCCTGATTTTGCTTATCGCTAGTGTTTTCTGAACACCCAAATCGGGCCGATGAGTAGAAACTGTAAATCCTCAAAAAACGACGGTTTTTTACCTTCAATCTTGTGACCGATAAATTGCAATATCCACAATACGCCAAACAAGAGCATAGAAATATGCAGAACGGGCAACATCAATACCTCTAGCGACCAAATAAGGCCAATGCACGCTAATGTGTAGCCGATCATCATCATGAATACACTCAGAGACAAACGAAAATAGAAAACCCAAGTGGGGATCACCGCTACCCAAACCCAATTAAGTTCGAAGCCTAATAATGAAATCTGGGGAATCGACCAAATAAGTCCAACCACAGAAAGGTAAATACCTGGAACTGCGATTGTGTGAATCTTTTGGTTGATAGGGTTTTGGTGACTCTCCCCGTATTCTTTTAGCCATTCAGATAATGCTCGCATATCATTCCCCTTTTCCACCTTCTTATTCTTATATAGCCCGAGGATGAAAAAGGTGCGAATTTTTCCGTAAAGGCTACGAGCAACGAGCGACAAAACAACAGAGGCCAGTGCGTTGCCGATTACTCACCAAGCAACGTTCGTTGTGCTTTCGGCAGCTTGGCAACGACAAGAGCATAAGAGCGTTCACACAAGTCTTGAATCAACCCATCCTCGACATCACCGTTAAAATAAACCGTTATCCAATGACGCTTATTTAAGTGATAACCCGGGATAATGTCCGTAAACTGCGACGTTAAGACTTCTCCATCTTCTGGTTTTACTTTTACGCTGACATACTCCCGACCGTTTCTCTCTGCAATGATGGCAAACATCTTGCCTTTGACTTTGTAAACAAGCGCTTCAGGCCCAAATGGGAAATCGCTTTCTGCACACATAAAGGTACTTAAGTATTGTTCTAGTTCTTTGCTTTTCATATCCCCTACCTCCTTCTGCGTTCTCACTCAAATTGTGGCAATAGCAATTTTAACGCCTGGTTAACCTGCTCTTTTTCATTGCCTTCTAAACCATCCAATAACGATTGCTGAACGTCTACATGCTCCAAAATTAGCTTGTCAATTAAGGTTAAGCCTTGCCCTGTTAGTTCAACGGTGACGCTACGTCGGTCTTCTTTACTATGGGTTCTGGTAATAAACCCTTTCTTCTCTAGTTTATCTAAGCGATTAGTCATCGCACCCGAAGTGAGCATCATCGACTCTATTAACGCTGAGGGAGTAAGACAATATGGTGAACCAGCTCGACGCAGTGTCGCTAACACATCAAATTCACCCATTTTCAGGTCGTACTTCTTATGTAGCTCGGCGACCCTAGATTCCATGTGTTTTGCAATTCGCATTAGTCGACCCATTATTGCCATCGGTTCAGTGTCGAGGTCTGGCTTCTCCCTAGCCCACTGCTCTACCACTCTATCAATTGCATCCATTATTTCTCTCCAAACATCATATATTTTTTATTTTAACATAAAGATACTTTACAAAAAGCCACCTTGCCGATATCGTTACATTTAATTATCTCTACATAAAGATATTTAACATGAACATTTTACTTGCGATGATTCCTGCCTTTTTTTGGGGGACGACTTACGCTGTTACTCAGTTTACTCTACCGGACTGGCCTCCCGTTTTACTTGGCGCTCTAAGGGCACTGCCTGCGGGTCTTTTGTTGCTGGCAATAAAGCCCTCGTTTCCAAAAAGAAGTGAGTGGAAGGTGCTGCTTGTTTTAGGAACCATCAACATCGCTTGCTTCTTTGGTCTTATTTTTGTCATGGCGTTAACGCTTCCTTCTGCCATCTCTGGTGTTGGTATGGTTTCGGTCCCCGTTTTTGCGATGCTGTTTGGTTGGGCGGTCTACAAACGTCAGCCTAGTGGCATTCAAGCGATAAGCGGCGCAACTTTGATTGCTTTAGCTTGGTTCTTATTTGATCCTAGCTCTATTTCTCTCGACCCCGTGGGCTTACTTGCGATGATCTCCGCCATTATGTGCATCGTGATAGGAAGTAGCGTAACAAAGTCACTAGGTACAAAAATGCACTGGTGGACAGTGTTAACATGGCAGCTCATTTTGGGTGGCGTGATTATGTCTATCGCAACAAGTGTGCTGGCGATAAACAATCCAGAGCCATATGTTACGGTCGTTCAGGACGTATCCATGACGAATATTCTAGGGTTACTGTGGGTAATTATTCTGAACACCGCATTAGGGTATGGCATGTATGTATGGTTATTACAGCGGATGTCGGTCGTAGATTTTACCTTTGGTGGTATTGCAAACCCAGTCGCAGGCATTGTTTCGGGCCTACTGCTATTGGGGGAAACGTTCACTCCTCTGCAATACAGCTTAATGCTAGGAATGATCGTAATGTCATTACTACCTCAGCTCATTACGTCAATCAAAACGAAAAGAGCCGCACTCTCCTCCTAAGTAACGTTAATTCCTAACACTCTAGAAGTAATGAGAGTGTTAGGAATCCTCAAGTGCAACCCCATCAGCAGAAATCAGCGCTAACCTAGGCAACTGACACCTTTAAAACGGTACGTTTTGACATTATGGCTGTTAAGCGCTTGCAAGGTTAGTCAGGGGCTCTGGTTTAGCGTAAACATAACCTTGAATAAGGTAAATCGCATGCTGAGCCAGATATTCGACTTGAGCCTGGCTCTCTACACCTTCTGCAATCATCTCACATTCCGCTTTGTTCGCTGCAGACACAATTGAGTCCAGCACTTTCAATTTTTGGTCGTCAGATCCTATTGGATCAATGAACATTTTATCCACTTTTACACACCGGATGCCCAAATCTTGTAGGTAAGAAAAGCCACCATATCCGGTACCAAAATCGTCAATTTTGAACTTGTAGCCTTTATTCGTTAAATACAAAATCTCTTTTTTCGCGGCCTCAGTGTCTTTTACTGGTATTCTCTCGGTCAATTCAAAATGAATTCTATTAGAGATTGGCCAATTTAACTCCGACAGTAACTTCGTTAATACACCTGACTCTAAATGGGAGGAAACAATATTGATGCTGACCCACGTATGCTCGGGTAAGTCACTTAAGTCTTGTATGATTTTACGAATAAGCTGATTGGTCATCGGGATAATCAGGCCACTTTCTTCTGCAGCACCAATAAACATATTTGGTGGCACCATTCCATCACGCCGCGACCATCGAATCAGAGCTTCATATCCTACTGTCTTACCATCGCGACTATCGACAATCGCCTGGTAGTAAGGAATAAATTCTGCATTACTAATCCCATTTTCAATTAGACCTGTAATGGATTTTCTCAAGCTTTTACCAGATATGTATGCAAAGGCAGTCACAAGACCAGCAAGCACACTTACAAGACCGCCCCACAAAAGTACTCTTTCCTGAGCATAATTTTTAAGTTTTTCACCGCTGTATATCTTGATGAGCATGTTGGCTTGAGACTCTCCTGAAAAGAAAAACTCTTTTGAGAGTGCGCTTTCTTCTCCTGCAATATTCGCTTTGCCACGGCTTATCGTTAAATCACCAAATATTGGTTCATCATACTTAAACTCTACAAATAGGCAGTCTTTGCAAGGCGTTTTTATTACCTCGTTAACCCAACTGTTATCAAGCACCCAGAAAACTTCAACGTGTTCATTATCATAAATGACCATCCACTCTATTTGGTCATTCTGTTGCGGCAAAATAAGTGATGCGAAAAAGTTCTCATCCATCTGAAATCGTTCACTACTAGATGGGCGAGACACTTCACTACCAACCGTGGAACACGTTTTTCCGCCTTCTGTGGTCATCGCAATAAAACGAATGTAACGGTTATAAAAACGTGAGTCGCGTAAAGTTCTTACATCACTATCACTACAAGTAAAATCTAACTGAGCAATCTGCTTCACTATTGCTCCGTCCAAATAGGCAGACCTTTGATTAAAATAATCTACGTAAGCATCTATTTTCGACGCTTTTACCGAGTTGACGTAAAAGTTGGTTATCGAATGAAAGGCCACTACAAATATGGCGATGGGAACTAAGCCGAGTAAAATGGCATACCTTGTATTCTTTGTTATCAAAGTTCGTCCTGCTAATCTGACAAGCAACCTAAGTGGGATATGAATACTATCTCATTTTTATAGTCCAAAAAGTGAGGAATGACGCTCAATAAAATTATAGACTCAAGTGGCTTTCAGATGTCGGGATTTAGAGTGTGAGCACCAACCCACATTCGAGGAGAACAAAGTAGCGACTAAGTGGAAAGTAAGAACGAGCACAATTATTAAGTCATCCGTAGCTTGAGCAATGCTCTTTAGATAGGCAGCAGATACGCTAAAAAACAAAAAGGAAACGATTGATGCCAACCGCTTCCTTGATTTGTTATTGCTATTTAAAAGCGCGTGAATTACGCCACTTCAAGAATCACTTTTTCCAACTTATCTAGGCCTTCATTTAGCACGTCAGATTCGATGGTCAGTGGAGGTAACAGACGAATCACGTTCGCTTTTACTCCACAAGAAAGCAGGATAAGGCCGTTTTCTTGCGCTTTAGAAATCACCGATTTGGTCATCTCTTGTAGCGGCTTACCTGATTCTGGGTCAGTAAATTCAATCGCCATCATCGCACCCGTAGTACGGATTTCACCAATAGCAGGCACAGATTGTTGCAGTTTGGTCATACGTGCATTGACCACTTCACCGATGCCAATCGCTTTAGCACACAAATCTTCTTCCTCGATGATTTTCAGCACTTCAAGACCAGCAACACAACCAAGTGGAGAGCCCGCGTAAGTGCCACCTAAACCACCCGGCAGCGCAGAGTCCATCACATCCGCTTTCCCAACTACCGCTGAGATTGGGAAACCACCAGCAATGCCTTTCGCCATTGTCATTAGATCGGGTTCAATGCCTAGGTATTCTGTGGCAAACATTTTACCGGTACGAGCAAACCCTGTTTGGATTTCATCGGCAATCAGCATAATACCGTGCTTATCACACAGTTGACGTAAGCCTTGTGCAAACGCTTCAGGTGCTTTGTAGAAGCCGCCCTCACCTTGTACTGGCTCGAAGATGATCGCCGCAACGCGTGAAGGTTCGATATCGCAAGCAAATAGATCGTCGATTGCTTGTAAGCTTTGCTCAACGCTGATGCCGTGGAACGCATTTGGGTACGGCGCGTGATAGATTTCATTCGGGAAAGGACCAAAGCCTGCTTTATATGGCGCAACTTTACCAGTTAACCCCATCGTCATATTTGTGCGACCGTGAAAGCCGCCTTTAAACGCTATCACGCCGCTACGACCAGTATGAGCGCGCGCTACTTTCACTGCGTTTTCGACCGCCTCGGCGCCAGTGGTTAGAAAGATCGCTTTCTTCTTAGTCTCACCCGGTGCAAGTTCTGTCAACTTTTCTGCCAGCTCAACGAATGACGCATACGGCGTAACCATAGCACAGGTATGCGAAAAGTTATCCAACTGAGCTTTGACCGCTTCACTGATGCGCTTATGAGAGTGCCCGGTATTGGTCACCGCAATGCCCGCTGCAAAGTCGATGTATTTGTTGCCTTCGATATCCCATACGTAAGCGTTTTCTGCTTTCTCGACGTAAAGTGGGTACAGTGCGCCCATGCCTTGAGCGATAACTTGGCTTCTTCTTTCGTGTAGTTGTTGGTTTGTCATTGTTTTGTCCTTAATTATTTGCCGCCAAAGCAGAGATATTTCACGTCCATGTATTCATCGATACCTTGTTTTGCTCCTTCGCGTCCGATGCCTGACTGCTTAACACCACCGAAAGGAGCGACTTCAGTAGAGATCATGCCTTCGTTAATGCCGACCATGCCGTATTCGAGCGCTTCTGCGATTTTCCAAACACGGTGAATGTTTTGGCTGTAGAAGTACGACGCGAGGCCATAGATGGTGTCGTTCGCCATTTCGACTAGCTGTTCGTCGCTGTCAAAACGAATCACTGGCGCGACAGGGCCAAAGATTTCCTCGGAAACAATCTTCATGTCGTGAGTAACGTCTTTGAGAACCACTGGCTGCATAAATAGACCATCGAGCTTTTTAAGCTCTGAAACCGGCTTCGCGCCTTGCTCGATAGCACCATCGATCAACGCTTGAATGCCTTGCTTCGCTGACTCGCTGATCACTGGACCAATGTTGACCCCCTCTTCCAATCCGTTACCAACTTTGAGCTGCTGAACCGCAGCGTCAAACTTAGCAACGAATTCGTCATACACTTTGCTGTGTACATAGAAACGGTTCGCACAAACACACGTTTGGCCTGCGTTACGGAACTTCGACGCCATCGCACCCGCCACGGCTGCATCAATGTCGGCATCATCGAATACGATAAACGGCGCGTTGCCACCGAGCTCCATTGAGGTACGTTTAATGTCCGCCGCGCTTTGCTGCATCAGCACACTACCAACTTGGGTAGAGCCAGTGAAAGACAACTTACGAATCAACGGATGCGAAGTGAAAATAGCGCCTACCTGACGTGAATTTTCACCCAGAACCACTTGCAGCACATCGCGAGGGATACCCGCTTGATAGGCAAGCTCTGCGACCGCAAACGCAGACAGCGGCGTAGATTCAGATGGTTTTACGACAAAGCTACAACCGGCCGCTAAAGCTGGCCCTGCTTTGCGCGTGATCATCGCAATTGGGAAGTTCCACGGTGTAATCGCACAGGCGACACCAATTGGCTGTTTGATGGTCACCAAACGCTTGTCTGCACTTGGGGCAGGAATCGTCTCACCGTAGGTACGTTTCGCTTCTTCAGCAAACCATTCGATAAAGCTCGCACCGTAAAGCACTTCACCTTGAGCTTCCGCTAGCGGCTTACCTTGCTCTAACGTCATCAAACGGCCAAGGTCGGCTTTGTTTTCTAACAGAAGTTGGAACCAACGATTGAGCATGCCAGCACGCATTTTTGCTGGCAGTGCCGCCCACTCTTTCTGCGCCACACTGGCACGTTCAATGCCATTTAAAATGTCGTTTTCGGTTGAGACTGGTGCGTACCCGAGGAGTTCTCCGGTCGCCGGATTAGTCACTGCAATGCCCTGTTGTGGATTCGCTACCATAAACGAAACAAGGCTTTGGTTTTGTATCTGTTGCATGGTCATTCCTTTTGACAACTCATCATCGCCGCTAAGCCAGCGGCGAGTTTATGTTTAAGCAGGGATCTGCTGCGTAATACAGTGAATGTTCCCTCCGCCGAGTAGAACCTCTCTCGACGGTATCGCGATGATTTGGTATTCCGGCATCGCGTTTTGCAAAATATCGATCGCCATAGCGTCGGTCTCTTCGTCCAGCATCGGCAAGAACACATGCTCGTTGACGATAAGAAAGTTCGCATAAGAGGCACTTAGGCGTTCGCCAGCTTGTCGACTCATTCCTGAACTGGCGTCAATGCCATTGGCTTCGCGCTCGCTGTAATGCAACGGACCCGGTAATGGCAAACGGACAATTTCAATCTCGCGTCCTTTCGCATCGTGCTGCGATTTCAGCACTTGCTCTGCTTGACGAGATAACGCGTATTGCGGGTCACTTGAGTCATCGGTCCAACTCAGTACCACCTTACCCGGTGCGATCACGTGCATCAGGTTGTCAACATGGCCGTCTGTTTCGTCATTGAATAAACCATTTGGCAACCAAATGACTTTTTCGATACCGAGATACGCCTTTAACTGCTCTTCGATTTGCGCTTTGCTCAATTGCGGATTTCGCCCCGGACTGAGTAAGCACTCTTCTGTGGTGTAAAGGGTGCCTTCACCATCGGTGTGAATCGCCCCTCCTTCAAGTACAAACGGAGCACGGTAATGATCAATACCGATGATGTCGCATACCGAGCCAGCGACAAGATCGTCCTGCTGCCAGTTATCGTAAAGCCCGTTGTACTCGCCGCCCCACGCGTTAAATTGCCAACTAATCCCACGGCGCTCACCCGCCTGATTCACGAGCACGGTCGGTCCAATATCGCGCATCCACGCATCGTTAAATGGGATTTCCACCAAACGTACGTCTGAGTGGAGCATTTGACGCGCTCGGTCAAAGTTGTGCGAGCATACCGCCACGCACACCTTGGTCACTTCCGCGATTAAGTTCGCGATTCTGGCGAAAGTCTCTTGCGCGGGTAACGCGTCATCACGCCAGTTGTCTTTCCTTTCAGGCCACGCTAGCCAAACTTCACTAACCGGCTGAAACTCAGCCGGAAAATAGAAGCCATCTTGCGCTGGTGTTGTCGATAACTTCATTTAAATGCCTCTTTAAACGGCTAGTTTGCCAACGCTGGTGTAAAGGTCTGGACGACGGTCGCGGAACAAGCCCCATGCGTGACGCGCTTTCGCTGTCGCAGCAAGGTCGATTTCTGCGTAAATGATGGTTTCACCTTCACGTGGTG
Organism: Vibrio sp. 2092; assembly: GCF_033339635.1. NCBI lineage: Bacteria > Pseudomonadati > Pseudomonadota > Gammaproteobacteria > Vibrionales > Vibrionaceae > Vibrio > Vibrio sp. 2092. The sequence goes on along the minus strand of NZ_JAWOUY010000002.1, from coordinate 429,631 downwards.
CTTCGGCAATTTTTGCGCCAGTGTGGTCAGTGATAAAAGAAGAACCGTAGAACGTGGTCTCGATACCGTCATCGACCTCAGTACCTACTCGGTTTGACGCGATGACTGGAACGAGGTTTGCTGCCGAGTGACCTTGCATTGTACGTTGCCAGTGGTCACGTGAATCCAACGTTGGATCTTGTGGCTCAGAACCGATTGCAGTTGGGTAGAAAATCGCTTCAGCCCCGTGTAGAGCCAAACTGCGTGCTAGCTCTGGGAACCATTGATCCCAGCAAATGCCAGCACCGAACTTACCGAACTTGGTTTGCCACACTTTGAAACCGGTATCGCCAGGGCTAAAGTAGTACTTTTCACTGTAGCCCGGACCGTCAGGAATGTGTGACTTGCGGTAGTTATCTAGTACCGTGCCATCGGCATCTATCATTACTAGCGAGTTAAAAAACGTGTTGCCCGCTTTTTCAAAGTAGCTAACAGGAATAACCACGCCGAGTTCTTTCGCCAGAGCGCTCATCTCTTTAATGAGACGGCAATTCTCCGTTTCTTCCGCAAGCTCGAAATACTTTGCTTCTTGTTTTTTGCAGAAGTAAGGCGCAGCGAACAGCTCTTGCGGAAGAATCACGTTCGCACCGTTTTGTGCTGCTTCACGAATCGCCTTTTTTGCTTTGGTTAAGTTGTCTTCTAGATCCCAGCTTTTCGTCAGTTGAAGGGCTGCAAATTTCACTACTTTGCTCATTGGATATTCCTTATCTCTTAAATCGCCAGTTTGTCACGTAGGTTGTAGTAAGCCGCACCCATTGCCGTAAACGGAATTTGGAAGTGGCGGCCACCTGGGAAGGAGTAATGTTTCAGTGCAGCAAACGCATCGAAACGTTCAGCGTGTCCGGTCAATGCTTCTGCCAACAACTTGCCTGCTAGATGAGTACACGTTACACCGTGACCGCTGTAGCCTTGGAGGTAGTAAATGTTGTCTGCAAACGAGCCAAATTGCGGCATGCGTGAGTAAGTCAGCAAGAAGTTACCCGTCCAGGTGTAATCGATCTTAATGCCTTTCAATTGTGGGAAGACTTTTTCCATCTTCGGACGGATCAGTGCTTCGATGTTTTCTGGGTCACGTGCGCCGTAAACCACACCACCTCCGAACAACAAACGCTTATCGGCAGTTAAGCGGAAGTAGTCAAGCAGGTAGTTACAGTCCTCAACGCAGTAGTCACTGGTCAGCACTTGTTTTAGCTGCTCATCACTCAAAGGCTGAGTCGCCACCACTTGTGTGCCGCACGGGATCGCTTTGTTGCTTATGTTTGGTGCCAAACCACCAAGGTAGGCGTTACCTGCCAGTACCACGTACTTGCTCTTCACGCTGCCTTGCGCTGTTTTCACTACTGGGTTAATCCCTTTATCAATCGAAACGACTGCCGACTGCTCAAAGATTTGACCACCCAGAGAAATAAACGCAGCGGCTTCACCTAACGCGAGTTTAAGCGGGTGAATGTGACCACCGCGCATATCCAACAAGCCACCAGTGTACACTTTGGTCCCTACCGCTTGTTCTACTTCTCCTGCGTCAAGCAGAGTCAGTTGGTCGTTGCCGTAACGCTCCCAGTTCTTCTTATGCTCTTCTAGCCCTTTGAGTTGTTTACTATTCAGTGCCGTGAACAAACCACCTTGCTTGTAATCACAGTTGATGTCGTATTTGTCGATCAGACCACGGATGATATCGCCGCCTTCAAAAATCATATCGCACAGAGCTTTGGCTTGGTTTTGGTCGTAACGGCTTTCAATCACGTCAACATCTCGGCTGTAGCTATTAACGATTTGGCCGCCGTTACGACCAGTTGCCCCAAAGCCCACTTTTGCGCTTTCTAGCACAACAACTTTAAAACCTTTTTCCGCTAGGTGCAGTGCAGAAGAAAGACCAGAGAATCCCGCACCGACTACACACACATCGCACTCGATGTTGTCTTGTAATTGTGGGTATTCCGGCATGTTTGGCACAGAGTGCGCGTAGAACGAATCCGTATGCTTGTTCATAGAACTATTCCTTTATTTATCGTAATCGTCAGCAGGCTTAAGGATGGAGGCGAATCCAAGTGGTTTTGGTTTCGGTGAATTTTTCAATCGCGTGGAGAGACTTGTCTCGACCGTTTCCACTCATTTTGAATCCACCAAATGGAACCGTCATGTCACCTTCGTTGTAGTTGTTAACCCAAACCGAGCCGGCTTGCAGTCGTTTTGCTACGCGATGAACGCGGTTGATATTGCTACTCCAGAGTGCCGCGCCTAAGCCGTACTTCGAATCGTTAGCGATCTCGATTGCTTGCGCTTCGTCTTTGAATGGAATGACACACAGCACCGGACCAAAAATTTCCTCTTGGGCGACACGCATCTTGTTGTCGACGTTGTCTAAAATGGTTGGGGAAACAAATGCACCTTGCCCATCGACATCACCGCCACAACGTACGTTTGCACCTTCTGATTCACCTAACGAGATGTATTCCAATACTTTTGATTTATGATCTTGGTCGATGAGTGCACCCATGGATGAACTTGGGTCCATTGGGTCTTTTGGCGTGAACGCTTTCGACGCTTGAATAACTTTTTCTATAAACTGATCTTTGATGCTTTCGTGAACAAGCAGGCGGGTTGCCGCGACGCACACCTCACCTTGGTTGTAGAAACACCCTGCGGCGGTGTCTGCTGCTGCGCGGTCTAAATCATCACAATCTTCAAACACGATGTTCGCGTTCTTGCCGCCCGCTTCTGCAAACACACGCTTTAGGTTGCTCTCACCCGATCTGACCATCAGTTGACCTGCAATGCGCGTCGAGCCTGTGAAGGCGATGCAGTCTACGTCTTGGTGTTTCGCCAGCGCGTCGCCAGCTTCATGACCAAAACCCGTAACGACTTGGAAAACGCCTGTTGGTAAGCCCGCTTGAGAAGCAAGTTGACCTAGGAATATCGCGGTGAGAGAAGATTTTTCTGACGGTTTTAGAATCACGCTATTACCAGCCGCTAAAGCAGGGCCAAGCTTCCAGCACGCAAGCCAAAGTGGGAAGTTCCACGGTACAACCGCAGCAACCACACCAATTGGTTGATGAGAAATAAAAGCGTGTACATCTTTTTCGGTTGGGGCAACTTCGCCGTATACTTTGTCGATTGCTTCTGCGTACCAGCGTAATGCACTCGCCGCACCAGGAATATCGGTAGAGAAGCTGTGAGAAATAGGCTTACCGGTATCAAGCGTTTCTAGCAGAGCCAATTCTTCTTGGTTTTGATCAATCAAGTCAGCAAACTGTTTAAGCACTGCTTTGCGATGAGCTGGGCTGCTCTCGCTCCACTGACCGGATTGAAATGCTTGGCGAGCGTATGAAACCGCGAGATCAACATCTTCATTTTGGCAACGGGCGATTTCGGTGAATATCTCATCTGTTGCTGGGTTAACTACCGGGATGGTTTGCCCTGTTAAAGCGGCACTGTATTCACCGTTAATGTACGCCCTGTTTTCGATGTTTAGATTGTTTTTTAGTTCAATCCATTGCTCTTGGGTTTTCATACGCTCTCCTTGTGATCACACAAGGCAAGCCCCCACTAAAATGTGGTTGGCGTATGCGCACTTATCATTCGACAAGCCTTGTCTGTGTGATTTGTAAATCGATGGGGCTTCGTCGTATCAATAATGTACGACTCGCCCGCTGTTATGACATGAGATTGCCCTTTATATTCCAGAGTGATTTCACCCTCTAATACGGTGCCAATCTCTTCGCCTTCGTGTTTGATTTCTGCCGCACCAGTGGTTCCATAAGGTGCGTATTCCTCGATCAAGAATCCGATGACTTGATCTTTGTCACCATTCGTTACCAGTTTCATGGACACCGTCTCGCTCCCGATTTCCACAAGATCTGACGGCTTGATGACTACTTTCACTTCATCGTTCGAAGGTTGTTCAAAAGTGAAAAACTCTGATAACGATAAAGAAAATACATTAACGATTTTTTGTAGTGAGCTGACCGACGGGCTCACTTTGCCATTTTCAATGGATGAGATTGCACTGTGGGTAATACCAGCGCGCTCGGCTAGTTCCCTTTGTGACAATCCATGTTTTTTTCGTAACTGAACAATATTTTTACCAATCTCTTGATTGTCCATTCATACAGCTCCAAACGTTTAACGAGAGGTAGCCATCATAAATTCATTGAACAAAATTTGAGAGAAATGATTGGTTTTTGCTTCCCATTCTGGGTGCCACTGCACGCCAACGAAAAATTTTTGATTAGGAAGACTAAATGCTTCTACCAAGCCATCCGGGGCTTTAGCTTCTACTTGTAATAGAGGAGCAAGCTGATCGACGCCTTGGTTGTGTAGTGTGTTCACTTCAAAGAAGGTGGTATTTTCCCAATGATTTTGCGCCAGCCATTGTTCAAATAAGCTCTGCTTTTGAACTAGCACAGCGTGTGCTGGCGCGTATTTTTGTTCGAAATCTTCAACAGGCGCTTCACGATGGTCATTGAAGCCGGAGTCATGAACGGCTGGGTTTAACGAGCCACCAAGTGCGACATTCATCTCTTGAAAGCCGCGGCAAATACCAAGGCACGGAATGTTTTGGTCAACCGCATGACGAATTAACGTGAATGAGAGCTCATCACGAGCTTCATCTTTGTAGCTCTCTTCGTGCGTTGCATTGTATCGATGTGGCGCAACGTTAGAGTGGCTGCCAGGAAAAAGAAAACCATCACATATGTCTAGGATGGTGGTTACGTCATCGACCGACATGTCGGGAGCCAACATAATCGGTAGTCCTCCAAAATCCTTTATGGCGCGAAGGTAAAAGTCGTTGACCGCTTGTATCTGATAGCCACCCAACTCTTTAGCGCAGCTAACCACACCAATGATGGGTTTGTGTGTATCTGCCATGATATGTCCGTGTTCAATTTATTTAACACAAACCCTACAAACCATGTACAAAATTATCAACACAGATGACCATTATTATCGTCACAACGTGATCTGGCGCACTTTTTAGGCTTCAAAACTGAATATTTATGCTCATTATATTGAACAAAACAAAACCAACTGTTACAAAATAGTTAACAGAAAGACATAAAAACCAGCCGTTAAACATCAAAAGCACAGTGTAAGTGCATGTTTAAATTAAAAATAACCTGAAAAACAAACAACTCGTTCAGAGTGCTGTAATTTATTTGTTAATTTGGTTATTTCTAATTTCTACTCGTCAGGCTATTTGGAGAAGAAAATGGAATCGTATCTACAGGAAGTACAAAATTTTAAACAAAAATGGCCCGATATTGAATTTATCGATCTCATCTTTACCGATATAAATGCCACCCCAAGAGGAAAACGCATCCCGATAGATGCTCTAGAAAAACTGAATAAAGGTGTTGCCCTCCCCCTTTCGACCATCACCCTAGATACCAAAGGTAACGTCGTTGAAACGGCCGGGTTGGGAGAAGATCTCGGAGAACCAGATAATCTCTGCTATCCAATCAGCGGCACCTTAATGCCGACGGCAAAAGAACAAGTTGGTCAGCTACTGCTTAGTATGATGGATGAAACCGGGCAGCACCCTAACCCACTGTTCATCCGAAACATTCTCGCTTCTATATTGCAAACACTGCATGCTAAAGACCAATATCCTTGTGTCGCGCTCGAGCTGGAGTTCTATTTAATAGACAAAACCCGCGGCGAAAATGGCGAACCATTAACGGCAATTAACCCCACGAAAAAAACTCGAGAAAAAGATACCGAGGTTTACGACCTTGATGGACTAGATGACTACGCTGATTTCTTGGCCGACCTTAATCGAATTGCATTAGAACAAGGTTTAAACACTTCCGGAGCCCTATCTGAATCGGCCCCAGGGCAGTTCGAAATCAACTTCAACCATTCTAAAGATGTACTTCGAGCATGTGATGAAATCATCATCGCAAAACGCTTGATTCGCCAGGTCGCTCATCAGCACGGATTTGACGCCACATTTATGGCGAAACCTTTTAGTGAGCAAGCGGGTAATGGCATGCACATTCATCTCAGCTTGGTTGATACAGATGGTAACAACCACTTTAGCCAATCAGACGGTCAAGCGAGCGCCTTCTTCTATCAAACCATGGCAGCGATGCTGTCACAAACATCCGATGCCATGGCCCTAATCTGTCCTAACGTTAACTCTTACCGTCGCTTTGTTCCTGGCGCTTACGTCCCGACCAAAGCCGATTGGGGAGAAAACCACCGCGGTGTTGCGTTGCGTGTGCCTATCAGCGATAGCAAAAATCGCCGTATAGAGCATCGTATAGCAGGCGCTGACGTTAACCCATACATTCTCGCTGCAGTAGTACTTTCCGCAGTATTAGCGAGTGAAAGCTACACCAAAGATCAATGTCCACCGACTCTCAGTGATGATGCAATTGAGTTACCTCTGCGTATGTCAGAAGCTCTAGAGCGACTGGAGCACAGTGAGCTAGCTCAATACATCTCAAGAGATTTTATCGATTTGTATCTAGCTTGCAAACAGAGTGAACTCGCAGAATTTGAGCGAGCGATTACTCCATTGGAAATCGACTGGATGTTGCACTCGGCATAAACAAAGGAAATGAACTTTATGACTACGCAGACCAAGGCGCTGGATGCGCCTCTTAAAATCAACTCTCAACACATTATTGTTTCTTTAATCTCGGTTGCGACGTTTGTCTTTTTTACCACAATCGGTTTGAACCATGAGGAAGGCGAAGCCTACGGATGGATGAGTCTTTTACCAACGGCGTTGGTATTGGTCTTTGCGCTGACAACACACCGAACTGTGGAAGCCCTCTTTAGCGGCGCTATTGCCGGTGTTCTTCTGCTTAACCCAACTGAAGCGGTGGAACAGATTGTTGATATTTCCATGAGTGTAATGATGGATGAAACTATTGCTTGGATCATCCTCGTTTGTGGTTTGATGGGCGGCCTAATTGCTATTTTGGAGAAAGGCGGCAGTATCTTAAGCTTCTCCGACATGCTGGTCACGAAAGTAAAAAGCCGTAAGCAATCGATGCTGATGACCTTTGCTTTAGGTATTCTGATCTTTATCGACGATTATTTGAATGCGATTGCAATTTCTTCCTCAATGAAAAAAATTACGGACGGCTACCAAATCTCGCGTGAAAAGCTCTCATATCTTGTGGATTCAACCGCCGCGCCTATCTGTATCCTCGTACCAATTTCCACTTGGGCAATTTTCTTCAGTTCGTTGCTAGAAGCAAACGGAGTAGCAGAAGCGGGAGATGGTATCAAAGCATACATTGAAGCTATTCCATACATGGCTTACGGCTGGGTAACGCTGGTGATTGTTTTGCTGGTTGCAATGGAAAAGATCCCAGATCTAGGTGCGATGAAAAAGGCAGAAAAGCGTGCGAAGAATGGTCAAGTTCGTCCAGACGGTGCAACAGATGTCGACTTTGGTCCCGATGTATCTGCACATACCAACCCAACCATGGGCCTTGTCAACTTCTTGTTACCAATGATCGTACTTGTTGCCGCAAGTTGGTATTTTGGTATCGATCTACTTGCTGGTGTTTTCGTCGCGTTAATCTTTACTATTAGCTTTTACGGCGCACAAAAACTGATCTCGATGAACGACATGTTCGAAGCTGTTTATGATGGCATTAAAGTTATGCTACTGCCGCTTGCGACCGTTATTGGTGGTTTCATGTTGAAATCGGTCAACGACTCATTGGGCGTCACGCAGTATGTCATTGAGACCGTCAGCCCTTACCTGTCAGCGTCTTACTTCCCTGCGATTATCTTTATGATTACGGGCGCGTTGGTATTTGCAACGGCATCGTCTTGGGGAACGTTTGCAGTAGCGATGCCAATTGTTCTACCTTTGGGCGAACAGCTTGGTGTGCCTCTACACTTAACCGTTGCAGCGCTGCTTTCAGCATCAGCGGCAGGGAGCCACTCTTGTTTCTTTAGTGACTCAACCGTGTTATCTGCACAAGGTTCAGGCTGTACAGCAATGCAACACGCAACCACACAGTTTCCTTATGCGTTGATTGGTATTGTTGCAACCGCGATTTTCTTCTTCATCATCGGTTAGCCCCTTTATCTAATTGCAAAACCCTGCTCAAAAATAGCGGGGTTTTGTTCTATCAAGTCAAATGATCCTCTTAAAACTACTTTACGCGCGTTCAGTATAAAAATACTCAAAGATGTACAGCTGCACTCAATAAGGGTTTGGTAAACCTAATATTTTTGGTTTACGCTTAGCGAAGCGTTTATTGTGCAACAAGGCAGCTTTTGAGTAACTTAAATGCCGCCTTAATACAGTGTTAACGGTTGGAGAGACATGAAAAAGTTAGCCCATGAGATATGGATATTTGACGGAGATCCCGTCCAATTCTTAGGACTCCCATACACCACTCGTATGACTATTGTTAGGCTTTCTGATGGTGGCCTTTGGATTCATAGTCCAATTAAGTTATCAAATTCGATTAGAGAGCAAATCAACAATCTAGGCCAAGTGAAATACTTAATCGCTCCTAATCATTTACACCACTTGTTCTTATCTGAATGGGTATCTGCCTATCCTAGCGCAGAAGTTTATGGCACAAATGAAGTCATTAAGAAGTGCCGTGATATACACTTTCACGCTTCACTTAACCAAGGCGGTAATGCTTGGAACTCTGAGGTTGAACAAGAACTATTTTCTGGCTCTCCATTAATGGAAGAGTGTGTGTTTTATCATCGACTTTCAAAGACCTTAATTGTTACTGACCTCGTCGAGAATTTTTCTGGCCAGGACTTTAACTACTGGCAGCGGTTTGTGGCTAAAGGGGCCGGTATTCTTGCTCCGAATGGAAAAATGCCTTTGGATTGGCGCCTAAGTTTTATGTTTAGCAAACAAGAGGCTCGAAAACACTTAAATAAATTGCTGTCTTGGAAACCTAATATATTGGTTATGGCTCACGGTGAAATCGTCCTTGATAATGCAGACGAGTTCTTACAGCGCTCTTTTAAGTGGCTAGTATGAGACAACATTGAAAACTCACACAACAGAATAGACAAGAAGCTATTTTAAAACATTAGGCCCTTTTAGCTTAGTCTTAGGGACGAATTTACAGCACTACACGTTATGTTTAACGATAAGCTCCCCTATTCCTCTTAATTGAGCATTATGCAGCAATTTAAAATTCCGTTAGAATTGCACTTCAAAAACTTCAAAAACTTCAATGCGAAGAATTCTGGACATTGATACGGACATAAGTTCAAGAGTTAACATAACGCAATAGCAATCTCTTACTAATTATTTTGCATCGAGACATTGGCATACTCCCGAAACAAACCCTTCTACTCTAAAGGTTTTGTTAATAACAGTTGCCATGCTTGTTAGTTATTCTCGTTGAACTCAGTATCTTGAAGTTGTTTGAATATATAAATTTAAAAAAAAGAGACATAAGATGCACAAAAAACTCATCATTCTAAGCTTGCCTATTCTATTAGCTGCATGTGCGGCACCAAAGTATACGGTAGAAACAATCTCGAAAGAAAATCAGAGCAAGGAAATCACCATCGTAAAAGACAACGCCACGCGAGATGTTTTCTTAGATTCGATGCAAGACTGGTGTTTGGATACCGCCCATAAATGCACAGTCGTAAGCGACGGCACGCCTCCTGTTAGCTCTGAGCTAACACTTACTTACGTATCACGCTGGAGCTGGGATTTTAGAACATTTATCGCTGATGCTCAGATCAAAGCCTACAAAAATAACGAAAAAGTAGGACAAGTTGAATTTAAAGCACCAAACAGCGCGAATCCAGATAAATGGGGTAAAGACAACAAACGAATCATTTCGATGATGGATCTGTTATTCGGTAAACAAACCGTGAGTGAGGCTCAATCCAAGATTAAGCTGGGCGAAATGTAATGAGCCGAACAATTGCCCATTTAACAAGCATCATATATTTGTAGAGAAAGATAGGAATTTTTAAGTGACTGAAGTCAAAACCATTGGGCTTTTCTTTATAACCGCCATTGCAGAAATATTAGGCTGCTACTTACCTTATCTCTGGTTAAAGGAAGATAAGTCAGTTTGGCTTTTGGTACCAGCAGCGCTATGCCTTGCTATGTTTGCTTGGCTTCTATCTTTACATCCTACCGCAACTGGCAGAGTTTATGCCGCTTACGGTGGTGTCTATATTTTTGTCGCAATTCTATGGTTGTGGTGTATCGACGGCGTTCGACCAACGCTCTGGGACATAGTGGGGGTTTCTGTCGCTATGCTTGGCATGTCAATCATCATGTTTTCACCCAGAGCATCCTAAACGTAACCGAGGGAAACCCTTACGCTTAGTATTTTGGCTATGTGCTAGATTTATTGATTAATAACATTATGACGTCATTGCTACATAGCCAAAGTACGCTTGGGCTTCACCCCAAAACAGCGCTATTTATAGGAGATACTAATGAACCATGCAGTGAAGGCAAGATTTGATGAGTATCCAAAACATGTGCGTATTCGGATAGAAGAGCTACGAAATATCGTCTTAACTATCGCTTCTGAATTAAAACTGGGAGAAGTTGAAGAATCTCTAAAATGGGGAGAGCCAAGCTACAGTGTGAAAACAGGTAGCCCGGTAAGGATGGATTGGAAACAGAAAACGCCTAGTCGTTATTATCTGTTCTTTAATTGCCAAACTAAGCTCGTCGACACATTCCGCGAACTGTATAGTGACTCACTTGAGTTTCAGGGTAATCGAGCAATAATTCTATCTTTATCAGCACCTTTGCCAGAAGCTTCAATCAAGACCTGTTTAGAATTAGCATTAACCTATCAAAAGCGAAAGAACTTACCTCTTTTAGGTATGTAAGATCGCTTAATAAAACTATTTACGGCCGATTAACCATATTCAACTACTCTACCTTTGTATCCTTTTTAATGCTTCCGCAGTAAAGTTTTAGATTAAGTGGTCACGTTAATAGCGCCGTAACCAAACTAGTAATATCGAAATAAAGAAGAGTTTATGAAATCAAAAATCTTGTTCTTACTTATGCTTGGAGCTCATTTCAATGCTTTTTCAGCGACGAACTATCAAGTCAATGTGGTAGTAACAGAGCCTCAATCAACATTCATTTTTCCGACTTTTGAAATATCCTCTAAAGGAAAAAGCAAAACCAGTTTTGTCGACGGCTGCACGTACTTAGGGACCCTTTCAGAACCGAGCAAAAATAGTATACAGCTTGAAGCTACCATGTCATGCAACCAAGATGGCTCTACGTCAAGGATGGAAATGCCGGTATTTGTGCTCAACTCCGAGGGTCAAAGCGCGAGTTATGATCTTGTAGAAAACGGGATCGTGATGTGGAAATATTCTGTAGAAGTTAAGCCGTCACTTAAAAAGTGATATATCAGAAATACTAAAGTAACAATCAGCACTATTAACCGCCGTTTAAGTGTAATAGGTATATTCTTTACGACTTAATGACGTTACTTGTTGCCGCAAGTCTCCAACTCATGTACAAAGCAGCCCTAATTTTAATAGGAGCTAAGTGGCATGAATTTAATTGTACGTCAGGTAACTTTAGGTGATGCTGAAGGCATTACAAACGTCCTCAATCCCATCATTATTGAAGGTTTATACACTGTATTAGATACGCCTTTCACACCTGAAGAAGAAAAAGAGTTCATTACTCATTTCCCAGAACGGGGCGTGTTTACAGTCGCTTTATCCGAAAATAGCTCACAAGTCATTGGTTTCCAAAATATCGAGCCCTTTGCACAATATACAAAAGCTTTTGACCATGTTGGCATAATTGGTACGTTTGTTAGTGACGGTGCTCGTGGCCAAGGTGTGTCTAAACAGCTTTTCAAATCGACATTCGAAGTAGCCAAACAAAAGGGTTACGAAAAACTATTTGCGTACGTTCGCAGCGATAATGAGCGAGCGTTATCAGCCTATCTCAAACAAGGCTTCGAAATCGTAGGGACCGCGAAGAAGCATGCAAAAGTTCGTGGGAAATACGTAGACGAAGTCCTCATTGAGAAGTTTTTGTAGGTGTTATGTCGCTAAACACTAAGCACGCATATAAGAACATTTGAACCAAGACTCAATTTCCGTCGTAGAAATCTCTTTTCTAAAATAGGTTATTTGAAATGAAACTGACCTCGGAAACTGAGTCAAGAATAATAGAAATGGCATGGGAAGACCGCACCCCATTTGAGGCTATCGAATTTCAATTTGGTTTGAATGAATCCGACGTGATTCAGTTTATGCGTAGCCGGCTCAAATCAAGTAGCTTTAAATTGTGGCGTAAAAGGGTTTCGGGGCGCAATACAAAACACAACAAGCTACGAAACTCAGACATCATTAGAGGTTATTGCCCAACTCAATATAAGCCGCGATAGCGAACTGCACTTGGCATAAATTTTTATTACGAATCGCAACATTTATCGCCCTACCTTTGAACCAACTTCATGATTGGAGGGGAATAGTCACCACTTAATTCAACCTAGGTGTTTCAGGGCGATAATAAATTCAATGGGAGTCATCTTAACGTCCTCAGTCGCCATCAAACTAATGATTCCACAGAAAAGATTGATACAAAACGCCCACTAAAAGTAACTCAGATTAAGGCGTCATTTAATCCGTGTATCAATCTCTTTTACCTTCTGTTTAGGCACTAGAATCACTAACCTTCTATTTTATCTTTGAAGGCACAGATAAAAAGCTGCATGATTAAAAAGGAAAAATAGCGGATAACTGTTTAACAAGCACTCGGAGCTTGGAGGCAATTTTGAACAAATTACTTATGATGTTTGCGTTGGTTTCTTTACCTTGCTTGGCTTCTGATGATGTTGAAGATCCCTGCAAAGTAAAAGGCGGGGGCGTTATGGCTGGTTATCAGTGTGTAGAAAAGAAGATGGAATCTGCAGATAAAGAGCTTAACGAAAGTTACAAGGAAGCAATCGCTAGAATAGGTGAGGAAGAAAAAGCACTAAGGAAAACATGGTCTCAGACCGAACTGGTAGAGCCATTTCGAAAGGCCCAAAGAGCTTGGCTAAAATACAGAGACGCCGAATGTGAATTTACGGGCCTGTCTTCCACACCCTCACCCTGGCAAGGTGTCCAGATTGAAGAGTGTAAGTTAAGAATGACGTTAGAACGCGTCGAGTACTTCAATGGAGTATACGTAGGCTAAACGGATTACATCTAACAAAGCACTTCAATAAGATTCGCAACTCTTGGCAATTTCAGTTTAAATGTACTCGGTGTTTAAGATGCAAACGTTCAGGTTGAGTGGTCGCTCCGCTTACTACTTAACCCTGCGTTGTGCGTAAAGCTAATATGGGTGTGAAATAATTATGGAAAAAGACGATTTAGTTGGGCTAGTAGTTAAGTATTTCGAGAAAATAGATGCCGGTGATCCTAGCTATCTGGATCTATTCTCAGAGGATGTTGATTTTTTCTTTCCTAAATTTGGGCAAGCGAAAGGAAAGAGTGCCTTAGTGGAGTTTGGCAATAGGATTGGTAGCTCGTTGATTAGTATCTGGCACGACATAGACGGCTTTCAAATAACGACTGCTGGAAACAAGGTCATTGTTGAAGGACAGGAAGGCGGCGTAATGAGTGATGGTACCTCTTGGCCGGACAACAAAGTTTCCACAGGGCGTTTTTGTAGTGTATTTGAGTTTGAAGGAAAAATGATAAGTCGTATGTTTGTGTACGTAGACCCTGACTTCCCGAGTCGAGATTTTGAGAGAATTTCCGTGCTGTCAGGCGAGAGCAACGTGCGACAAACTGTTCAAGCCTGAATACTACCGCTACCGCATAGCATCTTTGTTATGCGGTAGTATTCGTAGTTAAGGTGTGTTGAGGGCTTTGATATCACTTTGCTCACACCTTATCAGTGCGTTAGCCACATTCCCTTACTGATAGAAATGCTACTTTCTTCAATCGTCCTGTATTATGATAATGAAAAAGATTGCATTAATTTTAAGATTAAAATGAACCAAAAATTTTTTCTAAAACTACTCCCTGTCCCTTTTCTTCTAACCGCTTGCCAGTCTACGCAAAGCCAGCTACAGCCTATACCTGAAAACGTATTATCAAACCTATCGAGAGGCCATTAACTATTCTTTTTCTACTTGGCTAGTCGATCAGTCCGATATCGATCAGTCTGTAAATGAAGCTCGTGTAGCGTTATCAGAATATCAGTCTCAGAATGATGGTTTAGGAACAACATGTAAGGATTGGCACCTACCCCTAGAATCTGGATTGCGAGAAGTTAACAATCATAAGAATCAAGTGGCGATAGACCAGCAGCGAGCACATGAAATACATAAAGCAAACGCTTCTAAACCTGTAACGTATTCAACACCAGCATCTACTTCGACTAGTAATGTTGTTCACTGTTACAAATTGGAAGACGTTAGCTTGGATAAGAACATTCAAACCTTTAATGGAATGATATGCCCTATAGGCTGGCTTAAATATTATGGCTATTAATGTATTTGATTAATACAGTACTTAAGAATGAACTCTAAGTTTAATTTTTAGTTCAAGATTGGGTTTCTTGTTTACAATGTTATGTTTCCAGTTGGATTACCGTATTCGAATAGATTGACGAAGTTAATCAATATATGTGTATTGATGCTTACTTTTTATCGAGTTATCTTTGTTTGATAGCCATTAAAACGAGTAAGGAAACAAAGTGACTGTGTTAACAAAAGGCATACACCACGTAGGTTTAACCGTATCTAACCTAGAAGCAAGCGCGAAGTTTTTCACTGAACAATTAGGTTGGAGTGAAGTAAAAAGAAATCCAGGCTACCCGGCAATATTTGTGAGTGATGGGCATATCATGCTTACACTATGGGCGGCTAAGGCTGATGCCGCCACTCCATTTGACAGAAAAACGAATATTGGTTTGCATCACTTAGCTTTACTCGTAGAGACTGAGAAGCAACTCTATGAGTTGCGTGATCAATTTATGGCGTCGGGAATCGAAATTGAGTTTGGTCCCGAGCTTGTTAAAACAGGACCCGCAAAACATTTAATGTGTTACGACCCAAGTGGTATTAGGGTTGAGTTTTTCTGGGCGGGCTCATAAAACAAACATAACAAAGTTTTATAATAGGGATTTGGTACACATGGCATTGTTAGTTTGCACCGCCTTTGGTGTTTAAGGTGCTCAGCAGAAGCTTGCGTATTGAATGCCCCTCCCCTCCTACTACACATTTTGCGACTTACGAGTAAGTCCAAAAGGATAAATGTTATGTATAAAATCGGCGTTGTTTTATTTGATGATTTCACGGATGTCGATTTCTTTCTTATGTATGACTTGCTAGGGCGCACAACCGACAGTTGGACAGTAAGTATACTTGGAACTAAATCTGAACATCATTCCCACCTCGGTATGAAAGTTAAAACAGACGGACACCTTTCTGAGGTGACGAATCAAGATGTCGTTCTTATTACAAGCGGCAAACGGGGTATTCCAGCCGCTTTAAAAGATGCTGAATTTATGTCAGCGTTGAATCTTGATCCAAATAGGCAGCTAATAGGTTCGATTTGTGCGGGATCATTCATCCTCCATGAACTCGGTTTACTAGAAGGCAAGCGATTAACAACAAACCCAGATGCAAAGGCTGTTCTACAAAGTATGGGAGGAGATGTTCAGGATCTGCCTCTCGTGATAGACGGTAATGTAGCGACGGCCGGTGGCTGCCTTTCACTGATGTATCTAATTGGTTGGTTAACAGAGCGGCTATTTGACTCAAACAAACGAAAAGCTATACAAAATCAATTGATACCTGCTGGGCAATTAGAGCTGTTTGAAGAGCTTATTGCCACAACTATTCAATCAGCAGAGTTAGCAAGCTCGGATAACAAGGCGTTAAATAATCATTCATAACATGTGGTGTTTTACATTACGTTAGTTTTAGTGTTTAGGGTAAGTCACACACCAGTCTTGTGTGACTTACCCTTGAACATAACGCCACTTGGGGAAATTAACTTACAGGGAGTAAATCAATTGGTAAAAATGTACGGTTCTGAAGAGACAAGAGCGTTTTGCTGTAATTGTAAAGAAGTAACGCTACATCGGTACGAAAGCTTCTCTAAAGCGCAGGAAAAGACCGAGAAAAAAGCTAAAGGTTTCTTCTCAGGTCTATTTGCAGCAATAATTAGCTCATTAATGGAAGGCGAAGCGACTGGTGACTACAAATGTACAATATGCGGCACCAATCTTCACACGCCAGATAATTTAGATTAATAGTCAGTGTCTCTAATGCCACGGCTGGTGGCACGCAACATAATTTATAGACGGCTCTAGTGGGTTTGAAGCGTATACACCTTATGCATTGCATTTAGGGTTTTGAGGTAGTGTTGCGGATCAAGTAGTGCGCTTTTATCTCTAACAAGGGGCTAAAGCAGAGCAAAAACAAGGGACAAGAAAAGAAGTAGTTTTACTTGAGTATCAATGAATTACAGACACAAAAAAGCCCACCAAAAGGTGGGCTTTTTCTAAAATTTGGTGGGTCCGGGCGAACTCGAATCGCCGACCCCTACCATGTCAAGGTAGTACTCTAACCAACTGAGCTACGGACCCAAATTTTGTGTTCCTAACCATTCAATTCAGAATGGTGCGTCCGAGTGGACTCGAACCACCGACCCCCGCCATGTCAAGGCGATACTCTAACCAGCTGAGCTACGGACGCATTTCTCTGGAACGACGAGGATATTAGCTATAAGCGAACGACGGTGCAAGCACAAATTTGCCAACTTTGAACCGTTTGGCGAAAATGTAAACTCAACACGCGTTTTCAGATGATTTTATCGACAAGAACTGGGCCTGTAGGGTTTAAAAGTGTGATCTATATAACTTTTATTATCTCACTTAATTGTCGTAAGGCACTTCACTGAGCATCCAAATCTGTAAGGTTTGCGATACCTTAGGGCAAGTACCAAACAAAATCTGATATTTAGGTTTAAATGGTTCGCCGATATAGGTTGTACGGATCAACTCTCCTGTTTTAACATCCACTTGAGTGCTCACCCTGCCTTTGAAGTTTTGAAATATGACAAACTGCTCACTGTGGTAAACCATTTGCTCTCGGTAAAACAAGAAATGATCTTGGGGTGTCTCTGTCAATTCACACTCTAGTGGTTTCAAATTAGGTATCGCACTAACATTAGATGCGATGAACAATGCTGACAAAATCCATCCGTATCGCATATGGCTGCCCTATTCTGCACTCTTTTTCAAAGTATAGGTCTTGCCTTGAGGACAGATACAAAAAAGGCTTTGATCATCTCTAATCAAAGCCCCTTATTTCTGCAGGTTAATTGTCGTGTTTAGTCGTCCACCTCAAACACAACGTTATAATTTTCGGTGTATGTACAATTCGGCTGACGGCTACAAGTAAAGAAACGTCTCCCTTTGAACTCACCTTGGCTTGCGGTTTTAATGATCATCGGACTGCCGCATTTTTTGCAAAAGCGCACTTCTTTATCAGGCTCAATCAAATCAATGTGTGCCGCAAGCAAACGACGTAATCGCCCAACTTGATAACTGTGCTTTACCGAGGCGCCAATTAAAGGCAGGTTGGCCGTCTTACAAACATGAATCAATAACTTTTGTCTTTCTATCTTACCCTTGTTTAGCTCCTGCCCATTATCCAATTCAACGATAACGCGCGGCTCTAGTGTCCTTGGGTCACAAATAACGTAATCAAAATAGCTTCGAGATATACGATTGTTCGCGACAAAAAACTGCTTCTTATTTTTGATTTCTTTTGGCGTAACCAAACTGGACATGTTTACTTTCGCGAATACTACGGCATGCTCCCCTACCGCCGCTCTTAACGCATTATAGAACGCACCCTCTTGACCTCTGAGCAGAGGGCCTTTCGAGCGATAAGGATAATCACGCGTGTCATCGTGCTTAATCACGTACTTTTGAATAACAAAGAAGAATAAAACCAGAAGAACAACAATGATAAAAATGTTGGTCATAAATAAAGTGCATCCAAAACAACTCGTTGCTCAAAGCGTAAATGGAAATGTTATGCAGAGCAACAAAACCTCGCAATTTTGAGGCGCCACGACGATAGCGAGAAACAGAAAATTTTGCTCACCAATAAAAACAAGCCAATCACACACTTGGATTGGCTCGTTTAAATTTTTTTAATACATTATGTATGCTAAGAATCAACTATTAGCGTCTGGCTGATTCTCTGGCATCGCATCAATAAAAGCTGGCAGTTGATTGCATGACTGCACAACAGCGTTAATGGTTGGATAAAGAGAGGTATCTACACCAAAGCGTTGTGCGTTATAAAATTGTGGTACCAGACAAATATCGACAATAGATGGCGAGCTTGTCAGGCTAAACTTACAATCACCATTTAGTTTACGATGCTTCTGAAGTTTCTCTTCTAATGCCGTAAAACCTTTGTGGATCCAGTGATGAATCCAAGCGACTTTGCGCTCTGGCTCGCAAGCTAACTCCCCCTCTAAATACTGTAGAACTCTTAAGTTATTCAGGGGATGAATCTCCATTGCAATATCCTGAGCCAAAGCTAGCGCTTGGTATCGAAGCGGCGTTTGCTCGGGGATCACGGTGACATCCGGGTAGTGTTCTTCTAAGTATTGAATGATCGCCAGTGACTGGGTTAACTGAACCTCCCCATCCACCAGCAAAGGAACCAGTTCAGAAGCGTTTAACTCATGGTACTCGTCACTGTGTTGTTCGCCACCATTGCGCACCAAGTGTACCGATTTTGAATCATACGATAACTCTTTAAGATTCAAGCAAATACGCACACGATACGCCGCCGATGATCGCCAGTATCCGTATAAAATCATGCTATCGCTCATATCGTCTCCCAACCAGCACTATTAGTGCTTGAGATATTGGCTAACTTGTTGGTCAATCGAACCGAATATGTTGTTGCCATCCGCATCGAACATTTCCAATCTGATTGAATCTCCAAACGACATAAAGTTAGTCGACGGCTTACCATCACGAATGGTTTCAATCATGCGAACTTCCGCGATACATGAATAACCAACACCACCCTCCTCAATCGAAGTGCCATGTTCGGTGCCTTGCTTATTAGATACCGTGCCAGAACCTATAATTGCCCCAGCAGATAGCGGGCGCGTTTTAGTCGCATGAACAATTAAGTCTGCGAAATCAAACGTCATATCGATACCCGCATTTGGGCGACCAAACGGCTTGTGGTTGTAGGTCGAGAGCAATGGTAAATGCACTTTGTTTTCGTACCACGCTTCGCCGAGTTCGTCAGGTGTTACTGCCACAGGAGAAAACGCAGAAGAAGGTTTAGATTGGAAAAAACCAAACCCTTTAGCTAACTCTGCCGGAATTAGGCCACGTAGTGAGACATCATTCACCAGCATGATCAAACGAATCGACTCCTGAGCCTCTGCAACACTCGCGCCCATTGGTACGTCACCAGTTACCACAGCAACTTCACCTTCGAAATCAATACCCCATTCATCACTCGCAAACTCGATGTTGTCACAAGGTCCAATAAAGGCATCAGAGCCTCCTTGGTACATCAACGGGTCCGTCCAAAAACTCTCTGGCATTTCAGCGCCGCGAGCTTTTCGAACCAACTCAACGTGGTTTACGTAAGCACTGCCATCAGCCCACTGATAAGCGCGAGGAAGCGGCGACTCACAGTAGTGCGCTTCAAACTCTTCATACCCTGCAACCGTGCCATTGTTCAGTGCAACGTATAGCTCTTCCAGTTGCGGTGCTAGCGTATCCCAGTTATCAAGCGCCACCTGCATCGTCGGTGCTAAGTTCATAGGGTGGAAAATTTCTGTCGCAGGTACGCAGCGCGTTAAGTCTTTGCTCACGACCATCAACAAACCGTCACGAGTGCCATTTTTCTTGGTTGCTAATTTCATCCTTGCCTCTTACTTCTCTTGCCAGCTATAGACGTATTCTTTGTTTTCTACTTTTTCCAGCTCATCCGAAAACTGAAGTGCGTGACGCGTATCAATCATGACCGCGACTTCGTCGGCAAAAGTCTTCTTATGCTCTCGCCCTGCTTTGAAAGCTTTCGGGTGAGGGCCATGTGTAAATCCTGCTGGATGGAATGTCACCATACCCGCTTCAATGTTGTCACGGCTGAAAAAATCACCTGCATGGTAGAACAAGACTTCGTCATAATCGTCATTGTTGTGGTAGAACGGTACTTTGAGCGCTCCAGGATCACTTTCAATTGGACGAGGAACGAAGGTACACACCACAAATCCTGCTCCTACAAATGTAGTATGTGCAGAAGGCGGTAAATGGTAACGATGTGACATAAGTGGACGAATATCACGCCAGTTCACTTTTACTACCGCCAAATCACCATGCCACCCAATCGCATCCAACGGGTTGAATGGGTAAGTGATAACACTGACTTTATCGTGGCGTTTCACCTGAACCTGTGTTTGATTCTCAGAATATTGAGCACGGAACTGATCGTTGATCGACGGCGTTTCTAAAACCGCCGGATCAAACACCGCGTGGTTTCCAACCATGCCTTTTTCGGGCAATGTATAAGCCGCATCGGTGTTTTCGATCATCAGAATGAACATCGGCTCGCTTGGCTCTAAACGCCAGCTCGTTGAGCGAGGGATCATGACATAATCCCCTTCGCTCACTTTCAAATGACCATAATCACAGTAGAGATCTGCCGTACCTTGGTGGATGAATAGCAGTTCGTCGCCATCAGCGTTTCTCACCAAGAAGTCCATTTTTTCATCCATACGCCAAACACGAACTTTACAATTCGCGTTGTGTAATAGATGCGGGACTGCCCACGGGGTAATATGGCTGGCTTTCTCCACTAGATTAAAATCGAACGCTCGTGGACGTAGCTCGCCCTCCCACTCAGACCACCCCGTTGGGGCATGTTGATGATGAAAATGTGTTGCGGGGCCGAAGAAGCCACTTCGACCTGCCTCACGTTCATAAATTGCCTCTTCCGGGAAGTCAGCATGTGCTTGTTTAGAGCACACTCCCTCCCGATGAGGGAATGTGATCCATTTATGCATCGCTCAATACTCCTCGGCGAATTTGGTCTTCTTCTATCGATTCAAACAACGCTTTGAAGTTACCCTCGCCAAAGCCTTCATTGCCTTTACGTTGGATGATTTCGAAGAACACAGGGCCGATAACGGTTTGAGTAAAGATTTGTAGCAAGATGCCATCTTTCGTTGGCGCACCATCAATAAGAATCTGCAAATCACGAAGCTTGCTTACATCTTCGCCGTGGCCTTCAACACGCTGATCGACTTTCTCGTAATAAGTATCTGGCGTTGGCATAAAGTCCATGCCTCGCTCACGCAAGGTTTTGACCGTTTCGTAGATGTCGTCAGTGGTCAATGCGATGTGTTGAATACCTTCGCCATTGTATTCACGGATAAACTCTTCAATCTGTGATTTATCATCTGACGACTCATTGATAGGAATTCGGATTTTGCCGCAAGGTGCGGTCATCGCACGGCTGACAAGACCAGTCAGCTTACCTTCGATATCGAAATAACGAATTTCGCGGAAGTTACCAATGCGCTCATAGAAACCTGACCAGACATCCATGTTGCCTTGCTTAACGTTGTGCGTTAAGTGGTCGATTTCGTAAAGACCAACATTCGCTTTTGATAAACGCTCATCAGCATCATCATAAAAACGAAAATCGACATCATAAATGCTCTGCTTTCCATAACGATCGACAAAATAAAGCAAGCTTTCACCGATGCCATAAATAGCAGGAATGCTAAGCTCCATCGGCCCAATTTCCGTTTTATATTCTTTACCGCCATTCTCTAACGCATGCGCCAGAGCAACGGTGGCGTCTTTCACACGAAATGCCATGCCACAAACCGACGGACCGTGAACTTTGGCGAATCCCTCAGCTTGGCTATGCGGCTGCGCATTCACAATAAAGCTAATGTCACCTTGTCGATATAACCACGCTTCTTTTGAGCGATGCTTTGCAATCTCCGCAAAACCTAACGATATAAACAGATCTTTAAGCTGTTGAATGCCTTTGTTGTCAGCAGCGGTATATTCAACAAACTCAAATCCGTCTGTTCCTAATGGGTTATATGCATCAACCATGACTCTCTCCTTGTCTCAGTAGCTTTTGTTTGGACTTATTTTTCTAACTTGGCGCAGGTATTGAGAAATTGGAATACGTGGGGAGAAATCTTTATCTTGGCGATTTTTACGCACAATTGTAAAATATATGTTACACGAAGATTGCGCGTCGAATCCACTTTTGTAAACATTAAATAAACTGCCTACTTTCAATATATTAGATTGATATTTTCGGCTTTACGTCATCACATAAAATGTAAACAAGTTGTTACTTTGGCATTTTATCTTGGCAACGTAACTCAAAAAGTAAAAGGGGATGGAAAATCTATTGCCCCCTATCTCTATCCGATTTATTCATTTGCTCCTGCAAAACATCAAAAGTAATGTTTCGTGACGCTTCATACAGTTCGAAAGGCTCATCGGTCAGAATCGTGTCATGGATACCCCTTTATTGATTCACCTCAGTTTTATTCAAAAGTAACTATGCCATAAGTGGTGCTCTGTTCCCTTTCGAGCCGAGCCACAAGGCTTCACGCTCGATCAGAAAAAGAGACATCTAATGACGCACATTAATCAAGAACGCTTAGTTGAACACTTTTGCCAACTAGTACGTATCGACAGCGAATCAAAAAACGAAAAACAAATTGCAGAAACACTGGCAGAACAGCTAGGCGAGCTAGGCTTTACCGTGCACAAGCTTCCAGTGCCTGAGCACATTTCTAACGGTTTTAACGTGTACGCCCGTTTAGACGGCAAAAAAGACGGCTCTATCCTAATGAGCTGTCATATGGATACGGTCACTCCAGGTATTGGCATTGAGCCACTCATCGAAGACGGCATTATCCGTTCAAAAGGCCATACGATTCTCGGTGGCGATGATAAATCTGGTATTGCTGCCATCATGGAAGCCGTTCGTTGTATTCAAGCGGAAAACCGTGAGCACAAAACGTTAGAACTTGCTTTCACCGTGTATGAAGAAGGCGGTTTATTCGGTTCACAATACTTCGATATGTCACACGTCACTTCAACGGAAGCAATCGTGTTAGATACGGGTGGCCCTATTGGCACCATTGTGACCGCAGCCCCAGGCCAGCAAAAGATCATGGCAAAAATCAAAGGTCGACCAGCACACGCAGGGCTTGCGCCAGAAGAAGGCATCAGTGCGATCATGGTGGCGGCAGATGCCATCAACCAAATGAAGCTGCTTCGCATCGACGAAGAAACGACAGCCAACATCGGTATGGTTAACGGCGGTCAGGCCACAAACATTGTTATGCCTGAATTAAAAATCGTGGCAGAAGCACGCTCCCTGAATGGCGATAAACTAGATGCTCAGGTCAATCATATGATCTCAACATTAGAGTCTGTCTGTGAAAAACACGGTGCAGAAGTCGACATTGAATCTAGCCGAGCCTACGACGCTTTTGTTATTGAAGAAAACCACCCACACGTAAACGCTATAAAAGCAGCGTTTTCAGAGTTAGGAATTGACGCCTTCACAAAAGGCACTGGCGGCGGTAGCGATGCCAACAACTTTAACAAGAAAGGTCTCACAACGGTCAACCTTTCAACTGGCATGGCAAAAGTACACACGACAGAAGAGTTTATCGCGGTAAGTGATATGGTCAAAATCACTGAGTTCGTGAAACATTTCCTAGTCAGTTAACGTCATGCCTTTTGAAGAGCAGACTGACTATCTTCCCCTTCTAGCCTGTGCTTGAAGGGGATTTTAATTTGTATCGAAGCAAAATTACTTCCCGTCATGCCAACTTGATATCAGATCTTCAAAGAAATTCCCCTAGCTCACTTTTTGAGACTAGACAGCTCAACACCTGACACCCTGTTACAGTAATGTTAAAACTCGATTGTGTAGACAATTTATACAATATACATTTCTGGCATCTTTCAGGATGAAAAGAGTGAGACAAGGATGAAATTACCTAAGTTGCTTTTATTAGCGTCGATGATGAGTCCAATACTGGCAACATCAAGCTATGCCGTGCCGTATCCCTCGGGTGTGACCCTCGATGAGACACAAGAAATTACGCTAAACAATGGGGCTGAAGTTACTTCTATTGACCCAGCCAAGCAAGCTGCAGAGCCCGCTTTTAATCTCGGTCGAGACCTGTTTGAAGGTCTGGTCATTCAAGATAAGCAAGGTAAAACCATTCCTGGTGTTGCTGAGTCTTGGTCAGTCAATGACAACAATACGGTTTATACCTTCCACTTACGTGATGCAAAATGGTCAAATGGCGAAACGGTCACTGCACAAGATTTTGTCTACAGCTGGCAACGCTTACTGAATCCAAGCACTGCTTCACCCTACGCTTGGTTTGCGGCCATTCCAAATATCGAAAACTCGCAAGCGATTATGAAGGGCGAAGCCGAACCCGAGTCCTTGGGCGTGAAGGCGCTGGATGAAAAAACATTCCAGGTAACACTCGAAGAGCCTATTCCCTTCTTTACGAAACTATTAAGTCATCCAGTGCTTGCCCCCGTTCACAAAGCGACCGTTGAAAAACATGGCAACCGTTGGACCCAGCCTGAGCATATCGTTACAAATGGTGCGTTTACTGTCTCTGAATGGAAAGTTAACGAAAAACTGGTGATGGTTAAAAACCCACATTACTGGGACGCAAGCAATGTAGTGCTGGAAAAAGTCACCTGGCTACCAATTGGTGATGCAAACGTAGTGCTAAACCGCTACCTAGCCGGTGAGATAGACCAAGCGGTTTCCATTCCTGCCGCTCAGAAGAAAAAGTTAATTCAACAACGCCCACAAGAAGTGGCAAGCACCAGTGCGTCTCTTGGCTCCACATTCTATTACCTCAACACTCAACAAGGACCAACAAAAGACGTGCGGGTCCGTAAAGCCCTCTCATATGCCATTGACCGTCAACTGTTAACGAGTGCTATCTTGAGAAACGGTGGGGTTCCAATGTATACCCTTGTGCCACCTCAAACAGATGGTTTTAAATCTCACACTCCTGAGTTCGCAACTTGGAACCGTCATAAACGTATCGAAAAAGCGCAGCAATTACTGTCAGAAGCTGGATACGATAAAAGCAATCCGCTTAAGTTGACGTTTACCGTACCAACTTTCTCGATGGACGTAAAAATGGCAACGACCATGGCAGGTATGTGGAAAAGCCGTTTGGGTGCGCAAGTCACAATAAAACAGCTAGAACCGAAAGTGTTCTACGCACTTAAAGAGCCGACCGACATTACTCGCGGCGGCTGGACGGCCGACTACAATGAAGCCTCTACATGGTTGGATATCTTCGTTTCTAGTGGCGAGTACAACGATTCTCGTTATAACAACCCGCAATACGACGAGTTAATGGCTCGCTCAAAGACCATGAGCAACCCATCAGAACTGTATCTACAAGCAGAAAGCATGCTGATTGAAGACATGGCCATTATTCCTATTTATCGTCCGGGTAACGATCAATACCTCATCAAGCCTTACGTGGGCGGCTACGAACTGACAAACCCTGAGTCGTCGTACTACCGCAAGAATGTCTATGTAAAAGCCCACTAAAAGCATGTTTTCGGTCTGAGTCGGCAAGTTCAATGTTTACTTGCCGTTCCTCATATCTCTCGGTGGAGAAGGCAACCTGAGCTCAGACCATTTTTTATTCATAACCGTTCGAAGTGATTTCGGATGACCAAAGGATGATGGATCATGATTTGGTACATTGTTAAGCGATTAGCTATCGCTATCCCCACGCTTCTATTCATCGCACTCATATCATTTTGGCTGATGCACATTGCACCAGGGGGGCCATTTGATATGGAACGGCCTATGCCAGAGGTGGTACGTGCGAATATCGAAGCAAAATTCCATTTGGACCAGCCCTTCGTTACTCAGTTTTGGATTTACATTGGTAATTTCATACAAGGAGATCTCGGTCCGAGCTTCGTTTATCAAGACTTCAGTGTTACACAGCTCGTCGCACAATCATGGCCAGTTTCAGCAGTATTAGGCGTACTCTCCTTTTGTATTTCCGTTCCACTTGGCATGTTGCTTGGCACCATTGCGGCATTGAACCGAAATAGCCGCCTAGATTACGGCCTGATGACACTTTCGATGACTGGAGTTGTGGTTCCGGCTTTCGTGCTTGCTCCAGTTTTAGTCATGATCTTCGCTATTCAGCTCGGCTGGTTCCCTGCTGGTGGTTGGGAAGGAGGAAAACTGGCTTTCCTTGTTCTTCCCGTGCTCAGCCTGGCGATTGGTTCCATTGCGAGTATTGCACGCGTCATGCGTGGCGCAATGATTGAAACGCTCAACCAACCATACATTCGAACGGCAAAGGCCAAAGGTTTGTCCACAGCCTACATTTTATTCCATCACGCTTTGCGACCATCCCTGATTCCCGTCGTTGCGATGCTCGGCCCTGCGTTTGTTTCTGTCGTGACAGGCTCGGTGATTATCGACATTTTCTTTGGTACAGGTGGCATGGGACAACACTTTGTGTCTGGGGCTCTCAACCGCGACTACGGCCTAGTAATGGGCATTACTCTGATTGTCGCTTCACTCACTATCTTCTTTAACCTTGTGGTCGACTTGCTATATACGATTATCGACCCTCGTATACGCGTTTAGGAGTCCGGCATGTTAACGATAAAAAAACTGGATACACAAGCTCTTCAAGATCAAGTCGTCGACAATATTGAAGCCGTCGAAGGTCGCAGTCTTTGGCAGGATGCATGGACTCGATTTCGTAAAAACAGAGCCGCGATGACATCAGTGTATGTTTTGGCGTTCATTACCTTATGCATCACCTTCGGCCCCTCTCTTGCCGCTTTTGGCCATGATGAAATTGACTGGGAAGTGCTCATCGATCCATACGAGCTAGGGAAACCTTCACTGAGCAGTGGCCATTACTTTGGTACCGATGATCTCGGGCAAGATGTCTTTGCTCGCACGATGCAAGGCGGCAGGCTCTCTATTTTGGTGGGCTTTGTCGGGGCCTTAGTTGCCGTTGTTATTGGTACGATTTGGGGAAGTATTTCCGGCTATCTTGGTGGCGTTGTCGACAGCGTAATGATGCGCATTATTGAGGTGCTCGATTCGGTGCCATTTATGTTTATGGTTATCCTGTTTGTTACCCTTTTTGGCAACAACATCTACCTGATTTTTATCGTGATCGGAATGGTATCTTGGCTGGGCATTGCCCGTGTTGTACGTGGTGTCACCTTCGGTCTAAAAAAGCGAGAGTTCATCGAAGCCGCACACTCTATTGGGGTTTCTAAATTGACAATTGTCCGACGCCATGTTCTGCCTAATGTTCTTGGGATCGTGATGGTTTATTCCTCCTTAATGGTACCAGGATTCATTATGTTCGAATCGTTTTTAAGCTTCTTAGGGCTTGGTGTTCAACCACCAGACACGAGTTGGGGAATCCTAATCTCCGAAGGCGCAAAAACGATTGACGTTGCATTGTGGATGCTGCTTTTTCCCTCTCTGTTTTTAGTTGCCACCCTCTTTTGTTTTAACTTCATCGGCGATGGCTTGCGTGATGCTCTTGACCCGAAAGACCGATAAGGACAAACCCATGCTATCTATTGAAAACATGAACGTGCGCTTCGATACGCCAGATGGGCAAGTGCAAGCGGTCAGTAATCTTTCCTACTCGATTAAAGCGGGCGAAACTCTTGGGATTGTTGGGGAATCAGGTTCGGGAAAAAGCCAGTCTGTTTTCGCATTAATGGGGTTAACCGCGGACAACGGCGCCGTGTCTGGCAGCGCGATGTTCCACGGTGATGATTTACTCGCGATGTCTAAAAAGCAGCTCAACCGCATCCGTGCAGAGAAAATCGGAATGATCTTTCAAGATCCGATGACGTCACTCAATCCATTCATGAAAATTGGCAAACAGCTTTGTGAAGTTCTCATGATTCATAAAGGAATGAGCCGAAAGCAAGCAAAAATTGAATCGATTCACATGTTAGATGCGGTGCGTATTCCCTCTCCCGAAACTCGGATGAATCAATACCCTCACGAGCTATCTGGCGGAATGCGTCAGCGAATCATGATAGCGATGGCCTTGTTGTGTAAGCCCGAGTTGTTAATTGCAGACGAACCAACCACCGCGTTAGATGTAACCGTTCAAGCTCAAATTTTGACGCTATTACGAGACTTACAACAAGAGTTCAACACCGCAATTTTACTGATCACTCACGATATGGGCGTCGTCGCCGAGATGTGTGATCGCGTATTGGTCATGTATGGTGGTCAAAAAATGGAGCAATCAGATACCGAGACATTGTTCGCTCAACCTGCTCACCCCTATACTCAAGGCCTGCTAAAGGCTATTCCTTCTATCACTGAAGATATGCAACGTTTACCAACCATCCCAGGTAACCCACCAAGTGCGTTGATTAACCATCAAGGGTGTCCGTTTAGAGAGCGGTGCGAGCATCGAGAGACGCGTTGCCAATACGAAACCCCACGGTTTTCTCCATTAAACACGAGCCAGTCCATTGCCTGTCACGTTAACGCACCCAGTGTTATCACTCCTATTCAAATAAAAGCTTAAGGAGGCGTTATGAACAAAAAAGAAGTCCTCATGTCTGCTCGTGATTTAAACGTCCACTTTCCTGTTTCGCGTCACCTTATTCCAAGTCGACGTAAAATCGTGAAAGCGGTCAATGGTATCGACTTAGATGTTTATAGAGGTGAAACACTTGGCATTGTGGGGGAATCAGGCTGCGGAAAATCAACGCTTGCACGCGCCTTACTTCGCTTAATTGAACCTACACATGGCGAGTTGACTTGGAAAGGTCAAGACATGCTCGGGTTTAGTAAAAAAGACCTTTCCTCTCGACGTAGAGAATTTCAGATGGTGTTTCAGGACCCATCCGCTTGTTTGAATCCGAGGTTAACCATCTCAGAATGCATCGCCGAACCACTGCTCACCCATGAGCCGCAACTTAAACGGGCTGAGGTAGAAAAGCGTGTCATCGCTATGATGGATAAAGTGGGTCTCTTGGCGAGCCAGCGAAACCGCTATCCACATGAATTTTCCGGAGGTCAATGCCAGCGTGTGGGCATTGCTAGAGCGTTAATTCTCAATCCAGATTTGGTCGTGTGTGATGAACCCGTTAGTGCACTAGATGTCTCCATACAAGCTCAGGTCATCAATCTTCTAGATGATCTTAAACAAGAAATGGGGTTAACACTGGTGATGATTGCGCATGACTTAAGCGTGGTGCGCCATATCAGCGACCGCGTTATGGTGATGTATCTTGGTAAACCTATGGAAGTAGGACGTTACGATCAAGTATTTGATGATGCACAACACCCCTACACCAAAGCACTGTTATCTGCTGTCCCGATAGCTAATCCGCAATTAGCACGTGACCGTGAAATACAACTATTGCCCGGCGACCTTCCTTCTCCACTTAACCCACCTAGCGGTTGCGTTTTTCGTACTCGATGCCCAGAAGCAACAGAAGTATGCGGGCAACAGAACCCAATAAAAACAGGCTCGGAGCAGCATCATATCTATTGCTCAAATATGACTTTAGGAACCATTTAATGAACAATACTAACTCAGTAAACCAACGCCTTACGTTATTGCGTGAGGCAATGTCCTTTCACA
The DNA here is from genome assembly GCF_033339635.1 of Vibrio sp. 2092. NCBI lineage: Bacteria > Pseudomonadati > Pseudomonadota > Gammaproteobacteria > Vibrionales > Vibrionaceae > Vibrio > Vibrio sp. 2092. The sequence goes on along the minus strand of NZ_JAWOUY010000002.1, from coordinate 399,913 downwards.
ACGTGTCTGCATATATCGTGACCAACAATGACCCACATAACAGTGAATACTCAGCGGATCATTGGTTAGCGCGAAGCTGGATTTCAGGTTTTACCGGCTCAGCAGGCGATGTCGTCATTACCCAACAAGGTGGTGGCCTGTGGACTGATGGTCGTTACTATATTCAAGCTGAAGAACAGTTACACGGCACAGGACTTGAACTGTTTAAAGCCAAACAACCAGAAACGCCGACAGTTGCCAAATGGCTGGCTACCACGCTACCAGAAAACAGTATTATCGCGGTTGACGGGCGCGCCATCAGTTACGCTTTTTATCAAGGCCTCAAACAAGCCTTTGAAGCGAAAAACATTAAGATCATTCTCGACCTGGATTTACTCACACCGATTTGGCTTGAAAGACCACCTCGCCCAAGTGCACCCGTATTCGAGCACCCCACCGCTTTTGCTGGCGTTGACACAGAAAATAAGTTAGCGAGAATCCGTTCTTGGTTAACCGAGAACCAAGTAGATAGCTTATTAGTGTCAACGCTAGATGATGTCATGTGGACAATGAATATTCGAGGTGGTGATACGAATTACTGCCCAGTTTCTGAAGCCTATCTAGTCGTAGAGCAATCACTTGCGACACTGTTTATTGATAAAGCCAAACTGCCTCAAGACGTTGAAAGAGCGCTGACCGAGCAGAGTGTACACATTCGCCATTACAACTACGTAAGTCAGTATTTGAATCAGCAATGTGAGGGATTATCGCTCGCTTTTAACCCGACCCACACAGACAGCTTATTGGTGAGTTCGATTGAAGGGAATGTGAATCTAAAGCCAATGGCTTGCCCTGTAACGGCAATGAAGGCCATAAAAAATGCGACCGAGCTAACTAGCCTAGAACAGGCATTAACAGATGATGGTGTGGCAATCGTAAGGTTTATGAACTGGCTCGAAGAGCAAGTTCCAAGCGGACTCGTTACAGAATTGTCTGCTGAGGCACAACTGAATCACTATCGCCGTCAAACCCGACATTATGTGAGTGACAGTTTCCGCACTATCGCAGGCTTCGCAGCTCACGGGGCAAAAATGCATTATGCCGCCGATGAAGAAAGCAATGCGGCAGTCAATGAAAGCAACTTCTTTCTCGTCGATTCTGGTGGCCAATACCTTGGCGGGACAACAGACATCACCCGTACTTTCCACTTCGGGTCACCGACCATTAAGCAGCGCAAAGATTATACCTTGGTGCTCAAAGCGGTCATCCGACTGACTCAGACTCGATTCATGAAAGGCTCTACGGGTGCCAATCTTGATATCATGGCGCGTGGCGTCTTATGGCAACATGGTATTGATTACAAGTGCGGCACTGGACACGGCGTGGGCATTTGCTTGAATGTTCACGAAGGCCCACAAAATTTCTCGCAAAGCCACCACGAGGTTGAACTAAAACCGGGTATGGTCATTACTAATGAGCCAGGCGTTTATCGCGAAGGTGAGTACGGGGTAAGAATAGAGAACATTCTTAAAGTTGTAGAGGTAGAACAAAATGAGTTCGGCACGTTTTACGGTTTTGAGACCATCACTCTTGCTCCAATTGCGACCAACGCCCTTGACTTATCAATGCTAGATCAAGCAGAGCTAGACTGGCTCAATCATTACCATTCACGAGTCTATCAAGCGCTTAGCCCTTTTCTTGATGCGCAAGATAAAAACTGGCTTCAACGCACAACCCAACTTATTGAGAAATAGGATATCAGCAAGTTTTATAACGTTTTCATTTTCATCTCAAACTCCTTGTTTGCCAGCCTTCGGGCTGGTTTTTTTATAGAGATAACGGCGTAAAAAACAAAAACGCCCCGCAATGTTAGCGAGGCGATCAATTAAATTAAAATGATGCAGTTAAAATGCCCTACTGACGACACTTCTGAGCATCAAAATCAACGACGATGGCGGCATTCTCAAAGTCACCAGAGACTTTAACGTAGCCCCAGTAGTTACTCTGATTTGACAACGTAATACACTCTCCATTACCAATATTATCTGACCACCCGTGACGATTAGTATCATCCGGCCAACCGGAGTTACTGTATTCAAGCTTTAGGTTGCCCGTACCGTTCCCCGTCGTTATCGCCAGATTTGAGCTCTCATTCACCGCTGGCACACTCAGCCAAATGGTTTGTTGATTTGCCAAGCAAACAGGCTCTCCTGCTGTTAGGCGTCCACCGCTTACTTTACTTTGCACCGCACAGTCTTGTGGCAATGTGTCATTACCGCTCAACGTTGAGATAACAACACTATGAGTGGCGGTTGCCGTCAAGCCTTCACTGTCTGTCACACTTAGACTGACCGAATACTCCCCTTCACTCCCATATTGGTGCGTCGGCTTGGTTTGTGTACTTGTCGAGCCATCACCGAAGTCCCATAAGACGCTGACGATCTTCCCGTTTGGGTCTGTACTGTTTTCACTGCTAAATGTAATGCTTTCACCGACTTTCCCCTTGTTGTTTGCGGTTATGACTGCATTAGGTGCACCATTTGAGACAAGGGCTTGCTGCCACTGCTCAAACTCACTTTGATATAAATTCGCCCATTGGGTGATCGTTGCTTTGTAATTGCTCCAATTCCCTTGGCGTGTTTCCACCAGCATTTGGTTTACGTCATCTTTATGATTTTCAAACATAAAACGTACAGCTAAGTACCCCCAACGATAAATTCGATCGACATCAAACCCATCATAAGTAGTCTCGAAAATCTCACTTAAGGTATATGTCGAACCGTCTAGAATCGTCTCAAGTGCTGCTTGGTTGTCATTTTCTTGAGCGACATACTCTGCAATGCCTTCACTCCACCACACTATTTTTTCAGTTGGATGACTAAACCCTCCATAGAGATCAAATCGACCATCTAAGTAATGCACGTATTCGTGCTCTAGGTTCCAGACAAAGTGATCCGCGTTCGCATAAGAGGCTTCATAAGCAATAAAGTTGGGAATATTCCCCGGCTGGGAAGGATCGCCCTCCAAGTACATACCGCCATTGTCAGTACTAATATCGAAAATTGGCCCTGCGTACTTACCATAATCAGTGCTTGAATCGAAGATATTGACTTGGAGCTGAGTGTTGTGGTCATCTTTTACTGGTTGTTCACCAGTTTCTAAAGACTGATGAAAGTAACCCTCTTCGTAGCCCATTTTAGAACATGCGGCCGCGTGTTGCTCTTGCGTCATATTCTGAGACAAAATTCGGATTGTCGGGCTACAAGTATAAGTTTGCGATAGCACCAAGCCTTTTAGCTCAGTTTCGAAATTACAAATTCCGAACTCACTACAATCTGCGTAATATGAGACGGTGTCCGCCGCCGCAAGCCAAACCGAGTCACCCCGACCATACATTTCATACTGTTCAAAGATTCGACTTAGCTGACTCTTCACCACAGAACTCGCGTTACCCGTATACTTGGTCAGACGCCCGAGCTCTCGCCCCGCATTCGCGGCCATGAACTCATCTTCAGCACCGATTGATGACGCCCTTAGAGCGAAATCGCCTAAAGCTTTGGCAAGGTCCGTTTGGTTGCCAATTATTTGCACAAATTGCTCGTTCCACTGCCCACCAAACAAAATAGTGAAAACACCGTTAACTGCATTGCGCATATACCAGTGCTGGGCGTATTGATCATTCCAACGTGTGAGCCATTGGGTCACTTGCGGTAAGTACGCGTGCTGCAAGCCCGCACTATCCATAGTGATGATGACTTCACTAAGCACTTTGCCGTGACGGTCGCTGTTCTCATAGAAGTTTGCGTTATTAACAAACTCATCCACGGATTCTTTCACCGCTGGTGTGACCCATTCAATAAATGAGATGTTGTCATTGTAAAACTCGGCGTAATAACCCGCGCGTAAGTATAAGAACAACGTTTCTAGTTCATCGCTCCCGCCACCCATATAACCCTTCGCCAAGGTCGTAGTGTGCTTAGCGATGTTGTACATATGATCGGAGCTAAATACCGACTCTTGAATCCGACTTTCAGCAGAGAATAACTGGTTCACGCACGTCGCGCCCTGACTTAAAATTTCGCTGATCAATTGGTTACTGCTTTCGGTAACCAATGCTTCCAAATCACAAGCAGTGCTCGACTCATCAAGACTTTCAAGTGACTGTACTCGAGTTGCCTTGGAGGGCTGAATAGGGAGAGTTGCGGTTGGTTGGTATTCAACTCGATTGGATTCAACACCGCGTGTATGAGCCGAATGTGCATGTTGCTCTGTAACTTGAGAAACTGGCTCGCTTAACGCAAATACGCCAGTGCTGGTTAATGTTGTCGCAATCGCGACACTCAAAGTCTTCAGTTCCATCTAATTTCTTCTATATTGAGTTTTCCTTAGATGCATTACGTCTTTTGCATCGCCACTGCCCTTATTACTGCAAGAGCATCTCCATATAATCTACTCGCAAGACAAGAAGAAACATTTTGTTAACAACTAGATGTGGCGGTATCAGTTTTTGGTACTAGAAGGAACACGGAGTGAACTTTAAAAATTCGTATTTGTTAAAAAATAGAGATGAGCTAGAGAAGAAACGTTTAGTTATACGAGTATACCCAGCACGTTAAATGGCTAGGTATACTCCAAAGTGGGTCGATAAAAATTCGCGAATCAAAGCCCCTAAAGAAGGAATCGGACAATGGGCTAATACTTTTGTAGGCTCTAGGCTGCTTTGTGGTCGAAGAGTGCGGTAATTTGCTCTTTTAACGCGTGCAAAAATTCGGTATTTGGTGTGTTTTCAAGGTACATTTCATACTCTTTAGAGTTATAAAAGTACTCATGCGCAGATGCATTAAGGATCTTACTAAAAGATAGTGTTTCCAACTCGTCTTCAAGGGAACGACTGCTCAATTCACCATATCCTAAATCGCTATCCTCAGCGAATTGGGACTCAATGTTGCTGACATATAAAGCACAATCCTTAATACAGAACTCGACATTACTTATACGTTGCTCGATGTCTTTGAGCTGATCACTGTTCCATTTAGACTTCTCTTGCTCAAGCTTATCAATAAGCCCACTTTCACGAAGCCTTGAATTGTTATCTTTAATTCTTAGTAGCTCATCAAGCACTTTATTAAACTCAGTTTCAGCTCTAAGTCTTAAGATTTCCAAATCCTTGGAGAACAGCTTTGCTTTAAGTTCACTCGCTTGGTACAAGCCAGAGATAGCAGCATTTCTTTTAACTCCAAACATAAAAACCCACCCAAAAGATACTTATTAAAAAGTAGCACACAAAAAGCCAGATAGAAGACGCAAGGTTTTCGTCATTAGGCTACATTCTACGAACGACACTCGATTGTAGCGCAATAAACAGAATTTTCATCACCATGAAACACATACTATTTGAATGAAAATCACACAGTTACTTTGATAAAAGTATTTATTTCAGAAAGAGTAAGACGTAAGTATGTGATGATGTATATTGACGCTTCAAAACAAAAAACGCCCACACTCTACTACCCAAGTCAAACACTAATGTCAGAAACTGGACAAATCACTCACTATTTACAGTAATAAGAAGTCACTGTTTCATTGAAAATCAAAGTGTCAACATAAAGATGGGAAGTAACCGAATCATAGACGGCATCGCTGATGAAACGTTAGAATGCCACTACTTTAATAATCTTCCATAATATTTATGACCGACGCTGATATTGAGCTACAACACCTTTGGTTAGAAGTCCAAGCCGAACGCTGGCAAAACCTGCCACGCTTTTTATTCAGTTACTACTGCTACAAGCACAACCTTATCAGTAAAACCAACAAAGTTTGCTGGGAGACGGCACGTGCAAACCTGCCCGCTTCAACGTCAATAAAAGAGCGAAAAAACGCGGTGGTTGAACCGTTAATTTCTGAGGAAACCGTCGCTGGGTTATTGAAAGCCATCAGCAAAGATGGGGAAATGACATTCGACGTGATGGGAACCACACTTGATACGTTTTTGCATTATGTTGTGATTAGCAAGGAAGAAAAAGCGCGACTTAAATCAAACATGCCAGCTAGTTGGTATCAGCGATCAAACAAGTCGCCTTTGGCACGTTTCGAGCAAGCTGGCATTAAGCTACCAGAGTGATATGTCAGTCATCGCTGAAGATACACAAAAAAGACAAGCGCCTACAATGAGGCGCATTTGGTCAAAAATTGAGGTGCCCCTAAACAAAAGTGCAAAGTGACCAACAAAGAAAAAGTTTGGTTACTCTTGAATGCCTCGAATGCGTACATTACGTCTACGCAAAACTTCTAATGTCACGAGCAAACACACCGACATAAAAATCAACAACGTAGCGACCGCCAATATGGTCGGACTAATTTGCTCTCGAATTCCTGACCACATCTGCCTCGGAACGGTTTTTTGTTCTGCCCCAGTCAGGAATAACGCCACCACAACCTCGTCGAACGAGGTGCCAAAAGCAAACAAGCCGCCAGATATCATCCCCGGACGAATCAGCGGAAAGGTAATGTGTCTGAAAGTATAAACAGGGTTTGCGCCTAAGCTAGCCGCCGCTTTTACCAAGCTATGGTCAAAGCCGCTTAACGTCGCAGTAACGGTAATGACGACAAAAGGCGTACCTAACGCAGCGTGTGCCAAAATGATGCCTAAATAAGTTTGTGATAAGCCAAAGCGTGTGTAGAAAAAGTACATCGCAGCAGCAGAGATAATGACTGGTACGATCATGGGTGAGATCAACAGCGCCATAATCGTATTGCGAAAAGGCAAATTACTACTTGCTAAACCCAACGCCGCCAGAGTTCCTAGCCCTGTTGCAACGAGTGTCGCCATAAAAGCAATAAACGTGCTGTTTTTCAGCGCCAACAGCCACTGATCACTAGTAAACATTTCTTGATACCAGCGAGTAGAATACGCTGCCGAGTCAAGGTTTAACATCCCCTCGGTAAAAGTAAAGTAAGGCGTTGCATTAAGCGATAACGGGATGATGGTCAGAATTGGAGCGATTAAAAAGAACAGCACCACCCCACAAAAAGCTAAGTAACCTGCGTAAGCAACTCGCTCTACTTTTGATGCATAGTTTGGTAATGCCATGGTTATCCCCCTACCTTAAGGTTGTTAATGCCAAGCACACGGTTGAACATATAAAACAGAACCAGTACAACGAACAAAAGCAGTCCACCCAATGCGCCAGCCATCCCCCAGTTCAGTGATGTCTGCATATGATAGGCAATCATATTGGAGATCATCTGTCCGCTTCTTCCACCAACCAAAGCGGGCGTAATGTAGAAGCCAATAGAAAGAATGAAAGTAAGCAAGGCCCCCGCACCTATCCCCGGTAACGTAAGCGGCATATAAACTTTGATGAACGCAATGAAAGGCGTCGCGCCTAGAGAACGAGCGGCACGGAAATAAGTTGGGCTAATTCCTTTCATTACGCTATACAGAGGCAGGATCATAAAAGGCAACAGAATGTGCACCATAGACACCACCGTTCCGAAGGTATTGTGAATCATCTGAATTCGCTCAGAAGTAAAACCCGACCAAATAAGGAGATCATTAATGACCCCTTGGTTTTGCAGCAGAACAATCCAAGACGTGGTTCTGACTAACAATGATGTCCAAAATGGCAGCAGCACAATAATTAAAAGTAAGTTCGCGCGCTTATCAGGTAAATTGGCAAGCAGGTAAGCAACGGGGTACGCCATCACCAAACAAATTAAGGTGATTGAAATAGACATCCAAAAAGTTTTAAAGAAAAGGTCGACGTATATTTGGCGTTTTTCTGGTTGGGGCTCAATGTCTCCAAACTCATTCACTTGCAAGTCTAGCGCTGCAAGATAGTGACTGAATGTTAATGCGCCACTAAGATTCTTAAACGCCGCCCAATATTTAGGATTAGTCCATCGCTTATCCAGCTTAGCCAACTGTGTCACCGAGCTCGGCAGCGACGTCAAACGAGACAACTTTCTGCCGGTTTTCATGAGTAAACTGCGCATACCAGACTCTTCAATATTCATCCGGTTGGCTATTTTCGGCAGCTCTTTGCTTTGATAAAGCGCAAGTACTTCAACAGAGAATGCCTCAATGACTTCTTGATGAGGCTGACCTTGATAATCCCAACTTTCTAAGGCTTGAATAGTTTGTGGTAGTGACAGGGATATTTCTCGGTTATCCACGCTTCGATAAAGCATGTCGAGGATAGGAAAAGCAAACGTAAGCAGAATAAAACACACCAATGGCGTTGTGAGCATAATGGAGCGAAGCTTTTTTCGGCGCTCGGCCTTTTGCAACTGCGCTTTCAAATTGGTTTCTTGCTCATGAACTTGGCGTTCGATTTCCAATACAGAATCTAATGCGGTTAGCTCTCGACTCATGCTGCTACCTCGCTACTTTGAGTTTGTGTCCCATCAAGAGCATGGCAATCGTCACTTTGCCAACCAATACGACAAATTGAGCCAGGCGTTAACTGCAAGTGTTTACGATTATCGTTAGGTACTTTAACGATGAAGTGACCAACGCTCTCTACTTCGACGACCAGACGATAATGATCACCGTGATAAATCAATTCTCGTAGGACGCCCGAGACTTGGTTCTCACAAGACGCTTTCTCTGGTTGAATAACAATCTTTTCTGGTCGAATGGAAAGTGTTGTTCTCTGCCCTTGCTCAGAGACTCTGACAGGTTTCGCAGTAAATAACTCTTTCCCAACGAGCACTTGGCAATACTTTCCGTTCCACTCTTTGACTAAACCTGAGAGTTGGTTGTTTTCTCCGATAAACTGCGCAACAAACGTATTACTCGGAGATTCATAAAGCTCGGTTGGTGTCGCGAGTTGTTGCACTTCGCCGTGATTAAAAACCGCAATACGGTCGGACATAGTGAGAGCTTCGTCTTGATCGTGCGTCACATACAAAATGGTAATGCCAAGCTTTTCATGCAAATGTTTAATTTCCATCTGCATTTGCTCACGCAGCTGCTTATCTAACGCGCCTAGTGGTTCATCCATCAACACGAGTTTAGGCTCAAACACTAATGCTCGCGCTAACGCAACACGCTGTTGTTGACCACCTGATAACTGCTTCGGGTATCGAGTCGCAACATGCTCAAGCTCGACCATTTCTAATACACTCTGAACTTTGCTTTGAATCGTGTCACTGTCGAGTTTTCGCACCTTTAAAGGAAACGCAAGATTCTCAGCAATGGTCATATGTGGAAACAACGCATAGTTTTGAAACACCATACCAATATCGCGCTTGTGCGGCGCGAGATGATTGACAGGAACGCCATCGATATAAATGTCTCCACCGGTCGCAGTTTCAAAGCCTGCTAGCATCATCAAGCAAGTGGTCTTGCCCGATCCTGACGGCCCCAACATAGTAACGAACTCTCCAGGAGTAATATCTAAGTTGAAGTCTTTCACCACCAAATTCGTGCCATCGTAGGTTTTCTTAACGTGTTGAAAGCTGACATAGTCCTTGTTTTCCGTGCTCATGACTTCCCTCTTCTCATTTTTTGAATATTACGAATGAGTAGAGCGTCAGTTAACGCTCTACTAAACAGCACAATTACAGATTGTATTTGGATAGGTCTAAGCGGGTTTCTAACGCATGTTCAACCATTTGAATGACTTGTTGACGCTCTTCACCTTGTAAGAGTTGGCGTGGCGCACGAACTTGTTCAGAGCCACGTCCGCAGACTTGCTCGGCCAATTTTATGCACTGAACCAGCGTAGGAATGGTGTCTAAACGCAGTAGGGGTAAGAACCAACGGTAGATCTCTAACGCTTCAGCATAACGACCTTGGCTTGCCAGTTTATAAATCGCAACGGACTCTTCTGGGAATGCGTTGGTTAAACCAGAAATCCAGCCGGTCGCACCTAGCATCAATGATTCAAGAGCGATGTCATCAACACCACTGAACACGGTAAAGCGGTCATCAAATTTATTGTAAAGCTCGGTGATACGACGAGTATCAGTGGTCGACTCTTTGATAGCTACAATACTTTCAAACTCAGCCAGTTTCGCCATGATATCGAGGTTTACATCGACACCATAAGCAACCGGGTTGTTGTAAATCATGATTGGCATTTCTGGCGTTGCTTCTGCTAGCGTGCGGTAATATTCGAACGTTTCGCTCTCAGACGTGCGGTAAACCATGGCAGGCATCACCATACAACCATCGATACCAATTTTGTACGCATCCTGCATGTAATCAACAGCTGCTGTGGTAATAGACTCTGCTGTACCAGCAATCAAAGGCACACGGCCATTTACGACTTCTTTTGCCGCTTGCAAAACCTGGCGTTTCTCCTCCGGGTACAACGCGCAGTTCTCACCGACAGTACCCAAGCAGATAATGCCATTCACACCATCTTTAATCTGGTTGTCTATAACGGTTTGCGTTGCGTCTAAGTCAATTGACTGATCTTGACGAAATTGCGTACTGACCGCCGGATAAACACCTTTCCAATCAATTTTCATGAACTACTTTCCTTATATGTATATTGTATGCAATTTAAATGAACGAGCGAAAATGCTCAGACATGGCTATCTATGCCATTTTCTAACAACACCGCCTTTACAGCGGCCAAATCAGCCAAAGCACTGCCAACTGATTTGTATAAAGTAATGACCTCATCGTTTTGACGTCCTGAGATTTGTTGGGCGCAAAGCTGCGGTAATTCCCCTTTGATATCGTCTGACGTGAATACGCCCTCTTGAATTGGAATGAGAAGATCGCCCGCTTCGGCTAATACATTAATACGGCTATCAACATACACCTGTGCTCGTTGCACTGCTTCGGAGTCACATTCACGCTTGTCCAAGTCATGATTACCGACCAAATCAATATGGGTGCCCGGCTGCACGTCTGCGCCATTAAACAAAGGCTCTGCTGATGCAGTAATACAGCTGATGATGTCAACGTGTTTGATAACGTGGTCCATTTTTTCTACGACTGAAACGCGAAACCGACGCTCATCAGGAAGCGACTGATACTCTGAAGATGACACAATGGCATCTACCGTCGCCTCGGCTTTATCTGAGTTACGCCCCCAAATATAAACCTGCTTAAGTGGGCGAACCGCAGCGTATGCCCACGCAAAATAAGGCGCAAGATTGCCCGTTCCGCAGATCAACAGACGATCAGCATCGGGACGCGCCAAATAGTCCGCTGCCAACGCAGAAGCTGCGGCGGTGCGCCAAAACGTTAAAACTTTACCGTCCACGAGTGCGAGCGGCTCACCATCGTTTCGTCTAAAAACAAGCAGCTTAGATGCAAGCGTATCTTTGCCTTGCTCAGGGTTATGCGGGAAATACGTAAAGGCTTTCACCGCAATCAACTCCTGGTTCCAAGCTGGAAGTAGCGCAAACGCCTCGTATTCTCCCTCTTCTAAGGGCATGACTCGGCGTTGAGGTATTGTTGCTGGCCGCGAGTACATTTCACGCATCGTTTCAATAAGAGACTTCATTGTTAAACATTGCGCGACTTGCTGTGCTTCGATGACTTTCATCATTTCTCCGAAAACATAAATACAGTTGAGGAAAGTACGGAACCTCGCTTATGGATGAAAACTCGACCCCACACACAAATTAACGCCTAGTTAAGCAGCCAGGTATTGAACTCTTCATTGAGTTCATCCGCGTAGTCTGACCACCATTCATCGTTAATCAGGAAGGCGGTTTGGAAGTTTTGAGGTGCGGTAGGAAGGTTCGCTAAAATGTCTGGGTTCACCTCCGCCGAAGACGACTTACGCGTAGGCCCATAGGCAACGTACTTAGCTTGATCAGCTAATGGTTTTGTTCCTGAAGAAAAAGCAATGAAGTCCAATGCAAGCTTTGTGTTCTCACTCCCTTTAGGTATCGCCCATCCATTCATGTAACCCATTTGACGGTCCCATATAATCCGAAATGGTTGACCTTCATCCTTACGGGCATTGTGGATTCGGCCGTTAAACGCCGAGGCGATCACCACTTCTTTGTCTGCAAGCATTTGAGGTGGCTGGGCACCTGTTGTCCACCACAGTACTTCTGATTTGATCGTATCCAACTTAGCAAAAGCACGCTCACGCCCCGCTTCGGTTTCGAGCAGGCTGTAGACCTCTTCTGGCTTTACACCATCAGCCAATAGTGCCCACTCAAGATTGCCCTGAGGTTGTTTTTGCAATGCACGTCGACCTGGAAAAGTTTTTAGGTCAAAAAGATCGGTCAACTTGCTTGGCAAAGCCTTACCTTTAAACGCGTCTTCGTTCACCGCTAATACAGTGGACACTACGATGGTATTGATTGCGCACTCGTGAATCGCACCATCAATAAAATCCTCTTGTGCTGGTGTTCCATCTGCGCCCGGAGGCAAAATACTTGGGTTCACTGGTTCTAGTAACCCTTCGGCGCAACCACGAACAATGTCTGGCTTGTCGAGAGAAACCAAATCCCAGCGCACGTTGTTCGCTTCCACCTGTGCTTTAATTTCAGCTAATCCGCCGCTGAAATCCTCGGATACGATCTCAACACCTGTTTTTTTAATGAAAGGCTTATGATATGCCTCCACTTGGCTCTTGGTGAATGCACCACCCCAAGATACGACCGTCAATTTGTCTTCAGCATAAGCAGAGGCCCCCAACAGCATTCCTGAAATCAACAGCGCCAATGGTGCTTTGGTCATTCGTGACATGTTTTACTCCTTTTGGTTGTTTTTCTGGAGGCATCCGAGTACGGCTGTTGGACACCATTTTTGTTAAAATTAAGTTAACATTAGCATTTAATATATTTTATACAATATTTAATATTAAATTTTTCAGGCGAATCGTTGTAATGAAAAAGGTGATAGATCAATCGATGTCGGCTTTCCTTCGATAAGCTCTAAAAGGAGATCTGCCGTAATCGCCGCTTGAGTTAATCCAAGGTGTTGGTGGCCAAATGCCAGTAATACATTTCCATCCCAAATGCTATCAATAACCGGTAACGAGTCGACTGTTGAAGGCCGATTACCCATCCACTTTTCTCCTTGCTTGAGTGGATTTAACTCCGATTCAAACATCTCATCACCTAACTGAAAAAGCATTTCTGAACGTTTCATATTGGGTGGTGATTCTACATCGGCATACTCAACAGTGCCTGCCAAGCGTAGCCCGCCAGACATCGGAGTCATGATGAATTTTCTATCGGCAGAGCTAATAGGAAATGGCAGTACATCACGCTTGTCATCCACCATTAGGTGATAACCACGCTCGGCTTGAATAGGCACTTTGACTCCGGTTAGCTGCCATATCAAAGGCTTAGAATGTACACCAGCGGCAACAATGATTCGGTCAAATGAATGTGTTTGAGACTCAACCAACACATCACCATTTTTCTCCAACGCAGATACACCTTTTTGTAAAATCTTACCGCCAAGAGCTTCAAAAGCTTCACTTAGCTCAACACAGATCTGATAAGGGTCTAGCGTATGTCCTGTATCGGGAAAAAAGACGCCGACACGAACCTTATGGCTGAGATCAGGTATCCGCTTTCGAATCGCCTCTTGCGTCCAAACTTGATACGCCACACCGTTTTTGGCCAGTGAGTTAAGCGTACTTTGGTAGTCTTTAAACAGTTTCTCGTTTTCAAAAGTGAGCAATGAACCATTCATTTTTATTAGATGCGCTTTTCCGATTGAATCAAGCACGCCACGCCAACTTGCCACTGACCGCTCGTTAAGAGTTTTAATCGCGTTTTTTGCCTGCTCCGCGGCTGATGGCTTTGTTTGTAATAGAAAACGAATCATCCACCCGATAGTGCTTGGAATATCTTGCCAACGGATCGAAACCGGACTTTTGGGATCTAGCAGCATTTTAGGTAATTGTGGAAGCAGCGCTGGCGTTGCAAGAGGGAAGATTTGCTCAGTCGCGATATGACCTGCATTTCCCTTAGAGCATCCATTCCCCACGCCATTGGGATCAAAAATTGTGACTTGATAACCTTGCTGCTGCAACTTCAATCCAATTGATAAGCCAATAATCCCCGCACCTATCACGGCGATCCTTTCCTTTTTTGTTTCATCCTTGACCAACATAAATATGCTCCGAGTCACACTTGAAAACGTAGATTGTATACAATATATTTTACATTACGTTAACATCACTATTGTTTAATTCAACCATTTTTTCAGCAAGGAGCGAAAAATGAGACAAGGAACTTTTTTCTGTATTGATGCCCACACCTGCGGCAACCCAGTTAGGCTGGTCGCAGGCGGTGTGCCTCCACTCGAAGGCAATACCATGAGCGAAAAGCGCCAATACTTTCTTGAGCATTATGATTGGATTCGTCAGGCACTCATGTTTGAGCCTCGCGGACACTCAATGATGTCGGGGTCAGTTGTCTTGCCTCCTTGCAGCGATAACGCAGACGCTTCAATTCTGTTTATTGAAACCAGTGGCTGCTTACCAATGTGTGGCCACGGCACCATTGGAACCGTCACTACCGCTATCGAGAATCGCCTTATCACTCCCAAAAAAGAAGGCCGTTTGATACTTGATGTCCCAGCAGGACAAATCGAAGTGCACTACCAAACAAAAGGTGACAAGGTCACGTCAGTGAGGATATTTAACGTACCAGCTTACCTTGCCCACCAAGACGTAACCGTGGACATAGAGGGCTTAGGTGAGCTCACTGTCGATGTTGCTTATGGCGGAAACTATTACGTAATCGTCGATCCTCAAGAAAACTATGCCGGACTTGAACACTACTCTCCAGATGAAATTTTGATGCTTTCACCAAAAGTTCGCGAAGCGGTATCTCGAGCGGTTGAGTGCGTACATCCAGAAGATCCAACAGTATGCGGTGTTTCTCACGTGCTATGGACCGGAGAGCCCACTCAAGAAAACGCCACCGCTCGAAATGCTGTGTTTTACGGCGACAAAGCGTTGGATCGCTCGCCATGTGGTACGGGTACTAGTGCACGCATGGCGCAATGGCATGCAAGAGGCAAACTCAATCAAGGAGAAGACTTTATTCACGAAAGTATCATCGGCAGCCTATTTCAAGGACGTATAGAAGGCATTACCGAAGTGAATGGCAAAGCCGCTATTTTGCCAAGTATTGAAGGATGGGCACAAGTATACGGTCACAACACAATATGGGTAGACGATGAAGACCCATATGCGTACGGATTTGAAGTGAAGTAATAAGGATAGTAAGGAAGAATGATGAACCCACAAGAACCAACCACTTTTTACGCAGTCAACGCCTTTACTGGTGAGCCTCTACCTATTGCGTTTCCGGTACATGGAGAGCAAGAAGTTAATCAAGCCGCCTCAGCCGCCCAAAACGTTGCGCGTGAGTTTCGCCAACTAAGCAATGCAAAGCGAGCGAGCTTACTTTGCTCTATCGCCTCTGAATTGGAAGTGAAGAGTGAAGAAATCGTTGCTCGTGCTCATTTAGAAACTGCCCTTCCCGAAGCACGTTTAAGCGGTGAAATAGGACGTACAGCGAGCCAATTAAGACTATTTGCCGAGGTTGTGAGCTCGGGTAATCACCATCAAGCAATTTTCGATACGCCAAACCCAGACCGTCAACCACTGCCGAAACCAGATATTCGTCGTCAGCAAATCGCAATTGGCCCTGTCGCCGTGTTTGGTGCGTCTAATTTTCCGCTCGCATTTTCTACGGCAGGTGGTGATACGGCTTCGGCACTGGCAGCTGGCTGTCCTGTGATTGTAAAAGGCCATACCGCCCACCCTGGCACCAGTCAACTTGTTGCAGAGTGTATTGAGGCTGCACTTGAGAAAGAGTGCTTACCGCAAGCCATCTTCACGCTATTGCAAGGCAACAAACGCGCACTTGGCCAAGCACTCGTTACCCATCCAAAAATTAAAGGGGTTGGGTTTACAGGTTCCGTCGGTGGTGGCCGTGCGCTGTTCAATCTAGCTCAGCAAAGACCAGAGCCAATCCCCTTCTATGGTGAACTAGGGGCGATTAATCCAACATTTATTCTCCCTTCAGCCATACGAGCAAACGCCTCATTGGCTGAAGAGTTTGTGGCTTCTATGACTTTGGGCTGTGGACAATTTTGTACAAAACCAGGCGTTGTATTTGTCTTGAATAGCCCAGAAACGCAAGCCTTTATCGAAATCGCTCAAGGGTTAATTCGACAACAATCAACGGCCACTTTGCTAACGCAAGGAATCCGAGAAACGTATGAATCCGAAGTGGATAAGCGAGCTTCCGAAACAGGCATTAACGTAACTCGTTCTGAACAAGCAGAAGTGACCAATGTCGCACCAGCACTGTTCGTGACGGACAGTAAAAACTGGCGTAAAAACCCGCAATGGGAAGAAGAAATATTCGGTCCTCAATCGTTGATCGTAATCTGTGAAGATTTCGATGACATGTTGAAACTGAGTGATTCACTGACTGGCTCGCTCACCGCAACCCTTCACGCTACCGCTGAAGACGAAGAACAAGCCAAGCAACTGCTTCCAAGTTTGGAAGAAATCGCCGGACGCCTTGTATTCAACGGTTGGCCAACTGGCGTCGAGGTTGGTTACGCTATGGTTCATGGTGGACCCTATCCGGCTTCAACCAATTCTGCCTCAACATCTGTCGGGGCAGAGGCTATTCATCGTTGGTTGCGTCCCGTCGCTTATCAAGCTTTACCAGAATCTTTATTGCCGGATTCATTAAAAGCGTCGAACCCACTGGGTATTCAACGCGCCATAGATGGCAGTGTGTCCCAATAAAATCACCAAATGGCTCAAAAAGGCATCAACTGATGCCTTTTATTTCACTCTACTTCTCAAAACCTTCTTTCCTAGTTGGTTTGTGCCAGAAAAACAATAAACTACTAAAGTAAAATGGATTGGATACAATATTAATTTCACGGGAGACTTCAATGTCACAGAAACCTGTTTTTAAAACGCGTACTCAGCTCGTTGAGGAAGCAATTCGAACTCAGATCTTGAAGGGCGAGTTAAAAACTGGTCAACCTTTACGTCAAGATGCGTTAGCAAAAGAGTTTAATGTTAGCCGAATTCCTGTGCGTGAAGCGTTAGTTCAATTGGAAGCACAAGGACTCGTTAGCTTTGAACCTCACAAAGGTGCGACGGTCACTGAGCTATCTCCAGAGAAAATCAATGAGCTATTTGAACTGCGCGCTGTCGTGGAATGCCACATTTTAGAGCGCGCGATTCAAAATATGACAGACGCTGACCTTGAACGCGCGCGCGAAGTTCGCGAACGTTTCGAGTCAGTAGTGAACAGTGGCGACGAAGTAGAAGAATGGAGCAACTACAACTACGATTTCCACAAAGCCCTATATGCGCCAGCCAACATGCCTGAAACTATGGACGTCATTTACAACCTGAACACAAAGTGTGACCGATACATACGCATGCAGCTATTGTTTACTACAGGCATTAAAAAGGCAGAAGAAGAGCACTTAAGCTTGTTTGAAATGTGCCAAAATCGCGATATCGAAGGCGCCAAGTACCTACTGAAAAAGCACATTCTAGAAGCAGGCACAGCGATTCGAAACCTGCTGCTTGAAAGGCAAAATATCAGCCAGTAAACGGAATAACGAATAAGGTGATATTCAAGGATGAATGTTGGACCAAAGTTTTTACTTGCAGCGCTACGACAAAAGATTAAAGAAGAAGGGCTTTGCTACAATTCCTTGTCAGAGAAAAGTGGCATCCCTTTATCTAGTATTAAACGCCACCTACATAATCCAGCTTTAGGTTTGGATAAAGTACTTATTTATCTGAACTACCTGAATACCGATCTCATCGAACTCGCAACCTTAGCCAACGAGCTTCAGCACCAAAACGAGCAAATGCTAACAGATGAAGAGAGCGCCCTTTTCGTTGAGCATCCTTATTTACTTGATTTTATTTATATGCTGACTTCTCGTGATATTAAACCGCAAGAGATAGCCCAAACTTACGGACTTTCTGATACAAGCTTACGATTCTATTTGCGTATCGCGGAAATTCTAGGATATGTCGAAAACTTCGGAGACGGCTTGTTTTACCGTTCTGGTCGTCGATTTATTATGGAAGAAGGTACGGCATTAGACACCTTATTCAAAGAGCGATTTCAACAAGATTCGCTTTCTCATGATATCAACCCAGGCGTATGTATAGGTCGCATTAGGCTCACCGAAGAGCAGAAAGTGCAAATAGAGGACGAGCTTTGTAATAAATTAGCGAAACTTAACGCAGTTAACACTTCCAACAATGAAGGTGAACTAACAAATATATTAATGCGCTGCACTCCCGGTGCTCAGATATTTTTCGCTGATGATTTACCTAACATTGACGGAAGCTTATTAAAGCACGTCGCTCAACTCACTAAATTAAGTTAAAGCATCAGATAAATAAATCAAACACCCCCGAGATAACACCATATATCCCTACCAAACTATTGATTCAAAGCGTTTCCTGAATCTAATTCTGATTTTTTATTTAGCAAGCGTCGCTTAGTCAACTAAGAACTTGTCTTAATTTCACACTTATTAATTGTCTTGTTAGCTCTTTTGAAATAGACAGAAAACTTAAGTAATGACTAATTTAGCTTAAGTATAAAAGACAACTTTTTTACGTTATTTACCTCACACTATTTAACTATAAATTTGCAGACGAACAAATTAAATTAATACATTCACCTAGCTAATAAAAACAAAAGCAAAACACATAATTATAATTCTATTATTTATAAGGACATAGAAAAGTGAAATTTAAGTATTCTTTAGCAACGGCAGTCACTCTCGCATTATTACAAGGCTGTGGCGGTGGTGGCGGTGATAGCTCATCACCTACTCCGTCCACTAGCAGTGCAAACGGTCCAACGTGGAAAGTTCATGATTTTAGCCAACCGTCGAAAACGTTTATCAACCAATGTGAAACGCCCCGCGTCGGACTGGACCCATATGACAACTATGCCGCCTATCCAGATAAATTGGGCTCTGCATTACACGAAAAACTCTTTTTAAGAGCTTTTACTAACGAAACGTATCTATGGTATGACGAGGTTCCTGATAATAATCCAGCAAACTACAAAACTGTTACTGATTACTTCAATACGCTGGTCACCTCTGCTACTACCGCGACGGGTAAACCAAAAGATCGCTTCCATTTTACCGTCCCTTATGAGGATGATATGAAATCATCGCAATCCGGTTTAGTTGCTGGATTTGGTTTTAACTGGGCATTCCTACGTGGCGTACAACCTCGAGACGTTCGTATTTCCTACACTGAAGAAGCCTCGCCAGCTGATAGAAGCGGCATTGCTCGTGGTGATAAGCTTCTGAAAATCAATAATATTGATGTGGTTAACACCGGTAGTCAGTCCGACATTGATTTTATTAATAAAACGCTCTTTAACCCTGACATCAATCAAGATTACACCTTCACATTTGAGAGTGTTGGCGGTCTAGAGAAAACCGTGACGCTTACCGCCTCTGATGTCATGACCTCTCCAGTTAAAAATGCCAAAGTGATTACACAAAATGGTATGCGGATCGGCTATCTGCAATACAACTCCTTTGAACCAAGCGCTCAAGCCCCGCTTATTGAGGCGTTCAGTACGCTCTCAGCAGAGAATGTTGACGAGATCGTCGTTGATTTACGTTACAACGGCGGTGGCTTAGTCCTTCAGTCCTCGCAAGTAGGCTACATGCTAAGCGGTGCTGGTCAGAACCGAGTCTTCAGTGAGTTGATTCATAATGACAAAGTGATGCGTACCATTAAAGATGGGGATAACATCTATCGCTTTACGAATCTAGCAATAGACTGGGCAGCACAGAAATATTCGGATCAAGTGCTTCCGACACTGAACAAAAAGCGCGTATATGTGCTGACTTCAGGAGGCACGGCTTCCTCAAGTGAACTGCTAATCAACGCTTTGCGCGGCATTGATGTGGAGGTTATCCAAATAGGTTCAACAACCACAGGTAAACCGTACGGGTTCTCACCAGAACAAAACTGCGGCACTATGTACTACACTATTCAGTTCAAGTCGGCGAACGAGAAAAAATTTGGCGACTTCGCTGATGGTTTTATTCCTACTCCAAAGAGCCAAATCAATACCGAGCTAGGCTTAGACAATAGAGTGGAAGGTTGCTGGGTCAATGACGACCTAACAAAACCATTAGGCGATCCATCTGAAGGTATGCTTTCTGCGGCACTAAACTACATGGAAACTGGAACCTGTCCGCCAGTATCCCCTTCAAGTTTCAACGCCATGCCGCGTAACATTTCATCTCCGGAGTTAAGCGATCTTCGCTCTCCGCTACGAACAGAGGCAATTCATGTTGAGATCAACTAACTTTTTACGAATGCTGATTCGGGTTGCGCTTTTCTTAGGCACTTCGATTTCTTTGATAGGATGCCAAGCTATGTCACAAGAACCCGTTGAAGCATTGAGTAAAAAGAACTCTCCGGAAACAGTCATAGAGATTCAAAACGCGATCGCAGAAATCCAAGGGACACCAGCACCTAGAATCGCAAATAACGTATTTGAATCCTCACCGCATTTGTTGATTGAAAAAGGACGAGTAAAAGGGAACAACAATCAACTGTTGGATGGCAGCTATGCGGATCTTCCAGACCAATATACGTTGCAGATAAGAGGTGAAACCTGTGGCTTGTACTATGCCAAAACAGATACTTTTGTCTCTCTCAGTTCACTAGATTGTGAGCCCATCATTAAGTTTTAGATCTCCCAAAATAGAAGCCCGCTGATATCAGCGGGCTTCCTACTTTATTGTTCAGTGTGAAACGGTCAACGTTACTTGAGTTCAATCCATGCTCTGCGCTGTTGCTTATCCATGTATGACCAAGCTACAAAGCGGCTCACTTTCTGCCCTTGACTCATTTCAACCACACGAACGGCTTTCACACCCAATTTTTCAAGCTGCTTACGCATCGGGCGAACGTTGTCTTTTTTGGATATAAGTGTTGTAAACCACAAGACCTGCGCGGCAAAAGCTTGGCTTTCATTCGCCATTTTTCGGATAAACGCCGCTTCTCCGCCTTCACACCACAATTCAGCGTTTTGACCGCCAAAATTCAACGCAGGTTTACTTGTCTTTACTTGTGCGGTTTGAGGTTTTAGCCCTTTCTTGCGCTGGTTTGCTTTTAGATTATCGATTTTACGCTGGCTGCCCATAGCGGCATCTTCCGCCGAACGGTGGAATGGCGGATTACATGTCGTCACATCATAACGATCATTCGGTTGAATGATACCTCGATAAATATTGGCATCATTGTATTGCTGTACCAGTGCAATTTTTCCCGTCAAAACACGATTGTGCTCTACGATCGTTTGAGCCGATTGGATGGATTTTGGATCGACATCGCTGCCCGTATAGTGCCAACCGTATTTTGTTACACCAACAATCGGATAAATACAGTTTGCTCCCACGCCAATGTCCAACGCTTTCACTTTTTGGTGCGCGTACTGACCTTTTACTTCACCATCAAGTAGTTCTGCCACTCGGTGAATGTAATCAGCGCGGCCCGGAATCGGTGGGCAAAGGTAGGTGTCGGGAATGTCCCAGAACTCGATACCATAATACGCAGCAAGCAATGCTTTATTGAGCATTTTAACAGCATTAGGATCAGAGAAGTTTATGGAGTCTTCCCCTTTCGGATTTTTGATAACGAATGGCTTTAACTGTGGTTCACTTTCCACGAGTTTTTTAAAATCGTAACGACCTCGATGAACATTACGCTCATGCAAACCATTCTTCGCTATTTTTATGAACTCGACTTCGCTCTTTCCTGCAGGCTGCGAGGATTTGCGCGCAACTTTGTCTTTAACACGCTTCGGCTTGGCTTTATTCGCGTCTGTATTCTGAGCCGCCTTTGAAGCCTTTGGCTTTGCTTGCTTCGCGTTGTGATTATTGTTCTTCATTCAAATTCGCTTTTAAATCGAGGTAAATCATAAACAAACGAGCATCAAATTCGAGTTGGTGATACTCAGGCTCCATGCAGCAACATAACTGATAGAACGCCTTGTCGTGGTTTTTCTCACGAGTATGTGCCAACTCATGTACCACCAGCATTCTTAATAGTGGCTCGGGCGCATCTTTAAATACATTGGCAATGCGAATCTCGTTTTTCGACTTAAGCTTACCACCATGGTTTCTACTGATTACACTGTGCAAACCAAGCGCATTGTTTACCGCGTGAATTTTCTTATCGTAGACAACTTTACTGATTGGCGCGGCTTTCTTCATGTAGCGATTTTTGATTGCCATGGCGTACTCATAGAGCGCCCTTTCGCTTTTGATTTGGTGCCTATCGGGATAACGCTTTTCGAACCAAGGAACAAACTTGCCACTCGCTATCAATGAGCTCACCTGCTCTACGATGTTTTGTGGGTAGCCTTGAATGTATCGAAGTGACGGATGCATAGAGTTAACGTCTGTTATGACAAAATAAAGGCGCTCAATATACCTGAGATAAAGGACAGTTTCACCTTAGCTTTCGCCTTTCATTTATGGTGAAAGGCCGTTAAACTTCGCCTCCCAATGATAATGGAGAGAAACTCAATGAAACGTGTCGTCCTTTACGTCAAAGACAAATGCCCTCACTGCAAAGATGCTCAACGTTATCTGGATTCGAAAAATATTAACTATCGTTTGTGCAATGCTAAGATGCAACGCGGTCGCAAAGAACTTGATGCGCTTGGTGCTCGTTCAGTGCCAGTTTTAAAAATTGGTGATCGGGTAATGATTGGCTGGAACCCAAAGAACTTCGAGAAGATGTACAAAGGCGACTAGTGCTCGGACGATGAATCTGCGCTGCGTTTAAACGTAGCGCTTGATAAAGTCGATAAACGTTCGATCTGCTATTGATAAATACCCCTGCTTGCGCCAAGCAAGTGCCAGATCCAGCGTCACTGGTGGTTCAAACGGTAAGCCAACAACGCCCGACTCATGTTGAGTCACCAATTCCAGTAACGCGGTAATCGCAAACTCTTGTTTTACAATACTCAAAATCAAAGGCAGTAAGTTGGTCTCGAATGATGACTTCATGGTAAACCCATGCTCCTCACTCACCTGATCCAAAAATTCGCGGTGAAAATAGCCATGCTGAAACATAACCAAATCGTGTTCAAAGAACTCATCAAAAGTAAGAGCGTGTCGCTGGGCTAACTCATGCTCAGGTGAAACAACTGCGACCATTTGGCTAGTAAACAAATGGTCAGTTTCTAGATCATCAGGCACATTATCACAACTGATCACACCAATATCGAGTTGACCATTGAGCAGCATACGACGAATCGATTGAGTTCCAGCTTCGACCAAGGTCAATTTTAACTCAGGGAATTGGCTTTTAAACGCCATCACAATTCGTGGAAAGAAATAACTGCCCATCATTGATGGCGTCCCTAGTCTTACTTCGCCTTTCGCTAAACCTTTCAACTCATCAATCGCGAGCTGCGCGTCGTGCAACTGTTGAATCACCCGCTTAGCATGTACAAATAACGTTTCGCCCTCTTTCGTTAAGCTGATTTTTTTATCATCACGGCGAAATAGGGTAACGCCCAAAGACTGCTCAAACTTTTTGATAGAAATGCTTAATGCGGGCTGGGCAATATGCAGGGCTTTCGCCGCATGGGTAATGTTTCCGTGTTCAGCGACCGCCAGAAAATGTTTAAGTTGTTTCGATTCCATTAGATCAAAAATATATGGTGTCCATATTTTTAATATATTTTTTTAATTTATAACGAACTGATAGATTGATCACAGTCTCTCCATTTGCTCACATTAGGCAGGATTCATGGTCAGTTTTGGCACACCGGAATACAAACGCATTACGCTCTCGCTAGCGCTTGGTTCCTTCTTGGTTTTTTCAAATTTATACCTACTACAGCCAATGCTGCCCACTTTTGCTCAAATTTTCACGATCTCAGAAACGCAAGTGAACTGGTTATTTGCGGCCTCAACACTCGCTCTCTCTTTTAGCCTCGTTCCAATGGCTGTGTTGTCAGAATCAGTGGGAAGAAAGCCAGTCATGATGGCTGGTCTGTTTTCGATTCCTACCCTTTCCGCTTTGATGCTATTTGGTGACTCATTTCTGTTTTTGGTGGTATGTCGAGCACTGATCGGTGTCGCGCTCGCAGCTTTTGCTGCAGTCGCCGTGGCTTACATGGCAGAAGAGCTCGACAAGCACGCTTTCTCGATGGCAATTGGAACGTACATTGCGGCTAACTCATTAGGCGGTATTGCAGGGCGTATTAGCGGCGGCTTATTGGCGGACAATTTCAGTGTTGATGTCGCCATTGAAGTTATGATGGTGTTCACTCTTCTTGGTGTCATTGGCGTTCACTATTTATTGCCAACACAGCGCAACTTCACCCCGTCATCAAGCAGCTTGCGCCATCAAAATCGTGCGCTTATTGGTCATTTTAAAAACCAACGCGTGTGGTTCGCAATGCTGATAGGAGGACTCAACTTTGCTTTGTTCGTCAACCTTTACTCCGTCATGGGTTTCCGTCTGGTGAGTGAACCTCACAATGTGCCCGTCGGGTTGGCCTCACTGATCTTTATTTGTTACTTGGGAGGGACTTTCTCCTCTCGTTGCGCAGGCCACTGGAGTAAACGTTATTCATCAATCCTCGGTATGTTCTTAGGCGCGATAGTGAGCATGGCGGGGATGTGGATTGCGGCGGTTGAAAGCTTGACTGCAATGCTATTTGGGTTGTTGCTGATAAGTTTTGGTGCCTTCTTTACTCATACCCTCGCCTACGGTTGGGTCGGTCAGAACGCCACTCGCGCCAAAGCCACCGCGACAGCGCTCTACTTAGTACACTACTACGTAGGCGGTAGCTTAGGAGGATTCTTACTTCTTTATTGTTGGCAACATGGTGGTTGGTCGAGTGTTCTTATGGGAGGAAGCGCAGTCTACCTAGCGATGTTTGCTGCAATTGCGTATTTGAAACACATTGCCGAAAGAAAGCATACTGACCAAACACCTGACGCTGCGAGTTTAAAGAGTAGCTAAGGTACGCTCATTTGCGTAATACCTCTCTGGTTACTTGGATAACCAACTCTGCTATGCTTGCGCTACTTTAATAAAAACCAGAAAGTCGTATGTCAACGCGTTCAACACAAAACACAGATATCGAAGCGATCACTCAACAGGTCGATCAATGGCTCAACGATGTAGTAATCGGTCTCAACCTTTGTCCATTTGCTGCCAAGCCGCAACGTAATAAACAAATCAAAATCTTTGTTAGTGAAGCGACTCAAGAAGAAGCGCTTCTAGAAGATATTTTATTGCAGCTGATTGAGCTGAGTAACACAGAACCCGAACAACTTGAGACCACGTTGGTTGTGGTTCCCAACATGCTACAAGATTTCTGGGACTACAACTTTTGCATAGATTGGGTTGAAGGATTAATTAAGCAGCAAAACTGGGAAGGTGTTTTCCAAGTAGCGACTTTCCATCCTGATTACTGTTTTGGCGGCGCAAGGCCTGAAGACGACGAAAACCTAACCAATCGTTCTCCTTACCCGATCTTCCATTTGATTCGCGAAGAGAGTATGGAAAAGGTACTAAAACACTATCCTGATCCTGAATCCATTCCCGATACGAACATCGCTCGTGTTTCCGCCCTTTCAGAGGAAGAACGTAAAAAGCTGTTCCCTTACCTATTTCGTTAAGCACCACCATTCCCAAAGGCAGATTTATCACCAGTTAGATGCAATGCCCTTGGGGTTCAAAGTGCGGTTTGGTATCATTGCCGCTTCAATCGATTCAATGGAAATTAGAATGCAACTGTCAAAGCTAACCCAAGAGATTTTTGATCACTTATACCGTGATATCACCGAGTTCCGTAGTACGTTCGACTTACCAGTCGCAGACGCTGCAAGCCTTGATACGCAAGCAGACACACTACACACCTCTTTGGCGATCGAAGAGCTAACAGAGCTGGCAGAAGCAGATTGTAAAACTGAGCAAGCAGATGCCATCGTAGACAGCGTGTATGTATTAATGGGCCGTCTCGTTCATCTTGGCCACAGCAAAGTAGAAGACAACCTGGCGATCAGCTACTTAATTGATCTTCTATTAAACGTTGCGGTAAACCGTGGTATCGAATTTATTCCTTGCTGGGATGAAGTCCATTCAAGCAACATGAGCAAAGTATGCCGTAACGAGCAAGAGTACTCAGAAACAGAAGCATTCTACGCGGAACAAGGCATCAAGTTGATGGCGGTGCAGAAAGGTGAATACATCATCGCGAAATGCGCCGAAGATTTCGTATCGGAAGGTAAAACCATTCGTAAAGGCAAAGTACTCAAATCTGTTTACTACCGCCCAGCAGATCTAAAACCGTTAACTCAATAAGCGTTGAGTTTGGCTATCTCGATTAAAAAAAACGACCTCAAGTAGGTCGTTTTTTGTTGTCCCTAAATACTAATCAAAGATTAAATAAGGTTGCTCATCTACGATGACCTTTTTGACTTGAGTATTGAACACTTCCCCGAGAGCTTCTTCCGTTAGCACAGTATCGGCATTTCCTGATGAGTGCAGCACACCGTTGTTAAGCAGCAATACTTTATCTGCGTGCTTTAATGTGCGATTGAGATCGTGATTAGCAACTAATACTCCAATCCCCTGCGCCGCCATAGCGTTAATCAATTGATAGAGCAGACCCTCTTGCGCAATATCTAACGGTGCTGCTGGCTCATCCAAAATTAAAAACTGCGAAAAAGGATTAATGGTACGCCACACCTGCAAACATACACCTGCTAATCGGACACGCTGCCACTCACCACCGGATAATGTTTGAATACTGCGATGAAGCTTATCTTGCAGTTGTACCAGCTCCACCACCATATTGACGGCATCACGCACTTTGATATCCGCAATCTCAGCGCCACTCGGCAGAGATAGGGCTAGATACTGAAACACATCAACATTAAACGCTGGGCGCGATTGCTGACACAAATAACCTCGAACATGAGCTTGCTCTGACAACGGTAAAGTAAGCAAGTTTTTGTTGCCCACGTACACTTCACCACTCATACCGTCTCGGTGACTTAACGTACCAGAAATCGCAGCCAATAAAGTACTCTTACCGGAACCATTAGGCCCAACGATATGTACGATTTCGCCAGCTTTGCATTCAAAAGAAAGAGGCAATAATCGACTACCAACCGACATATGTTTAACGTGCATCATGACTCTTCACCAGCATCCAGATGAAAATAGGTGCGCCAATCGATGTTGTCATGACACCTAAAGGTAACTCTGCGGAGTCCAATAACAGTCTTGCGCCGATGTCAGCAAATACAAGCAACGCAGCACCAGATATTGCAGAAAGTGGCAATAAATAACGGTTTTCCGTACCAAAAGCCAAACGCAACAAGTGCGGGACCACCAAACCAACAAAACTGATGATGCCACCCAAAGCGACTGAACTACCCACCAAAATAGAAATGGCGAGGATCAATTTCCAACGCATTTGATGCACGTCGACACCCAATTGGGTCGCATGAATCTCACCCAGCATCAATTTATCAAGCGACTTGCCTTTACAGCACAACCAGGTAAGCACTGGTAACATCACCAAGGTAACGGTATGTTGATACCAACTCGCACCGCCAATGCTGCCCATTAACCAATACATCAGTTGGCGTAAGCTGAGATCATCACTGAAGTAAAATGCCCACGTCACAATCGCGCTCGATAAAATACCCAATGCGACACCAACCAAAAGCAATCGAGCCGTCGTCAGGTGCATTGCCCTTGCTATCGCCACCAAAACAAACGTGAATAACATCGAGCCTGCAATCGCTGCCAACATAAAAACAATCGGGGTAGGAAGAACAGGTGACGCGAACATGATTAAGACCATTGCTAAGCTTGCACCACCAGAGATACCGAGTACGCCTGGTTCAGCCAACACGTTCCCAAGCAACACTTGTAACGTCGCGCCAGATACCGCTAACGCAGCACCAATAATTGCCGCAGACACCAACCTCGGTAAACGCAAGTCCACCAGTAGCTTATGTTCAAATGCAGATAAAGATTGAAAAGGAGAAAGGAAAATTTCTCCGACCATCAAGTGGATGGCAGAGAATACAGCGAGCACGATCGACATAACCATCAGGTTACGTTGCCAGCGTCGTTCCTTGTTCAGGATAAGTTGTTGAAAATCCATAGCGGCCGATAAAAACAAACGAGGCTTAACCTTACAGTTAAGCCTCGGTAAATTGCAATTAACTTCTCAAAGCAATGTTGGATTAATCGTAAACCAACTCACCCTCTTCAAAACGGGTTTTCACTTCACAAACCATCAGAGCTGCACGTTGACCTATCGCGACGTGGCGGTTCGGGAAGACAATCGCTTCGTTTTCATTCTTCGCCATTAATGGTTTGTCGCCATCATGACCAAACACTTCGCCGTGAACAAATGAAGTGAAGTTTTCAACATTGTCGTCGAACATAAAGTCAAAATCTTCGTTCAAGCGAACGATTGTGCGACTTACTCGATATTTAATGCATGGTTTTGGTAGGTGTTCTGGCTTCGTTTCCGCAATCAAATTACGTAAAGACAAATCAAACGCAGTCAATTTGTCGAGGTCATTTTCACCAATACGAGCCACACGTCCAAGCTCCATCGTCAGAGCCTGCGCACCAAAGTTCTCGGCACTGTACCAGCTAAACGTGCTCGATGGTGAGTTTGACAGGAGCACAGCTTCAATGTGCGCACTGTCCAAGAAATCGATCAATGCCTTGCTGCGCACAGGATGACGAGTCTTAGGACTTACTGCAAACGTATAGTGCTTCGAGCCTCTAATCGCGCAGTGTAAATCAAGGTGCCAGCGTGTTGTCGGGTCGGTATCCTGATAAAAATCTCGAACAAGCAGCTTAAGCGTATCGGCGATGACAAGCTCTTTTGTCTGCTTGTGTTCTTTTTCGTCAAACAGACGGTTGAGGTTTTCTTCAAGGAATCGCGTGTGCGCCAGAGTGGATTCTGGGTGAGCGATAATGAACAGACAACGGGTATCGACCGTCTGGAACCCAGATTCTATGTCTTGAATAATGGAATCCACCAGCTCCATCGGTGCGGTTTCATCTCCGTGAACCCCACAAGAGATGATGATGTTCTTCGTATCCTGAGTATAATTCGCAGGGATTACTTCTAATACACCACGCTGATAGAGTTTAAGTTTTACACCGTTAGAAAGCACCTGCTCCGCTGGTGCAACATTAATATGAACATCTAACGTGTCAGTTAAAAACGATTGGCGAAAGAGAGACTTCGTCATGCGTTACTCCTTAATAGCACGGCGGGTATGTTAATAAATTGTACAAAGGATTTTTGTTGCTGCGATCTCACTTATGAGTAGAAATCACTATTTCCCTCGAAAATCCGATGCCTTTTCGCGCCAGGCACTCAAATCAAGCATTGAGGCGTTTAATTTTTAAACAATTACAAAGTGTTAGGGCTGTGAACTTTACCACAGCCCTGATTAAGATCATTATGATTTGATCAAATTTTTGTAGCTATAAAGCAGATTATGCATCAACAATGCGAAAAACTTAGCCGCGCTGTGCGAGCAAACGCTCAAACTCATCGACTTTTTCACGCACTAGCTCAACACTCTGCTGCCAAAACGTTGGCTGGGTTAAATCCATCGACAGATGCTTTTCGACGACATCTTCCGCCATCATGCAGCCTGTATCGCGCAGCAAATTGATGTAATCGGTGTAAAACGCTTCGCCTTTGGTTTCTCGCTGTGCATAGATACCCTTGCTAAACAAGAAACCAAATAGGTATGGGTAGTTATAAAAGCTCACGCTATCAATAGAAAAGTGCAGCTTGCTTGCCCAGAAGTACGGATCCGGTTCGCTCATTACGTCGCCATACCATTCTTTCCAAGTTTCTGACATCAACTCACAGAATTCATCTGCGGTTAACTCTCCATCCTGGCGGCGTTCATAAAACGATTTTTCAAACTCGTAGCGAACCGGAATGTTGATCATTAAAGCTAGCGCAGATGACAACTCTTCCCACAACATCTCGAGCTTTTCATCAACGCTCTCAGCTTTCGAAATCAAATGATCACGAACGATGTTTTCTGCAAAGATAGAGGCGGTTTCTGCTAACGTCATTGGGTAGTAAGTTTGGCAAAGTGGCAAATCACGAATAACCCAGTTATGGAACGCATGGCCAAGTTCATGTGCCAGAGTCATAAGGTCTGACCGGCTGCCACTCCAAGTCATAAACACAAGTGGTGTTCGCGTTGCTGGCAGTTTGGTGCAGTATGCGCCAAGACGCTTGTTAGCATTTGGCGCGGCATCAATCCAACCATTTTGTACCATCAAACGGACAAATTCCGACATCTCAGGGTTTACTGTTTCAAATGCTTCACAAATAACCTCAATCGCTTCATCAAAGTCGTAAACCTTCGCTTCACCGCTCAAAGCAGGCATAGCCGCCAGATGATTCCAAGGTTTCATCTCATCCAGACCATGTACTTGCGCCATCAATAAACCTGCTTTCTGACCAATAGCTCGACTGTCTTTGGCGACTGTCATCATCGCATTTAAAGTTTCAGCTTGGATTCGGCTACCATGCAAACTCGGCTCTAGGAAGTGAACTTCACGCTTCGTAGAACGCTTTTTGTTTTCAGTTAAGCGCCATCCTGCTAACGCATTCAAAATCGCAGCGAATGATTCTTGGTGCGTTTGCATTGCATCTTGTACGCCTCGCCACGCGGCTTCTTGACGCTCGAATTCAGAACCATAAAGAATGCTTGCCGCTTGAGAAAACCCAAGCTCTTCACTATTACCATCTGTGTACTCAAGCTTCACTTTCAATGAGCCAGTCAGGTTATCGTATAGGTTACCCCAAGCCGATTTGCCATCCACACTCATCGCAGCCAGTAACTGTTCTTCTGCGTTGCTAAGACGAGTATCCGCCAACTTTCTAGAATTCAAGATAGAAAAAGCTTGCCCACTGATATCAGGATTCTCATGGTCTAACACGCGCAAGATAAACTCTTCGTCGGCATGAGTTAATGTCAAATCAAAGGGACTGAACGCTTGGGAAAGCTCCGAAAAGATGCGGGTCATTTTACCAAGTAACGATTTCGCTTCGGCGTTTGTTGCATCAACAGAAGCATAACAACTCGCAAAATTTGCAACTGTGCCCGCTAAACGACTCGCGGCTTCATTGGTTAAAATCGCATTTTGCATGATCTCTACGTTGCCACAATCTGCTGATTGTTTATTCAAAAGATCAATACATTGTTCCACAAGAGCAATATCGTCTTGAATTCGTGGGTCAGAAAGGTCGTTATAAACGATGGACAAATCCCAACTCGGCGTTGTCATTTCTATATTTCCTTTTTATGTAACTGAGTCAATTTTCGCTTCCTGCACCTAGCAGATGGGCTTCCACTGACATCTTCCGTGACTATGCCCGTAAGCAATATCGTTCTGGGCATTTTAATATTTATAAATTAACGAGTTAAAAGAGGTACGCCAATCGAACGCACCGAGGCGTAAATTTGCTCATCTATAGTAATTGTTATATGCGTGACAGAAGCGTTTCCTATCGACAACGTCGAATACCACTTTGGGTTACGCCAATCTAACTCCAATACATGAGCAAGAATCATACGAATGACGCCACCATGCGTGACGATAAGGAGATTGTCATTGATATCGTTGATGATTTGAGACCAAACGCGACATATGCGCTCAGAAAATGTGCTTAAGCTCTCAGCATTCGGCAACGTATGTTGTGCTGGCGATTGCCAAAAAGCATCTAGCTTTTTCCACTGCTCAGTGAGCAGATCAAAAGGCATACCATCAAAATCACCAAATGCCATCTCTTGTAAAGATTCATCCGTCATTACTGGTAATAATTGCTGTTCAGCAATGATGTTTGCCAGTTCTTGACAGCGTGAAAGCGGAGAAGAAATTATTCCACCCACACCTCGTCCACTCTCGGCCCAAGCCCGAGCAATACTCTCTTGATCAGCAGGCGTAACTTTTACATCTGTTTGGCCATGGAGTCCTGGTGGAGCGTCTACTTTTCCATGACGCACAAGATAGATATTGAGTGTTTTCATTTTGTTCCATCCTACTCTTTAAGAACCAACGGCAAACCAGCAGCAACAAAGGTAACGCGATGGCAAACACTGGCTAGTTTTTGATTCATCCGTCCTGCATTATCCACAAAATAACGACTAACCGCCCCCAAAGGTACAATGCCCATTCCAACCTCGTTAGAGACGAATATTAACGTCGCATCTGAGCCACGTACCACCTGTATAAGCTTTTCAATTTCTGCTTCTAGCTTCTCATTGGAACATTCATCACCTAACTCAAATATCCAATTGTTGAGCCACAAGGTTAAACAGTCGATCAATACAACATCGGTGATAGCGAAATTTGTCAGTAACTCAGATAAATGAAGGGGGCATTCATGCTCTTGCCACTCGCCCCCGCGTTGCTTTTGATGATGCGCTATTCGCTCTCGCATTTCTTGGTCAAATGGCAGCGCGGTTGCAACATAGTGTAATGATCGATGAGAAGCGACCGATAATTGCTTAGCTGTTTTTTCTGCCAAATGCGACTTCCCAGAGCGCGCGCCACCGAGTATCAATTGCTTCATGAGGAGTGATACAACCCAATCATAGTGAGATAAATAAGCAGTTCCGACAACTGTTGCGCTGCGCCAAGGCAATCCCCCGTAAAGCCGCCAATTCTCTTGGTTAACCAACGTTTGAACATCAAACGAAATACCACGAGAACAAGCGATATCAAGATCGCATCCGCGATACCAAGCACAAGCAATGTTACGCCACCAGTAAACAACAAAATGGAGACTTCTAGAGAAGACTGGCGACTTGCTAGCGGTTTACTTTTCGACGTATCACTGTCACTGACATAAGGCATGTCATAAATAAGCGTCGCTGCTAGTGCTCGGCTTGCGGTGTAAGCGACGACAATGACCAACCAAAAGTGCGGCAAGTTAGCCAGTTCACTCCAAAAAACATACTTAGCCAATAACGCCATAATGAGAGTGGCGGCACCATAAGTGCCAATACGACTGTCTTTCATAATAGAGAGGCGTCGCTCTACGGTCATGCCACCGCCAATGCCATCCGCCATATCGGTCAAGCCGTCTTCGTGAAAAGCCCCAGTTAACAATAAGCTAAACACCATCGTTAATACTATGGCAACCGACTCTGGGAAAAAAATTGAGGTGAGCGAGAATACCAAAGCGCAAAGTGCTCCAAGCACGAGACCAACTAACGCGAAGTAACGGCCTGCCTGATTCATGCGTTCTTCACTGTAAGGCAACGCTTGGGGCACGGGTAAGCGGCTAAAAAAACTGGTAGCTAATAGAAATAACTCCCACTGGTATCTTAACGATGACGGCGTGACTTTCTCAGAATTATCAGGGACTGACACTATACTGTAACTCCTGCACTCTCGAAGCTCGCCATTTTGTTGTAAAACTGAGCGGCAGCTTTTAACAAGGGTAAGGCAAGAGCGGCTCCTGTTCCCTCCCCTAGCCGTAAACCAAGGTCGAGCAGAGGTTCTGCTTTAAGATGTTCCAATACAAATTTATGTCCATTTTCTTCAGAGCGATGGGCAAACAACATGTATTCACGCGTTTCTTCGTCTAACAACGTCGCAATATAAGCCGCTACCGATACGATAAACCCATCCACTAAAACTGGAGTTTTAAGCCGCTTGGCTTCTAAAAAAGCGCCCACCATTTGTACGATTTCAAAGCCCCCAACCTGTGCGAGAATCGCTTTGGTATCAAGACCTCGACATCGGTTTACCCCCTGTGCTACCAGTTTATATTTGCGGCTCAACTGCTGTTGATTGATTCCGGTGCCAACGCCAACACAATAATCAATATCTAATGAGCTCAGCGCCGATAACAGTGCTGAGGCCGAACTGGTATTACCGATGCCCATCTCGCCGAACATTAAGAGGTTTGAACCATGCAAAATGGTA
Source organism: Vibrio sp. 2092 (assembly GCF_033339635.1). NCBI lineage: Bacteria > Pseudomonadati > Pseudomonadota > Gammaproteobacteria > Vibrionales > Vibrionaceae > Vibrio > Vibrio sp. 2092. The sequence goes on along the minus strand of NZ_JAWOUY010000002.1, from coordinate 365,948 downwards.
TGCTCAGCAATCTTCGCACCATATTCTAAACCTAACGCCACTTGTTCTGGGGACATCGCGGATTGTTTAGAAAAATTAGCCGTACCGTTACCCAACCGTTGTTCAACCAAGTTGGGATGGGATTTAAATTCTGGAACCAGCACATCAATAGGAGCCAACATGCCGCAATCTATTACTTTGAGTTGAATGCCATTAATGTCGCAAAAACAGTTGATGGCTGCGCCGCCAGCGAGAAAGTTAGCCACCATTTGCTGAGTGACTTCGCTTGGCGCAATGCTCACACCCTCCTCTGCAACGCCGTGATCTCCAGCAAATACCAGCATGCTCGGTTTGCAGATAGCGATGGAATCAACTGGCTGAGGTTTATTCTGACTTTGAATAAGAGCTAACTGCAGTGCCACCTTTTCCAATAAGCCTAAAGAACCGACGGGTTTGGTTTTGTTATCTATGCGTGCTTGTATCTCCGCAGCAAAAGAGTCATCCATTTTTTACGTTCCTTTGATGTTGTCTGGGTGAGAGGTGTTCTGTTGTTCAAGAGGTCTTGTTCAGCGACAGTTTTTGCGCGCCCACTATTGTATACACTTGCATCCAATTGGGGCAGCGCTAATCAAGTTTATCTCAGGATAGTCTGCCGAGTTCGCAGAGCGTCTCACCTTTCTTGCACGAGATTATAAGTAACTCGTTGAAATCCGCTACAATAGCTTAGACTATGTTCCCATATAGGAGAAAAGATATGGATAACAACACCTGCGCAATCATCACCGGTGCAACTGGCTTAGTAGGCTCAAAAGTCATTGCAAACCTCATAAATCAATCAGGTGTTGGAACATTATATTATCTTTCTCGCCGCCCACTCGATGGCGTCCTAGATGTGGACAACAAGCTTATTCCTCTCATTGATGCAGACCTTTCTATCCACCAATGGGATGAGAACCAACCAACACCAACCATCGGCTTTATCTGTTTAGGCACGACCCTTAAGCAAGCAGGCAGTAAGGATAATTTGCGTAGAGTAGATGTTGATCTGGTGTGCAAAGTCGCCCAACAAATGAAAACAATCGGAGTCAAACGCCTTGCGGTTGTTTCTAGCCTCGGTGCAAATAGTAAATCGCCATCCCATTACTTAGCTTGTAAAGGACAAATGGAACAACGAATCGAAGCTATGGATTTTGAGGAAATCGTATTTGTTCGCCCAGGCCCGCTTGTTGGTCAACGTCAAAACCCAAGAATGGACGAGAAGTTAGTACAAACTCTGTTTAAGGTAATTCGCCCACTTATGCTAGGCAAACTGTCCAACTTTTTACCTATTCGAGCAGAAGATGTCGCCAAAGCGATGATTTATCAACTTTTCAGTTATCAAGAAGACTCGGTGGTTTACTTACAAAGGAAAGAAATGCGTGAATTACTGCATCACTACGAATAACCATTTTGTACAATTAACGTGCTAATTCACACTCTCACGCGACTTAGATCTCGTTTTTATATTCATTTTAGATCTAGCTAATACCCGTTTGTCATTTTTAAAGTTATATCACGAGCGTTATCTTACGCTCCATAAATAAATCCGTATAAAACCCCGTATAAAAAACAACCGCCACTTCGGCTGGTTGATAAGGTCAAATTATGAATTTTGCAGTGATAGCCTCTCTAGCCGTCTTTGTTGGAATATTGTTCTTTCTATTTAATCAGCAACAAAAGAAACACACTCTTTCACGTCTCGTTTTGATCGGTCTTGTTACCGGTTCTCTTTTTGGTCTTGCTTTGCAACTCATTCACGGTGAAGGCAACAGCGCAATTGCTCAAACACTTGAATGGGTAGGCATTGTAGGCAGTGGCTACGTTGGTCTACTGAAAATGGTCATCATGCCACTAGTATTGGTATCGATGATCTCTGCAGTTGTTAAGTTGGAGAAAGGTGGATCTTTAGGTAAAATTTCTGGCCTGACCATCTCTGTTCTTCTAGTAACGACTGCAATTGCTGCACTTATCGGTATTTTGGTGACAACGACATTTGGCCTGTCAGCAGAAGGGTTAACTGAAGGTGCGCGTGAAACCGCTCGTATCGCCGTTTTAGAAAGCCGTGCCGGTACAGTAAGTGACTTAACTATTCCTCAAATGCTAGTTAGCTTCATTCCAACCAACCCATTTGCTGATCTAACAGGTGCTCGCTCGACATCAATTATCGCTGTTGTGATTTTCGGCGTGTTAACTGGTATCGCCGCTCGTAAAGTGATGATGGAAAAAGCAGAGTTGGAATCACCGATTCGTACTTTCGTAGAAGCTGCTCAATCTATCGTTATGCGACTAGTGAAGATGATCATGGCCCTAACGCCATACGGCATCGCAGCACTGATGGCAAAAGTGGTAGCGACATCAAGCGCAGGCGACATCCTAAACCTACTTGGCTTTATTGTGGCGTCTTATGTTGCTATCGCACTGATGTTTGTTGTTCATGGCGTATTAGTCTCTTTTGTCGGCGTTAGCCCTGCGGAATACTTTAAGAAAATCTGGCCTGTACTGACCTTCGCGTTTACATCTCGTAGCTCAGCAGCAACAATTCCACTAAACGTAGAAGCGCAAATCACGAAGCTTAACGTACCACCAGCGATTGCAAACCTATCAGCATCGTTTGGTGCCACTATCGGCCAAAACGGCTGTGCGGGTATCTATCCTGCAATGCTTGCAGTGATGGTAGCTCCGACAATGGGCATCAACCCACTTGATCTACACTTTATCCTGTCATTGATTGCGATTATCACCATCAGCTCATTTGGTATTGCAGGTGTCGGCGGCGGTGCGACGTTTGCAGCCTTGATTGTTCTTCCTGCAATGGGCTTACCTGTGACCATCGCGGCACTGCTTATCTCTATTGAACCACTGATTGACATGGCACGTACCGCACTAAACGTTTCAGGCTCAATGACTGCGGGTACAATTGCTAGCCGAGTGCTGAAGTCACCAGAAAGTGAAGCAACATTGGAAGAAACACGAGCATAGAACTCAAATTCCTTCCAAAGCGATAAAACATAAAATATCAAGCCGATGGTTCGCCATCGGCTTTTTTCATTTTCAAAAATTCAACTTGCATCTTTCGTTGCTAGTCAAGGCGTTGAATGGTCTAATACTGTCATCGGTTTTGTAAACGGTAAGCAGAATGCACCAAGATAATCAGCCCACTTTTTTCTTCTTTGATTATGAGACATGGGGAACCAACCCCGCGAAAGATCGCCCAAGCCAGTTTGCTGGTGTTCGTACAGATGAAAACTTTAATATCATCGGCGAGCCTTTAGTCATGTACTGTCAACCACCGGCTGATTATCTTCCGTCTCCTGAAGCTGCGCTTATTACTGGTATTACTCCGCAAAAAACGGTTCAAGAAGGCCTTTCTGAGCCAGAGTTTATCGCTAAGATTCACACTGAACTCGCGAGACCAAATACCACCAGTTTAGGCTACAACAGCATTCGCTTTGATGACGAAGTGACCCGTTATACTTGTTATCGCAACTTTATCGATCCATACGCATGGAGTTGGCAAAACGGTAACTCACGTTGGGATTTACTCGATGTACTACGCGCGTGCCATGCCCTTCGCCCAGAAGGCGTAGAATGGCCAGAAAACGAAGATGGCTTCACTAGCTTTAAATTAGAACACTTGTCTGTGGCTAACGGCATAGAACATAGTAACGCGCACGATGCCATGGCAGATGTGATTGCGACTATCGAAATGGCAAAGAAAGTAAAAGCAGCGCAACCAAAATTGTTTGATTACTTTTTTTCTATGCGCAAAAAGCGCAAGCTCAATGATTTAGTCGACATCGTCAACATGACACCGTTGATGCACGTTTCAGGCATGCTAGGGCGCGAATGTCAGTACACTAGCTGGATTGTGCCTGTTGCTTGGCATCCAACCAATAATAACGCTGTTATCACCATCGATTTAGCGAAAGACCCTCAACCTATTCTTGAGCTATCCGCAGAAGAGCTGCACGAAAGACTCTACACTAAGCGCGAAGATCTTGGTGAATTGCTACCAGTGCCAGTTAAACTAGTTCATTTGAACAAATGCCCTATTCTCGCCCCTGCAAAAACGTTAACGGCGGAAAACGCAGAAAACATCGGCATTGATCGTCAGAAGTGTCTCGATAATTTGGCACTACTTCGCCAGCACCCTGAGATTCGAGAAAAACTAATCGGCTTGTTCTCTATCGAACGTCAATTTGAAAAAAGCGATGATGTGGACACTCAACTTTACGACGGATTCTTTTCTCCAGCCGATCGCGCAGCTATGGATATCATTCGCGAAACCGATCCGAATAATCTTGCTGCATTAGACATTGAATTTGATGACAAGCGTATTAAACCTCTATTGTTCCGCTATCGTGCGCGTAACTTCCCAGGCACATTAGACGAGCAAGAACAAAGACGCTGGGCACTACACTGTCGAGAAGTGTTTGAAAGCCAAATTGAAGAGTACATGCTGAATTTAGAAAACTTAGTTCACGAACATGAAAGTGACGAAAAGAAGATTGCGATATTAAAATCCGTGTACCGTTATGTAGAGAGCTTAGCTTCCTAACTCCTCCTAATACAAGCGCACCTTATGGTGTGCTTGTTGTTTATATACTGTCAAAATGATTAAAGAACGATTCTTACAACTGATCCAACTGCTCATTTCAATCTTCCTCATCATGGGAGCACTTGGCATCGGAATTACCATTCAAAAGTTCACTGACGTTTCCGTTCCAGGAAGTGTCATCGGTATGCTCGTACTGTTTTTCTCCATGACTCTTGGGCTTGTAAAAGTCGACTGGGTCAAACCGGGCGCCACGCTATTTATCCGCTATATGATCTTATTGTTCGTTCCTATCAGCGTCGGATTAATGCAGCATTTCGACCTACTACTCGCCAATGCGCTCCCTATCATCGCTAGCGCGGTTGGCGGTTCACTCATTGTACTGGTCAGCCTCGCTTGGCTGCTAGATTACTTGCTAAAGGAGAAGCACTGATATGTGGTTAGTTGTTACCATTGCGGTTTTTCTTGTCGCGCGCCAAATTGCAATCAAAGTGAATAATCCTCTAGCAAATCCTTTGCTGATCAGTATTGCAGTGCTCATTCCTTTGCTTACTTACTTAAATGTACCGTTTGAAACGTATTATGCGGATAACGAAGGGATCAGTTTTTTACTTCAACCAGCCGTAGTTGCTCTGGCTTACCCGTTATATGAACAACTACCACAAATTAAAGCAAACTGGCGAATCATCACTTTCGCTTGCACAGTAGGCAGTGTGATGTCGATGATGACAACCACCTTGATCGCAGTCGCTTTCAAAGCGGATATCAGTTTAATCGCAAGTCTAGTAGGTAAATCCGTCACTACGCCAATAGCAATGGAAATTTCGAGTCACCTCGGTGGTGAAGCTGCCGTTGCAGCGATCTTGGTTCTGATTGTCGGTTTATTGGGCGCAATTTTGGCATACCCAATTTACAATTTAATTGGAATTAAACACCCGATTGCACGTGGTCTGACAATGGGTACAGTCTCTCATGCCTTAGGCACCGCTACTTGTGCAGAGAAACAGCCCATAGATGCCGCGTTCTCATCACTCGCATTGGTTTTATGTGGGATCATAACTTCTATTTTGGCTCCAAGTTTTTTTGCTTTGGCGGTCTGGCTATATCAATAGTTAAGCGCTCTCGGTCTGCCCTCCTTCCGGCAGGCCGTAGCCTTTCCGTTTCTTACTTATCCCTTTTCAAAACCCTATCTTATCTATCAAACTCACCCAGTAATATCGTGAAGGGACTTGACTGAGATATACATTCATAGCATTAGCATTCTAGCTGCTACCACTCGCTCTAGATTACGTAAGTATAAAGTAGCATAGCGGTAAAAGTCGCGTTGGTAACATACTCCTGCTCCTTGGTCATATGAATATATACTGATATGGTTAATTGTGAGACGGAGATAACGCTTCACACCTGTGCAATCGAATACATGTGTGAGCTCACTCTAATTATGTAACAGAATTATCAATTGCATTATTTATCGTGATCTAACGCACGGAACATTTCTATCTTTCACATAGAATAACTGTCCATGCAATAACAAGGATTCAACATGAAAAGTCGCATTGAACAGGCGCTAGCAGGCGCTCCAGAAGCACTTTCCAAACAACTTGCTCCTATCATCCAAGCTGATGATTTTGATGCTACGCTTTCAGTTCAACAATTTGAGCAGTTGCTTTCAGCTACCGGTCTATCAGACAAAGAGCTTCGTGTTGCGCTACTTCCTTTTGCCGCAGCGTACTCCTATGCTCCCCTTTCTGACTTTTATGTCGGCGCTATCGTTCGTGGTCTTTCAGGTCGCCTTTACTTCGGTGCCAACATGGAATTCTTTGGTGTACAGTTGGGTCAAACGGTTCACGCAGAGCAGTCTGCGATTAGCCATGCTTGGATGAAAGGCGAACGTGGTGTTAAGGATATCACTATCAACTTCAGCCCATGTGGTCACTGCCGCCAGTTCATGAATGAGTTATCTACCGCAAACGAGCTTAAAATCCAGCTCCCAGAACGCGAAGAAAAGTCACTTCATGAATACCTGCCTGAAGCCTTTGGACCAAACGATCTCGGTATCGAGTCCGGCTTAATGGCAGAAGTTAAACACCAATTCTCATGTGATGATGAAGACGCACTCATCCAAAGTGCAGTTGAAGCGATGAACATGAGCCACTCTCCATACACCAACAACTTGAGTGGTTTAGCATTAGAGATGACTAGCGGCCGTGTATTCCAAGGCGCTTATGCAGAAAATGCAGCGTTTAATCCTAGCTTGCCACCGCTACAAGTTGCGCTAATCCAAGTTTTACTTGCGGGTGAAACCTTTGACAGCATCAAAGCCGCTGCATTGGTAGAAAACTCTGAAGGTAAGATCAGTCACTTAGCCGATACGCAATCAACGTTGGAAGCGTTGAATCCAGATATTCCGCTTAGTTTTCTCAACGTATAAACGACAAATTCAACAAAAAGCTCTACAACATGTAGAGCTTTTTTATTACCTAAAAACCAAAAGCAAACGTTTGCTTTGTCATAAAACTTCAGTATGATCTCCTGCAATTTCTGTCTCATCACTCTATTTTGTAAGGGAACACTATGTTTGGCACTGCAACTAGCGCAAATGCTACCCGTGTATTACTTTTAGGCTCTGGCGAACTCGGTAAAGAAGTCGCCATTGAATGCCAGAGACTTGGTTTAGAAGTGATTGCTTGTGATCGCTATGCCAATGCTCCAGCGATGCAAGTCGCTCACCGTAGTTATGTTATCGACATGTTAGATGGGAACGCCTTAGAAGAAGTTATTACGAAGGAACAACCTACTTACGTCGTACCAGAAATTGAAGCCATCGCAACCGGCAAACTGGTAGAGCTTGAAGAAAAAGGACTGAATGTTGTTCCAACCGCTAAGGCAACCAGGCTAACAATGAATCGTGAAGGTATCCGACGTTTGGCAGCAGAAGAACTGGAATTGACGACTTCACCTTATCGTTTTGCAGATAACTTTGAAGACTTCAAAGCCGCGGTTGAACATGTGGGTATTCCGTGCGTGGTGAAGCCTGTGATGAGCTCTTCAGGTAAAGGGCAAAGTGTTATCAAGACCGAAGACGACGTTACACAAGCATGGGATTACGCTCAGGAAGGCGGACGTACGGGTGCAGGTCGCGTTATCGTGGAAGGTTTTATCGACTTCGATTACGAAATCACTTTATTGACCATCAGAGCCGTTGACGGTGTGCATTTCTGTGCTCCAATTGGTCATCGTCAGGAAGATGGCGACTACCGCGAATCATGGCAACCGCAAGCTATGTCAGAAAACGCAGTAAAAGCAGCTGAATACACGGCTGAGAAAGTGGTAAACGCGCTCGGTGGCTACGGCATCTTTGGTGTAGAGCTGTTTGTCAAAGGCGATAAAGTCATTTTCAATGAGGTCTCTCCTCGCCCTCACGATACGGGTATGGTTACAATGATTTCGCAGGAAATGTCTGAGTTTGCTCTCCACGTGCGCGCGTTTACCGGAATGCCAATTAATAATATTGTGCAATATGGCCCATCTGCGTCTGCTGTTATTCTTGGACAAGGGACTTCCACAAACATTCGCTTTGAAAACCTAAGCAAAGCTTTAGCTCAACCTCAAACACAAGTTCGTCTATTCGGTAAGCCAGAAATCGATGGTCGCCGCCGTTTAGGTGTTGTCCTTACGCGACGAAAAACCACCGAAGAAGCCGTTCAAGATGCTGTTGAAAGTGCTTCAAAAGTGAATATCATTTATTAAATACGAACCACTCATACAAAAATAGCGCAGCTCAAATTGCTGCGCTATTTCGTGTTCCAAACCGAAGAGAGCCTATTCACTCTCGATTAAGTACACTTCTTCAGAGAAGCGACTTAAGCCTTTTTTCGCAATTTTAGGATGATTCTCGTCAGCTTCATCTACGTTCAAACAAGTAACTTTGTAACCTGAAAATAACTGCTCAATCTCTTCGACCGGCACGCTAAATGGAGGCCCCGCCATCTCTTCTTGAGGATAGTTGAGTGTAACAAGCAAAATACGACCGCCTGGGTTCAAAAGTTGCTTGAGACGCTCTACATACTCCTCTCGCATATCTTGCGGTAAAGCAACCAACGCGGCGCGATCATAAATGATATCGGCTTGAGATACTGGTGCAGTGAAAAAGTCCCCAGTATAAATAGAGAGCTCATCAAATTGATAAAGCTCGTGCATGCCATTAAGAGGCGTTACCGTTGGCGTGTAAAAATGTTCAGCAAAAAAGGCACGCACAGCAATATGGCTTAGCTCAACGCCTTCAACCGAATCATGCTTCATCGCTAGCCAAATCAAGTCTTCTGACTTTCCACATAAAGGAACTAACACTTTATCTTCACGCTTTGGATTAGTGTGTTTCCAATATACTGGTAATAGCGGGTTTACATCTTCCAAGTGAAATCCGATTTGATTGCTGGCCCATTTGTTATGCCAAAATTCTTGGTCTCTCATTTTACTTTCTACTTGTCGGCTGTTTTCATTTTGAGAGGTAAGACTAACGTTTTTTTTCAATTTGTCTATGCCGTTCATCTTTGGTTAATACTGCGGTGATAGGATGTAATCGGTCTCATAGGAGACGCGCCTTTATCTGATAATCAGAATAAAGAAAAGAGAAATGGTGATCTAACGCACGATTCTACTTCAAGATAAAACTGAAACCTTGGAATCTTTCGTAATGGCCCCATTTATAAGTTAGTACCTGATTTGCCGAACTTAGCGACCTTTATGTTCCCTATTTTCTAAGTACAAGCAAGTTAAGGAGAGTGAATGAGCTTATTTCTTCGTACTACAGCATTGATGCTTTTGGTACTTAGCCGTGCACCGGCATTTGCCGCACTTCCAATTACCCCTGCACCTAGTGGCGAACAAAATCGTTCAACCAGCCAAAACGAAGTTTGTTCGAAACTTTTTAAACACAGCCTTAGCGGTTTATACGGCATTCAGTCAATCGACACCACGCCAACTCAGCCATATTCTGACTTCGACATTCTTTACAGCAAAGCACACCAAGCACAATTTGAACTTGAAACTATCTGTAAAAGTACCGCACTTCTTAATGACGCTCAGCCATACTTCGCAGGTGTAAAATCCAAACAACGAGCAGAAGAAAAGATAGCTTTAGAATTAGGTGGGAAAGTTGAACGTATTACTGACCTAGCACGTGCAACGATTGTAGCTGAAGACGTCGCCAGCTTAGTCTCCATTTATGAAACGTTAGAGCGTGAAACAACGATTGTGAAAGTAAAAAATCGATTCAAAAAACCTGGCCCTTCAGGATATAGAGACTTGAACTTGCTCGTTCGTTTACCAAAAACAAACCTAGTAGCCGAAGTTCAACTGCACTTGAAAGCAATCGCAGATGTAAAAAGCGGTCCCGAACACGACCTATACGAAAAAATCCAGAAACTAGAACGTCAAGCGATGTTGGAAAAACGTGAGCTAAGCGAAATAGAGCTTGCCTCTATTCGCAACATGCGCACACAGTCTAAGAACTTGTACCAACAAGCATGGCAACCATACTTAACAACGCATCTAGAAGCGGCGTAACCGATATCATTAAGCGTCTCTCATAAACAGAAAAACCACCGCATTGCGGTGGTTTTCATTTGTATGCACACGAATTTTACGCAAAAAAAGACCACGCCTTAGCGTGATCCATTTATTCGGCTTACTGTACTTTCTTCAGGTTTTCTACACGAGCTTTTAACTTCTGACCCGGGCGAAAAGTCACTACACGTCGAGCAGTAATTGGAATATCTTCACCAGTTTTCGGGTTACGACCAGGTCGTTCATTCTTGTCACGAAGATCAAAGTTACCAAAACCTGACAGTTTTACCTGTTCGCCACTTTCCAGTGCCTTACGAATCTCTTCAAAGAACACTTCCACCGTTTCCTTGGCGTCCCGCTTACTAAATCCTAATTTATCAAACAGGTTTTCTGCCAGTTCGGCTTTTGTGAGCGCCATAAAACTTTCCTCAAAGCTATGTTAAACAATGCTACGTTAGTGTAGCGCCAGAGCAGTTTTACCCTACCAATTCAACAACATATCGGGGTTACATCAGGAAGTGTATGACAAGCTTATGATTTTCGCCAACTTTTTTCTTGGCGAACAAAAGGAATAGCACTACGTAAATTATTGTTAAACGCCAGAAATTTGATATTTTTGTTTTTGTTTCATCTTTATCAGGAAAAACATCCAGATTATAAAACTAAAAGTAGTTTAAATATCAACATTAAACACTATTTAATAAAAATATCAGATATTGGTTATTTAACAGACACTTGACATAGAACTTGTCGTAAATTCAGTGATTTGTATGTAACTCGATACGTAACAATTAGATTAAAAGGTATGACCACCTGTACTTTGCAACTGTGCTTAGAAAGCTTGATTAAACCCACGCTTCTCGCTGTTTAACGATGACGCCATATATAAAGATTGATAATGTGGAAGTTCGTGTATTTCCTCATTAGCTTCTTACACTGCTTCTAGGCGACCATGATTAATCAAATCATAAATATTCTTTTCCCTGTTTTTGCTCTTGTCGGAGTTGGCTATTTGGTCGGTCGTTACATCAAGCCTGACTTTCGCCCAATAAACCGCATTAATATTGAGGTATTTACGCCAGCACTGGTATTTTCGTCACTCGTTAGCATGCCGCTCGATTCAAATCAGGGGCCGCTTCTTTTGGCGGCAATTGTCGCGGTTTTAATTCCCGCACTACTCATGATCCCGGTATGTCGATGGACGTCACTCTCGTTTAAAACCTGGGCGCCACCACATATGTTTCGCAATAGCGGAAATCTAGCTATTCCTTTGTTTACCTATACGTTTGGAGAAATTGCGCTGTCGTCAGCAGTGCTTTTATTTGTCGTGTCAGCATGCTTGCATATCAGCTTAGGCGTAATGCTGCTTAGTCATGGCAACCCTTTTAAGCAAATAGTCAAGATGCCAATCTTTTTAGCAGCGTCGTTGGCTCTGTTTCTCAACGTGTCAAATGTGGGTGCATGGGCGCCTTTATACGAAGCCACGGCTCTACTTGGGCAAGCGGCCGTACCCGTGATGCTTTTATCTCTGGGGGCACAAATGTGTCATTTAAGGTTGGACGGTTTAAAGATTGGTGTGTTGTGTACCGTGCAGTCACTGGCAACTGGTGCTGTCGCTTTTGCACTTATTTATTGGTTAATTCCCCTTCCAACGATGCAATTGCAAATGATGGTGCTCTTCACAATGCTGCCGCCAGCCGTCATGAATTACCTATTTGCGGAAAGGCTGAATATAGAACCCATGAAAGTGGCGTCAATGGTACTATTTGGCAACTTTTTCAGCATTCTTACGCTACCTCTTCTGCTTAGCTATACCCTCTCACTCGCTGCCTAAGCGCCAACAAGCTATCGTTAGCGTGTATTAGCTGAAAAACAATACGTTCCTAATCTCGGGTAAGGGCCATCCCTAGTTTGGTCTAGTATTTTAAAGTAATGAGGGATGGTGCGAGCAGTAAGGAACTTGAACAACGATAAGGTAATCCTAAAAATAAAAAACCCTGCCAAACTGGCAGGGTTTTCATTTCTTAAGAAGATACGTTACGCGAGATTAGTCACGCAGAGACGCACCAAACTTCTCAGAAACGTGAGCAACGATAGCGTCAACCGCACCAGCGATATCTGCATCTTCAAGCGTACGCTCAAGTGACTGTAGAGTCAGAGCGATTGCTAGGCTCTTCTTACCATCTTCAACGCCTTTACCTACGTAAACGTCGAACAGTTTCGCATCTTTAAGGAACTCGCCACCTTGCTCTAGACAAGCGTTAACAATGTCACCAGATGCAACAGCTTCATCCACTACTACCGCGATATCACGACGGTTTGAAGGGAATTTAGAAAGTGCTACCGCTTCTGGGATCACTTTGCTGTTAATTGCAGACCATTCGATTTCGAATACGATAGTACGACCATTTAGACCGAACTTACGCTCAAGCTCAGGGTGAACGGTACCGATCACGCCCACTTCTTTGCCATCTACGATGATTGCCGCAGATTGACCTGGGTGAAGTGCTGGGTTAGCTTTTTTGCTTTCAGGTGACAGTGCAGCGAAAGAGTACGCTTTTTCGTTCGCAGATAGCTCTAGAATCGCTTCTAGATCGCCCTTAAGGTCGAAGAAATCAACCGTGTTAGTTTCGATATCCCAATGTTCTTCACCGCGAGTACCAGCAATAACACCTGCAAGCATAGGCTCTTGGCGCATGCCGTTTTCTGCAGTTTCACATGGGATGAAACGTAGGCCGTATTCGAATAGACGAACGCGTGGCTGTTGACGCTTCTGGTTGTGAACAACCGTGTTCAGCAGACCTTGGATAAGACCAAGACGCATTGCTGACATGTCTGCAGAAATTGGGTTTGGAAGCACTAGAGGCTCAACACCAGGTACAACTAGCTTTTGTTGCTCAGGCTCAACGAAGCTGTATGTAATTGCTTCGTGGTAACCACGGTCAACAAGAAGATCACGAACGCGTTTCAGTGGAAGATCCGCTTCAACGTGGTTGTGCATCTTAAGTGCTGCTGCTGGGTGTTGGTTAGGAATGTTGTCATAACCGTAGATACGGCCAACTTCTTCAATCAGGTCTTGCTCGATAGCGATATCGAAACGCCATGTTGGCGCTACTGCCATCCAACCTTCTTCTGAAGCTTCAACAGTCAAACCTAGACGCTCTAGGATTTCTACTACGTCGCTATCTGCAATGTGGTGACCTAGCAGGTTGTCTAGCTTAGTACGACGTAGAGCAACTTTGTTTGGCTTAGGTAGGTCTGCTTCAGACTCTACTGCAACAACAGGTGCTACTTCACCGCCACAGATCTCAACAAGAAGCTGGGTTGCACGCTCCATTGCGCTCACTTGTAGTGCGTAATCCACACCACGCTCGAAACGCATTGAAGAATCAGTGTGAAGACCGTAGCTACGTGCGCGGCCACGGATGTGGTCAGGTGCAAAGAATGCACACTCTAGTAGAACGTCTTTAGTCTCAGTTGTTACACCAGACTCTTCACCACCAAAGATACCTGCGATTGCAAGTGCTTTGTTGTGGTCAGCAACTACTAGTGTATCTGCGTTTAGTTCTGCTTCATTGCCGTCAAGAAGCGTTAGCTTCTCACCTTGCTCAGCCATACGAACTACGATGCCACCTTCGATCTTCGCTAGATCGAATGCGTGCATTGGTTGGCCTTGCTCTAGAAGAACGTAGTTAGTGATGTCTACTACAGGGTCGATAGAGCGAATACCACAACGACGCAGTTTCTCTTGCATCCATAGTGGCGTTTCAGCTTGAACGTTTACGTTCTTAATAACACGACCTAGGTAACGAGGACACGCAGCTGGCGCTTTCACTTCGATAGACACTTTATCGTCGATTGAAGGGGCAACTGCTTCTACTGATGGCTCAGTCACGTCAGCACGGTTTAGTACGCCAACTTCACGAGCTAGACCACGAATGCTGAAACAGTCAGCGCGGTTTGCTGTTAGATCTACGTCTACTGTTACGTCGTCTAGACCTAGGAATTCACGGAAATCAGTACCGATTACAGCGTCTTCTGCTAGTTCCATGATGCCGTCTGACTCAACGTCGATACCTAGTTCAGTGAACGAACAAAGCATGCCGTGAGATGGCTGGCCACGTAGTTTCGCTTTTTTGATTTTGAAATCACCTGGAAGAACAGCACCAACTGTTGCGACTGCTACTTTCAGACCTTGGCGACAGTTAGGTGCGCCACAAACAATGTCTAGAAGCTCTTCTTCACCCACGTCAACTTTAGTTACGCGCAGTTTGTCTGCATCTGGGTGTTGGCCACATTCAACAACGTGACCGACTTTAACGCCAGTAAAAGAACCAGCAACAGGAAGAACCTCGTCTACCTCTAGGCCGGCCATTGTAATTTGGTGAGTTAGCTCGTCAGTAGTAACCGCAGGGTTTACCCACTCACGAAGCCATGATTCGCTGAATTTCATGTTGATGAACCCTCTGGATTACTTGAACTGTTTTAGGAAACGAAGATCGTTCTCGAAGAACGCACGTAGGTCGTTCACGCCGTAACGAAGCATTGTTAGACGCTCAACACCCATACCGAATGCGAAACCAGAGTATTTTTCAGGATCGATACCTACGCTACGTAGCACGTTCGGGTGAACCATACCGCAGCCTAGTACTTCTAACCATTTACCGTTTTTGCCTTTCACGTCTACTTCAGCTGAAGGCTCAGTGAATGGGAAGTAAGATGGACGGAAACGTACTTCTACTTCTTCTTCGAAGAAGTTACATAGGAAATCGTGCAGGATGCCTTTCAGCTGAGCAAAGTTTACGTTCTCATCAACCAGCATGCCTTCCACTTGGTGGAACATTGGCGTGTGCGTTTGGTCGTAGTCGTTACGGTATACACGGCCTGGTGCAATGAAACGGAATGGTGGTTTACCATTTTCCATCGTACGGATCTGTACGCCTGACGTATGAGTACGAAGCATCAAGTCTGGGTTGAAGAAGAAAGTATCGTGGTCAGTACGCGCTGGGTGATCAGCTGCGATGTTTAGCGCATCGAAGTTGTGGAATGCATCTTCGATCTCTGGGCCAGCCTCGGTGTTAAAACCAAGTTCGCCAAAGAACTTCTCAATACGCTCTACAGTACGAGTTACTGGGTGTAAACCACCGTTTTCAATACGACGACCTGGTAGTGTTACGTCGATTGTTTCTGCTGCTAGTTTCGCTTCAAGCTCAGCACGTTGTAGTGCATCTTTACGAGCTGCGATAGCTTGCTGAACTACGCCTTTCGCTTTGTTGATCTCTTGACCAGCTTCACGGCGTTCTTCTGGTGGTAGTTTGCCTAGGCTTTGAAGTTGAGCAGTTAGCTCACCTTTTTTACCCAGATACTGAACACGCACTTCATCAAGTGCGACTAGCGATTCGGCAGCTTCAATTGCAGTGCTCGCGCTAGCAATGATCTCTTCTAGATGTTGCATCGTTTCCTCATCTACCTGTAGGTAGTGTCCATAAGGGAGTGATTGGTTTTTTGATAGCTGTACATAGTAGCCAAACCGGGCACCAATGCCAAATTGAATTACGAAAAGAAGAGGTTATTGAATAAAAAGAGCACAAAAACGTCAAAAATGTCATCTTTAGTTAATCTGCCGTTTAGTTGTGCCCTTTTGTTTTAGAAATAGTATTGAATAGATAGCTCGATAAAATCGTCATCTCTAGCGAAGTAGAGCAAATCATTTGGTGTTTCATTTTTAAACAACCAAGCATCAATTTGCCACTTAACGTGATTCGATATTCGGCTCGATGCTTCTAACTTAGCATTGTAAACATCATCGTTATCTAAATCCTTCGTAATTCCCGTCAATACTTCCGTTCCGTCCTCATCATTGAGCGCCCAACGAATACCTGCAAACACATCATTTTGACCGATAGTTTGTGCGTTGTTCCCACGACTGTCATGGAGGTACTCACCAATAACCCCCACATCCCAAACCGTGTCAAATGCACCGACGAAGGTATACTCAAAACCCGTCACAAGACCGACATGATTATCAGCACTATCTCGATAAATACTTTCCAGTTTCCATAACCAATCGCCAACAATTCCTTGCACATCCAGACCGACATGACTCATCAGAGCGTAGTAAGGCTTTAATTCTCCGTATTCAAAACGAAAGTAAGGATCCCGGTTTGTTCCATATAAATAGCTCAGGCCTACGTCCCAATCGCCAAGCATTTTCGAATATCGAAAAGCCACATCTACGTGCTTCTCTTCTCTGCTTGATTCATAGATAGCATCATCAGAGACAACGGGTTCGGTTCGCAAGCGGCCATCTGTACCCGCAAACGTTCGTTCCCTAAAGTAAGGTAACAACATTGCGTGGACGGTACCCCAGTCTTTGAAAGAGGTAAAATGTAACATCGGCTGACCGAGCTTATCTTCACCATCAACGGCTTCAATAGAGTCTGTTTGGTTTACTACATCAACTAAATGGGCTGATTCAGTCACTCCCCAAAAGACCTTACTAATCCCAACTCGAAGCTCATAATCATCCCAATAAGTCAGATAAAGTGCCTCTCGTATGTCACCATGACTTCGCTCATCGTCTAGACCATCCAGACGATAGAAAGGTGTGAAAGTAAAGTTTGCATCACCATTTTGCATCTCCCAGTAAAATTCTGGCTGCAAAACCAATGACGTTTGCGCTTTGCTCTGACCCTGAGAGCCCGTTTTAAAAAACTGACGATGCTCAATATTGACTTGTCCTGCGAGCTCGACGGCAGTCAGAGGCATCGAGTAAAAAAAGGCTGCTGCACTAAGCAACAACCCAACATTTAATCGCTTCATTTTTCCTCCACTACCTCACTCGCTTCAACACATTCTTATGAAAGTCATTGTCTTGTAATCCAGTGTTAAAACGCATTTCGCTAGTCGTTAGCTCAGTACTTTTTCCTGTTTGATGGTTTGTCATCGCCATAGTGTGCGCTCGCCAATATTGGTTGAGATATTGCTTGTAATCGGAAAAAGAAAGCGTTTTTAACAAAGAGCCTTTGCGGTCGTAAAACTCAACTTTAAGTGGACGATAATGCGCTTTATCTAACCACACCGTTTGCTTGGTATAACCTGAGTTCTTATCGGTCGGAATTTGCTCTACGACGAAAACATCTTGCCCGTTTATGCTGTCATCTTTTAGGTAGTTGAAACGGTATTTTTCAATCTCAAAGGAACTGAGATCCTCATACGCGAATTCACTGCCCATAAAAGGACCTGATTTGTTACGCGAGGAAATACGTTTCACACGTTTCAGTGCAGGAAGGTAAAGCCATTGGTCATCGGCACCCACCGTATGAGAATGGTTAAGAAACGCCGTGCCTTTTACATCTCTCGGTTCATCAAATATCGTGAGCCCTTTGTCACCATCGCCATCAACTTCGAGTGATTGTAAGCGCATTAAACGTGTGCTGCTTTCTCCTTGCGCGTTTCGCAGAATCATTTGCATCGTAGCAACAGAATCCCCCCACCCTTCATCACGGGCTTTGCGCTCTTGGGCAATTTCTAGTCCTTTGGCTTCATCCGCCAACACCGCATGACTCATAATAAGCGAGACAGAAAGTACTGATACTTTTAAGGCATTTTTTACTAAATTCATGTTCAATCCTTTAATTCGTTATGACTGAGTAACAGTCTTGGTTTGAGAGTCAGTTGATTTAAGCTTATTTCGGCGCTCCACCTCGTCGTAAACGCCTTTGTCAAACAACATCAGTAGAGTCGGTAGGAAGATGAAATCCACAACAAGGGCAATAAAGATGACAATGGCACTCAGCTGTCCCATATCGGCATTTAAACGGAAGCTCGACATCGCCAGAACAGAGAAACCAGCAACAAGCACGACCGTCGTAATCCAAAGCGCGCGCCCCACGGTGCGAAAGGCGTAGCGAACCGCTTGCTCCGCACTGTGGCCATCTTTACGAGCGTGTTGATATTTAGAAAGAAAGTGAACGGCGTCATCAACAACAACACCAAGCGTTAATGTCACAACGACAGACAATCCCAAGTTAATCTCGCCAGAAACCAGCGCCCAAATACCAAAACCAATAAGCGCAGGAGCAATATTCGGGACAAGACTAATTAAGCCAAGCTTGAACGAACGCAAGGCAAAGATCAGTAATGCAGAGATTAAGACAAGAGTAATGGGCAAGGTTGACAGCATGCTAGCCATATTCGTTTCACCAATATGCGCAAACATCAGTGAAGGACTAGACGCAACAACATCATATTGAGGCGCGTTTTCGTTAAACCATTGGTAAATACGATTTTCCAAATCAACAAGCTCGACGCTGCCCAAGTTCTCCACGGTGAGAACCATCTTGTTCGACGACTTATCTACATTGATTTGGTTGTTCAAATCTAAACCATACGGTAGTGACATTTCATAAAGCAGCAGATATTGAGCCGCTAATTCTCTGTCTTGAGGGAGCGAGTAATAAGCCTGATCATCTCCATGCATGTTCTTGTTTAGGCGCTTATAAACATCGCTCAAGGTCGCAACATGGTCCGTTTCTGGCTGCAACCTTAGCCAGTCAGTAAATTTACCCACGGTATTGAGAAAATTAGGATCCGCAATACCCTGCGATTCGTTGGTTTTTATCGCGATACTGATGTTCGCCATGCCACTGATTCGCTCTTCCATAAAATCAGCCGCTCGGCGAAATTCATTGCTATGGCCAAAGTACTCGACGGATTCATCATTGACTTTGTTCAGTGGAATCAAGCTCGCACTCGCGACAATAACAAGCACCGACAACGGCAATAAAGCATGTCGCTTTGACACCACGAAATCTCCTAAATGATCCATAAAGTGCTTTCTTTCATCAGAAGTATCCGACTTCACCGTAACCGGAAGGATATTTAGCAAGGCGGGAAGTAACGTGATGGAAAGGAAACAAGCAACCATGACGCCAAGAGCTGATAGGTTGCCGAAATCTCGCAGGATTGGAGAATCCGACATATTCATCATTAAAAAGCCGATCGCGGTGGTAATGGAGGTAATCAAGATAGGCATGAAATTGAGCGCAATACTTCGCTCAATAGAGTGGGCTTTACTAAAGCCGTTTTGCATAGACTGACGCATTGTCGCGATGATGTGTACACAGTCTGCGACGGCAAGCGTCATCACCAAGGTAGGCACATTAACGGTCGCCGTGCTTAAGAACATACCAGCCCATCCTGACAAGCCCATTGTAACCATAACCGAGCCGATAATAACGATGAGCGTCGCGATGACGCTAAGCAATGAGCGCAACATGATGGTCAGAAACACCAATATCACTAGTAACATAGTAGGCACTAATGTTGCGCTATCATCTTGGGCTGCGGTCATAAACGCGTAGTTCATTGCAATAATACCAGCCTTGTGGAATTCCGTGTCTGGGTACACTTGCTGATAACGCTCAATCATTCCGTTTATGTAAGCAACCACCTCTTGTACTTCAGCAGTTTTATCTATTTCAGGGAGTTGGACCGTAATGTTTACGACCGTGACATCTCCTTTTTCAGAAATCAGTGAACTTTTCAAAACCGGCTCACTCAACGCAATACTTTTGACTTTCTCTATTCGTTGAGGTGTCAATTCATATTCGCTATACAGTAAATCTTCGACAAGAAGATCATCTTCAAACGCTTCGGTATGCTGGTAGTTGGCGAGGGAATCAACGCGGGTCGAGTATGGAACTTGCCACGCCTCGTCAGTGATCTGCTGAATAAGAGATAATGTGCTAGGAGTAAAAACAGTGCCGCTCTTTGGCGCTATAACCAAAGCAAGACTGTCAGATTTTGCAAAGGTGGTTTGAATTTCATCAAACGCAAGTAACTGCTCATTTGTTCCATCAAAGAAGATGTCGTAATCTCCTCTAAAGTAAAGATTTTTTCCTCCAATGGTTGCTATGAAAATCAATAAAACGGTAGCAAGCATCACCAATACACTGTAATTCGTTGGTAGCTTACCCCACCCTGAACGGGCGTATTGTTGAACGTTGTGATGTGGCATCACACTCTCCTTTTGTGACGTTTCGTCAAATTTAAAAACTAAAAAAAACAGCAAATGCTGTAAATAACCAGACAAACTCGACATGCAAACTTTAGATCGAATGAATTTGGCTACATAAGTTAGTTTTTAGTAACTTCCTATGCTTCTCGTGATCATTGGCTGAACGCCAACCTTCGAGATTCAATGACGATTCGTCACAATAGTGCGATAAAAAAGCCAACCATAACGTCAGATTGGCCTTTCCAGTTTATTAGCGATTCACTGACTCTAAATAAGCAAGCTCTTCACTAAATAACTCCTGCTCCACTCGACGCCAGGTTTTACGGTAGTCCCATTCTGTAGATAAAGGCGACCAACCTAAACCATCAAGTAACATATTCGCGTTGTGCAGTACTGAGAATGGGTCTTGAATTCGCTGAATACATCGACTGTTCGATGCATTTTGCGCCAAAGCGTTTGAACCGAATGCAATAGACCAGTTGGCGAATACAATAGCATCAGAACCAATTGCGGGAGAAAACTTAAGATCACCACATTCTACCGCATTGTTCACCAGCGCATCAGCACCATCTATTACTTGTTCTTCCAAGTTATTCAGTTCATTCACACGTTTAGGCGAAGCCTTCTCTAGAACCCAAGGCGTCTTTGCAACAATCGCACAAGTTGATAGTACTGGCTCCATACGAGCGTAAATACGATAACCTACATGCATCGCAATGATTTTTTCTCTGGTATTGCCATTAAACTTGGCGGTACGTTCGAAAAATATTGCTTCGCTTTTCAGCGAATGAATACAAAGCGCAAGAATCACATCTTCTTTGCTGCAAAAATGATTGTAGATCGTCCCTTTAGAATAAGGGCTTGACGCTGTAAGCTTGTCCATCGTTAAGTTGGCAAAGCCTTGCTCTTGAACTAGAGACTTAGCCAATTGAATAAGCTCTATCTCACGATCAGCAATCGCCTGTTGCTTTTTTGTTAGCCCTGAAGACACACGACATCCGTCTTGCTTGCTATATTTTTTACAGCGAAAGTTAAACATAATCCTTTGATCCGTATACCAACACACTCCCAATAATTGTAACACGATTCTTTAATACAGGAACGCAACTAAAGTTGACGAACCGTCACAAATGACACTTCGTCATAATAGATCAAAAAACAAACATTTCAAGTATGAATTTATAATTAGAAGATAAATAGCCACCAATTATGCATACCCAAGTAGCTACAGAATGCTTGGTTCAACGAGAATGGTTTCTTTGTAGAGGAAGCGAGAGAGGCTTTGGGAGGAACAACGAAGGAAATCAGCATGTTAAAAATAACGAAAGTAGATGCTGAACAGGTATTATTCGAAATAAGCCCAAAACACTTTAAGTCTGAATTAAGAGCAAACACCGCTGAATGCCCTACTTACAAAGTATTTGCTGTCTTAGGCTTTTTCTTTTGCAACGCCCTTTCAGAAACTCTCTTCAAAAAAGGCTCAAAATCTATATAGATAGGCTTGGCTTATCACCTGCAGATGCGATGGCATAACGAATATCATCAATAAATCGCCCCTCTGTCTCAATAATGCCGTCAGAGAATGTGACTGGCTGATGTGGCCCAGCAAGTAGAACAATATTAGTAAAATCAGAGACATTAAAGTTCTCTGCTACAACATTTTTGGAATGAAAATCGATGACGGTCTTTGCGACTTGATCTTCCAGTAACAAAAGCTGTTCTTCGGTAATTTTCATACGCGCCAAAGCAACGCGAACACACTTATCGTGGGTAGTCGTCTGCTCTTTTATGATTTCGGTATATTTGTCGTTGAGCTTGGAGTTCTCTGCATAGCTATAATATAAAGGTCCGTGCAGCGTTATATTTTTATCTTCATCAACGTAAACGAGATCCAACAACTCTAATGCTTTTAAGTAATCGGACATGCTCTGCTCAGACAAGTCATACTTTTTCTTTAAAATAGAATAGCCGTCTTTACCTCGTAACATTCTCAATTCACGATAAAAGTCGTAAAGGTGAGGGAATTGAAAGAATACTTCATCCTGTGTGCGACTAAAGTAATCCTCGTCTTCACCTTGCAATTGATTTGCGAGCTTTTGTAGTTCATCTAACGTGCAATCAACCGCTCTACAATATTCCAGCAACTTATCTAAAGCGAGATTCGTGCTTGTAAGATGTCTCTTAAAGGTAGATAGTGGCATACCCATTTTCTCAGATAGCTCTCGATATGTTAGCCCTTTTGTTTTAATCGCTTGGCGTAATGCGGCTAGCAAGTATTCGGGAGTCAGATCTCTCATCTACAATTCCTTTTGGCAATGTTACAGCTGTATAGTATTTGTAACAATTTAGAACCGCTTGGCAAGGTATAAGTTCATATTTTTATAAGAAAAACATGAATTAATATACTGAAAAGAGAATTCACACAACAAATGAAAAATTCAATATGAATTCAATTTCATTATAGATATAAAATAATATGCAAAATAAAAGTGAAGCAATTACTCTAAATCATCGTGATTAATTTTAATAGTAACGTAAAGTTGAGAATATAAACCTATTCTCTCTACAAAAATCTAGAATAATTAACCTAAAAGGAACAGAACGGTAAATGCATAATAATTCACCGCTCTCTATTAGCATTTTTGCAATGCTATTCAAGTAGACTAGTCCGCTAGTTTCACTGCAGTACCAAATGCCAAAATTTCCGAAGAACCATCTACGATTGAGCTTGTGGTAAATCGAATCCCTACAATTGCATCGGCACCTTTAGATTCAGCGTCCGCCACCATGCGCTGTATAGCAATATCACGCGCGTCGGTCATCATTTCCGTGTAACCACGAATTTCGCCGCCAACAATGCTCTTGATACCCGCCATGAGGTCACGGCCAATATGCTTTGATTGAACAACATTACCAGTTACAACCCCTCTGATTTCAGAGATCTGCTTGCCAGGAATGCTTTCGGTCGTTGTGTAGATCATTTTTAATCCCTTATAAACGTAAAAATTTATACCCAAGCTACCTTATAACTAACATAAGATGCTAACCAATAAATTGAGAAGACTGATAAACAATACTCTAAATAGCCAAGCTAAAAGTCATTTGGGTATAAATTTTAGCAATAAAAAAGGAGAGCTAATGCTCTCCTTCTCTTAATCCTAAACTGCTAATTAAAGAGCAGCTTTCGCTTTTTCAACTAGAACTGCAAATGCAGCTTTGTCGAATACTGCGATGTCCGCAAGGATCTTACGGTCGATCTCGATAGATGCTTTCTTAAGACCATTGATGAAACGGCTGTAAGATAGACCATTTTGACGAGATGCCGCATTGATACGTGCAATCCATAGTTGACGGAATTGACGTTTCTTAGCGCGACGGTCACGGTAAGCGTATTGACCAGCTTTAGTAACTGCTTGGAAAGCTACGCGGTAAACACGTGAACGCGCACCGTAGTAACCTTTAGCTTGTTTTAGAACTTTCTTATGACGTGCACGAGCTTGTACACCACGTTTTACGCGAGGCATTATGCTTCTCCTAAACTAAACGATTGATAACTAAAAAGAATTAAGCGTATGGCAACATACGGATTACTGCAGCCACTTCACATTTTGGAAGGATTGCATTCGGACGTAGTTGACGCTTGTTCTTAGTAGTACGCTTAGTCAGGATGTGACGTTTTGTAGCGTGCTTGTACTTAATACCACCAGCAGTTTTCTTAAAACGCTTAGCAGCACCTTTGTTGGTTTTCATCTTAGGCATGATGAATAACTCCGCATTGAGTAGGTTTAATAAACAACGTAATTAGGGCGAACAAAACCTAGCCGTTATGCCTTTATCGAAAGGAAAGCGGCTAGGTTTTAATTACTTGATGAGCCGTTAATTACTTCTTTTTAGGGGCTAGCACCATGATCATCTGGCGACCTTCAATCTTCTTAGGGAAAGATTCAACTACAGCAATTTCTGCAGTATCTTCCTTAAGACGATTTAGAACGTCAACACCGATGTCTTGGTGTGCCATCTCTCGGCCACGGAAGCGAATTGTTACTTTCACTTTGTTGCCTTCTTCAAGGAAACGCGTCAGGTTGCGTAGTTTTACCTGATAGTCTCCAATATCAGTTCCAGGACGGAATTTTACTTCCTTGATCTGGACCTGCTTTTGCTTCTTCTTCTGCTCTTTAGCAGTTTTGCTCTTCTCGAAGAGGAACTTACCATAGTCCATCACACGACAAACAGGTGGCTCGGCGTTAGGACTGATCTCAACGAGATCCATACCAGCTTCTTCAGCAGCTGCAATGGCTTCTTGAATCGATACAACACCAACTGATTCACCGTCAGCGCCTGTTAGTCGAACTTCACGAATACCACGAATTTCACCGTTGATACGGTGCGGGTTTTGTTTTACCGGCTGTTGGCCACGTCTTCCGCCTTTAATAGCTTATTCCTCCAGATTGAGCTTACGGCTAGAGATCTCGTCTTGGATGTATGCAATAAAATCATCCACTTTAAATTTACCAAGATCTTTACCTTTACGAGTACGCACTGCAATTTCGCCAGCTTCCATTTCTTGGTCACCAACAACAAGCATATACGGTACACGCTTCAAAGTATGTTCGCGGATTTTAAAGCCAATCTTCTCATTTCTCAAGTCCGCTTTAGCTCTAATTCCACTTTTTTGTAGTTTTTGTACTATTTCTTGAACATAACCTGACTGTTTATCAGTAATGTTCATAAGAACTGCTTGTTCTGGCGCCAACCAAGTTGGGAAGAAACCAGCATATTCTTCGATAAGGATACCGATGAAGCGCTCTAGTGAACCTAGAATCGCACGGTGAATCATTACCGGTACAAGACGTTCATTGTTTTCACCTACATAAGTTGCACCTAAGCGACCTGGTAGGTTGAAGTCTAGCTGGACAGTACCACACTGCCACGCACGGTCTAGACAATCGTATAGTGTGAATTCAATCTTAGGACCGTAGAACGCACCCTCGCCTTCTTGAATTTCGTATGGAATATCCATCGATTCAAGAGACTGCTTCAATGCTTCTTCAGATTGATCCCAGATTTCATCTGAACCTACACGTTTCTCTGGACGAGTAGACAGTTTCACTACGATGTTGTCGAAACCAAATGTTTGGTACGTATCGTACACCATCTTGATACAGTTTGTTACTTCTTCTTGAATTTGGCTCTCAGTACAGAAAATGTGAGCGTCATCCTGAGTAAAGCCACGTACACGCATAATACCGTGTAGTGCACCAGATGGTTCGTTACGGTGACATGAGCCAAACTCAGCCATACGTAGCGGTAAGTCGCGGTACGATTTTAGACCTTGGTTGAAGATCTGTACGTGACCTGGACAGTTCATTGGCTTAATCGCGTATTCACGGTTCTCAGAAGAAGTTGTGAACATTGCATCAGCGTATTTGTCCCAGTGCCCAGAGCGTTCCCAAAGAACACGGTCCATCATAAGTGGACCTTTCACTTCTTGGTAACCGTACTCATCTAGCTTAGCGCGGATGAATACTTCTAGATCACGGAAGATAGACCAACCATTGTGATGCCAGAACACCATACCCGGTGCTTCTTGCTGCATGTGGAATAGGTCGAGTTGCTTACCAATCTTACGGTGATCACGCTTCGCCGCTTCTTCTAGGCGAGTTAGGTGCGCTTTCAGTGCTTTCTTGTCGTGGAAAGCCGTACCGTAGATACGTTGAAGCATTTTGTTGTCGCTGTTACCACGCCAGTAAGCACCTGCAACATTCAGCAAAGTGAAGTGTTGACAGAAGCTCATGTTAGGAACGTGAGGACCACGACACATGTCGATGTATTCTTCATGGTGGTAAAGGCCTGGACGATCATCACGAGATACGTTTTCGTCTAGGATTTCCACTTTGTATGGTTCGCCACGTGATTCAAACGTATCACGCGCTTCCTGCCAGCTTACTTTTTTCTTAACCACTTCGTACTTGGTTTTCGCTAGCTCTTTCATACGCTTTTCAATCTTTTCAAGATCTTCTTGCGTTAGAGATTCGTCTAAGTCGATATCGTAGTAGAAGCCATTGTCGATGGTTGGACCGATCGCCATTTTAGCTTGAGGGTAAAGCTGCTTAAGAGCGTGACCAAGAAGGTGAGCACAAGAGTGACGAACGATTTCTAGACCGTCTACTTCATCTTTAACTGTGATGATTTCAAGGCTTGCGTCTTCTTCAATTAGATCACACGCATCAACGCGGTTACCGTTTACACGACCAGCGATAGTTGCTTTTGCAAGACCAGGACCGATCGATTGCGCAACTTCCATAGTAGAAACTGGGTTGTCAAATTGACGCTGACTGCCGTCAGGAAGAGTAATAATAGGCATGCTATGTCCTTTACAGTGGTGTTGCACACCAAGCAACACATGTTATTCAAATTAGAAGCTATTTGTTGAAAATAGTTGAGAGTCAATAAAGGCCTCTCGGTAACACGAATACCGGACCGTTATCGAAAATGGGATTGTACCTAGCTCACATTTAGAATGCAAAGCGCGATTTTGTTTTGTCATAAGAACTTAACCGCAGACCCGTCACGACAATCTGATCATGCTTTTTTAAGAGACCGCATAGCTGATGAATGGAATTGCCCCTCAATGAACTTACACAACAAATTACAATATCCCCTATTACGTGTGAACCGATACAAAGCCTAACACGCTGGGCGAGAGCTCAACGTGCGATTTAGGTATATAGTTGTTTTATAGAGTAGTTTGTATGTAGGTATTCATCATGGTCTATTTCAAATCGCGCTTTATGGTGCTTCTAAGCACCTCGATATGTTCTTTGCAAGCCTTCGCATCAAATGACTTATATGGCCCGCTGCGTTCTTACGCACAATCCCCAATGCAAGTGGTTAGTCACACCAACATACTGCGTTCAGGACATAGTCTGCCCTATGGTTTTGTCGAAGCCTATGGTTCAGGAACCGTGGCAAGTGTTTGGGCTCATACTGATGAATACGCACTGGATTATTACCACAATCAAATCGAATTAGGCAGCAAATGGCAAGTCAGCAACCGTTGGCAGTTGGAGCTCAACTATCGATGGGTCTTTGCCGCTGACAACCATTTAGATGGACTGACGAAAAGCTTCCATAAACTTTTCGGTATCGGACAAAATGGGCGGGATAAAGTAGACAGAGATCGTTTTTACATTTCAATGCCGCAATATGATGTGCTTGAAGATGATTTCGAAGGACAAACACTGGCCAATAACCTATCTACTTACTTACAGTATCAAGTGTTCCAAAATGAACATCACGGCCTATCGATTGGCGGCAGTTTGTATTTTAACGATGTGGCTCACGGCACTTTTCAAGGTAGCAGTTTCGAGCAAGGCTTCCAATTAAACTACAGCTACTTAAGTGATGCTCATGCATTTTATTCGATGATTGGCATGACTTTTCGCTCGGATGACCGTGCCTTGCTCGATCTGCCCTATCGACATAATACGATTGCCATTGCGGGTGGGTACCGTTATGCCTTAGAAGATAACCATCACCTGATGTTGGAATATCATTGGTATCAAGGGTCAACAGAAGGACCCACAGAGTTTGCTGATGCCTCTAATGAACTGGTATTGGGCTATCGATATCTAATGGAAAATTCAGCGCTTGAGTTTTTAGCCGTAGAGAACGCAAGAAACATGGATAACAGTACCGATATCGCTTTCACAATAGGATATCGGTACATATTTTCATCAAGGTGATGAGAGCTATAGATTTAGCGTTGGTGCAACTGCGGCTGCGACTTGAGCATCGGTTGCATTGATCGGCAACGTAAACGAGCGATATTGGTCACCAGCCAAGCTGAGCGAACGGTCAATCTCTGCCAAACAATGCATGACCTGCCCTTCCAGAATAAAAGAGAGCTCAATTTCTTTTGATGAGATAAAGCCGCTGTTACGGAACTCTAGCTCTTGATAAATACCAGAGCGAGAGGCAAACGAGCCACCGCGCAAAAAGCCTTTTTCAACATCGGCTTTAACCATAGTGAAGCCAGCTTGCTCGATCGCTTGAATAACCCGAGATGCTACTGGTAGTGGTTTCACTTCAATATAGTCACGGTCACGCGGATCAATTGCAAAATCAATATCTAACGTCGTCTCGACCCAAACATGACATTGATTCTTAAGTGCGCTAACCGCAGTAATTGGTGTTTCGTCATGCAGTTTTAGCTCAAACGGAACCTGCTTTTCTTCATTAGGTTGAATCACAAAAGGGTCAACTGCTTTCAATTGATCGATAGTGAAGGTTTGATAACTTACGCTATCATCCACTTCGACTTTCATTTCCGTGTTCAATTTAATCGTAATAGCATCAATTTGTTGTTCGACGTCTCCGCCTTTGACATGAACATGCCCTTTCAGCGTCGCTCCTTGAAACACGCTCATTTCGTCCAAAATGGTATCTACTTTTGCAGAGCCGATCCCCAGTGATGCTTTCAATTTTTTAAACATACTTTTCCTTTTTTAACGACTTTTCTTCTAATAATCGTTTGTTTACACAATTGTTTTCTGCTGTGCAAGCAATAGACCACAAGAAAATGCTTGAATTCAATCATCAATCCAAATAATGCTCAACAGCAAGAGTCATTCAGCTCTGCAATAGGATTGTTCGGTCACTAAGCGGTACATTCGTCGAGAAATGTTTGCAATTTGTACCTAAATTAAGCAGTATTTGTATAGTCAAATAAAGGGAAATCATTATGTCTGCACCACTCTACATTCAAATTAAACAATTTATCCTGGATAAAATTGATGCTGGAGAGTGGGTAGTTGGTCATCGCATCGCCACCGAGATTGAGCTTACCGAGCAATTTGGTGTCAGTAGAATGACAGTGAACAAAGCAATTCGGGATTTAGTAAATGAGGGCCGATTACAACGTCGCCCACGCTTAGGCACGTTCGTGTGTGATCCTGGTGAAAAGTCAGAATCTCCCCTGCTAGACATTCGAAACATTGCCGAAGAAGTCAGCGATAGAGGGCGAAAGTATGGCAGTAAAGTGCTCAAACAGATTGCCATAAAAGCAGATGACAACATTGCGATAAAACTCGGCGTTATGCTAGGCACGACAGTGTTTTACAGTGAAATTATTCACTATGAAGACCAAACGCCGATTCAATTGGAGCTCCGCTGGGTGAATAGCCAATATGCCCCGAGTTATTTAAATCAAGACTTCACACAAATCACTCCAAATCAATACCTGTCAGATAATTGCCCACTCAGCGCGATAGAACATACTGTAGAGGCAATTGTGCCTGAAAGCCGTATTAAGCAAGACTTAACAATGCAAGCCAATGAGCCTTGCCTTCTCTTGAATCGCAGAACGTGGAGCCAAGATAAGTTAGTCAGTACCGCCCTACTTTATCACCCTGGTAACAAATATAAGCTGAGCTCAAAAGTGCTCATTTAAGGGCAAGATTGGTCCTCTAGATCTACGTTTTGATCACATTTTAGCAACATCAATCTTGTCAGTGTTCTTATTTTGCTCTATTTATTTGTATATACATTTAATGATACAAATAAACACAGGGACACAAACATGGATTTGCTGATTGAAAACGCACGTCTGGTCACCATGCAGTCGGGAGAGCGCGGTTATCTGCCAACGTCTCCTGCTCGTATTGGCATTCAATCTGGAAAAATCGTTGCGATCAGCACCTGTGCAATTGGTGAAGACGAACCGCAAACCGAGTCTCTGCTGTCTGCCCAACATTACGCTCAGAGTATCGACCTTCAAGGCAAGTTAGTTCTGCCAGGTTTGATCGACTGCCACACTCATCTTATTTACGCGGGCAATCGTGCCAACGAATTTGAAATGCGCTTAAGCGGCGTGCCATATCAAGAAATTTCCAAACAAGGCGGTGGGATACTTTCAACGGTGCATGCGACGCGTTCAGCAACCGAAGCGCAGTTAGTTGAGTTAGCGTTGCCACGTTTAGACGGGCTACTCGCGAGCGGCGTCACTTCTGTCGAAGTGAAATCAGGCTACGGATTGACACTGAATGATGAAGTAAAAATGCTCCGTGCAGCCAAAATGCTTGAACAAGAGCGCAAAGTTAAAATCACGACTACACTTCTCGCCGCTCACGCCATTCCGCCAGAGTTCCAAGGTCGTGCAGATGATTATATTGAGCACATTTGTCAGGACATAATCCCTGTTGTCGCAAAGGAAGAATTAGCTACGAGTGTCGATGTTTTTTGTGAATCGATTGGTTTCAATCTTGAACAAACAGAAAAAGTGTTTGTAGCTGCAAAACGCCACGGCTTAAAGGTTAAAGGGCATACTGAGCAACTTTCTAATCTCGGTGGTACAGCCCTCACTGCGCAATACAACGGTCTGTCAGCGGATCACATCGAGTTTTTAGATGAGCAAGGTGTTAAAGCACTTGCTCGATCAAACACCGTCGCCACTCTATTGCCTGGCGCTTTTTATTTTCTAAGAGAAACTCAGTTACCACCGATTGAGTTGTTGAGAGAGCATAACGTGCCGATGGCAATTGCTACGGACGTCAACCCAGGTACATCACCATTTTCTGATCTCACACTCATGCTGAATATGGCGTGCACGCTATTTCGCCTTACACCGCAAGAAGCACTGCGTGGTGTAACGCAACATGCAGCCAAAGCTCTGGGTTATCAAAACTCACGTGGCGAAATCAAAGTAGGGTTTGATGCGGACTTCTCTATATGGGATATCGAAAGCCCTGCGGATTTAAGCTATCAAGTCGGAGCAAAACGTCTGGTAGGTCGTATAGTAAATGGTGAATACATTTCACACGGAGGCCAATAATATGTCTCAATTCGACCTACACTCTCCCCTATTTCATTGGCAAGGCCGTCATGATGCCGAGGACGGCAAGCTTGGTCAGCGAATTCATCACGTTGTTCAACGCCAAAAAGCAGATGAGTTGAGTGCCGTTGCGCATGGCGTCTCATTACTCGGTTTTGCTACCGACGCTGGCGTTGCGAGAAACAAAGGACGCATTGGCGCGAAAAAAGCGCCAGACTTAATCCGACGAGCACTCGCTAATTTAGCATGGCACCAAGACGCCCCACTATATGACTTAGGTACTGTGGTGTGTGAAGACGACTTACTGGAAGAGAGCCAAGCTCTATGTGCAGCAACCATTTCAAGCGCACTGCCCCATACGCCAGTCATCGTGCTGGGTGGTGGGCATGAGATTGCGTGGGCCTCGTTTTCCGGCTTAGCGGAATATTTTAAAGCGCACCATCCAGAGAAGAAGCCTAAAATCGGCATTATCAATTTCGATGCGCATTTCGATTTGCGCGCATTCGAGAGTAACCTCGCCGACATAAGACCGAGCTCTGGTACACCCTTCAACCAAATTCACCATTTTTGTCAACGTAACGATTGGGACTTTCATTACGCTTGTATTGGTGTAAGCCGCAGTAGCAACACTAAAGCGCTATTTGAAAAAGCAGATGCGTTAAATGTTTGGTATGTAGAGGACAATCAGCTCTGCTACTTAAACCACAGTTATCACTTAACTCAGCTTCAGCATTTTATTGACGACTGTGACTACCTCTATTTGACTATTGATCTGGATGTATTCCCTGCTGCAACCGCACCTGGAGTCAGCGCACCAGCAGCTCGGGGAGTGAGTTACGACACAATTGCCCCCTTTTTAGATCGAATTCTTCATTACAAAAATAAGTTAATGCTGGCTGATATCGCCGAATACAACCCAAATTATGACGTCGATAGTCAAACAGCACGATTAGCTGCCCGTTTGTGTTGGGATATCGCCAACGCAATGGCGGAAAAACAGCACAAACCATAATGCATCCCAGATGCCACTGATTATTACGACCAAGCAAGTACTTGGTCATCACGAGAAACTAAAGGAGTCTGAAATGACACAGCGCCAGGGACAAGATCCACGACTTGATACAAGCAGAACAATTCGTGCACCTCACGGAGATAAACTGCGCGCAAAATCTTGGCTAACCGAAGCCCCTCTTCGTATGCTGATGAACAACCTTGATCCTGATGTTGCAGAACATCCACATTCACTGGTTGTATATGGCGGCATTGGCCGAGCAGCGCGAAACTGGGAATGTTACGACAAGATTGTTGAAGTACTTGAAAGACTCGAAGATGACCAAACGCTTTTAGTTCAATCAGGCAAGCCTGTTGGTGTTTTCCCTACTCATAAAAATGCCCCACGCGTGCTTATCGCAAACTCAAACCTTGTTCCGCATTGGGCAAACTGGGAACACTTCAACGAGCTCGATAAACAAGGCTTGATGATGTACGGCCAAATGACCGCTGGCAGCTGGATATACATTGGCTCGCAAGGTATCGTACAAGGCACATACGAAACGTTCGTATCTGTTGCAAAAAAACACTTTGACGGTGACGCAAATGGCCGTTGGATTCTAACAGGTGGTCTTGGTGGCATGGGTGGTGCTCAACCTCTCGCTGGTACAATGGCGGGCTTCTCCATGATTGCAGTAGAGTGTGATGAATCACGTATCGATTACCGCCTACGTACAGGCTATGTCGATAAGAAAGCGACTTCTTTAGATGAAGCGCTAGCTATCATTAAAGAGTCAGACACACCAGTATCGGTTGGTCTACTAGGTAATGCAGCAGACGTTTTCTCTGAGCTGGTAGAACGTAATATCACGCCTGATGTCGTAACAGACCAAACGTCTGCACACGACCCGCTCAATGGCTATTTACCACAAGGCTGGAGCATGTCTCACGCAGCAGAAATGCGTTTGCAAGATGAAGCAATGGTCGTAAAAGCAGCGAAAAAATCCATGGCTGTGCAAGTTCAAGCGATGTTAGAGCTGCAAAATCGCGGCGCCGCAACACTCGACTACGGTAACAACATCCGCCAGATGGCCTTGGAAGAAGGCGTAGAAAACGCATTCGATTTTCCTGGCTTCGTTCCAGCCTACATTCGTCCTCTATTCTGTGAAGGTATCGGTCCTTTCCGTTGGGCTGCTCTCTCTGGCGATCCTGAGGACATTTATAAAACCGACCAAAAAGTAAAAGAGCTAATTCCAGATAATCCGCACTTACATAACTGGCTAGATATGGCTCGCGAACGCATCCAGTTCCAAGGTTTACCTGCGCGTATTTGCTGGGTTGGTCTTAAAGATCGTGAGCGTCTTGGTCAAGCATTCAACGAAATGGTGAAAAATGGCGAACTTAAAGCGCCCGTTGTCATTGGTCGAGATCACTTAGATTCTGGCTCTGTAGCAAGCCCGAACCGTGAAACCGAAGGTATGATGGACGGTTCTGACGCCGTATCAGACTGGCCATTATTAAACGCGCTACTCAACACGGCGGGCGGCGCAACTTGGGTTTCACTACACCACGGTGGTGGCGTAGGTATGGGCTTCTCGCAACACTCAGGTATGGTTATCTGCTGTGACGGCAGTGAAGATGCCTCAGAACGTATTGCCCGCGTGCTGCATAACGACCCAGCAACAGGCGTGATGCGTCATGCTGATGCGGGATACGATATCGCTAAACAATGTGCAGCAGAGCAAGGGCTAGATTTGCCAATGCTCAACGAAGAACTGAAGAAGCTCAAGTAAGGATGAAAGAGATGTTAAATTTAACGCTAAAGCCAGGTCATATTAGCTTAAACGAACTACGCCAAGTGAGCCGTTCACCAGTCAACCTCACTTTGGATCCTGAAGCCATTCCGGCCATTGAAGAAAGCACACAGGTCGTAGACCGAGTCATCGCGGAAGATAGAACGGTTTACGGAATTAACACTGGTTTTGGGCTATTGGCTAACACACGAATAGCACCAGAAGATTTAGAAACACTGCAACGCAGTATCGTTCTTTCTCATGCGGCAGGTATCGGTGAGTTTATGTCAGATGAAACGGTTCGTCTGATGATGGTATTAAAAATCAATAGTCTGTCTCGTGGCTTTTCTGGGATTCGCCTAAAAGTCATTAATATGCTGACCGACCTAGTCAACGCACAAGTTTACCCTTGCGTACCTAAAAAGGGCTCTGTTGGCGCATCAGGTGACTTAGCTCCTCTAGCCCATATGAGCACAGTATTACTGGGAGAAGGACAAGCTCGCCACAACGGTAATATCATTTCCGGGCAAGAAGCATTAAAAATCGCAGGTCTAGAGCCTATCACTCTGGCGCCAAAAGAAGGCTTAGCGCTACTAAATGGGACTCAGGCATCCACAGCGTTCGCATTGGAAGGCCTGTTTATCGCGGAAGACCTTTTCGCGTCAGCAACCGTTTGTGGTGCAATGTCTGTTGAAGCCGCTCTCGGCAGCCGACGTCCATTCGATCCGCGCATTCACCGTGTACGTGGTCATCGCAGCCAAATGGACGCAGCACTCGCATACCGTCATTTGTTAGACACATCGAGTGAAATAGGTGATTCGCACACTAACTGTGAAAAAGTACAAGACCCGTATTCTTTGCGCTGTCAGCCTCAAGTGATGGGTGCGTGTTTACAGCAAATCCGCAATGCGGCGGAAGTATTACAAGTAGAAGCGAACTCCGTATCAGATAATCCGTTGGTGTTTGCTGAAGATGGTGACATCATCTCTGGCGGTAACTTCCACGCGGAGCCTGTTGCAATGGCAGCCGACAACCTAGCACTTGCGATTGCCGAGATCGGCAGCTTGTCTGAACGTCGTATGGCATTACTTATCGATAGCGCGCTATCAAAACTACCACCGTTCTTAGTCGACAATGGTGGTGTGAACTCTGGTTTCATGATTGCTCAGGTTACCTCTGCTGCGTTAGCAAGTGAAAACAAAACACTCGCTCACCCAGCGTCAGTAGACAGCTTGCCAACATCTGCAAACCAAGAAGATCACGTGTCAATGGCAACATTCGCGGCTCGCAGATTGAAAGAAATGGGCGAAAACACTCGCGGTATTCTGGCGGTAGAATACCTCTCAGCAGCACAAGGCCTAGACTTTAGAGCACCAAACAAGTCCTCTGAGCGTATTGAGATTGCGAAACAAATGTTGCGTGAAAAAGTATCGTTCTACGATAAAGATCGCTACTTTGCTCCAGACATTGAACAGGCAAATACTCTGCTTAAGCTGGCTATCCACAACACGCTCATGCCAGAGAGCTTGTTACCAAGTGTTCAATAACCAAGCATAACTGGCATTTCATCGAATAAACAGATAATGACTTGAAGGCTCTACGTTCAGCGTGGAGCCTTTTTACATACGATTAAACATGTTGATGGCACTATTTATGAACGCCTGTCTACTTTGATGGCTATACTTTAAAAGATAGGCGAGCGAAAAGGTCGTTGTTTATTGTTTTCACAAATAAAAGCGTTGCTAAAGTATGCGTTTTTAACGGTTTATCCGCCGAAATAGTGTCTTATTGTTAGGATACGGTGAAGTTTTCACTGGATGGACCATTGCTACGCAGATATTCGCATATAATCCCACACAGTTTTGGTTACTACGTAAAAATTATGTTTCTAACACCTTATTTTTCAAACACTAATCACCAGTTTCAGTTCACTCGCGAACAAGCAAGCCACTTTGCAAAACGTGTCGCAGGTGACTACAACCCAATTCATGATGAAGACAACAAACGCTTTTGTGTCCCTGGAGATTTACTTTTCGCTGTGCTTCTTAGTAAAGAAGGCGTTAGCCAAAAGATGCGTTTTAACTTCTCTGGCATGGTAAACGATGGTGTAGCACTTCATATTGAAAATAAGTGTGACAAAGAAAGCGCTGTTGTTGACGAGGCAGGTAAAGAATACTTACACATGTCCCGTGAAGGTGAAACTAACCACGATCCGGCATTTATTGAGCATGTAGTGACAAATTACGTGCAATTTTCTGGTATGAACTTCCCTCACATCATGGTTCCTCTTATGGAAGAGAAGCAAATGATGATTAACTGCCAGCGTCCATTAGTTATTTATGAAAGCATGGAAGTCGAATTTTCACGCTTAGACCTTACGCATCCAGAGGTGGATTTCACTGGCGCAACATTCGACGTAGAAGGAAAACGAGGTGTAGTCACCTTAAACTTTGCGTTTAAAGAAGACGGTGAAGTCGTTGGTAAAGGTATTAAGCGCATGGTTGCAAGTGGCTTGAAGCCATATGACCAAGAAGCGGTTGACGACCTTGTACGCCGCTTTAATGAACGTAAGGATGCATTCCTAGCAAAGTTCGTTAAGGCAGCCTAGTCGACTGCCCTATCAGAAGCGCACAAAAAAAGTGTTTACTAAAAGAAAGCCCAACGTCGACCGTTGGGCTTTCTTTTTATGTCTCATCCAAACAAAACTAAACGCAATGCTTAGAGCCAACGACGAACATGGTTTTTATAATCCACATACTCTTCACCAAACAATCGCTCTAAAACGCGTTCCTCAGGCTTGATTTGAAACCGATTCATATAACTGACAAATATCACGCCACAAAGCACCACACTCAAGTGCTGCCACCACAAACCAGTTGCTATGATTAGAAGCAATAATGCCGTGTACATAGGGTTGCGTGAAAAGGCAAACACACCAGTTCTTACAACAGAAGATGCCGCTTCAGGTTTTACTGGGTTCACTGTGGTTTTTACCTTGCGAAATTCATACACGCCAGCAATGCCCATGTAGCCAGACAACAAAGTTAATACACCTACTACAAATTCAACAAAGGGTACTCGAATGTTCATGCTCGGCGTCAAAACTTTAAGTCCGTACATCAAAAGTATGACCAACAAAAACACCACAACAGGTGGGACTTTGAGTTCAAGTTTTCTCAAGATTCATATCCTTTGAAAGGGTCTAAATACGGTTTCTAAAAAGCCCAGTAAAACTGGGCTTGATTTAGTCCGATTACAACAAAGTTAACAATGCCTGAACGGGATGCTTGGGCTTCGTTCCTTCAAAGCGTTTAACTTGGCTGCGGCAAGAATAGCCTGTAATCAAACATCTCTCGTTATCCAACTTATCTAAGCTTGGCTTCCAGCTTAAATTGTAAATATCTTTCGACATCGACAACTTATCAACCTCATGACCAAACGTACCCGCCATACCACAACAACCAACAGGTACCGTATTCAAAACTGCACCAAAGTGAGCAAAAATAGCGCCCCACTCTTTTTCCGCATTTGGCATTTTGGTTTTTTCAGTACAGTGCGCAAACAGATACCAAGGTTCCTGCGCCTTATGCTCTCCGCTTTCAAACGCTTCTAGTCTTGGGTAAAGCCATTCGTGGGCTGTTAGTACATCGAAATTACCTCGCTTACTGCCAAGCACTTCAGCGTATTCATCTCGATAACACAGCACCAAAGCAGGATCGACGCCAACTAATGGGATATCCAAATCCGCTACCATCGCCAAGAACTTCGCAGTGTCGGCTGCTGTGTCCTTAAACTGACGTAAAAACCCTTTAATGTGTTGTGCTTTACCATTCGGCTTAAACGGCAGAAGTACCGGATTCATACCCAGCTTTTTCAATAACTTAACGAAGTCTTCAACGACATCAGCGTCGTAGTAGCTAGTGAATGGGTCTTGAACAATTAAAACATGCTTGCTCTTTTCAGACGAAGACAAACCACTGAGCGCTTGCAGATCATAAGGCGTTGTCAGCGACTCTACTCGTTGTTTCAAGGTGGGTACTGATAACAACGGCGCATCGACATACCCGACCGTAGATGCCGTTAAACTTTTCACCCACGACTGCTTCAAAACACCATTTACGACACCTGGCGCTTTTGCCATCATCGGCAGCATAGTTTCAATGTTCGCAACCAGATAGTCTTTTGCAGGACGTTGATAACGAGAGTGATAGATGTTTAAAAAGCGTGAGCGAAAGCTCGGAACATCGACTTTAATCGGACACTGACTCGCACACGCTTTACACGCCAAACAACCATTCATCGCTTCATACACTTCGTGAGAGAAGTCATACTCGTGACGACGATTGATAGAATGACGTACGCGGTCAATCATGGTTTTGATTGATGTTTTGTTTTCTAGTGTTTGCTTTTCTAAGTCAAGAATATCAATGCCTTGCTCAGTAAGCTGACGCAACCACTCACGAACCAAACCTGCACGACCTTTTGGTGAATGACGACGATCGGCTGTTACTTTCATCGATGGACACATTGGCGAGCTAGTATCGTAGTTAAAACACAAACCGTTACCGTTACATTCCATCGCTTGTTTAAAGCTGTCACGTACTTGAACGTCAATCTGACGGTCATAGTAACCACGTTTGGTATCGGTAACTTTGACAAGCTCTGCATCACTATCCAGCGGTGTACAGATTTTGCCCGGGTTCATTTTGTTGTGTGGATCGAATGCCGCTTTCACACGTCTCAGTTCAGTAAACAACTCGTCGCCGAAAAACTCAGGGCCATATTCTGAACGGAAACCTTTGCCGTGTTCACCCCACATCAAACCGCCGTATTTCGCCACCAGCTTGACCACTTCATCAGACACTTCGTGCATCAATGCTTCTTGGTGCGGGTCACACAAATCCAACGCAGGACGTACGTGAAGCACCCCGGCATCGACGTGACCAAACATGCCGTAATTCAGAGACTTGCTGTCTAACAGTTCTCGAAACTCTACAATGAAGTCCGCCAGGTTTTCTGGTGGCACACAGGTATCTTCAGCGAATGCGACCGGTTTAGCACGACCTTTTGCTGCGCCTAACAAACCCACCGCTTTTTTACGCATGTTGTAAATACGCCCAATGCTCGCTACATCGTTACAAACTTGGTAGCCGATAATGCCCGCTTCTTCTGTTTCCAACATGGTATCGAGCTTGGCGGTCAATGCTGCAACCTGAGCAGCAACTTCCTCTTCGTCCTGACCTGCGTATTCCACCATATTGATACCAAGCATCTCTTTATTTGGAACATCGGTAAGTAAATCGCTCACGGTGTGCCAAACGATATCTTGCTTCGCGAGATTAAGCACTTTTGAGTCAACGGTTTCTACAGACAGCGCTTTCGCCTCTACCATAAACGGTGCATTACGCAGTGCAGAATCAAAGCTGTTGTATTTAACGTTAACCAAAGTACGTGCTTTCGGAATTGGCGTCAGGTTCAGCTTTGCTTCGGTAATAAATGCCAATGAACCTTCCGCGCCGCACAGTACTCGTGTGATATCGAAACGGTCACCGTCTTCATTCAAGGCATTTTTTAAATCGTAGCCCGTTAAAAAGCGGTTAAGAGGAGGAAACTTATCTACGATCTGCTGGCGTTTTTCACGACATACGGATTCCGTTACACGTAGCGCCTTGGCAGCAAACTCGTCTTCTTTTGGGTAGCCGTTGGACAGGTCTGATTCTAAAACTGAGCCATCAGCAAACACCGCTTGTAGCGACAAAACATGATCGGATGTTTTTCCGTATTTCAGAGAACCTTGACCAGAAGCATCGGTGTTGACCATGCCGCCAATCGTTGCACGGTTACTGGTAGATAAGTCTGGAGAGAAGAAGTAGCCATAAGGGCGAACAGCGTCATTTAACTGGTCTTTCACTACACCAGTTTGTACACGAACCCAGCCTTCTTTCTCATTAATCTCAAGCACTTTGTTCATGTGACGAGACATATCCACCACAATACCTTTGGTTAGCGACTGACCATTGGTCCCTGTGCCGCCACCACGAGGTGAAAAGGTAATTCGTTCGTACTTTTCTTTATTGCTCAGTTTCCCGAGGAGAGAAACATCTTCTGTCGTTTTGGGATGAACGACAGACTGAGGAAGTTGCTGGTAAACACTGTTGTCAGTGGCAACCGCTAGCCGGCTTGAATATTGGCTTTCGATATCACCAGTGAATCCGGCGTGCTCAAGCTCTTTCAGAAAACTAAGAACAAGAGGATCGACATCAGTTTGCGAGTGTAATCTTGGTAACATTTGCTTCCTGCCCCTACGACGCTGATCCGATCAGCTGCGGGTTGTGTAATTATTTGCTCACTTCTCATACAAATTGGCGCTAAGCGAAAAAAAACACCACAAAAGAGTTAGTGAAGTAATATTCTTTGAATTTCGTCACTTTACAACATTTAAAAAGACGAGCAAATCAGAATCTCGATACAATAATTAAACTTATGCTTTATTTTTTCACGCTTGATGCCTTACATTGGGGAACGAATCGCGTTTCTAGATGAGTTTTCAGAATGAAAAAAAATAAAATTGTGACCACTGAAGATATCCTTCTCAAACTTTGCCAGTCTGTTTCTGGCGTACTTACTTCGGCGACATCTTCTCAAGTAAATTATTCAGCAATGGTGCAAAAAATCCACAAGACTAGCCTCAAACCAGATTTTGGCTGTTTTGTTCTGTTTGATGGCGGATTTACCGGGCTAGTTGTGATTAATTTTACGGCAAAAGCCGCACTGGAGATCTACACCAACTACATGCGTAATATGGGCATGCCAGAAGAAGAACTGGCAATATCTCATACTTCTGACGAGGTAGGCGATGTTCTGGGTGAACTCATGAATCAACTGGTCGGAGACTTCACTAATAAAATTCGTAAAGACCTGCAAACGAACATCACACAAAACCAACCAAAAATGCTGGCGCTGAATAAGCAAGTTATCTTACAAGTTGATACCAACCTTGACCGCCCTCAAGCGCGCAGAGTGACGTTCTCCACCGAAAACAACAATATTTTCTATCTCGAACTAGCAATGGATAAAACTGAGTTCATCCAACTGGAAGAGTTTGAAGTTGCTGAAGACGAAAACCCAGACGACATTTTAGAGGCCACACGTAAACAGTTGGCTGAGAAAGAATCTAAATCGTCGGGATCAAACGATGATGCCGATGACTTGCTCAACCAGCTCGGGTTGTAATTCTAACGAATCTTAATGAAGAATGGCTTCTTAGACACAAGTACGACTTCATACTGATTACGAAGAACTAAAACGCCAGCCTCGCTTAATGCGAGGCTTCTTTTTATGTGCTGAAATTATCTTCAGTCCCACCTTGTATTTCGTTTTTATGTCAAAAAAGGTAATATGTCTGACTTCATAAATTTTCTGCTTTCGTTACTGGTTGTCGATGGATAAACAAAAAGCTCTGAAAAAAATCGCCAAGTGCTTAGAACTGGGCAATTCCGCTAATGTTAATGAGGCTGCCAATGCTATCAAAATGGCACATCGCCTCATGCTTAAATATGGTCTCGATAAAGACGATATTGAGTTCATCAGAATGGGAAAAACACAATCTTCTCATTTGCTACCAGCGAACATCAGTTCTACCATATTGCGAGTGATTCGCGGCATTAACACAAAATTCGGTGTCGAAGCAGTATTGTTGAATCACAAAGGGCTCAAACGTGTCGAATTTATCGGTGAAGCAGATCGCGCTATTTTTGCTGCATTTGCTTTCGATATTGTTTATCGCGAGATGAACGAAAGTACCGGACAATTCCGAAACAGCTTTGCTGGCACCGGCACCTCTTCTCAGGAAGTGACTCGCCGTGTGAACTCATTTGTATCTGGCTGGGTGGAAGGCGCGATTGAAAAATTGCCAATTATTTCTCCAGATGAAGAGTCGGCCAATAAAATTAATGACTATATTGATAAAGAATTCCAAAACATTGACCGCGAAACGTTCAAGAAGCAATTGAAAGAAGCGATGAAAAACCTAACTGAAGACTACGAAGTGGGCTTAAAGAAAGGTAGAAAGGTTTCAGTTAACCGTGGAGTGGGCGGCGAACAAGCACGCAAAATGTTGGGCGATTCATCGAAATAGCCAGGATAGTAAAGGATTCACATAAGCAGCAATGACTTCGATGTCTATGGGGCTTACTTTGAGAGCTTTGGCAGTATTGATAGGAATTTTCTTACAGAAACTCTTATCAATCTTACTTTCTCATAACAAATATTAA
This sequence comes from Vibrio sp. 2092, assembly GCF_033339635.1. Lineage (NCBI taxonomy): Bacteria > Pseudomonadati > Pseudomonadota > Gammaproteobacteria > Vibrionales > Vibrionaceae > Vibrio > Vibrio sp. 2092. The sequence continues at coordinate 323,899 of NZ_JAWOUY010000002.1, read as the reverse complement.
TGCTTGTTTATTCATAATTCGCATCCCATTATGAGGCATGGTTTCGCCTCAGTTTTATACGGAGATTTTCCCTTGAAAAAGATGCCTATTGCACTAGCTCTAGTGCTAGCTCTTACTGGCTGTCAAGCCACTCAACGCCAAAATGCAACAACGGGTGAATACGAAACTAACTCCACCACGCAAGGCGCGCTTATTGGTGCGATCGCTGGCGCAGCAATCGGCCTAGCAACGGGTGATGATGCTAAAGAACGTCGTCAGCATGCACTCATTGGTGCAGCCGCAGGCGGAGCGACTGGCGCTGGCGTTGGTTACTACTTTGACCAACAAGAAGCGGAATTACGTCGCGCTTTGCTAAACTCTGGCGTACAAGTTCAGCGTGTTGGTGAAAATCAGCTTTTACTGCGTATGGAAAACGGTATCGGCTTCTCTTCAAGCTCTTACCAGCTTGATGCTAGTATCCATAATACTCTACGCGGTGTTGCTCGCATCCTAGTTGAGTACCCAGATACCAGTCTCGTTATTGACGGTTACACGGATAGCACAGGTAGTGAGTCATACAACCAAAAGTTGTCAGAGCGCCGTGCAGAGTCCGTACGTCAATTCCTAGTATCTCAAAACGTTGCACCTGGTCGTGCAATTGCACGCGGCTACGGCGAACGTAACCCAATTTGCTCAAACCAAACTTCTGAAGGTCGTGCGTGCAACCGTCGTGTTGAAATCCAGATCTTGCCACTGAAGTAATTTGGTTGCACCATAACGGTAATAATAAAAAATTACCGGAGCAGGCCTAACCATTATCGTTAGGCCTGACATATTAATGTCTGTCAAAACGTCTGCCCTACTCTGCTTATTTAGCCTCAGCTTTTCTGGCTACTCACTTGCCTCTCAAGCTCCAAATGACCCCATCGAACAATACGAGTACGCACAACAATTATTGGCATCAAACGAAGCTGAAGCCTCACCAGAAACGCGCTACTGGCTAGAGCAATCCGCCAACCAAGGTTACCTCCCTGCACAAAAACAGCTCGCGAACGACTTTGCTAAAGGGATAAATGGCGAAAAAAATGAAACACAAGCGTTATATTGGCTAACCTCTATCGCACTCAATGACCCAACCGATCGTGGCTTTCTTCTCGCCGATTTTATTCAGCGCAATCCAGATAAGGTCACAACTTCTCAATTGACTGAAGCCTTGTATCAAATGGCTTCTCAGCATAATCCAGCAGCAGAACAAGCTTATAATCAACTGTTAGAGCAGCGCTTCAACCAACTGCGAGCTAAACAAGTCTCGCAAATAAAGTCGCTCGATAAAAAGGCTGAGCAAGCACAGGAAGAGAAAAGCACAGTTGCAAACCCCAAAGTAGAACACTCGCCGTTTTTATGGCTGATCTGGCTAGCGGCGATACTCATCATCAGCGGCTTAAGTTTTCTCGTAATCAAGAAACTTAAGCAGAATAGAAAAGCGCTTGAAGCCAAAGAGGAAAGCCAAAATCAACGAATGGCGAAAAAAATAAAAGAGCTAGAGTTTACGAACAAGCAACTGAAGCGTCAGTTAGAGAAAGTATTCAGAGAGTTTAAGAAATCCAAAACTCAGGCAGAAAACCATAAGCTAAGCGTCGCATGCGCCATGCTTGGCTACACACCACAAACCATCCCTGATTTACAGGCAATCAAGCTACGCTATAGACAGTTATCAAAGCTTTATCATCCTGACACAAGGGGCAGTGAAGAAGAAATGAAGCGACTCAATCATGCCTTTAAGCTCGTCTCACAAAATGTTACAAAACAGTAAAAATAGGTCAGGATACTTTGGCTGCCATGCTTTTATTCCCATATAATCAAACACCGCAATCGATCTCCCTCTCAAAGAAATTAACAGACATTTAACTTAAGTCGCGCTTTTATGCCATAATGCCCGGCGCAAAATAACACCTAACGACTCAAATTAATCTAGGTGGGGAGAAAATCAATGTTCACTGAAGAAGGCACCTGTGATTGGTGTAAAAAACCTAGTCTTGTAACTCGTCACGATTATTTAGATGGCAAGCACCACTACTCATGTAAAGCTTGTTACGATATGGCGAAAATCGACGTGCGCCTATTTAACCAAGGCGAATTGCAAATGCGCGAACGTTTGCAACGAGCGAGCTAAGCAAGACGGAATCAATGGAACTGATTTTCAAAGGCGCCTTTTAAGGCGCTTTTTTGATCGCCCAAGCCTATTTCCAATCTCTATCTCGTATTCCCTCCTATCCTACATAGCATGTCGCATCGGTTATCAGCCCTCTTCCACTGTATACAAACCACTGTCCGTGAAAAACACCTGTATATACAGTAGTAAACCCCTGTATGTCTCTCGTCCAACTTTCTACTCACCTCACATTTTTAAATTGATGTTAGACATATCAGAAATGAAAAATAAACAAATAAATTCAATCACTTAAAATAAAATCCTTTTATTTCCTTCTCAAAAAACCGCAAATAACTTTTGAGAAACTTGTTGATCAGGTCGCCAAAACAAACTACTGTATAGGTATACAGCATGTATAAAGGAACAGTAAGATGCAGTTACAAAGTCAATCTCATACATACTCTCGCTACAACGTATTGGCACAAGCAACTAAGCCCATGGCCGTTTCGGATCAGCTTCTATCTAAGCTGGCTGTTTTATCGCAGCAGAAACAATGGATTTTGTTTACAGCAGACTGCCCTCGTCCAGACTTTGAACAACTCACTGCTTCTAATATTTGCTGTAAAAACATCATTCAGATGAAGCCGTCTCAACAGCTTTCTGAAGTGGAAATCGTGATTAAAGCTATTCAGTCTGGTAACGCTAGCGCTGTCGTCGCATCGAACAAGATTGCCCTAATGAATCAATCAATGCTTCGCGATATTGCTCAACGTTATCAGTGTGAAGTCTTTTTCGTCGAAGGCAGAGTTAATAAGTACCACTAACAAGATCGACGTTATCCATCCTGCATCTCGCCTCCTTTTTAAGGGGGCATTTTTTTGTATTAAAGAAAACAGGCAAACGTTTGCTTTTTCTCTGGCGAGTTAAAATAGTTCTGGTATGATGCCCACATTCGATTTATTCAGCGCCCACATTTTGCTGAATATCTTCTCTTTCTGACGTTTGATTAAGATGATAGGAATGTCGCAATGAGCCTTGCTAATCAAGTACTTGCCGTCAATGACGACCTGCCAATTCGCACCCATAAACCCGTTCATAGTGGAAAAGTTCGTTCAGTTTACTGGTTAACTGAAGAAGACAGCGCCCGACTGATCAAAGAAAAAGGATACAATGTCGCTCCAGATGCGCCTTTGGCTATCATGGTGATTAGCGACCGAATCTCTGCATTCGATTGTATTTGGCATGCTGAAGGTGGTCTTAATGGTGTCCCAGGTAAAGGGGCTGCGCTTAATGCAATTTCTAATCACTGGTTCAAACTGTTCAAAGAAAATGGCTTAGCAGATAGCCATATTCTAGACATTCCTCACCCTTTTGTTTGGATTGTACAAAAAGCCAAACCGGTAAAAATCGAAGCCATCTGCCGCAAATACATCACGGGTTCGATGTGGCGCGCTTACGCAAATGGCGAGCGCGAGTTTTGTGGAATCCAACTTCCTGAAGGGTTAGAAAAAGACAAAGCACTGCCAGAGTTGCTAATGACCCCATCCACAAAAGGCATTCTAAAAGGCATTCCCGGTGTGCCAGAAGCGGATGACGTTAATATTACTCGTCAAAATATCGTAGACAACTACGAAGCATTTAACTTCTCAAGTGCGGACGATATCGCACTCTACGAAAAACTGCTGAAAGAAGGCTTTAACGTTATCAGCCAAGCATTAGAAGCAATTGACCAAATCTTTGTCGATACCAAATTCGAATTTGGTTATGTTCATGATGCTGCTGGCAATGAAAAGCTGATTTACATGGATGAAGTGGGTACACCAGACTCGTCTCGTATATGGGATGCTAAAGAGTACCAAGCAGGTCACATCGTAGAGAACTCAAAAGAAGGTTTCCGCCAGTTCCTACTTAACCACTTCCCTGACCCAGATATCTTGCTAAATAAAGAACGTATGCCAGAGCGTGAAGCACTCGCTCGTGATAATGCTTTACCCGTCGAATCTTTGATGGCGATTTCGAGCACCTACATTGGTATTGCCGAGAAGATTACAGGCAAGCCGATTCATTTGAGTGAGAATCCGAAAGCGGAAATCATCGAAGTTCTGAGCAAAGAATACGGATTGATTGACTAGCACTGTCGCTAGATTGCTAAATGCTTTCCAATAAAAAGTCCGCACTAGCTTGCGGACTTTTTTCGTATTAGGCTCAGTTTAGCCGATATTTAACGTAGTGCCATCTGTTGTAGAGGCTGACTTGGTCGTCACCTGATATGTTTTGTCTTTAATCGTTGATACGAAATACCAGGTCGACTCTGCCTTGTCGGGCGTAAAAGTAACGCGCATAAAGCCACGCTGTTTGATGTCTGCCCACTGTAATTCTGACACTAAGTGCGGCAGCGTGTATTCCATTTGAGCGATCGCAACAGGGTCTAACGCGAGGTAGGCCTCTAACCCAGGGGAACTCACAGAGCTAGTCGCAAACTCTACCCCGATAGGATGCTTAGATACGTCTTTAAGCTCACTTGCCCATGCGTTGTGCGTATCTCCTGCCAAACAGACAAAGTTACCACTGCTGGCTTTGGCCAGTTGATAAACGTTCTCTCGCTCAACGTAGTAACCATCCCATGCATCTAGGTTATATGGCAAAGCAATGGTATCTAAACTTGGGTCAGAGAGATAACCCGTAATCGCAGAGTTTACCGCTAATAACGCCTCTGTTTTTTGTTCTTCAGTGGCAGTAAACAATTGAAACATCGCGGTCATAACCGAACTTGGCAACTCCATACGAGACATTAACACTTGTTGCCCTAGCACATTCCAAGTTGCGTCGTGCGTACTGAACGCATCCATCAGCCAAGCGAGTTGGTCACCGCCTAACAGCTCTCGGTCTTGACTGCGCGACTGAGCAACTAAACCGCCAATCGCTTCCATCGTTGGTGAGCTGAGCGAGAAATAATCCAACGGTTTATCACGCCCCACAAGTCGCGTGTCGAGCATCATCAAATTGACTAAACTTCCAAACGAAAACTGACGGTAAATCAGCATGTTTGAGAAAGTGTTTTCACGAACGGGCAACCATTCTGTCCACGCGGCAGCCGCAGCTGCACGACGATCATTAAAGCTGCCTTCCTCTTCTTGATGGTTTTCCGCACCATTTTTCCAACTATCATTTGCAAGCTCATGGTCATCCCAGACTGCAATCATTGGTAGGCTCGCATGTAACGCTTGCAGATCAGCATCTTGGCGATATTGCGCATACCGTTTTCGGTAATCATCTAAGGTAATGCATTCAGTGCCTTTGCTTGGCTCTCGCCCTAGTGCCTCAGCATCTTCACTAGCGTAGCCACCAGCCCCATACTCATAAATGTAATCACCGAGATGAAGTACCACATCAAACGGTTCTTGCTCATGTTGATTTAAGATCTCTCGATACACATGGAAATAACCAGCAGGATAGTTTGCACAAGAAACAACGGCCATGGATGCCTTTTCTACACCACCCTCTGGTAATGTTTGAGTTTGCCCGACTTCGCTAGTGACATCTCCAACCATGAATCGATAGTAATAGTGAGAATTTGCGTTGAGGTTTTGAACATCAACTTTTACCGTAAAATCTCGGCTCGTATCTGTAGCGAAAGTGCCACTTTGCACGATATCAGTAAAATTTTCATTAGAAGAAACTTGCCAGCTTACATCTGCGTAGCTTGCTGAGGTCGTAACTCGAGTCCAAATGATTACTTGTGTTTGAGTAGGATCTCCACTCGCCACTCCGTGCTCAAAGGTAACCGCAGCAGATTCACTAGCATCGCTACCACAGCCCACCAGCCCGGTAACAATCGCCGTTGAAGAGGCAGCTTTCATAAAGTCTCGACGAGACAAAGACATATTGACTTCCTTTCTTATTGTGTTTGTTTTTATGCCCAAATGACGTGGTGACTCGATCATCCTTGTATGCCAATAAGGGACGTTAATTCGAACTTACAGTACCAACCACTTAGTCGGTAATTTGTCCTAAAAACACAAAGTTAGAAGCTAGTTATGACAATTGCATTTCCAAACGTTACATTTTTGTTAATTTAAGTGCAAATACTCTATATTCATCACATTTCCTAAGACCTGCGACAAAAACCTCAAAATAAAAAGCGACCTACTTTGAGGTCGCTTTTCATTGCACTATTGTTAAGTGGTACATCGATGAAGTGGAAATGTTCAGCCTAAAACTTGATGTTAAGGACATCTTGTTCTGACGTATCCACCTTCAACTGACTGCGAGATTCTATGTACTCGATTTGCTGAACATCGAGCGAATATGGCATAACGACTCGCAATTCATTGATCCCTTCATGTTTAGCTAGCTGGGTTAAGCGGACCAAATTGGATTCATCACTTTTACGAGAAGACATCGATTTTAATGCGGCATCCCACAACCGATCTTCAGGCTTGCTCAATTCCGCAATGTTCTGTTTCCACATCAAACCGAAAATAGGCGCGATGGTGGCAAATGCCTCTAAAAAGGTCCATTTCTTACTACCTGTCGCTCCTAAAAAGCTAGTGTAGTCGAATTCAATGCACGTCTTTCCTTGTTGATCCATTCTATGCCCCCGACACTCGAAAATGAGATATACCAAATATCGTTCAACTGTTTTGATATAGCAATGGGATATAAAACATTCGTCTTTTATGCCCTAATTTACATACAAAAGGAAATATTAAAACCAGCTTTGTAACAACTGATGTACAGCTTCGCCATATATAAGCATTCAATTGATTAATATTTCAATTAAGAAACTAAAAACAACACGCAGTAACGCTATCAATATGAAATCATTATAGATTCACCAAGAAAATATCAATTCTTGTCACAACGTCATCCGCCGACCTACTTTACATCAATCACTCGACTGGCCTTTTTATACTGTATCTTCCAACCAGCCCAACGTGGCAGCTCCCAACGCTTCGGGTCTCCCTTACGGTTTCCCTCTCGATAAACGACCTGTACTAGCTTGCGAGACGCGTAATACTCAACATCCAGTTGGAGTTCTGGCAGCGAAAGTTCTAAAGGGTACTGCTCCGTGAAATCGTCGTATTCCCATTCTGGAACACCGTTAAATGTTAAGTCTTCTGGTTCAAACAACGCCATATCATCGATATTTTCAACGCCTAATGTTTCCAACTGATCCTTTAACCAGCTAGAAAATGTCAAGGAGGCCAAGCCGTTAACCTCTTCTCCTTCGGCATTAAGGCCCAATGCGTTATAGAGCTTCCAGTGTTGTATTTGCTGTTTTCTTTGAGAAGCAAAACCTGGTAACAGTGTCTCGTCTTCTATCATTTCGACAATAGACTGAACTGCCACATCACCTTTTAACGCTTGATGTTCAGTACAGATTATTCGCCCGGCGTAGACCAAGTGCATCGTTGCTCTTGAGGTCTCTTCTTCATAATTCGTCTCACCTTGTTGCCACTCCCCTAGCTCAAGTTCGCGTAATAACGTCAGCGGGATAGGCATCATAACCGATGCGAGGTTTAGTGTTTGCTTAACACCTCGTCCTGGCACGCTATGGCTATCTAGCACGATGGCCGCTTCTTCTTTATCAGGAAAGCGGCTGTTACGCCCAACCAGCATCTCGACTACGCCATTTCCTAGAGCATCCCTTCGACGAGCTCGTCGGACAAACACAAGCTCAGGGTGCAATGAGGCGATGGAGAAAAAGAGCGCTTCACGTTTATATCGAGAGGCAACGTCAAGTTCCGGCAATTCAAACACTTCTCGCATTTGTTTCGCTAAACCTTGTGCCTCTTCGAGCGCGCTAGCATCAATGATAATGCCTGAGAGTTGCTCCCCCCGAACCAAACGGATCAGTAAAGAGGCATCACATCCGTATGGCTCATCTTGAGATAGAAGCTCAGCGACTTCACCACTTTGTCGCTGATAGAGCTGCGCAGGCACAGATAAGGCGGCAGCCAAATCAATCATTGCTTCCTTCTCTGGCTTCGCTTGAATTCTGGTAACGAGATCGGCAAACAGTGCATCAATAGGTAGTGGATATACTTTTCTCCCGTGCTGCGTGACATTGCCATCCTCATCAATCGCTTCCATGGATAACAACGTCGAATGAGATGCCTCTAGCGACTTTGGGGGAATTGAGTCGAGAAAATCGAGTGTTGAGAGACGGTACCCACAACAAGCCGCTGCCAGCATGGGCTCGACGAGCTCTTCTCTGTGTAATTCTGGAGGTGTCACCAACTCTAAAGGCGCGTGCTCACCATATAGACGAATACAAGCCCCTTCGGTAACGCGACCTGCTCGCCCCATTCGCTGCGCGGCACTGGCCTTAGAAATGTTGGTTAATGTCAGTGCTGTACGTCCATTTCGTTGTACAGTTCTGCGCTCTAAACCACTATCGATTACCACACGGATATTAGGAATGGTCAGAGAGGTTTCCGCGACGTTGGTTGCCAATACGACTTTCCGTTGCTTTTGTACCGTCAGCGCACGATGTCGTTCTTCATCACTGACCGAGGCATGAAGTTTAACCACCATGACATCACTGCTGCTTTGTAGCATCTGCGCGCATTGGGCGATCTCTTTACGTCCTGGGAGAAAAACAAGAATATCGCCATCTTCATCTTCCAGTGCTTCTTTTACCGATCCGACAACCTCCTGTTCACATCCCTTTTTGTTCGGTAAATAGCGGCTGTCTGTGGAACGATGTGTCACCGTGACTGGAAAGCAACGTCCCTCCGAACGCAGACGCTTAGCATTCAGGTAACGAGCAAGCTTTTCGCCTTCTAAGGTAGCAGAAGTGACGATCAATCGATGTTGATTTTCTTGCTTCAAAATGGCGGTTAATAGATCAATATCCCAACGTCGCTCGTGAAATTCGTCCACTATCACGACATCAAAGTCTGCTAGCTTGTTTTCCGAAAACCAACGCAGTGCAACCCCCGGAGTCACAAATACAACTTCGGTTTTTTCATCAAAGTAGGCATGAAGCTTGATCGCGTAACCGACTTTGCGACCTATTGGCTCTCCAGATTGCTCCGCAAGAAATTCAGCCAGCGAGGTACAAGCAATTCGACGTGGTTCAATAACCAGAACGCGTCCGTGTTTTGCCGCCCACATGGGCAAGCGGGTAGATTTACCCGACCCGGTTTCGGCTTCCACCACAAGATGGTTAAGGCTTACATGATGGTCAAACTCAGCTTGCAGGCTGTCGATAGGTAGTTGAAACATAGAAATTGGATTTGATTTGATGATGCAAAACATTATACCCAAGTAAAAAAATCCTGCTTTAGGTATCTCTAAACAACCAATATTGCCGATATTTTCGTCGGTATCTGAATTTTTTTGCGACATTACATTGATGTGCATCAACGCATGTTTACAACTAAATAGTGAACCCGTTAAAATTTGGTGCGCATCCTTCAACCCTACATAAGGCACCCAATGAACAACGATAAACGCCCACTATATATTCCATATGCGGGTCCGGCTCTTTTAGCAACCCCTCTTTTGAACAAAGGCAGTGCATTCTCTGCTGAAGAACGTAGTTCATTCAACTTAGAAGGTCTGCTTCCAGAGTCGACCGAAACTATCCAAGAGCAGGTGGAACGTGCCTACCAGCAATACAAAAGTTTCGAAAGCGATATGGATAAGCACATTTATCTGCGTAATATCCAAGACACCAACGAAACATTGTATTACCGCCTAGTGCAAAATCACATTTCTGAGATGATGCCTATCATCTACACACCGACTGTTGGCGCAGCATGTGAAAACTTCTCTAACATTTACCGTCGTGGTCGTGGTCTGTTCATTTCATACCCAAACCGTGACCGTATTGACGACTTGCTGAACAACGCAGCAAACCACAACGTTAAAGTGATTGTTGTGACAGATGGCGAACGTATCCTTGGCTTGGGTGACCAAGGTATCGGCGGCATGGGTATTCCTATCGGTAAACTGTCACTATATACCGCGTGTGGTGGTATCAGCCCTGCTTACACGCTACCAATCGTGCTTGATGTGGGTACCAATAACCCGCAACGCTTAGCTGATCCGATGTACATGGGTTGGCGTCATCCTCGTATTACGGGTGCAGAATACGATGCATTTGTAGAAGAGTTTATCCAAGCGGTACAGCGCCGTTGGCCTGATGCTTTGATCCAGTTCGAAGACTTTGCTCAGAAAAATGCGATGCCTCTTCTTGAGCGTTACAAAGACCGCGTGTGTTGCTTCAATGATGATATTCAGGGTACTGCTGCTGTTACTGTTGGCTCTCTACTTGCAGCTTGTAAAGCAGCAGGAACTCAGCTTTCTAAACAACGTATTACCTTCCTAGGCGCAGGGTCTGCTGGTTGTGGTATCGCAGAAGCGATCATCGCACAAATGGTATCGGAAGGAATTTCTGACGAGCAAGCTCGCTCACAAGTTTACATGGTTGATCGTTGGGGTCTGTTACAAGAAGGCATGCCTAACCTTCTTGATTTCCAACAACGCTTGGTGCAAAAGCATACCAATACGAAAGAGTGGGAAAATGAAGGAAATGGCTTCTCACTACTCGATGTTATGCGTAACGCCAAGCCAACGGTATTAATTGGTGTTTCTGGTGCGCCTGGCCTATTTAGCCAAGAAGTCATCGAAGAAATGCATAAACACTGTAAGCGTCCGATTGTCTTCCCACTGTCGAACCCAACAAGCCGCGTGGAAGCGACACCGAACGACATCATTCGTTGGACAAATGGTGAAGCACTGGTTGCAACAGGTAGCCCATTTGAGCCAGTGGTTCATGAAGGTCGCACTTACCCTATTGCACAATGTAACAACAGCTACATCTTCCCAGGCATTGGCCTTGGTGTACTTGCTGTCAATGCAAAACGTGTCACTGACGAGATGCTAATGGAATCAAGCCGCGCGCTCGCAACATGTTCTCCTCTAGCAATCAACGGTCGTGGGGCACTACTTCCACCACTGGAAGAGATCCACTTAGTATCGAAAAAAATCGCATTTGCCGTTGGTAAAAAGGCAATTGAACAAGGTGTCGCATTAGAAATTACTGATGAAGCATTGAACGTGGCGATTGAACAGTCGTTCTGGCAACCTGTTTACCGCCGCTACAAACGCACTGCGTTCTAAGCTTGAGACAATTCGTTTAATAATTAGCCCCTACCATGTAGGGGCTTTTATTTTTTTATCATCCTAACCAGATTTTGGCATAAATGGGCTTCTCTCTTTTTGTTTCTATCAGATATGATGAGAACTACATTTTTAGTTAAGGATATAAAACGTTTTGTTGTTTTCTCGCATAAGATCAAAGTGGAAGCTGAAATTTTCCTGGAAGCGATTTGCTTTGATTTTGTCGATCTCTGCACTTAGTCTGCTTGTTTCTGTTATTGCCATCGACCGATGGGTGGTTTTACAAGCCAAAGAGAGCATTTTCACTGAATACGAGCAAATCCCTCAACATGAGGTTGCCGTAGTTCTTGGTACCAGTAAATACATCGGAAAGATCCTCAACACTTACTACACTCATCGCATTAATGCGGCGATTGAGCTTTACAACCAAGGCAAAGTAAAACAGTTTTTATTGAGTGGTGATAACGCCCACCGTTCATACAACGAACCGTGGACAATGAAACGCGACTTACTTAAAGCAGGCGTGCCTGAAGAAGTGATTCACCTTGATTATGCTGGCTTTCGTACCTTAGATTCGATTGTACGAGCGAAAAAAATTTTTGCTTCGGAGCGATTTCTGATTGTGACTCAGCGCTTTCACTGTGAACGCGCACTGTTCATCGCTGATGCTTACAGCATTGATGCGCAGTGTCTCGCGGTAGCAGGGCCGACGGCCAACAAGCAAAAAACATCGATGCGTGTTCGAGAACTGCTAGCCCGTGTGAAAGCGTTTTTAGACCTGTACATTATCAATACGCAGCCTAAGTTTCTTGGCCCTCAAGAACCTATCGTCGCAGTAAAAGAGCCAAATAAAGCAGCTAACGAGCCTCTTCAAGTCCCCGTCGAATAGAGGAATAACGTTGCTCACAAGCCTAGTAACATTTCTATAAAACAAATGGGTAGTTTTCTACCCATTTCCAATTCTCAACATCACACTTTCTAATTTGCTCTACGATTCAGGCAAAACTCTTTTTCGCATTCAAAGTAACATTTCATCAATAAATAACTACAAGTCAGTTACTTTGCCATAAAAAAACCGACAAAAGGCAATGCAAAAGGAGCACTACCCATGACCGCACTCGCTGTGACATTGAAGAATTGGTTCTTCACTCGCAACAGCATGATTTTGAACGCGAATATCCTATTGTTCATTATCTTGTTTAATACCTTACCCTTTGAACCACAAGTAGTAACCGGCCTGAGCATCTTAGTTTTTGTTGCTATTTTGTGGCTAACCGAAGCGATTCACGTCAGCATTACTGCGCTGCTCATACCACTACTTGCGGTATTTTTGGGTGTGTTCAACACTCAAGCCGCACTGAATAACTTTTCCAACTCCATCATTTTTCTATTTTTGGGTGGTTTTGCACTAGCTGCGGCTCTGCATAAACAAAAGTTAGATCAAGCTATTGCAGATAAAGTACTATTGCTGGCAAGAGGAAAAATGTCTGTCGCTGTATTCATGCTATTTGGTGTGAGTGCTGGCCTGTCAATGTGGATTTCAAACACCGCCACCGCCGCGATGATGTTACCGCTTGTGCTGGGTGTGATGACAAAGCTAGACGCCAAGAAAAACCACAACACCTTTTTGTTTGTTCTACTCGGTATCGCTTACAGTGCTTCAATTGGTGGTATTGCAACACTGGTTGGTAGCCCACCAAACGCAATTGCAGCAGCTGAAGTTGGCCTTAGCTTCACTGAATGGATGAAGTTTGGTGTACCTATTTCCCTAGTATTAATGCCAATCGCTATCCTCGTATTGTACACGATGACTAAGCCTGACCTTAGCCACAAGTTTGACCTTGACCATCAACCAGTCGAATGGACAAACGGCAAAATGATTACGTTGGCGATTTTCTTACTGACCGTAACTTTGTGGATATTCAGTAAGCCTATTAACGCTATGCTGGGTGGCTTCGCGAAGTTCGATACTCTTGTAGCCATTGGCGCCATCCTTCTACTTGGTGCTTCTCGCGCCGTCGAGTGGAAAGATATTGAGAAAACAACCGACTGGGGTGTGTTAATCCTATTTGGTGGTGGTATCTGTCTGAGTAACGTCCTAAAAGCAACCGGAACAAGCGTATTTTTGGCTCATAGCTTGTCAGGCTTCCTTGAGCAAGCCGGTATTCTCTTAACGATTCTTGCAGTGGTTGCTTTTGTTGTCTTCTTGACTGAGTTTGCGAGTAACACCGCCAGTGCTGCGCTACTTGTCCCTGTATTTGCGACCATTGCAGAAGCCTTAGGCATGTCTCCGGTTATTCTTTCTGCACTGATTGCCGTCGCTGCATCTTGTGCATTTATGTTACCAGTTGCAACACCTCCAAACGCGATTGTGTTCGGTACGGGTCATATCAAGCAAAAAGAAATGATGCGAATTGGTTTCGTATTAAACATTGCGTGTATTGCTGCACTAACGCTTTTCGCTTGGTTGTTCTGGTAAAAATAGCAAGTTCGATTAGCACTACACTGCTGCTCACGGTAATCGTATCGATAACCCAAACTTCCCCCCCTAAGTGGTGTTCAGCAGTTTCCCTCTTGGTGGCCAGTTGGCCACCTTTTTTCTTTCCTTTCAGTGAACGGCTATCAGGCTTGCTTCTTTTCTCAAGCAAGTAAACCATAATGAGCTTCCACTCGGTTGCGGCCATTGCGCTTCGCCTGATACAACACTTCGTCAGCTCTCGCCATGGTTTCTGAGACGCGTTCATTCTGCATTTGGGCAACGCCAATACTGCAAGTTAATGAATCACCGTGCACCCACAAATGATCCTCCACATTTTTGCGAATCATTTCTGCCTTCTCTAACGCTTGTTCAATATTGGTATCAGGGCAAAATACGACAAACTCTTCGCCGCCCCAACGAACGAGTCGATCGTCTGAGTAAATAGAAGTCGCTACCACCATGACAAATTCGCGCAATATGTCATCCCCCATTTGGTGCCCAAATTTGTCGTTCACCTTTTTAAACTTATCCAAGTCCAAATAGAGAATACTGAAGGTGTTATGCCCCCAGCGAACCTGACGAGATTGTTGTTCCAGCCAGTGTTGCACAGCATATCGGTTCATCGCGCCCGTCAAAGCATCTCGATGCGCTAACTCTGCAAACTCATAGTTTTGAGCTCGCAAAGTATCATTCACCTTTTCCAAATGACGGTGACGCTTTTGCGCTTTTTCATAAGCCACTCTATTTTTTCGTAACTCATGCAGTGAAAAAGCCAGTCCAAGCGCCATCCAAGAGAGTAATAATGCATACAACAATGTTTCTTGCGCAAGGTAAGCGCCTTCAAACTCAATTTTATCAATCACAATTCTATGTTTACCAAGTGCCGCACCAGACCCAGTTGCAATATCAATACGTGTGATGTTTGAAAATTCAGGTGCAGAGTGTTCAATCGCGACTCCGTTATCTGCTAACCACCAGGTCATCACCTGAAGATTTTTAATCGGAATTTCGACAATATCGATCGAACCCGACGGAGAAAACTGCATGCCATTATATTTAATGGTGTACTCGTCGTCCGGCTTGGAATACTCAGAATTATAATTGCGAAGATACAAACGTAGGTCGTGGCTAGTGTTAGCCCCTATTCCTGCCTCTTCATATCGCACCTTCAATCGAATCGTATGGTAGTTGGAAAGGTCAATACCCTGTGTTGGCGTTGCTGAATCGGTATAAACCGAGATTCCGCAGTAAGGCCAAGCATACGAGCTCTGCTTTAGTTCACAGCTAAGAACTAGGCTTTGCCGATCGTATGTGATATCAGCCTCACTCACACCTCCTTCACTGGCATCTTTAGTTGCATAGATATTGAAATGCTCAGGTGTAATGGTCAGCTTTCGCGTATCGCCAAGCACACTATAAAGGGCAACCAAACTGATAGTGCAAATAGAAAGAGCAAAGATAAAGTTATGGATCCACTTCATGGGCAAGTGACCTGCTGAGATTATATGCAATACGTGAGGTTCAATAATTTCAAAAAATGAAATCAAGGTGATTTATCAAGAAATAAAATCACTTTCTCATTCAATTCTTAGTTTCGACACATAGTAACGGATTTTGAACCGTTATCACGTTTTAAAATTTCTAAAAAGTGCAGCTCAACTTCTATTTGCGAAGCATTTCACAGCCATAATTTTTAGAAAATAAAACACGATGCATAATAATTTAGTGCAAGACATTTACTTTAAAGCTCCTGTCAACCCTGCATCTCTTCTCCACTTCAGTATATACTGTGCAAAAACACAATAATGAGTAATGTCATGTCATTAATTGCAACTGGCACGCTAAACAAAATGCGTGCTTCTCTGGACGGTGCCGTCAACTACCGTCTTCCTGTCGGTGAGGAAGAAATCGACTTAACTCCGTTTCTGGGTAAAACGCTCACACTGACTCACACTGGCAATATTTTTTGTTGCTCATGTGGAAAGAAAACGAAAAAGAGTTATTCGCAAGGCCACTGTTTTGTATGCATGAAAAAGCTAGCAAGCTGCGACATGTGTATCATGAAGCCAGAGACCTGCCACTACGATCAAGGGACTTGTCGCGAACCACAATGGGGTGAAGAGAATTGCATGGTGGATCACTTTGTCTACCTGTCCAACACATCCAGCTTAAAAGTTGGTATTACTCGTCATACTCAAATCCCGACTCGTTGGATTGACCAAGGCGCGACTCAGGGCTTGCCAATTTTTAAAGTAAAAACTCGCCATATCTCCGGTTTAATTGAAGTTGAACTGGCGAAACATATCGCAGACAAGACCAATTGGCGCACACTGCTAAAAGGTGACGGTGAACCTATGGCATTGCAGGACCGTTTTGCTGAGCTATTGCCTTTAGTCGAAGAGAAAATTGCCGAGATAAAACAGCAATTCGGCGAAGATGCCATTGAAGTATTAAACGAAAGCATTACCGACCTTAGCTACCCGGTACAACAGCACCCAACGAAGATCACTTCGCATAACTTCGATAAAAACCCGGTTGTTACTGGCACTTTGCAAGGCATCAAAGGTCAATACCTCATCTTTGATACCGGCGTTATTAATGTAAGAAAATTCACTTCCTATGAAGTTGAAGTTAGTGAGTAATCGCTTGCAGAACGCGTTGATTCAAATAAAAATGAAAAAAGCTCGAGTTTGACTCGAGCTTTTGTTTTTCTATTAGGAAGAAATCGTTAGTTATGCGTCAAGGATGCTTTCTAGCACATCGAATAACATATCGACTTCTTCTATTGTGTTGTAATGCATACAACCAATTCGCACTACACCACCCGATTCTTCTAAACCAAGTTGACGAACTAAGCCCAACGCATAAAAGTGACCATTCCATACACAAATGTTATGTTCACCCAGTGTTTTCGCGATGAACTCTGGAGAATATCGGTCAAACGTTAGCGCAAAAGTTGGCGTGCGGAGTTGGCTATCTTCCTTTGCGATACCGAATAGATTGACACCATCTAATGCATTCAAACGCTGCAAGAAACGCTCACTCAAGCGCTGCTCATGTTGTTCATACAGTTGGTAGCTTTGCTCCAATCGTTGGCGAAGAGGTAAACCGACTTCACCAAATTGAGCCAGATACTCAACCGCAGAAACGACACCAGCAAGACCTTCAAAACTTTGCGTTCCTGTTTCAAATCGACCTGGGCCTATATTAGTGGCAGGCTCGACTTTGTAAGGGCGAATACTGTGGAGCCACTGATCGGCTATGTAAGCAATACCAACGTGCGGTCCGAAAAACTTGTAAGCTGAGCAAGCTAAAAAGTCACAACCTAACGCTTGAACATCAACCAAATGATGAGGCGCATAATGGACGGCATCCACATAAACTTGTGCCCCAACATTGTGCGCCATGCTGACTACTTGCTGTACATCCACAATCGAGCCCGTCGTGTTCGATGCATAAGTCACAGCGACAAGGCGCGTTTTATCAGAAAGAAGGCGGCTTAAATGCTCCATATCCAGCGTACAATCTTCTTCGTTGATACGAACTTGATGAACCGTAACGCCTTTATCTTCTGCCGCTTGCTGCCAGCTGGATACATTTGAATAGTGATCCAAAGCGGAAACAATGATCTCATCTCCTGCTTGCCAATCTCGACTAATCGCGCGACTAAGCTGAAAGGTTAGCGAGGTCATATTGGCACCGAAGACAATATTACCAGATGAAGGTGCATTAAGTAGAGCCTGAGCCGACTCACGCGCATTTTGCATTACGTCAACGGTCACTTGGCTAGAAAAATAATGCCCGCCTAAGTTAGCGTTGAAACGACCTAAATACCCTACCATGCTGTCTAGTACTGATTGAGGCACTTGTGAGCCACCTGGACCATCAAAAAACGTCACGGGCTTGTCGTTGTGGTATTGAGCCAACGCCGGAAATTGCTCTCTGATCTGATTAAGATTGAAGTTCATTACGCTTATCCGTAGCCGTGAGTACAAATACATCCATATGGCCCGCTTCGTCATCAATAACAGAACGGATTGGGCACGCGTTATGCCACAGCTTGCTATCAGCCAAGATTGCGACCTCTCCGGTTTCTAGCACTTTACGGAAAAATGGGGCTTGGTTATGGCTGCTGTACAGCATGATGTCGCCACCGATGATGTTATGGCGTCCCACACCAACCATTGCAATATGATCAAAACCGTCTTGGTGCACACCTTCAGGTGCTACTTGGGTTTCTTCTTCCAGTGCCCTGATACGGATTTGGTGAATTTCTATTTCTTGACCGTTTGGCAGATGATTCGCATTGACAAACAATTCACACATTTCTCGAAATCCATCGCTGGTAAGAATATCCTTCTCAATTGGCTCGAATTGTCTTACTACATCACCTTGAAATCGGTTGATATCAGAGGATTGAACAAAGCTATTTTTATTTAAGTCGATGACTTTGCCGTTATCAAAGCCAACCACAGAATAACGTCGTAGTCGATACTGACCATCTGCATGTTCGGTACGAGGCAGTTCTTCAAACGATGGGGAAAGCTGCTCAATTGCTGCCATGCTGAGCTGTGTTAAATGTAGAGTATTCTCACGTGAATGTAACATCATTTGCTCCTTTAATGAGGCACATTAATTAACATTTAATTTACACACTAGGTTACGCAAATATTCTGCAATTACCAGCTTTTAACGTTGATAGCTTCAACAAAACGACGAAAACAACATAACAAACCAAACCAAACCACAAAAACAGAGCCATGTTTCAGTTTTACGCTTTGACAATATTTGAAACTAGACTTCTCTACTACGAATAGAATTTTATGCTAGAAGTCAACGTTCTCAATCAATATTTAGTGGGTTCTAATCTATAACCAATTATTCGATCACAATCGTTGTTTATGCTTTTAAAGCACTAAGAATTTCCATACAATCGAGGGAAATGTTACGCCCTTTTTGGAGCCATAATGAGCGACGTAAAACACTGTAAATTATTAATTCTTGGTTCTGGTCCTGCAGGATACACAGCTGCCGTCTACGCAGCGCGTGCAAACTTAAACCCTGTGCTTGTGACGGGAATGCAACAAGGTGGTCAGCTAACCACCACAACTGAAGTTGAAAACTGGCCAGGCGATGCTGAGGGACTGACAGGACCAGCATTGATGGATCGCATGAAAGAACACGCCGAGCGTTTTGAAACTGAAATCGTATTTGATCACATCAATGAAGTAGATCTATCACAACGCCCATTTCGTTTAAAAGGCGACTCAGGTGAGTACACTTGTGATGCCTTAATCATATCTACCGGCGCATCAGCAAAATACCTTGGCCTTGAGTCTGAAGAAGCATTTAAAGGTCGCGGCGTTTCTGCTTGTGCAACCTGTGACGGTTTCTTCTACCGTAATCAGAAAGTTGCAGTTGTGGGCGGTGGTAACACGGCTGTTGAAGAAGCGCTATACCTATCTAACATTGCGTCAGAAGTTCACCTGATCCACCGCCGCGATTCATTCCGCGCAGAGAAGATCCTTGTGAAACGTCTGATGGATAAAGTTGAAAGCGGTAATATCGTTCTTCATACCGATCGCACTCTCGATGAAGTACTGGGTGACGATATGGGCGTAACGGGCGTCCGCATTAAAGACGTGAACAGCGGTGCGACAGAAGATATCGATGTAATGGGTGCATTCATCGCAATTGGCCACCAGCCAAACACACAAATCTTTGAAGGCCAAGTAGACATGAAAGATGGCTACATCATCGTTCAATCAGGTCTTGAAGGCAACGCAACACAAACTAGTATCGAAGGTGTATTTGCAGCTGGCGACGTAATGGACCACAACTACCGTCAAGCGATCACCTCTGCAGGTACAGGTTGTATGGCTGCATTAGATGCTGAACGTTTCTTAGACTCACTTGGTGACAAATAACTTTTCACATTTGTGTCATATCCTTAAAGCCCAGCGGTATTCCCGCTGGGTTTTCTTTTGTATACTACCGCCTCATTAAAACAATTATCATTAAGCCTTCACGATGGATAAGAAAAAGCAAAGCAGCTTGAATAAGTGGCTGAAGCAACAAAGTAAGTTAGCCAAGCGCTGGCTTATGATTGCGATAGGCCTAGGCGTACTTTCAAGCGTGTTTTTATTGGCTCAAGCAGCCCTGCTCGCCTCCATTCTGCACCAGTTAATCATTGACCAAGTCGACAAAGCCGACCTCATTTGGCATTTTGTTGGGCTCGGTGGCACGGTTATCGGTCGAGCTGCTTGTACCTGGGGTCGAGAGCTTGCCGGTTACCGTTGCGGGGAGCAAATTCGAGTTTATATTCGCCAACTCATTTTAGATAAAGTTCATAAACTTGGGCCAGCTTACATCAAAGGCAAACCTGCTGGCAGTTGGGCAACGCTCATCTTAGAGCAGGTAGAAGATATGCAAGATTTCTTCTCACGCTACTTGCCTCAAATGTCATTATCGGTACTAGTGCCTTTCATCATTTTGGTTGTCGTATTCCCAGTAAACTGGGCAGCAGGCTTGATCTTCCTGGTCACTGCACCACTAGTGCCTATTTTCATGGCACTGGTTGGGATGAAAGCCGCAGAAGCAAACCGTAAAAACTTTAAAGCGATGCAGCGTTTGTCGGGTCACTTTTATGACCGCTTGCAAGCAATGACGACCATTCGCTTATTCGATAGAACAAAATCTGAAACTGAAACTCTTAAGGGTGCTTCAGAAGTCTTTCGTACTCGTACCATGGACGTTCTGAAAATCGCGTTTCTGTCTTCTGCGGTGTTAGAGTTTTTCACTTCTATTTCTATCGCAATTACCGCTGTCTACTTTGGCTTTAGTTATATCGGGGAGCTGGACTTCGGCTACTACGGCACGGGTGTTACGCTCTTTGCTGGTTTGTTCATTCTGATTCTTGCGCCAGAGTTTTATCAGCCATTACGTGATTTGGGCACGTTCTATCATGCGAAACAGCAAGCGGTTGGCGCAGCAGAAAGCATTGTCGAATTTCTGGATTTGGAAGTCGATCAAATCAAAGATGGTACCCAAGCGTTAGATAAAAACAGCCCTATCCATATTGAAGCGGACCAGTTAACCATTTTTAGTCCGGAAGGTAAGCAGCTCGCAGGTCCCCTATCCTTCTCTCTTGAAGCCAACAAAAGTACGGCTTTAGTTGGACCAAGTGGCGCAGGTAAAACAAGCTTGGTAAACACCATCCTCGGTTTCATGCCTTATCAAGGTAGCTTGAAGATTAATGGTTGTGAATTGTCGCAACTGGATCTAGCCACATGGCGAGAGGCAGTAAGCTGGATTGGTCAAAACCCGATGCTATTACACGGTAGCATTCGAGATAACATCACACTAGGTAAGCACAATATTCAGGATGCAGACGTACATTGTGTGTTGAATGACTCTCACGCTGCTGAATTTGTTGAAATGCATGGGTTGGATTATCCGATATCTGATCGTTCTGGTGGTTTATCTGTCGGCCAAGCGCAGCGTTTAGCACTGGCTCGCGCCATGCTACAAAATGGTCGTTTTTGGTTATTAGATGAACCAACCGCAAGCTTAGATGCTCGCAGTGAAAAACTCGTTATGGAAGGCATTAACAAGTATGCGCATGCCACAACGAATTTGATGATTACTCACCAACTTGCGCCTTTACAAAACGTATCGCAAATTCTTGTTATGCAGGACGGCCAGATTGTTCAACGTGGTGATTACGCCACACTGTCGACAGAATATGGCTTATTTAAAGACATGTTGGAAGCGAACCTCGCACAACGTGAAACAGACAAGGGGAACTTAGATGCGTGATTTACTCCCTTATCTAAAACTCTATAAGAAACACTGGTTTGGTCTTTCGCTAGGTATGCTACTGGCATTTCTGACCTTAGCGGCGTCTATTGGCTTATTAACGCTATCAGGTTGGTTTATTTCAGCCGCAGCGGTGGCAGGCTTGACGGTTGCTCGTGAGACCTTCAACTACATGTTACCAGGTGCCGGGGTACGCGGCGCTGCAATGGCTCGAACCGCAGGTCGATGGGGAGAACGTGTAGTTAGCCACAATGCAACGTTCAAGCTACTTACCGATCTACGTATCTTCTTCTTTAAGAAACTTGCACCACTGATTCCGGGTCGTGTTTCTACGATGCGTGATGCCGATCTGCTCAACCGCCTAGTAGCGGACGTAGATGCGATGGATCACGTTTACCTTCGACTTATCAGCCCTGTCGTGATTGGTGTTTTTGGCATATTGAGTTTAACGGCTGTCCTGGCGTTCTTTGATTGGCATCTCGCCCTACTGCTTGGCTCGATTCTTACCGTCATGTTGTTTGTATGGCCAGTACTGTTCTATAAACTGGGTAAAAACAATGGCGAGAATCTCACTCATCATAAAGCGCAATTGCGAGTGGCGACACTGGACTGGCTTCAAGGCTACAGCGAACTGAGTATCTTTGGAGCAGAAGAACGTTATCGTAATCTCATTCTAGAGAAGCAGAAGCAGTTGCTGTCTAACCAATTTGTGAACGCGAACTTAACGGGCATGGCTTCAGGCCTGCTTATGCTGGTGAACGGCATTACACTGGTTGTGATGCTTTGGTTTGCTGCAGACGGCGTAGGTGGTCGTGCTCCTGATCCTTGGATTGCGCTGTTTGCGTTTGCAACCATGGCGAGCTTTGAGATTCTGATGCCTATCGCAGGCGCATTCCAGTATCTCGGTCAAACGTTGACCTCTGCTCGTCGTTTAAATGAAGTAATTTTGGCTGAACCTGACGTTGTCTTCCCTGAGCAGTCGAAACATAAAGACACAACGTTAGACATTGAATTCGACAACATAGATTTTACTTATCCTGACGGTCAGCAAAAGGTGCTGAAAGACTTGTCACTCTCACTACCGTTGGGCACTAAAACTGCAATTGTAGGTCAAACAGGTTCAGGTAAATCAACACTGATTCAGCTTCTTTGCCGCTACTGGGATGTTAACCAAGGTGAAGTTCGAATCGGTGGTACAAAACTGCAAGATTGGAGCGAGTCGGACCTGCGATCAGCAATGACTGTGGTCAGTCAACGCGTAGATGTACTAAACGGGACACTACGTGACAACTTACTCATGGCCGCTCCGGATGCAAGTGATGAGCAACTGTCTACTATTTTACAAAAAGTCGAGCTTGGCGGACTTCTTGAAGAGCCGGGGTTAGACGCTTGGTTAGGCGACGGCGGTCGTCAGTTATCTGGCGGTGAGAAACGTCGAATCGGTATTGCTCGAGCATTGCTACGTGATGCCCCAATCCTACTCTTAGATGAACCGACTGAAGGCCTCGATAAGCGTACGGAACAAAAAGTGATGGCGCTTTTCAATGAACACTTTGCTAATAAGACAGTAGTATTCATTACACACCGACTGATAGAGCTAGAAAGTATGGATAGCATCTGTTTGATGGAACAAGGTGAGATCATCGAGCAAGGCGACCATCCAACGCTACTCGCTCAAAAAGGTCGTTACTACCAGCTATTACAATCTCTATAATTCGATTTTCAGTGACGAGAAGGGCTCATCAAATGATGAGCCCTTTTGTTATTCCTGTATTATTAGTTACCTAATTAAGCACGTATACAGTGCTGATTTACCGACCAGATTTTTTGAGATAAGCCGCCATTTCATCTTCCGGAACCATGCCCCCACCTGTTGCCCAAACAAGATGTGTTGCGTTTTTGAGTTTTTCTTCGTCAAATTTCATTCGAGACTGGTAAGCATGGTTATTCGAGACGTGCACTGCCCCAATCATACCGGCTAATGCAGAAGGCTCTAGATTAATACCTTCCAGTTCACTTAACTCACCCAAGTGGTGATACATACGAGCGTCATCAATGGTGTAAAAACCATCAAGTAGCCTTTCCATCGCTCTTCCGACAAATCCCGAGGCACGCCCGACTGCCAAACCATCAGCGGCGGTGATGTTATCGATACCCAAATCTTGTACCGAAATATCGTCATGCAAGCCTGTATGTACGCCCAACAGCATGCACGGTGAGTGCGTTGGCTCTGCGAAAATACAGTGGACATGCTCGCCAAATGCTACCTTCAAGCCAAATGCCACGCCACCAGGCCCGCCGCCAACACCACAAGGAAGATAAACAAACAATGGATGATGCTCATCAACCACGATTCCCAAGTCATCAAATTGCTGCTTAAGACGCTCACCCGCAACAGAGTAACCTAGAAACAGCGTCCGTGAGTTTTCATCATCGATAAAGAAACAGTTGGGATCTTTTTCTGCCTCTTTACGACCTTGCTCGACAGCAATACCATAATCTTCTTGGTGCTCTACGACATTAACACCATGTGACCGGAGCTTATTTTTCTTCCATTCCCGCGCATCCGCAGACATGTGGACTGAAACTGAAAAACCCAGCTTCGCACTCATGATGCCGATGGACATACCAAGATTGCCGGTTGAGCCAACCGCAATACTGTACTGCTTAAAAAACTGCCGAAACTCATTGCTGAACAATTTGCTGTAATCATCGCTTTCACAGAGCAAGCCG
This sequence comes from Vibrio sp. 2092, assembly GCF_033339635.1. Classification (NCBI taxonomy): domain Bacteria; kingdom Pseudomonadati; phylum Pseudomonadota; class Gammaproteobacteria; order Vibrionales; family Vibrionaceae; genus Vibrio; species Vibrio sp. 2092. Next base: position 299,603 of record NZ_JAWOUY010000002.1, on the reverse strand, counting down.
GCATCAAACGCCAACTTTTCTGCATGAGTGAGCACTTCATAAATACCACCTCTCGCTTTGATCGAACCAGAAATTGGCAAATGACTGTCTTTTTTGAGCATTAAATGGCCCAATATTGGCGTGTCGTATTGCTGCTCCAAACGCACTTTCATATTGGGAATATCCACCACTGCGGACTCAATAACGCCACGCGACGTTTCCGTTTCGGGAAACGCTTTCATCAAATAAGGCGCAAATCGTGTTAGCCGTTCACTCGCCGCTTGAATATCTTTTTCATCTAACCCGACATGAGGTAAGCCTTCCTCCAAGGAAGTGATATGGGGGTTGAACCAACAAACCTCTTCAAGATCAATAAGTGCAGCCAAGAGTGGGAACTGCTTAGTCAGCGCTTCAATATTTGCCTTGGTCATTTTACCTTCCTGGAATGATGTGAGTTGAGATAAACAAAAGCGCCGCAATAGCGACGCTTTGGAGAACAACTATCAGTTTGAGCTTACGCGTAGTTTTTCTCAAACTCTTGCATGAAGTCTACTAACGCTTGAACGCCTTCTAGCGGCATTGCGTTATAAATGGATGCTCGCATACCACCAACTGCTCGGTGACCTTTTAGCGCTTTCAGCCCTTTAGAGTCTGCTAACTCAAGGAAGGTTGCATCCAGTTCAGGCTTAGCAAGTTGAAATGGAACGTTCATCAAAGAACGGTTCGCTGAGTGCACGCCATTACGGTAGAAATCAGACTGATCGATGTAATCATACAGTAGCGCGGCTTTAGCGCGGTTCACTTGCTCAATCGCTTTTACTCCGCCCTGTGCCTTCAGCCATTTGAAAACAAGACCAGACAGGTACCATGCAAAGGTTGGTGGCGTGTTGAACATTGATTCTTTTTCTGCCAAAACAGTGTAATCCAAGATACTTGGTAGAACCTGCTTCGCCATACCTAATAAATCATCGCGCACGATAGCAATAGCAATGCCGGAAGGACCAATATTTTTCTGAGCGCCCGCGTAAATCACACCGTATTTAGACACATCGATCTCACGAGAAAGAATTGTCGAAGACATGTCAGCAACAATCGGTTTGTCGGTGATAGGAAGATCGTTAATCTCAATACCATCAATGGTCTCATTTGGACAGAAGTGAACGTAAGCCGCTTCTGGAGCAATTTTCCATTCACTTGCAGGTAGAACCGCGACTTTCCCGTTGATTTCTGTTTTTGCATCAAACACGTCTGGTTCGCAGTATTTTTTCGCTTCAGCTACCGCGCTTTCAGCCCAATAACCACCATCGATGTAAGTTGCCGTATCGGCATCACCAAGTAAGTTTAGAGGAACAGCAGCAAACTGAGCACGAGCACCACCTTGGCAGAACAGCACTTTATAGTTGTCCGGAATATTCAGAAGATCACGTAAATCCTGCTCGGCTTCTTCTGCAACTTTGATGAACTCTTTGCTTCGGTGGCTGATTTCCATGACCGAAGTGCCAAGACCTTGCCAATCGATTAGTTCCTTTTGTGCTTGCTGCATAACTGCTTTAGGCAGACCTGCTGGCCCTGCACTGAAGTTAAATACGTTGTCCGTATTTTGTTCCATGATGCTCATTGCTCCTGCTATGTAAATATTACGAAATTAATATCACGTTTTCGCAGTGATAAAAACAAGAAAAGAGGTCTTACGACCTCTTTTTAAAGACTAAGCGTTGAATTGGAACAAATTCGCAACAACACGAATTACTGTTGTTGCATCAAAGCAGGCATAAGTAGAGCCACCAATGGGAACTCATGCCCATTTTCGAACTTCAATTTGCCTTCACCAATTTCTGCTTTTAATTGATAACCGCCCTCTACTTTTTCGATCAACTCCATAATAAGGAGCTCATCAATCCCTTCTTGAATAAATGGGTAATGCGTTACTAATTCATCAGAGAAGTAAGTGCTAAGTTCACCAGTAGTGGCCGTCACCAACTTCATTGGATCTTGAGTAATATGCTCAGTACCTTCAGGGATGGATAGTTGCCACTCATTGTGGAACTTGCCGTCACCGAACGCGAGTGAAAGCTCGTTCACGGATAAATCAAAACCTTTGCTAAACAGCGTATCGACATGCGGCAATAAATTCGCAATTTCCTGCTCATCTAACATAGGAGAGCTTTGATAGATAGACATAATTTGATCAAAAGACTGGCTATCCACATCTGCAATTGAGAAATCCAACTTAAAGTTATCGACATCCGTCCCATCAGTTAAACGTAGTTTCTTAGCATCTAGGTTTAATTGACTGTTCAGCTTATCACCAGACTCACTCATCGTAGTGTTACCACGGTAGCTCGCATTTTCAATCAAAAAGACAGGCGTTAAGTTCGCATCAACCACATCTAGCTTCTCTAGAGAGAAAGATTGCTCGCCTAACCAGTAGCCTTTTGCTTGCTTTCCTTTACCTTGCCCTGTCAATGCATTCAGATGAAGCTCTTCACCGTTTTCAAAATCCACTTGAACAGAAGGAACGGAAACTTGGTAATTGAGATCACCCAATACCGTCACATCACCTGTTACTTTTGCAGGGCTTGTAGAAACAGAAACGCCTTGCGCTTCGTTACGATAATGCCAACTGTCTAGGTCGAGGATAAATGCTGTATTGCCATTTAGTTGAGTCTGGCTATGCATCGTGAGAGGCAAAAAGTCATTGTCCACCAATTTTGAATCTGCTGTTAGGCTTGTTAGACCGTGGCTAACATCACTGGTTACGTCAAACGTCGTTGGCATACCATCACGCTCTAACTGCGTTTTAAGCTCAGGATCAACAACTGAATAACGAGTCAGCACGACTGAAGACAAATAGCCACGCTGATACTCGACCACTTCGCCTTTAATCATTTCATCATTCATATTGGTAATACCATCTTCAATGATGGACTGACCAATTTGTCCGACAGCCAATGGCCAACACAGTGCTAATGAGATAGCACCACCAATGGCGCCGATTTTTTTAAGATTTTGCATAACGTCACTTATTAGATATTTTCGGTCAGTCTACCCCAAACCACCTGCGGAGAAAACATTGAGACAAATCAGACTATTGATGCTTATTCTAGTCCATTAATCAGGAATCATACTTGGCTCCCACTCATCATGTCCTTTTATTGTTAAAGTTTGCGTGGCGAAGTTTTAACCGGAGCTAAAACATCTGTGAATCGTTATGCTGTGTTGTGTCTCGACAACAACCCAATCAGTGCTGAACAGTTTCGATTGGAGCTGTCTGCCTTCTCAAGTAAGTTTGATATTTTTTCTGTCGAATCGATAGAAGAGGCTCAAAGCGCTTTAGAGTATCTAGAAGAAAGAGAACAGACTGTTGCTTTAGTTATAGCGAGCCATCACGCTCATTTTAACGGCGTGGATTTTCTTATTGGTTTAGACCGGATGCCACATACCGAGCAAGCAAGAAAAATTCTTATTAGCTGCTCGTCTGATATAGAGGCAATTCTCACTGCCGTTAATGAGGGCAGGCTCGACCACTGCCTCACTAAACCTTTGCCAGATCACGTCTTATTTAACACAGTGCAAAAAGAGCTGACCCAATTTATCTTGCGAAATGGCAAAGAAGACCTGCTAAGTTACAGTCAGATATTGGATCATCACAGCTTGTTGCGAGCGCACATCAATAACCAGATGAGCCATTATCAAGCCGGATTCTTACACGACTACCACTCGATGTCTGATGCCGAGTTAGCCGAGCAAGTGATCTCCGCTCTCCAGCAATTTTTCAAAGATAATGACGAAACAAGAGCTTGCCGTACATACTCACCTGAACACTTATTAACCGTGGAAGGCGAGCCAAATTGCTTTTTGTGGTTTATCACCGAAGGTGAAGTGGCTCTGTACAAGCGCGATGAGCAAGGCATGCAGCGAGAGGTTGTACGCCATAACAAAGGGAATATTGTCGGAGGCATGTCGTTTGTTACTGGGGAATGTTCTTTCTCGACAGCTCTAACACTAACCAAAACAGAAGTTATCAAACTCGATCGCAACGTATTCAATAAAGTGATGCAAAGCGACTCAAACTTACTGCCTCTTTTTACAAACTTGCTTTTACGCCACTTCAACCGCCGATTGCAAAGAAGCATCAACACCAAACTGCAACTTCAAAAAACGCTCGAATCTTTAGAATCAGCCCACCAGCAGCTCATTGAAAGAGAAAAAATGGCGATGCTTGGTCAATTGGTTGCGGGAGTAGCCCACGAACTAAACAATCCAGTAGCCGCGATATTGAGGGGCGTAGAGAATTTAACGCATACGCTAGAACGATTACTTAACGATGCGCCCAGTTCCGATATACAAACCAAAGGCATTGAATTACTGAACAAAGCGCAAACCTCAAAACCCGCTTCAACCGCCGAGCTCAGATCACGCGTAAAAGCGCTTAGCCATACTCTTCCAGACCGAGCGTTGGCAAAGAAAGTGGTGAGCCTTGGTTTAGAATCCGATCACGAGCTACTTACCCAACTAACGAGAAAGCAGCAAGCGTCTTATCATGCTCTCAATACACTAGAGCAATACCACAAAGCAGGTTCTACACTTCGCTCAATTAATGTCTGTGCAGCACGAATTGCTGATATGGTAAAAAGCCTGAAAGGATATGCTCGGTCAGATGATGAGACCCTGCACTATGCCGATATTCATGAGGGCATTGAAGACACCTTGGTGATTTTCGAGAACAAATTAAAAATGCACCAAGTTTCAACCGACTATGCAAACTTGCCTTCCATCCTTTGTCAACCGATCGCACTCCAACAGGTGTGGACGAACTTGGTCTCTAACGCCATTGACGCATTTCCAGAGAAAGGTGTGTTAAACATACAAACACGCCTTGTAGAAAAAGAGCACACACATTATGCCGTTATCTCATTTGAAGATAATGGATGTGGCATTCCTGAATCGCAAAGAGACGCCATTTTCGAGCTGAACTTCACCACAAAAAAAGAAGGTAATTTTGGCTTAGGCATCGGGCTGTCCATCTGCCAGCAAATCGTAACAGCACACAGAGGGTGGATTGACGTCGAATCAGAGATCGGCCAGTTCACACGAATGACCGTCTGGTTACCAGTCATCGAAGAAGGAGATGAAACATGACCAAGTATCTAATTTTATGTGTCGATGACGAACGAGAAGTCTTGGATAGCGTGCTCCAAGATCTTGCTTCCTTCGAGGAGAACTTTGTCGTCGAAGGAGCGGAATCGGTGACTGAAGCTCGGCAAGTGATTGAGGAGATGGCGGAAGAAGAAGTTCAGCTTGCGCTCATTTTATGTGACCACATTATGCCGGAACAAACTGGGATCAGCTTCTTAATCGAACTCAGTCAAAATGGTGACACAAAAGCAGCGCGCAAAGTTTTACTCACAGGACAAGCTGGTTTGGAAGACACCGTAGAAGCCGTAAATAACGCGAGTCTCGATTATTACATTGCCAAACCTTGGAAAGGTGAAGCATTGAGAAAAGCAATCGTGTCTCAGCTTACCGCGTTTGTGATTGAGAATGATGATAACCTGCTATCCTGGACTCAAATCCTTGATTCTGAGGCAATCCTCAACGCCATGGCAGAAAGAAGAGCAAGCTTTGGCGAGTAATAAAGTGTTTGGTTCTAACTTGAACTCAACGATGCTCATTGCACCACCTAACCTCGCATAGTCGAATGAGGTTAGAAAAACATCGTTACTTGTCCGAGTGAAATTCTCGGACACTACGTATATGGCGTAGTTTTTGCTTAAACCAAGGAACTATTAAGTTAATTGACAAAACATCGACACATTTTTGTTGGTCGTGGACCTTCCTTTTTATTATGATGTCGGACAAATCAGATTACGGTTCAAGTGGTTGCTTGAATCCATGGAAATAATGAACAAGGTTTATCGTTAGTTATGCGTAAAACACTATTAGCCGCTGCCTTACTAGTGGCATCAAGCCATGCCCTAGCTGCAAACGATCGCAATGCGCCAGCAACTATGAGCAACTTTAGCTACGACTATTTCGAAGCACGTATTGGCGCAAGTCCTGTGACATTTGGTGCTGGATTCAGCAAATCAATTCACCCGAACGCGCATGTTATTGCTCGTATTGACTCTGAGTTTGAAAGTGATTTTGACTCAGCTGCAGGCTTTGGCTTCCATTCTCCGCTAAACAACTGGGCAGATCTTACTGGTGAAATGCTAATGCGCGTTGTGCAACCTTCGAATGAGAGCAGCACAGATGTTGGTATGGAGCTTAACTTAGGTGTTCGCCAATGGTTGGGCCCTCAATTAGAAGTAGGCGGCAAAGTCGGCTACGTTTCTATCGATAACGATGACGATTGGACTGGCTCTGCCTACGCTCGATTCCACTCAACAGAGCTTTTCTCTTTGGGTGCTGAAGCACGTATCAACGATTTTTACGGTGATCAGGTAATGTTCACTACGCGTTTTAAGTTTTAAGATTTGTGCTATAAGAAAAGAGCAAATTAAAAAAACAAAAACCGAGGTCTCTGCCTCGGTTTTTTTGTCTAATTTAATGACTAACTCAATGAAGTGGTAAAAAACTTCAACGTCCTTTTTCCGCTTTTCACACTTGCCTTTACGACCCGCTAACTCCATCGAAACGAGTCAATCATTGTGCGATCAGCTTCGCTTAGTCACACAGTGCCAATAACTGTTTTTTACGCGGCTCTTGGATCAGTTTCCAATGTACGCCATCAGTTGCACCAGCAAATTTCCACAGTAGCTTTACATCAACATCATTACCGTAAGCCGTTTTAACTTTGTTGAAGACTTTTACAGGTCCAAGTTCTAAAAAGGTTTCTACGTCATCAACACCGGCTTTCTTGACCATACGTTCAAGGGTTAGTTGCATGTTGGGTAAGTCTCTTAAGCGTCTACTGGCAGAGGACTTTTGATATTTCCGTTCCTTAATTGAGTATTCAATTGATTTCTGTACCAGTTCATCAAGCCCTACATATCCGGATTCGAATAAATCGGTTACATCATAATAATTTACGGTTGCCGTCGTCTGTTTTTTGACGTGCTTATACTTCTCACAGCTCAGTTGAGTAAACACTTCATCTAGCCCATTACCACCACGTAAGTAGCAGCAATCATTGCTGACAAGCGCAAACATAGCATCATCGGTGAATAAACCAATACCACCGAACATAGAACGTTTTTGGTACTCACTGAAGGTGCGTACATATTTAAAAAAAGCTTGGTCTGTCATGTCCATTGACCTCTTTAATCTGAATAAATTACCCCGATTAGCGATGTCACCAGATAAACAGCAGCTTATAGCGAATTATAAATGTCGATTTGTTGGCGATATTTTTGTGAGTTGTGCTCACCAACTTGCTTAATCATACTTAACGTTGAAAAATAAGTTAGGACATAGGTCACATATAAAAAAGTATAAATTCTGCATACGTGATTAGTTTCACACTTATTGTTTGTGTGGTGATATTTTTTTGACGCATAGCATGCCTAAAACACGCCATCATTATGATCTCGCTGGCAATTACGGGCACATAATACGCATTTAATTGATAAAGAATACGCTGTAAGGGTACACTGTACGAAAGATCTCAAGTACAGCGTCACAATGGAACATTTATCATTTTTTTGGCTGCCAAATAATAAAGATAAGCTTATAAACGCACTGGAATCCGAGTTTGCTCAGCTGGTAGAACAGTCCATCGCCACGGGTAAGATTTCGTTACCTCCTATTCCTGATGTCGTGCTTAAAATTCAGCAGTTATGTGTCGAAGAACACACCACGATTGCCGATGTTGCTAACTGTTTATTGGAAGATCCCGGATTAGCAGCGGTCGTTTTACGAGTCGCTAACTCTGTGATTTTCAATCGCAGAAATATCACCTGCAACGACTTAACTACAGCGGTATCTCGTCTCGGAATACTTCGTGTACGTGATATTGTTACCGCACAAGCGATCGAGCAACTTAAACACTCAGTTAATCTCACTAAAGAATGCAATGCCATCTTGGTGAAGAGTGCAGCGATATCGCGTGAGCTCGGTGCCGTCATGGTGATGTTGGTTCAATCGTTTCGTAGCCACGAGCCAGGCACTTATGGTCATCTAGAGCAAGAAAAGGCGTTATTGGTCGGTCTATTAGCCGATATTGGGTTATTTTGCCTAATTAATGAGTACCACTTGTACTTAGATAGGGGCAATTACTTAGACCCAGATATTGCATTGCAGATCTTCCAAACACGTTGTTCTGCCACAAGTAAACTGGTACTTGAGCGTTGGGGGTTTGACAACGACTTCAGAGAAGTATCCTCAAACGAAAAATACGAGTTAACGCGACCAGAAGTGAGTTATCTCGACATCGCTAGAATTGCGCATCATTTATTGATGTTCCGCAATCACGATGAACGCATTGACGAACATGAAGTTGAATTCAACTTAACTGGTGCAGAAGTCTTGTATGAACTTAGTAACATGAGTGATACTGACTTCAATGATCAAATCCGTGCTGTACTCAATGCTAGCGGTTTGTAATTTATCGCTTTCTGATAATACCTTATCCGCGATAAAACGATTCGCTCAAGGCTGAGCTGTGTGTGGTGAAATGTCTCTAATTTCAACCGATAGATAATTTGATTTATGCGTGTTGATGTTATCTCAAAAAGGAATCATTGAGCTTTATGTTCTCAGGGATGCTATTTATTTTCGCTCCGCTTGTGGTGGGGTATCTAATTCCTATATCTCGATCTTCGTTATTGGAGAAGATCAATCAGTCAACGTCCTACCTTATTTACGTCATTTTGTCGTTGATGGGTCTTAGTTTGGCGGCGCTCGATAATTTAAGCAGCAACTTACAAAGTATTCTCCTCTATGCGAGTACGTTTTTTTTGTGTCTAAGTGCCTGCAACCTGTTGGCTCTGCCTATTATTGATAAAATTATTCCACTCCAGACCAATCAGAATCAAAAGAAGCTACCGTTATCTTCGATGGCTTTAGAGTCAGTTAAGCTTATCGTGGTCGTTGGCGGAGGGTTAGTGGTTGGCCTGCTGTTACCCATTGATTTGAGTTGGGTAGATACAGCAAGCGAATGGATACTCTTTCTACTTCTATTTTTTATTGGTATTCAGCTGCGCAATAGTGGACTTACTCTGCGTCAAATCCTATTAAATAAACAAGGAATGGCCATTGCGGCTGTTGTCATCGCAACATGTATGCTTGGTGGCGTTCTTGCAGCGGTGCTTTTGGATCTTCCTCTTTATCAAGCACTCGCAATGGCTTCAGGTTTTGGCTGGTATTCACTCGCAGGTATTTTAATGGGTGACGCTTTTGGTCCGGTATTTGGTGGCGCGTCGTTCTTGATTGAATTGATGAGAGAGTTAGTCGCACTGGTTGCCATTCCTCTCTTTATTCGTAGCTATCCGTGCACCGCAATTGGTTATGCCGGTGCAACAGCAATGGACTTCACCCTACCCGTTATTCAAACTACCGGTGGTGTGCGTTGTGTTCCTGTTGCTATCGTTAGCGGCTTTATTTTGAGTTTATTGGTACCAGTTATGATGCTTTTCTTTGTATCACTTGCTAGCTAGATCTCAGGTTTTCGCTTTAACATCCATTACAATACGGCAAAAATTTAAATACCCAGTTAACGTCAAAGTGGTCAATATTTTTTGGCAAGACCCCTCTTTCTTTTCGTCATTCAGCCCAACGATTTGTCACGACCAAATAGAAAGAAGGGAGAAACATCAACTGATGTGCATTGCGTTAATAAAGGGATAACAACCAGAAGGAAGAAGAATGAAACGCTTTGTCGTTGCAGCGCTCCTCGCTACAAGCTCAACTTTTACGCTTGCCGCAGATCAACAATGTCTTGCTAGCAAATACGATGGCTACGTCGATGCCTCACTACAGTGGTATCAAGATCTTGTTGATTTGACGGTTACCCAATATCCAGATCTGAAAGAAGTGAGTCAATGGTTCTTGGATGGACGTAAACATCACTTTGAATTAAACCGCGAAGCGGTTCACTACTTTCTAGAGAGCGACCCTAGCCGCGTTGCGACGGAACAGCCAATCGAAGCATGGTTAAAACTAGAGCAACATGACGTTAAGCAGTTAGCGACCCGAAGCGATAAGTTAGGTGAAGTTGCAAAACAGACATTTAGCGACCGTCAATCAACTAACCACCCCAAAAACTACGAGCTTCGTTCAGCATTCGCTGATCTGCTTAGTCATCCCCAACAAATTGATACCGCACTTAATAAGTACAATCAGTCAATAGAAAAGATTGAAAAGCAGAAATGTGACTAAGGTTGCTCGCATTAGTCGTTGATTAGCATTCAAAAACACTAGAATGTTTTAACGTACTCAATCTAGAATTTTTTAATGTGAATATCGTAACCTTCACCTAAAATTTTCATTTCTACAACTTGGGTTTCAACAATTAAAACGGGACTTTGCGCCCGTTTTAGTTTAGATTGTGCCGCTCGCATTACCAAAATAACTACAAAGATTCTTTGCTATGGTTAAGGAACAAAAAACCGCTGATGTTAGCTTTGAGAGCTTGCTAAAGATCTTCACTGTCCCAGAAGGTCCGGACTCAACGTTAACTAAAATTGACGAGAGCCTCTCGCGAAATCTAAATCAATTTCTTCGTGAACACATCGTGGCAGAAGAAAAGCCTTTACGCGAAATCGAAAAAGACTTTTCTTCTGCTCAGATTCCTGAGCAGCCAGAGTTCGTGTCAGATCATACAGAGCACTTACTCGACACTTTGGTGTCGCACTCAGTTCACACATCTTCACCAAGCTTCATTGGTCATATGACATCGGCACTGCCTTATTTCTTGATGCCACTGTCAAAGATCATGATCGCCTTAAACCAAAACCTGGTAAAAATAGAGACTTCCAAAGCCTTTACGCCACTTGAGCGTCAAGTTTTGGGTATGCTGCATCGCTTGATATATGGTCAGAATGATACGTTTTACAATCAGTGGATGCACAGTGCAAACCACTCATTAGGCGCATTTTGTTCCGGCGGCACCATTGCCAATATCACTGCGCTTTGGGTAGCACGTAACAAAGCGTTAAGAGCCAATGGCTCATTTAAAGGCGTTGAAAAGGAAGGCCTTTTTAAAGCCATGAAGCACTATGGCTATGATGGCTTAGCGGTGCTAGTGTCTGAGCGTGGTCACTACTCCCTTAAGAAAGCAGCCGATGTATTAGGGCTAGGCCAAGAGGGCTTGGTTGCGGTTAAAACCGATGCCAACAACCGTATTATTGTCGACGACCTTAAAGCGAAAATTGTTGAGCTCGAAAAACAAAACATCAAACCTATTGCTGTTATTGGTGTGGCTGGCACAACAGAGACAGGTAATGTTGATCCATTGCCTGAAATCGCTGAAGTCTGCCAAGCCCACGGCTGTCACTTCCATGTGGATGCCGCATGGGGTGGCGCAACACTTATGTCTAACCATCACCGTCATCTTCTTAAAGGTGTGGAAATGGCAGACTCAGTAACTATTGATGCACACAAGCAGCTCTATATCCCGATGGGCGCTGGTATGGTTCTGTTCAAAGACCCTGACGCAATGAAATCCATAGAGCATCACGCTCAATATATATTGCGCAAAGGTTCAAAAGACCTAGGCAGCCATACACTAGAAGGCTCACGTTCGGGCATGGCGATGTTGGTCTACGCCGCAATGCACATCATAAGTCGCCCAGGTTACGAGCTTCTGATTGACCAAAGCATTGAAAAAGCTCGATACTTTGCGGATTTAATCAAACAGCAAGATGATTTCGAGTTAGTTTCTGAACCAGAGCTTTGTCTGCTCACATACCGTTATTTGCCGCCATTCATCCGTGAAGCATTAGCACAAGCAGAAGGCTCACAAAAAGAACAACTGAATGAGCTGATCAATGAGTTAACACAGTTTATTCAAAAGCGTCAGCGCGAAACGGGCAAATCGTTCGTTTCACGTACAAGACTGAACCCAGACCAATGGCAACGCATGAATACGATAGTGTTTCGAGTGGTTTTGGCAAATCCACTGACCACAAATGAAATTTTGAGCTCAGTGCTTGATGAACAACGCGAAATCGCCAAGCAAGCACCAAATTTGATGAAAAGAATTCAACAGCTGGTTGTTGATATTCAATCGTCTTAACGGCCAGATCGAGTTACATCAATTTGAAATTTTTTTTCGTTTTGATGTAACTCAAACATCATTATCGTGCGACTAGCGCAACAAAACTTCGTTTACACATCCAATTCTGTAGTTTTTACAACATTTTGTTTGAGGCCTGTCAAATTCTCACTAAATAGTACCCGTTATTGGTTTAGACTGATTGAAGATCAGGTTTATACTGATTCTATGGCGCTGGTTGTTTTCGTTAACGCCCCACTCTACTCCGGAATCTTCGTGTTTCCTTTCGTTAGCAGAGCCAGCGAGTTGTTCTCTATACCCTCGTGAACACTATGAATACATTAGAAAAAATTCAAAAAAACCTGGAGAATTTCAGTAAGTCAGAGCGCAAAGTTGCGGAAGTAATTATGGCGTCTCCACAAACTGCAATTCATTCAAGCATTGCAACGCTGGCTAAAATGGCCGACGTTAGTGAGCCCACTGTAAACCGCTTCTGTCGTCGTCTGGACACCAAGGGCTTTCCAGATTTTAAGCTTCACTTGGCACAGAGCCTAGCCAACGGCACCCCTTACGTTAACCGTAATGTGGAAGAAGACGATGGCCCAGACGCGTACACCCATAAGATTTTCGAATCGACGATGGCGTGTTTAGATGTCGCGAAAAATAGCCTAGATCCAATGCAAGTGAACCGTGCGGTCGATTTGCTAACGCAAGCGAAGCGCATTTCATTCTTTGGCCTTGGTGCATCATCTTCTGTTGCCCGAGACGCACAAAACAAGTTTATTCGCTTTAATATTCCAATTACTTGTTTTGAAGATATTGTTATGCAGCGCATGAGTTGTATCAACTGCAGTGATAATGATGTTGTGGTTCTTATTTCTCATACCGGTCGAACAAAGAGTCAGGTAGAAATAGCGAACCTTGCTCGTGAAAATGGCGCAACGGTTATTGCGATTACAGCGAAGGATTCTCCTCTAGAAAAGGCAAGCTCGCTGGCCATCACGCTCGATATTCCAGAAGATACCGACGTTTACATGCCAATGGCAAGCCGAGTTGTACAAATGACAGTGATTGATGTGCTAGCAACTGGCTTCACTCTTCGCCGTGGTACAGGTTTCCGTGAGAACCTAAAACGCGTAAAAGATGCGTTGAAAGACAGTCGCTATGACAAATTAAGCCAGTACTAAGCACTAAAGCTTAGTCAATACTTTATCTAGGGGAGCTCAAGGCTCCCCTTTTGTTTTAATGCTGCTAAGGGAGCAATCACCCTAAGTCGTTGACACTCGATAAGTCCGTTCTTGATTCCAGTACTTCAACAGAACTGACATGTTGTGCACTCTCAGCTGCGCACTCTCCACTACAATCACAGACTTGCTGCAATATGTAAATCAAACGTTCCTGATTCAGAGGTAAAGGATTCCCTTTGATTGCCATTGACTTAAGCGCATCGTTCGCCACTTGCTCAAAAGAGGTTTGGCATACTCCAAATTGAGCCAGTAGCGGTAACGCTAACTTATCTAGCACCATATTGACCCAAAGAATTCCATCGTGTTCGTTAGCGTTTACTCGCTCGGTGACTAATTGGGCCAGCTTGCGATAACGACTTATCACATCATTCCTACCCACGAGTTTAGCGGCGTTAATGTTCTCCTGCATCACGTGCGGAGCTAAGCGAGCCGTAATAACGCTATGGGGGGCGTCTAACTTGCCTCCTAACGCCGATGCTAACCCATGAGCGGCACCTAATTTGGCATTAGTAATCGCCATACCACCAAGCAATGCAGCGAACGATAAATCAGAGCGCGCCTTATGATTATCTTGCTTACAAGCGGCAATCACTGAACGGCTTAAACGACGTAGCCCCTCTTCGCAGACCATATCAGTAAGAGGGTTTGGCTCACCACACACATACGCTTCCATTAAATGAGTGAACGCATCCATTGCGCCACGTCCAGATGTGTATTGGTCGGTCCCGTAAGTAAGTGTCGGGTCTACAATGGCAACGTCTGCGAGCATATCAGGGCTTCGAAGACTCACTTTCACTTTATCTTGTCCAGATTTCAGCACAGCATTTCTGGTCACTTCTGAACCGGTGCTTGCTGTCGTAGGAATTGCAATAAAATGAAGAGGCTTTGCTTTTAAAGGGACGCTTCTTCCTACCACTTCTACGTAATCGTAAACATTGCCTTGATTGGGAATAATGGCAGCTAAGGCTTTGCCCATATCGATGACGCTGCCACCACCTATCGCAACTACCATATCAGGTTGGAATTTTCTACCGAGCACTGCGGTCTCTTCTACCATCGTGATGTATGGTTCACCAACGATAGCTACGTGCTGGTAACGCATATTTTGAGCTTTAAGATATTGGATAATGGGGGCGGCTCGTTGGGTATCCTGCCCAGTAACCAGCAAAACACTGTAGCCAAATTGGTTAATAACGGATAATGAAGATTGAAGTGCACCTTCACCAAATATAATCCTTGTTGCAGTCATAAACTGAAACATACACACCCTCCCAAAAGAATATACCCAAATAACCTCTCGCCCTCTGATTTAACACTTATGTTAGAGTTGAAGTTATTTGCGTATAGCCAAAATAGATTGCTATTTTTTTAAACAAAAAAAATTGACCAATTCCACCTTGCCATCATTAACCCTTTAGAATGTATGTTTTTTATGCGTCACTTCACATACTTCAGAGCCGTAAAATAAGAACACGCGTTTAGTTTTTATTCGATAGATTTCACCTATAGAACCAAGAGGTAATTGCCGCTTTATTTCCGTATCTGGATCGGGCATAGTTACTCCAACAAAAGAAAGCGCACTCAGCCGCTATGTTTTGTACGCTTTCAAAAAAGAATAGATTTAGGAGAAATAAGATTATGTTCGTTGTTATCTTTGGTCGCCCTGCATGTCCTTTCTGTGTTCGTGCAAAAGAGCACGCAGAAACGCTAAAAGCAAAACGTGATGACTTCAACTACCGTTACGTTGATATTCACGCTGAAGGTATTTCTAAAGCAGATCTTGAGAAAACAGTTGGTAAACCAGTTGAAACCGTTCCTCAGATCTTTATCGACCAAGAGCACATCGGTGGCTGCGACGAGTTCGAAGCATACGCGAAAGAGCACCTAGGTCTATTTGACGAGTAATAAAGACTGTTTCCAAAAAAGCCGCTTCATGCGGCTTTTTTATTATTTTTCAGCTGGTTATTACGTTAAGTCAACTAATGGTAAAACCTAAAAAAATTCACTTATCTTTTTGCTATATTTAGTTACAATTCACAGTTCTTAATCTTTTTTGGCACACACTCTACCGAGCCACACAGTGAACATAGACGTCGTATACCTTCTCGAGCAAAACCCTATCCTTCTAATCTTCGTCGTATTAGCCATTGGCCTTGCCATCGGAAAAATTCGATTTGGCAAATTACAATTAGGCAACTCTATTGGCGTTCTTATTACCTCTTTGGTAATGGGCCACCTTGGTTTCTCATTTAATGCAGAAGCTTTAACCATTGGCTTTATGCTGTTTATCTACTGCGTTGGCATTGAAGCTGGACCAAACTTTTTTGGTATATTCTTCAGAGATGGTAAGCATTATTTTATTTTAAGCATGACTGTTCTCGTGTCTGCGGTCAGCTTAACGTATGGCTTGAGTCACTATTTCGGCCTCGATTTTGGCTTATCCGCCGGTATGATGGCAGGCGCATTGACCGCAACGCCAGTACTGGTTGGTGCACAAGATGCTCTTAACTCTGGCCTTGCGACTATACCGCGGAATATGGAATTTTCTCTGGTATTAGAAAATCTATCCGTAGGCTACGCGATGGCTTATCTGGTCGGCTTAATTAGCATGATCATGTTTGCTAAATTGTTGCCAAAACTGCAAAAACAAAACCTTTCTGATTCCGCGCAGCAAATCGCACAAGAGCGTGGCCTTGGAAATTCAAGCCAGAGAAAAGTGTATTTACCCATTATTCGAGCTTACCGAGTGGGCCCAGAGCTAATTGACTGGACTGATGGTAAAAACTTGCGAGAACTGGGTATTTATCGTCAAACTGGCTGTTACATTGAACGAATCCGTCGCAATGGTATTCTCGCCCACCCAGATGGTGATGCTATCTTGCAAGAGGGAGATGAAATTGCACTGGTTGGCTTCCCTGACAGCCATGCTCGCTTAGACCCTAGCTTCCGTAATGGTAAAGAAGTATTCGACCGTAACTTGCTTGATTTGCGCATCGTTGAAGAAGAAATCGTCGTAAAAAGTGACGCTATCGCTGGTAAGCGTTTATCGGATTTGAATTTGTCTGAGTTTGGCTGTTTCTTAAACCGCGTAGTTCGCGCTCAGATTGAAATGCCTATGGACTTAGACATTGTGCTCGCTAAAGGGGACGTCCTTCAAGTGAGCGGCGAGAAAAGCCGAGTACATGGACTGGCGGAAAAAATCGGTTTCATCTCGATCCACAGTCAAATGGCCGATTTGCTCGCTTTTTGTAGCTTCTTTATTTTGGGTATTCTGTTTGGCCTCATCACAATGACGTTCGGTCAGGTGTCTTTCAGTTTGGGTAATGCGGTGGGTCTTCTGTTGTCCGGTATTACGCTTGGTTTCTTACGAGCAAATCACCCTACTTTCGGTTATGTCCCACAAGGGGCGCTGAATATGGTCAAAGATCTAGGGTTAATGTTCTTTATGGTGGGAATTGGTCTAAGTGCAGGTGGAAAGATGTTCGAGCACCTAACGCAAGTAGGACCAAAAGTCATTGGTTTGGCATTTATTGTCAGTGTTGTGCCTGTAGTTCTGGCTTACTTAGTTGGCGCACACGTACTCAAGATGAACCGTGCCCTGCTCTTCGGTGCCATTATTGGCGCCCGTACTTGCGCTCCAGCTATGGATGTCGTTAACGACTACGCTAAGTCCACCATCCCAGCCCTTGGTTATGCGGGTACCTATGCGATTGCGAATATTTTAATGACGCTAGCTGGTACGATTCTGATAATACTAAGTTAATACTCACTTTGACTATGATATACAAAAAGGCGCTCAATGAGCGCCTTTTGTTTATTGGTTATCTAGTCTGTGATTAGATTTGAATGAAGTCTGCTTCAACTGCTGGATTCACATCCGCTTCGTAATCTACGCCTTCAACGCCGAAACCAAATAGTTTCAAGAACTCTTCTTTGTACTCAACGTAGTCAGTCAGCTCTTTTAGATTCTCAGTCGTAATTTGAGGCCATAGCTCACGACAGTGCTGCTGAATGTCGTCACGAAGTTCCCAGTCATCCAGACGTAGGCGGTTCATCTCATCAACTTCTGCCGTGCTACCGTCTTCTTTGTATAGACGTTGGCTGAACATACGGTAGATTTGTTCCATACAGCCTTCGTGCACACCTTCTTCGCGCATTTTCTTGAATACCATTGCGATATACAGTGGCATAACAGGAATTGCAGAACTCGCCTGAGTTACAACAGATTTAAGTACCGCAACATTGGCACTGCCGCCTGTTGCTGCTAACTTGTCGTTTAGCGCTTTCGCTGCACGGTCTAGGTCCATTTTTGCTTTACCTAGTGCACCATCCCAATAAATTGGCCAAGTTAGCTCAGTACCAATGTAGCTGTACGCGACGGTCTTACAACCTTCAGCAAGAACACCAGCATCAGACAACGCATTGATCCAAAGTTCCCAATCTTCACCGCCCATTACAGTGACAGTGTCTTTGATTTCTTCTTCTGTTGCAGGCTCAACGCTAGCTTCGATGATCACATCTTTGTTGGTATCAACAGCCGTTGATGTGTAAGTTTCACCGATAGGTTTAAGAGATGAACGAACTAATTCACCAGTTTCTGGCATTTTACGTACTGGAGATGCCAGTGAGTAAACCACCATATCGATTTGACCTAAGTCTTCTTTGATCAGCTCGATAGTTTTCTGTTTCGCTTCATTTGAGAAAGCGTCGCCGTTTAAGCTTTTTGCGTACAGACCTTCTTCACGCGCTAGCTTTTCAAAAGCAGCGGCATTGTAAAAACCTGCTGTACCTGGTTTCTTCTCAGTACCTTCTTTTTCGAAGAAAACACCGATAGTTGATGCACCGCCACCAAATGCCGCAGCGATACGAGAAGATAGACCGTAGCCACTTGATGCACCAACAACAAGAACACGCTTAGGTGCGTTTTTGATTGGACCTTGCGCTTTGGTGTACGCAATTTGTTCTTTTACGTTAGCTTCACAACCAACAGGGTGCGTTGTAGTACAGATAAATCCACGAATTCTAGGTTTGATGATCATATTCAACTTCCTTTAAAAAACCTTGTTAGGATAAAAGTTTCGTTGGGATTTCGCATCTAATTTCTGTAAAAATGCTCTTAAAAGGCAAGTGGTTGGAGCACTATCCCACCATCCACTCCCCAAGAATACAAAAAAGCACCTCATTGAGGTGCTTTTCTTAACATTAGTTGTCTATTATGCCGCCGGATTCAACTGCGACTTTTTTGGGCTATGAGTTCGCACTTCAGAAAAGTCATGACTAAAGTGGTCAACTTGAATCGCCTTGTAGCGCAATTTATCTGCAGCCATGATTTGATCAATTTCTTGTTCAGTTAACACGCCTGCTTCAAATGCTTGCTGCAAACGATCATGTAGCAGACCTTTACGAGCCACTTTACCATCCTTCGCAGCCTTCATAAGTTTACGCTCCAAAGGTTTAATGTCGTACATTGCAAGGAATGCATTCTCCATTAAGCCTACGCTGTCATCCTCTGATTTTCCGATGTAGCACAGATGCGTGAGGCGATCACGTTGCGCGCCTGGCGTCATCATCGCTTCAGCCAAATTCACACACAGCTCATCACTTGGCTTATTGAAATGATTACCAAGCGGGAACAATAGCCCCTTAAGCACACCGCCAACATATTTCACAGGGAAGTTGGTGTAAGCCTCATTTAATGACTTAGAAGCGTTATACAAACAGTGTTGAACAGCGTAATGAACGAAGTCTAGATCGCCTTGCTGACGGCCTTCATCTTCATACTTTTTCAAGGCAGCAGATGCCATGTATAGATAGCTTAATCCATCACCCAAACGTGCGGAGATCATTTCTTTACGCTTCAAGTCTCCACCTAAGGTTAACATCGCAAAGTCTGCACTTACTGCAAGTGCACGACTGAGACGAGTAATGTCTTTGTAGTATTGCTGCGTTGGGCCACTCATGTGCGCGTTAACAAATCGAGAACCAGTTAGTGCTGCACCAAATGCACCGAATGTATTACCGAGCGCGTGCTTGATGTGTTTAAAGAGTAAGTTATCAAATTCTTCCGCACCTTGTTCAGAATCTGGATTCGCCGCGGCTTCCATTTCTTTTAGAACATATGGGTGACATCGAGTCGCACCTTGACCAAAAATCATCAGGTTACGAGTCAGAATATTCGCGCCTTCAACGGTGATAGCAACCGGGACCCCAAGGTAATGTTTAGCAAGATAGTTCATTGGGCCATCTTGAATCGCACGACCCGCATGGATATCAAACGAATCATTTAGAATGGTACGCGCGATTTCCGTCATGTGGTACTTGGCAATCGCGGTTACAATCCCAGGTTTTTCTTTCATATCGAGAGAAGTCGTCGTTAGCGTACGCGTCGCTTCTAGTAGGTAAGTAAGACCACCAATGCGCCCCATTGCTTCTGCAACACCTTCAAACTTACCGATCGACATTCCAAACTGTTTACGCACGTAAGCATAAGCACCTGTTGTACGTGTAGTAAGGTGACCAATCGCTGTGCCAAGCGCTGGAAGAGAGATACCACGCCCCGCAGAAAGACACTCAACCAGCATACGCCAACCTTTACCTGCGTAATCAGCGCCACCGATCAACCAGTCCATAGGGATGAAGACATCTTCACCACGAGTTGGACCATTCATGAACGCAGACCCCAGAGGATCATGGCGTTCACCTATCTCGACACCTTCATGGTCAGCGGGAATCAACGCACATGTAATGCCAACCTCTTTCTTGTCTCCAAGTAGCCCTTCAGGATCTTGCAGTTTAAATGCTAACCCGAGCACTGTCGCAACTGGCGCAAGCGTGATGTAGCGTTTATTCCAACTAACTCGCACGCCAAGCACTTCTTTGCCTTCATGGGTGCCGTAACAAACTACGCCTTGATCAGGTATGCCACCCGCATCAGAACCCGCTTCAGGGCCAGTTAGGGCGAAACAAGGGATGTCTGTACCATCAGCTAAACGAGGCAACCAGTAATCTTTTTGCTCTTGCGTACCATAGTGCGATAGCAGCTCACCAGGACCAAGAGAGTTCGGTACCATTACCGATACTGCGGTACTGATACTTCGAGTCGCAATACGAGAAACAATGGTTGAGTTCGCCAAAGCGGAAAATTCACGACCACCATATGCTTTCGAGATGATCAAAGAGAAAAATCGCTCTTTACGTAGGTACTCCCATACTTCAGGCGGTAAATCCCTGTCTTCTTTGACAATCTTCTGGTCATCAAGCATTTCTAGCAGGGTTTCAAGCTCATTATCCATAAATGACTGCTCTTCTGCCGTCAGTGTAGGCGTTGAATAATGATGCAATGTTGTGAAGTTTGGCTTGCCTGAGAATAGTTCGGCATCCCACCATACACTACCCGCTTCCATCGCCTCTTTCTCGGTGCTAGACAGAGGTGGCAATACTTTTTTGAACACTTTAAAAGCCGGGTCACTAATCCATTTTCTTCGTAGAGAGCTCATAGTTCAGATCCTTTTGTTCACGTAACCGCTCGGGGTATAATCTTATTATTGGTTTAACTTTCTTATTTGTCTTATGCCAACTGCTTTGCTGACATTCCTGCTGACAAATATGGAATCAGTAAATCGACGACAGATTTCACATCGACTTCCTTTTCAAACTTACTTTCTGCCAGCTCCGAAAGAGCCTGGCTTGAAGCCATCGTAAATACACAGGTTCCTAACGTGAAGTGCAGTCGCCAAAACAACTGTTCTTCACATAGTTCCGGGTTCGCCTTCATTATCGAGAAAGTGAAAAGGTTCAGTACCTCTTCGTATCTGGTGGTAATGAACCAGCGTAGATGACCTTGAACGTCTGTATAACCGCGGCCAATTAACAACATAAATAGCGCAGTACCATTTGGGCGTACATCATTTAATGTACGTAAAGGTAATCGCAATGACTCAAAGACATCGTCCATGTTGTAGCTATCGCGCGTGTTTAACTCAATTAATGAAGTCTTAATGCTCGGCATTAGTGCTTCTAAATACCTATCTAAAACCGCTCTAACCAGCGTTTTTTTATCGCCAAAGTGATAGTTTACCGATGCTAAGTTAACGTTAGCTTTACCTGTTATCGTTCTTAGCGAAGTATCATTAAAGCCATGTTCAGCAAAGAGTCCTTCTGCGACATCGAGTATTTTTTCTTTTGTTGATGTTCTCGGGGCCATTTTAATCACTCGTATTAAACAACTGTTTGAAAATATACTCCCGAAACTTAAGATTAACAAATGATTAACATCACACTTTAACCAATTGGTCTGACCAGACAGTAAAAGGTGTGATCTAATCTTTTGAAATTCAATCGAATACTCCAGTGAAGCTTGTCAGAAGAAAACGATCAAACTTCTCAGTCCATCGCAATTGAAATGCTAACAATAGCCTTGGCGGCTTGGAGTGAGCGACGAGAGTATGAAATACATCTTCGGTTCTAGGGGAGATAAAATGAGAAACACAGAAGTTAGTAACTTCGCCAAGTTGGTAATCCATCTCGATTTTTCTATTACTTTCGGGTGTGTAAGAAGCTAGAAAGCATTAAGTAGAAATTTTTTGAAAAAAAATGGAACTGTTTGGAAAAGGCTCGGTCTGAATATACGTAACAGTTAGGGCATTTGAAGTTTCACTGGCCGTCAAACTTGTTTCCATCTAATTGTTACGTTGCTGCTTTTTTCTTATTAACTCCTATGTTTGTATCCGCCCAGTCAAATTTTCGGCTGGGCTTTTTTTCGCCTGTAGATTTACCAAGCGCCTCTTTCGATGATTTGCCCCATCTCCATAAGCTAGGCCTTAGTTGGTCACAAAAGTAACCACCCTGAAGTGGTTGATGTGCCAATCTGCAGACATAAAAAAGCCTCCCGAATGGGAGGCTTTACTAAACAGTGTGTATCTTACGCTTGCGCTTTCTTAGGCAAAGAAAAGTGCAGTAACGCGTAGCCAAGTAACGCGGCTGTCGTCGAGCCCATTAAGATACCTAGTCGAGCATAGGTATCAAACTCAGGGCTTACATTTCCAAACGCTAAAGAGGAAATGAATATAGACATTGTAAAACCGATACCACACAACACAGAGACCGCAAAGATATGCTTGAAGTTAATGCCTTCCGGTAACTTAGCTACACCCATTTTCACAGCTGCCCAACTAAAGGTGAAGATACCTAGAGGCTTACCAACCAGTAGCCCCAAAGCAATACCTAATGGCAGCATTGAAGTTAGGCCTGACATCGATACGCCTTCTAGCGAAATCCCCGCATTTGCAAATGCGAATAGAGGTAAGATACCAAATGCCACGTATGGATGAAGTGCGTGCTCCATGTGCTTAAGTGGGGAATGTTCGCCCTGTTTACCCTTAAGAGGAATAGCAAAGCCGATCACTACGCCTGCAAGTGTTGCGTGAACACCAGATTTAAGTACCGCAAACCATAAGATCGCGCCGACTATCATGTATGGCGTCAGTTTCGTTACTTCCTTCGCATTCAACATGAACAGGACACCAGTCATGATGAAGCCAACAAGCAGCGCCATGCTAGAAAGATCACCTGTGTAAAACAGTGCAATAATAACAACCACGCCTAAATCGTCGATGATAGCGAGAGCTAACAAAAACACTTTAAGGCTTACTGGTACGCGCTTACCTAGTAGCGCCATGATACCTAGAGCAAATGCAATATCCGTCGCAGCTGGAATGGCCCAGCCAGAAACCGCCTCTGGGTCGTTAGCATTAAACGCAACGTAAATAAGAGCAGGGGCTAACATACCACCAACCGCTGCAATCGCAGGGAAAATTGCGGTTTCTTTTGATTTTAGCGCTCCTTCAAGTAGCTCTCGCTTCACTTCAAGGCCAATAAGTAAGAAGAAAACAGCCATTAGGCCGTCATTAATCCAGTGAGAAACTGACATACCGAATACATAAGTATGCAGTACAGATTGATAAGTTTCGCCCAGCGGTGAGTTAGCAATGGTCATCGCAATTGCCGCTGCGATTACGAGAAGAATACCACCTGCTGATTCCATTTTGAAAAAGTCACGAATGACATCGTTCATGGTTTCGTCCTTATATTTATTATCTTAATAAACGATTAACAAAGAGTGATAAGAGTGTATAGCTGTCGAAAACTTTAGAATAATCGCTTCTTCAGAGTATAAACTTCGGTTTTTTCGATGTTAAGTTTACTATACATCGTATTTTCCAACATGACACTCAATTTTGATCGGAGATCGTATTTGTTTTTGTCGCACCAAATATTTATCAAGATGATGAGAAAATCAGCATAACACGGCTTGTACCATCATGATAACCCCGTACTTTTGAGAAAAAGCTAGGAAGCTTCGCGCACTAAAAAACCACCCGTAGGGGGTGGTTTTCTTCACAACTCAATAGCCTGTCAGCTGCATAAAGCCCCAAGCCTCATTGGAGCCGGAGGCTAAAGTAGGCCCTTCCCAGTAAGGTATTACAAAGGGTAGCCACATATCTGACTTGATAATGCGGGTAGTCAAATTAATTTGATGCTTCGGAATATTGATAATCCATTGCAAAGGTAACCTTCTTCCATTGGATAAACTGGTCACTTGCATTGGCTTGATACTGATATCATCGTCTGAGAGGTTGATGACTTTACCTGAGCGTGTCGACAACGTGCCAAACACGTGCGGTGTTTGCCCATGGTGACGATAACGGCTAACAGTTAATGCTCGACCATCATCTAAATTGAAAACAAACCAATCCCAGCCTTGTTGCCCCTCACCAATTAAGCCGCTGCCCCACTCTTTTTGCGCCCAAGCAGAACCCGTCACTAAGAATCGCTTACCATTTAAGCTTAAGCTGCCTTTTACTTTTAAAAATGGAGCACTGAAGCTGAAAGAAGCAACAGATTGCAACGCATGTTTAACTTGGAAACCTTTGTCTCCATTCACGACAAAGGGGCCGTTTGTCATGGTATTGAGCTCAAGTCCAAACGTATCAGTATTCACATTCAAGTTACCCGGGAAAGGCGTCGCACCGAGTGATCGCCAAGTCCAATTATCAATCCATAACCTGAAAGGACGATTGATCATACCAGCTTGGCCTATCCCACCTCTAGCTACCCGTTGCTCTTTCCATACATGCGAGCCATGACTGACGACAACATGTGAAATGTACAATTGAGGGTTCTGCCAACCGCTGGTTTCTCGCTCGTCCGTCGCAACCCTGAAATAGCTCCATTGAACATTGTAGATCTTGCCTTGCTCATCTTTTAGTTTCGCAAAGTAGTGCCACCATTCATGCTGATACTCGGGATGAAAGCGAAAGTCTGAGGGTAAAGAGACATGCTCATTAGGTAGTACAGGCTCGAAAATCGTTTGATTTTCACGCGTTAAGATAGAATCAAGTTCGCTTTCTCGTGTTGCTGTCGCCTCTAACCAAAAAATTGAGTAAAAAGCAGCCCCAGTCAGAAAAGCGAACGTAACAACAATGAGCGTTGAAACCAACAAGCGTTTTTTAGAGCCCACTTTTTTCATTACAACGCGTCCCTTAATGACTTCATCGGTGTACTTTTGATCATTCTAATAACTGGCAATGCGCCAGCAACCATGATGGCAAGCATCGCCCAAGCAATGGTTTGAGCATACTCCCATGGAATCGTTTGAAGCTCTAGAGACCAGCCAAATGATTGCTTAATGATAATATCAACGATCAAATGTGCGAGCGCCAAGCCGAGCGGCACTGCAATAATCGCAGAAATGGCTCCGAAGACGAATAGCTGCAAACCACCTAATACGACAAGTTCTTTTCCGGACACACCCATGCACCTTAATAAGGAAAAATGCCGCTGCCGTGAAAGTTCTCCTGCCAACGTCGCAAAGAATAAACCAAACACGGCAATAATCAGCGTGATATTGCCCAAGGTTCCTGCTATAGCAAAGGTATGATCAAACACTCTCATTGCTTGGCTATAAATATTACCGTTATCAAACACACGATCTTGCGGAAGACGGAATACATTCTCTAAGCGATTTTTCAGCCCTTCTCCATTGACGTTATCTTTTAATACTACGCCAAGACCAACATTACCCGTACCTGCAAATGCATACAGCCAATTCCGGTGCGACATCATCACCTGGTTATATGGGTTTCCATAATCGTAGTAAACGCCTACGACTTGCCAATCACCACCAAGCGGTTCTTGCAAGTTAATGAAATCGCCAGGGCGGATATCCAGCTTCAAGGCCATCGACTCACTGACCATTAAGCTCTTGGTAGCGTGCAGTTGATACCAGTAATTTGGGACACCTAACTTGACGGTAAGTGAGTCTAACTCACCTTCAGAAGAGCCCGTACTTACAACTTGCAGAGCACCATGCTCGGTCGGCATATCTTTTTCCCAGCGCCACCAAACCGAGTTCACCTCTGGCTGATTCTGGAGCCATGCGCTCATCCTAGCGGCTGAATTGTTGGTCGGATAGATGTACACATCAGCCGCTAATCGCTGATTTAGCCACTTATCGGTTGTATCTCGAAAGCTTCCGACCATCGTTTCTACACCAATGTTTGCCGCCAGCGCTAACATAAACGCCATCGTAGCCACACCGCGATAGCTCATGCTCGCTGCTGCATCAGCAAAAAACCAACGGACACGAACCCATCGCATGGTATAAGAAAAACTTTGGAACATATGCCACATAATAAATGGCATAAACAACGCCACACTAACCAACATCAGAGCAATAATAGCAAAGCCGGTTTCTTGTGTTTTCGGGGCCTGATATACCGCTATTGCAGCGACACAAAACGCACACGCCGCAAGCGCCTGCCAAGAGAACTCTCTTCCAGCAAATCGCATTAGCGACAGTCGAGAAGAAAGGCGGATTGGTTGTGACTTCAACAAACGGATTAATGGCCACAGACACGATATCAACGCACCCATCGCTGCCATGATTAGACTGTATAAGCTAGATTGCCATGACCATCCTATGGTTAAGCCTACGTTGGCATCATACAAATCACTCAGGCTCGAAGACACTGCTGGGATAAGTTCATTTGCTAAGATCAAGCCAAAAAAGTTACCACACGCCCACGCAATAAAGACGAGCAAAGACAACTCTAGTAATAAAGCTTGCGCTAACTGTGTTCCGTTAACACCAGTCTGTCTCAAAATACCTACCAAACGTTGTCGCTGGATGAAAGACAGAGACATCGCTTGATAAAAAATAAACAACCCGACCAAAAACGACAGCATTCCCATCGCGGTGAGATTCATATGGAATGCGTTAGTTAGCGACTCAAGCTCTGTACGCGTATTCCTAACGAGCGTCATTCCGTTTGGCAGCATGTTTTTCAGTGCTATTAGCTTTTCCTCTGGCATTTCACCACAAGAAATCGCAGACAAACCTGAGCTCCGCTTGAGCATACGCAACAACGATATATCAGTAACCAGCCGAGTACCCGAAAGCATCTTGTCCTTATCTACTTGAATAGGCCCAAGACGGCTTCCGTCATTCATCTCAATGAAGTCCCCATCCTGCCAACTCATGTAAGCGGCCAAATCTTGACTAACAAGAATAGGATAAGGAGGCTTCATTAGAGATAAAACAGGCATCTCACCTAGCGATTTTCCTTGTTGTAGTGGGATCATCGCGACAGGATCTATCCCCACCAACATCAGGCTCATATCGGTCTTGGCATCTAGATGAAGCACGTCAAACGGTGCACATTGGTTAAACCCAGCTCGACGTAACTGAATATAGAAACCTTGAGGAATTTTATTGGCAGAGTGCTTCGTTCGGATTCGGTATGGCAAAGGATTGGAGAAAAGCTTTTCCCCAGTAGCATAACTTTGTTTTGCATGCTGGTTGATAGAAGTAACACCAACAAGGAGGGACACGCCTAAAGTTAATCCCAGCCAGACAAGAATAATTTGTAGAGGGTAACGACGGTAATGACCGAGTAGTGCCTTAACTACGGGCCATAACATGTAACTGCCCTCCTTGAAGTCGAATCTTTCCTTCCATATGGGCGGCCACTTTTTCACTGTGCGTCACTAACAGCAAAGTACACTCCAATTGGCGAGCGAGACTCGTTAATAAGCGCATTACTGCTTCTGCGTTTCGCTCGTCTAGGCTACCAGTTGGCTCATCAGCAAGCAGGATTTTGGGTTCCATATAAAGGGCGCGAGCAATCGCCGCACGTTGTTGCTGACCACCAGACGCCTCTTCCGGATAACGTCCTAGCAATGGCATTAAGTCCAAAGCAGAAAGAATTTGACGCCACAACTCTTTATCTTCCGGCAGACCTTTTAACTGACGACAAAAACGAATATTGTCGGCAATATTAAGTGTAGGAAGCAGGTTGAATTGTTGGAAGATATTACCAATATTGTTGCGGCGATAAAGGGTTCTTAAATGCTCCGGTGCTTCATGCATAGCAAAATTTGGAAACTGCACTTCACCAGAGTCGGCAGTATCTAATCCGGCGATTAAATTCAGCAGAGTACTTTTACCCGAACCACTTTCTCCCATCAGAGCGACTTGGTCACCTTGCTGCAATGTTAATTCTGCCCCTTGTAATACAGGGTGAAACTCTCCCCCGTCTACATAGCCTTTACATAGGTCTGACAGTTTTAACATTGATTATGCCGCTCGGATGGTGTTTAAAAATTGGGATCAGAATCTACACTAAAATCCTGTTAGTAGAAAGTATTTTGAATGCTTGATCACACTATGGAAGTACAAATGCAACTCGATTCACTTTCTGTTGCTAATTTTGTTGACGTTTTGAGCAGATTTTTGCAGCCAAAATAAACTCTGTTCCTCCTTACTGGCCAATCAGGTTTTTCATCCATTTTCGGCTAACCATTCTTGGCAAGCAAATCGCCCACTTCACAACTTCTTCCGTCAAAAAGAGTAAGTAAACCCATTGTGGGTCCCAATTGAGATAAATCGCTGCAAATGCTGCGAGTGGAATCCCGATCACCCACTGCGCCAAGATGTCTTGATACAAACAAAACTTAACATCACCGCCCGCACGTAATACACCAACAATAGCCATCATCGGCACCGAGCGTAGCACGACACCCAACGCAAGAATCACCATAAACTGTTCAGCTAGCTCACGAGTGTCCGTTGTCAGTGCACTAAACGCATTAAGGATCCATTGATTTGACACTATCAACAAGACGGCGACCACAAATGCGATAAGCACATTCAAAATGACCGTAGCCCATGCTTGATAATAAACGGGTTCAAAATTACGAGCGCCGAGCTGGTTCCCTACTAGAACTGCGGCCGCATTCGATAAACCAATCATCATCGCCAATGCGATCGACTCAACAGGTGTCATTACGGAAAGCGCCGCCAAACCTTGCACGCCTGCTTGCCCCATGATGGCGTGATAAGCAAACAACCCACCAGCCCACGCCAAGAAGTTAAATGTGGTTGGCAAAGAGAGGCTCAAGAAACGCGTAATTTTATCTAAGACCAATCCTGCGCGTATATCATCCCAGCCAAATGCGATTATGTGTTTTTTCAACCATAGATAACCAAACAAGCAACCTACTTCGATCGCGCCACTGATTACCGTTGCGATCGCTGCTCCCGTAATACCCAAAGCAGGAAAGCCTAATTGACCAAAAATTAAAACCCAGTTAAGAAAAACATTAGATAAAATGCCTATACCACTAAAAAAAGTGCTTAAGCCTGGTTGGTGCATCGCCCTTAGGCCCACCGACATACTGGCCACACATGCAACAGCAAACATGCTAACCGACGAAATAATGAGATAGCTGGCCCCTAATTCAATCACTTCTTGTGAATCGGTAGTCAAGCTCATGATGAGTTGTGGAAAAACAACAAACAAAGCAACAGCAATCGCAGCAAACATCATTGCGATCATCCATGTTAAAGCGGTACTGCGACGCACCCCAACTTTATCGCCAGCCCCCCAATATTGAGCGGTTAACAACGCACCGCCCGTTGTCACCCCAACTAACATGATGGTGGTGACGAAAGTCGCGCGCGCAGCAACTCCAACAGCGGCAATTTCAGCTTCACCAAGTTGACCAAGCATAAGAACATCGACGAGGCTTCTGCTAGAAAACATCATGCTTTGCAGTGTAATTGGTAACGCGATTGCAAATAAACGACGTAAGAATGCTTTATCTGCGTGTATTGAGAGTTGAGAAAGAAAAGTCACAAGCGCTCCAACGACAACTTATTGATAGAATGGGGAAAGTGTCTCATGATTATACTCTGTGGTGTTTATTCCACCAACGATAAAAGGACAGATAATGAAAAAGGTGTTGGTGCTAGGCGCCTCGGGTTACATTGGCTCTCAACTTCTTCCGTTACTTTTAGATAAA
Organism: Vibrio sp. 2092; assembly: GCF_033339635.1. Classification (NCBI taxonomy): domain Bacteria; kingdom Pseudomonadati; phylum Pseudomonadota; class Gammaproteobacteria; order Vibrionales; family Vibrionaceae; genus Vibrio; species Vibrio sp. 2092. The sequence continues at coordinate 269,858 of NZ_JAWOUY010000002.1, read as the reverse complement.
GGTTACGCCGTCACAGCAGCGGCGCGACATATTGATTATTTAGAGTCAAGAACTCAGCCTCACCCTAATTTAACGTTAAGGTATCTCGACTTGGCTGACGCAGAGACCACGAAGGCTGTAGTGAACGATTTTGATTTAGTCTTTTTTCTCGTGCACGGGATGGCTCAAGGTGATGACTTTGTTGAGTACGAACTAAACCTTGCTTTGAACTTCAAATATGCGTTGGAACAAAGCTCCGTCGAGCATGTTGTATATTTGAGTGCCATTCAACCTCAAACCGGAAACTCTCGCCATTTAGCCGCTCGTAAAGCCACGGGAAAAATAATTCGACAGTCTGGTGTTCCAGTAACTGAATTGCGTGCTGGCGTTATCATCGGTCCCGGCTCTGCCGCTTTCGAAATCATGCGTGACTTTGTCTACAACTTACCTATTTTGATCGCGCCTAAATGGGTCGACTCAAAAGCGAACCCTATCGCCTTGCCCAATCTCAACCACTATTTGTTGAAGTTAGCAGAAGCCCCCTATCCAGAAGAAAGTGAAATTTATGAAGTTGGAGGGCCAGATACACTTAGCTACCGCGAGCAGTTCAAGGTCATTTGCCGAATCACGAACAAGCCGTATCGGTTGTGGTCGACCCCGCTACTTACTCCGAAAATGGCATCGTACTGGCTAGGTTTAGTTACCTCAGTGCCAACTAGTATCGGTAAAGCATTACTTGCAGGCTTAGAGCACGACTACATTGCAGACTCCAAAGCGATTGAAGAACGATTTCCTCAAACGCTGATCAGCTACGAGCAAGCGGTAACTGATACCATTCAAGATGAAGGCACATTTGTACGCAGTAATGTCTGGGGGTTTGAACCCGCAGCGCTTCGTCGATGGCAACCAGGATATGGCTATTACCCAAAACAAGCTGGAGCGAGCATTAAAACTCAAGCCTCCGCTGCGGCATTATGGAAAGTGGCGCAAAAGATCGGGAGTCGCGAAAAAGGCTATTACTTTGCCAACATCTTGTGGCGTACACGTGAATGGCTCGATATCTTTTTTGGTGGCGGAAAACCGATTCGCGTTTCTCCTCCTGGACCAGAGCTTAAAGTCGGTGATTTTATTGACTCTTGGAAAGTGATTCGCTGCGATAATAATCAGTTTCTTTCACTGTTTTTTGGTATGAAAGGCCCAGGCCTTGGGCGTTTAGAAATTACCATCAAAGATCTCGGTGACGAACGAGAATTGGATATTACCGCCTGGTGGCACCCGCAAGGGTTTCTTGGGCTGCTTTATTGGTTTGCAATGATGCCAGCCCATCTTTTCATATTTAAAGGCATGGTCAAAGCCATCGCGAAAGAAGCAAACCGTTTAGAAAACAAAAAGCCCCAATAACAGGGGCTTCTAAACACTCAAAATGTCACTTTAGTCAGCTTTGAACGAGAGTGGAATTTCGGCTAACTGGTTGCCTTCGTTTGCTGGAAAAATAAGGTACTCGCCATGGTATTTCACCATCGATTTGTAGTCTGTTACCTTATGTACCATAAAGCCCGCTTGCGCTGCTTTCTCAACAAACTCAGCATGATTGCCACGTACAAACCAACTCATTGGCTTTACGAGCAACTCGCCATCAAAACAGCTTTCGCATTGGTCTGCACATAACGCTAAAGAGTTTTGACCTTCAGTGAAGATTTGTACTTTGCCGCACCCAATCAGTTGCTCAGACGTTGAGACTTCCCAGCCTGCTTGCTCCATCAAATCAAGAAAAGACTCAATATCTGAATCTTTGAACACTTTGGAGTCTTCACCTTCAGGGAAGAATTGCGCATAAAAAGCAGAAATACGTTTAAAGATAAACAACAAACCAGCATCGTTCCCCTTTGAGCGACCTGCTTTTTGCCAACGCGTTAAGTCATCGCCTACCGTACGTCCGAAACGTTGTGATTTTAGCGCCTTTGTTACCCAACGTACTAAATAATGGTTATTCGCAACAGGGGCATTGGCTAACTTACCTGAGCGATGCTCTTGATCTAACTCTTCAAGTGCTGAGTTAACCAAGTTTTGAATTTCTTTGGTGTAATTCGACATTACGCCTTTCTTCCTAAAGTCCAATAAAACAGTGCTGAAAGCACAGAACAAGCAAACATCACGATGATCATCGGCCAAGCAACATTCCCGGGCAGTGATGCCACCAGCGCACCAACCAATGAACCGATACCGAATCTTAATGTCCCCGCTAGAGACGACGCCGTACCCGCCATTGATGGGTAACCACTTAAAAGCAGCGCCATCGCGTTACTACCTATCGTCGACAATGTACCGATAAACAGCACAACAAAAGGCACAATGCCCCATAATCCGAAGTCCATTAACCAACTTACGAATAAACCAATCCCCGCCAAAAGTTGCACGAACAACCCAAAACGAAGCATGGCATGGGAACCCACTTTCTTCACCAAGCGACCATTAATACTGGTCATGATGATCATCGCCACAATGTTCAAACCAAATAGGTAACCAAAGTGGTCTGGTCGAACACCATATAAATCAATATAAACAAACGAACCCGCCGTCAAAAATGCAAACATTCCGGAAAATGAAAACGCACCTGAGAGCATCAAACCGATCGCTTCAGGATTGGAGCATAATCTGGCGTAGTTTCTCAGCGTCGTGCGGAAACGAAGAGGCTGACGATTTTCAGGCTGTAACGTTTCAGGGATTTTCCAAAGTACGAGAAAAATCACAACTACAGCGAAAATAGCTAGTACCCAAAAAATGGAACGCCAACCAAACCAAATCGCGAGATGGCCACCGATCATCGGTGCCACCAACGGCGCAATAGTAATGACCAGAGTAACGAAGGACATTGCGCGTGCAAAGTCTTCACGGTCAAACATGTCACGCACGACGGCTTGGATAATGACCGCCGCTGCCGCGCCAGCAAAACCTTGTGCCGTACGTACATAGGTCAGCGCATCAATGCCATTTGTTGTCGCACTCACAACAGCAGCCAAGCCGAAGAAAAGTACGCCTAAAATCAACACAGGTCTGCGACCAAAGCTATCGGCAAGCGGCCCGTGAATTAACTGGCCGATCGCAAAACCCGCGGTATAAGCCGTCAACGTAATCTGAACCGCGCCAGGCGCGACCCCCAAATCTTTCGCTATTGTCGGCATCGCAGGCAAATACATATCGATCGCCAAAGGCGTCAAAGCACCAATCGCTCCTAGTACCAGAAACAATAGAAAACTGATTTGGGATTGCGGAGCACTTTGAGCTTTTTCTGTCATTCTTTTACCTCTTGTTGGAGCCCTACCGTCAATACTTGCAGAACAAAGTGAAAATAACGGAAGTTCTCATATCGCTGAATGTAGAAGCCAAAAACCTGTTCTATCCAACGTTCGAGAATCATAAGGGCAAATATGTACCAAGGTGTGACCTTGACGAACTCGACATAGAAAAGCATGTGAAAGCGAAATGTGTTTATGGGAAACAAACACAATGCAGTAAAAATGATGGCGTTGACACCATCATTCCATTCACCGTAGCCGAAGGCTTTGCAATAAGAGTATGCATGCATCAGCTAAATGCAAAGGCATATCACTGAGATGAGTAAGCACACCGGAATTGTCTAGGCACTAATTTTGGTAGGAAAATTTATTTTGAGCCAATTCCTACCAAAAGACTAGTTCCTATTAGGAACTAAAGAATTTCCCATGCCGACAATTAATTCCAAATAGAATCAATTTCTTCTTGCGTGAGGTGGCGATAATCACCTGGTTCTAGTGCCTCATCAAGTTCGATAGAACCAATACGCTCACGATGTAAGTACTCAACTTTATTTCCTAACGCCGCGAACATACGTTTCACTTGGTGATACTTACCTTCCACGATAGTTAACAATACTTCATTCTCAGCCTCGTTCACGATTTCCAAACGAGCAGGCAATGTTGCTTCTGATTCATTGCGCAAAATGATGCCTTGTTCGAGCTTTTCCGCGTAATCTGGCTGAATAGCATCGACGAGCCAAACACGGTACGTTTTCTCACACTTATGCTTAGGTGAGGTAATACGATGAGACCACTTACCATCATCCGTAATCAATACTAAACCAGTTGTGTCGACATCTAATCGGCCCGCAAAGTGAAGGTTTTCAATTTTAGGCTCATCAAGCAATGCGAATGCAGTTTGGTTGTAGCCATCTTCATGTGAACAAACAAAGTCAGCAGGCTTATACAACATAATGTAACGAGGACCAGGAGCACCAATAACACGGTCTTCCCACATCACTTCCGCACCTTTAGGTACTTTAAATGCACCACTTTTTTGAACCTCACCGTCAACGGTGATGTCTCCACTTTTGATGATCTTTGTTGCCTGTTTGCGTGTTGCACCCAGAGCGTCACACAAATATTTATCTAAACGCATGAATACCTCATTGAATTATACCCAAGTGATCTCTAAATCTTGGTTTAAAGGTCACTTGGGTATAAAAGTCAGGTATTATAGCGTTCCTCGTTCGAATAGTTGAGCAATTTCACATATTTTCATGTACACACTTCGTCCTTATCAAGCCGACTCGGTTAAAGCCGTTATTCATTACTTTCGTAAACACTCGACACCAGCAGTGATCGTGCTGCCAACCGGTGCAGGAAAAAGCTTGGTGATCGCAGAACTTGCTCGCCTTGCGAAAGGACGAGTGTTAGTCCTCGCCCACGTAAAAGAACTGGTCGAGCAAAACCACGCGAAGTATGAAGGTTATGGTTTAAAAGGTTCTATCTTCTCAGCAGGATTGGGACGAAAAGAAACTGACCAGCAAGTCGTGTTTGCTTCGGTTCAATCGGTCGTACGTAACTTAGATTCGTTCAAAAACCAGTTTTCTCTGCTCGTTATTGATGAGTGCCATCGTGTGCCAGATGACAAAAACAGCAGCTACCAAAAAGTTATTACTCACTTACGAGAACTGAACCCTGGCATTAAGGTGCTGGGACTAACTGCAACGCCCTATCGTTTAGGAATGGGCTGGATTTATCAGTATCACACCCGAGGTCAAGTGCGAACCGAAGAGCCTCGATTCTTCCGCGATTGTATTTTCGAACTGCCGATCCGTTACTTGCTCGACGAAAACTTCCTCACTCCAGCCCGCATGATGGATGCGCCCGTTTTGTCTTACGACTTCTCTCAGCTGAAGCCCGCTAACACCGGACGCTACAAAGAAACAGAAATGGACATGGTGATCGATAAAGCCAAACGTGCGACTCCACAAATTGTTGAGCAAATCATGCAATATGCGAAAGAGCGTCAAGGTGTCATGATCTTCGCTGCAACTGTTCGACACGCACAGGAGATACACAGTTTATTGCCAGAAGGCGAAACTGAAATCGTCATTGGTGATACACCTACGCCGGAGCGCGATGCGATCATCCAAGCGTTCAAGAATCGTCAAATAAAATACTTAGTCAATGTTTCGGTACTGACAACCGGGTTTGATGCGCCGCATGTCGATTTAATCGCGATTTTGCGACCAACAGAGTCAGTCAGTCTGTACCAACAGATAGTAGGACGAGGATTACGCTTATCAGACGGAAAATCAGAATGTTTAGTGCTTGATTACGCAGGCAACAGCTACGATTTATACCAACCTGAAGTCGGTGATCCCAAACCAGACTCTGACAGTGAAATTATCACGATTCCTTGCCCGGCTTGCGGATTCAATAACAACTTCTGGGGTAAGTTGGATAGTAACGGTTTCTTGGTTGAACATTTTGGCAGACGTTGCCAAGGTTACTTTGAAGATGAAGACACAGGCGAACGTGAACACTGTGGCTACCGTTTTCGTGCCAAATACTGCGGTGAATGTGGTGCGGACAACGATATCGCTGCACGAATTTGTCATGAGTGTGATGCGACGCTCGTAGACCCAGATAAAAAGCTAAAAGAAGCCCTTAATCTCAAAGATGCATTAATCTTTGAATGCACAGAAATGGACCTATCTGTATTTAAGTCCAGTGATGGTAAATCTCAGCTAAAGGTGACGTATTCTGGTGAACCATACCAAGGCGAAGGCAATGCGTTAGTTCATGAGTTTTGGACATTGAGTACCAAAAAACAAAAACAAACGTTTAAAGATCAGTTCGTACGCCCCCACTTAGCAGACAAGCATCGCCCTTTTGAAGAGGCTTCACCGACACGCGTTGTCGCTAATCAACATCGTTTCCGTTTGCCTCAGTTTGTTATTGCTAGAAAATCTGGTCGCTTTTGGAAGCTGCGAGATAAAATTTTTGAAGATGAGTTGAAATAACATCGACAACACATGGCAAAACTTAATTAGCTGATTCACTCTCTGTTCATCTATCTCCGATATACTGCGGCTAACGCTCCAGAAAAGGTTTGACTATGTATAAAGCAACGACTTCTCTACATTCTGCGTTACTTTTCGGCCTTATCACGACATTCATGTGTGCACCAAGTTTTGCCAAGCATGGCAACGAGTACACATCACAAAATGGCCACGCCATCGTGCAAGATGTCGAAAAGCCAGGAACACGTATCGAATTCGATGAAGATCAAGATGAGGTCTATCGCGCGGTTCAACAAGGATATATACGACCATTTTCGGAACTTTACGCCGCAGTAGAAAACGACCTATACGGCCGCATCATCAAGGTCGAGCTTGAAGAAGATGATGATGCTTGGGTGTATGAATTGAAAATTCTGTACAACAACAGCGTCCTGAAAGTTGAGTACGACGCCGCCACGCTAGAAATGCTTGAGATCAAAGGTCGCAGCTTTAACAAAGCGTTAAAGCCGCAAAACAACTAAACTTGTCTAATGCGTCATCCAGACACGATGCGTAGCTTACTTCGATAAAAATCCAAACATAATAAGAATCATCAATATGAAAATACTTGTTGTTGAAGATGATCCTCGTTTAGGCGAGCAAATCATCGAAACATTAGAAAGTACCGGCTGGGTACCAGAATTGTCCCAAGATGGCATAGACGCTCTGTATCGCGCGACTTCGGAAGAATGGGACGCCATTGTTCTTGACCTCGGCTTGCCAAAACTGGATGGTCTTACCGTCCTAAAAGGCATCAGAGATGAAAACATTAATACTCCTGTCGTGATTCTAAGCGCTCGCGACACCCTAACGCAGCGAGTTGAAGGCTTAAACGCAGGTGCAGACGATTACCTAACTAAACCATTTGAAATGGTTGAGCTTATCGCTCGTATTCGTGCACAGCTTCGAAGAGCCTCTGGTAATGCCTCTCCTGTGATGCAAATTGGCGACTTGAGCTTGGATACACGCACTTCTAAAGTCATGTGGCAAGGTCAAGCGGTAAGCTTGACGGCGCTAGAGTATAAAGTGGTCGCTTACTTTATGCATAACCCGGAAAAAGTGATTTCTCGAACCGAACTCGTCGAGCACATTTACAAACAAGACTTTGATCGTGACTCCAACACAATCGAAGTTTTTATCGGCCGAATTCGCAAAAAAATCGCACCAAAGATCATCAAAACTGTCCGAGGGTTGGGATACCAATTAAATGCCGAATAGAAACAGGCTACCGTTGAACGCAATAAAACGACTGAGTATCAAAAGTCGCCTCGTTTTAGCGGCGATCGTTTGGTTAACGGCAATGATCCTCGCCGCTGGTGTGACGATACCGACGCAGGTCTACAACTATATGGTTGATGACACTCGCTCACAGCTCAGCATTTTTATGGATGAAGTCGCAGCACAGTTAGAAGTCGATAACACCGGGCATCTTTCACTCGCAGCTCAGCTATCAGACCCTCGATTTAACCGACCTTACAGTGGTTTGTATTGGAGTGCCTCTACAGAGGCAAGCCTCGAACGTTCTCGTTCGTTGTGGGACAAAAAAATCGAATACAAAGGTTTGGATAAAGATGCGTATGGAGCAAGAGGCGAAAAACTAATTACGCTAGAAAAAGCACTGTACCTTCCTGATTACGATGGTCCTATTCACATTATTATTGGTATTGACGAAGAGCCCATTAAAAATACCCTTCAAACGTTAATCGGCCAACTTTGGCTTATTTTGGGTTTATTATTCGCGGGCGTACTTACCGTCATTTTACTGCAAATTGCTTGGTCATTGAGTCCGCTTACAAAGCTACAAAAAGAATTAGCCGAGCTGAAGTCTGGTAATAAAAAGAGTCTAGAAGAAACCTACCCAAAAGAGATTTCTCCTCTAATCTTCGACCTCAACGCTCTGCTGTTCCATTACCAAGAATTACTAGAGAGAGCTCGCAATCATGCAGGTAACCTATCTCATGCACTTAAAACGCCACTTTCTGTTCTAAAAAATGAAGTTCAGACGTTAGAACCTGAGGCACAATCCCGTCTCAGAGCTCCAATCAATCAAATACAAGACCATATCGATTACCATTTGGGTCGTGCCCGTATGGCCGGATCGATGAACATATTATCAGTGAAGTCGAACCCAGCAGATCGTGTGGATGCTATCTCAATGGCGTTTGATAAAGTGTATGCGAGCCGAAGCATTACCTTAATTAATGAACTTGATTCAGAGCTGAATGTAGCAGTAGAGCAGACCGATCTCGATGAAATGCTAGGTAACTTGCTAGAAAATGGCTATAAGTGGGCCAACAGCATGATTCGTGTGCACTCCTCTCAGGATAAGGAAAATATACACATCATTATTGAAGATGATGGGCCAGGCATCCCTAAAGAGAAACTGAGTCAAGTAATCAAGAGAGGAGTTAGATTGGATGAAACAACCCCTGGCTCAGGTCTTGGTCTAAACATAGTCAGTGAAATGGCACACAGTTACCGAGGTCAATTAACATTGGATACAAGCGCTTTGGGTGGATTAAAAGCATCTTTAGTCTTACATCTCAGCCGAACATAAAGCATATAACAGTAAACTTTGTTCTTCGGACCTTGATCAGTAAACCGATGAAAATGAAGTCGATGTGAACAAAATCCAAGCAAAGCGTTAAAAGGGATAGCCTTCCACCCCGCTAAATCATACCTTTTTGTTGATTTGGATACGATTTGGGTTGCCCATTTATAAGTGGAATGATAGTATCCGCGCTCGCTTGAACAGTTCCTGTTTCAAGCTTTACCACGAACAACAAGGTCGCATTGTTGATTGTGAACATTTGATTTTTACTAATTTGAGAGTAAATACTATGAAATTCGAAGCAGTAGTACGTACTGAACTAGGTAAAGGTGCGAGCCGCCGCCTACGTCACGCTGGCAAATTCCCTGCAGTTGTATACGGCGGTGAAGAAGCAGCAGTAGCTATCGTTCTTAACCACGACGACATCGTAAACCAAATGGACAAGCCTGAATTCTACGAAGGCATCGTTCTAGTTATCGATGGCAAAGAAGTTAAAGTTAAGCCACAAGACGTTCAACGTCACGCGTTCAAGCCAAAAGTTGAACACATGGACTTCATCCGTATCTAATTCCCTACCAAGGAATTAATCGGATTAAATCCAAACCTTTTGCATAAAAGATAATCGGACTTACCAACCGAGACATCTACAAAATTTCAAAACCCCGGAGTCTTACCACCTCCGGGGTTTTACTATATTTGGCATATAGCATTTGATTTATGAACGGGCAATATACTTCACTAAAGTGAGATCGGTCAGCGTCATACTCTCAATCACTTCCGACTCTTCCTCTCCAGTACGCACAAAACCACACTTCTTGTAAAAGTTAAGCCCCTGTTGATTAGTATCCAGTGCTTTCAAACTGATCTGCATAACTGACGTAGAGAGCAAACGTGTCTCTAACTCATCTAACAGTGCACTTCCTGCTCCTTGCCCATAATGTAGCGGCGTAACGTAGCAACATGTCACTAATGCCGTTTTATCTTCGCTGGTGTGGTTAGGTAACTCGTAACTTAAAAAGCCAACAATTTCTCCTTGCCTCTCAACTACGATCAATTGGGCCAGTTGCTCCGTCATCACTCGCGCCCACATCCTTTCTCGACGCTCAATCGTAAACTGCTCTATGTAGCTCTTTGGCATTAATCCTTTATACGCCACCTGCCAAGAATCAACGTGTATCTTGGCGATTTGGGCTGCTTCCTTTTTGAGTGCGTCCCTTACTGTGTATCTCATAAGCATCCTTTATTAGCGTTCACCACTTACAAATTCTTTTAACCCTACCCTTTAAACCAAAGCTCAAAGATAACAGCTACAGTCGCAACGCTTTACATTAATCCATTTCATTTTCATTAATTAAATGATAGTTCACATCATAATATTCGAAGAAGAATGATCCATTATTTACTTTTCATTTTGACTCATTAGGTTGAATCTATTTGTTTAAACATTCGAGTGTCAAATGCGGAATAAGCACGATAAGGTATCGGATGAGGATAAATAAACGATGCTTAAAGCATAAGGTTTCTAAACGATCGCAATTATAGTAAAGAGATAAATACAATTTTTGATAGAGTTTGGCAGAATAAAGCCATGATCAAATGAGTTTAAGCTCTGTGCTGTTCATTATGCATACAAACCGCCACCCCTCATCATCAGAGCGAAAATTTATAACGATTTGTGTCATACCTATTAGGAAAAACATAAACTTGGCAAAATAATCACCAAAATCAGCGTAATACTTCGCAAAAATGCGCATTGATTCACACAAACAACACACATTCAATTAACTACCTCACAAAAAATAGAGCTAGCTATATAAAATAAATACTAAATACCAATTCTGTTTATTTATAGACGTAGTTTGCAGGCTTATTAATTCATTTCTCCGATAGAAGTATAAATAAGAGATAGATCACTAAAGTTTCACATTAATTCCGTATATTTCACGCCGTAACAATAACAAAATCACAAAGAAAGGATCCCTTATGAAGTTTTCCAAATCTCTTTTGGTAGTGGCAGTGGGCGCTGCGCTAGCAGGATGCGGCTCAGACAGCGACAATTCTCCAGTAACCTGCGAGACTGCAGATTCTTGTACAAAGTTCACCGTTCTCCACACTAACGATAACCATGGTCGCTTTTGGCATAACAGCGACGGCGAATACGGCATGGCTGCGCGTCACACTTTAATCGAATCTATCCGCGCAGAAGTCGAAGCAAAAGGCGGTGAAACCATTCTGCTATCTGGCGGTGATATTAATACCGGTGTACCAGAATCAGACATGCAAGATGCGGTTCCAGACTTCGTAGGGATGAACCTACTTGGTTACGATGCAATGGCTGTCGGTAACCACGAATTTGATAACTCACTAGATATTCTCGATATGCAAGCCGAGCTAGCTGACTTCCCTATGCTGGCTGCGAATATCTATAAAAAAGATACAAACGAGCGTTACTTCGACCCTTACAAAGTATTTACTATCAACGGCCTTAAGATCGCTGTTATTGGTCTAACAACGCAAGACACTGCGAAGCTAGTCAATCCAGACAACGTATCAAACATCCACTTCGAAGACCCTCAAGTAGAAATCAAAAAGGTACTGAAGGAAATCGAAGAGAACGAAAAGGTAGACCTAGTATTTGCAACGACGCACATGGGTCACTACGAAGACGGCAAAAACGGTAGTGAAGCACCAGGTGACGTTAAACTCGCTCGCTCTCTTGAAGAAGGACAGCTAAACGCTATCATCGGTGGTCACTCGCAAAACCCTGTATGTATGGAACCAGGTACCAATGAGTATGCTGATTTCAAACCTGGGGATGATTGTGCCCCAGACCAACAAAAAGGCACTTGGATTATGCAAGCGCATGAGTGGGGTAAATATGTGGGTCGTGCAGACTTCGAATACTACGACGGCAAGCTTCACTTAGCGAACTACGCACTGATTCCTGTAAACCTTCTAGACGAAAACGATGAAGTTATCGGTGAACGAATTCAACAAGATGCAACAGTAAAAGCGTTACTACTGCCATACCAACAACAAGGTCAAGAGTTATTAGATGAGAAGATTTCTAATACGACGGGTAAGTTAGAAGGTGATCGTAACGTAGTTCGCTCTCAACAAACTAACCTAGGTCACCTACTCGGCGAGGCATACCGTACTTACAAAACGGTAAATGCTGACTTTGGTGTGATGAACTCTGGCGGCGTGCGTGATTCAATCCAAGATGGTGATATCACTTACCGTGACGTACTAACGGTTCAGCCATTTGGTAACTTCGTGACTAAAGCAACTATGACAGGTAAAGAAGTTAAAGAATACCTAGACGTGGTTGCGACGAAATCTGCAGGGTCTGGTGCTTACGCTCAACTAGATAACATCACTTTAGATGTAAACTGTGATGCTGGCTCAGTAACCATTACCGATATTAACAATAAAGGCTTCGATCTAAACGAAACGTACACATTCTCTGTAATCAGCTTCAGTGCTGCTGGTGGCGATAACTATCCAATCATCGATGTTCAATCTACACAGCTAACCGATGCATACGTTTTGCGCGAGTTCTTCGTAAACAACCCACAAATCTCTGCGGATAACTACAACAAGAACTTAGAGAACGTCAAGTACTTCAGTAATGGCCAACCAGTAAAAGGTTGTCCTGCAACTGGTAGCTAATACTCAACACCTTACCCCTGGCGCTAAGAGCTTTTACAAGCAATTTCGTCAGGGCTTTCCTTAAAACCGAAGCTTTGTGCTTCGGTTTTTTATTTTCGATAAATTACTGAAAACTCTCCACCTTCACAATATGTTCAAAAATTGTTCATTTGTGTTATTGACGCCCCTGTGTTGGGCTTCTATGTTTGATAAGGTCTTTTAAATATGCAGGTTCATCGGCTAAATTTCGCGAAACATTTTCAATCGCACAGTCAATGATTCTGAGAAAGATGTGAATGGCGTTACAAACACTGCTCTCAAACAATTTGTCTTTGGACTTCAAACGATGGTGATGTGCCTCCACGCGCACACTAATGAGCAGCGATCTGGACGTCAATGTGTTCAAACTGCTGCCATCGAGTTCTGGAGGTCAAAAATGAAACGAGCCAGCAATAGCTACAGACTCCAAATGATCAAAGAAGTAGTTACCCGTAGAGAGCGTGAAGCTTGTACGGATCCTATGGCGAGATATATTCATCAACTGATGGATGAACGCCCAACAAGTAAATTAGATGTTGAATTCAATCATCGATTTTCAGGAAATCACTTCGACGAACAAGCGGGAGGCTGGGTTAGCGACCGTTGGTCGATGAAATAACGCCAATTACCGCTCTATAGGGAAAATGGATAGGAGATTCCCGGTTCTTAAAGGACACCTTGCCGGACCGGGAATATGTAAAAGCCTAATCAGAACCGAAAGCGAAGGCGTAACCCCACAGACTGAACAAGAATTCTAGAATAAGTCTTGTTGAGGCGATGACTCATCTTGAAGCTGTTCTGGCTTCGTCTTCCCGGCCAACATCTTTCTTCTGTACCTTTGACGACACAACTTAATAACGTGCAACTGCTGAGCGGGGGTTAAGTTAAGCCAATTAAACCTTTCCTCTCTCTTTCTCATACACCCCTTGCAATACCCTTTTTCATCGGAGGTACATACTCCAACACAAGGGCTTGGGACAGTAAAAAACTCCAGTTGCTCCATACTAAAACCGCTCTTTCCATATTAGGGCGTATTGGCCTAGTTTAAATAATGAGAAGATTAGTCAGCAACAAAACTTGCTATATACTTCGTTATGTCAAAAACATACGAAACCATAACCTTATGCTGACAAAAACAGTGTTTTATTACTTATACTTACCGCGTTTATAAAAACGGAGTCTATAAAATGAAGCTTAGCCTAAAAACGTTAGTTACAGCAATCTCTCTCCCTGTTCTTATGACTGCTTGTGCTAGCAACGGTGATGATGTGAAAGAAATAACGGCTCAAGATTTGCAGCACCACAACTGGGAACTTGTTCAAGTTGATGGCAAAAATATCGTTCTAGACGAACACCAAAAAGCGGCTCGCCTAGAAATCGGTGAAAATCTAACCGCAAACGGCAACGCAGGTTGTAACAACTTCTTCGGTCAAGCCGAGTTGAAAAACAACCAACTACGCATCGAAAAAATGGGCATGACCATGAAGATGTGTATGGAAGATCAAATGAAGATCGAAAACGCAATGACACAAACACTATCTAACTGGAGCGATATCACGCTAACTAAAGATGGTCTTGTTCTGAAAAGTGCCGATCACGAATTGACGTTTACACTACGTGACTGGGTAAACTAATCCCAACTAAGTAAACCAGATAGTATCTTAAAGCAGCCAAACGGCTGCTTTTTTTATATCGATGAATCGTTAGTCATGCATGCTAAAGTCATTTAAATGGCCAACTTTCTTTCTCTTTTCGCCCTCAATTCCATGCTTTAGACATCAATTTTGCTCTGTAAAACAACCTATTCATATCTCTGGGGACGATAATTTTCAATTACTTGAAAGAATATCCTCAAACAAACGGTCCGCTCCTAAAATGACACCAAATTTGTCCTTTATTCGTTTTGCTTCACATTGAGAGTAATTCTTTGAATCAATGAGTGATTCCGTTTGGGATTGGCATTGATAATAGAGAGAGATGAATTACTATCCTTGTAACAGAGCGGAACGACTTGCGAAAACGTCAATAGAAACGAAAGCAAGCACCAAAAGACATAACACGGAATAGATATGAAAAAGCTACTCAGCAGCATTGGCATTTTAGCCACGACTTTTGCGACACCTTCTTTTGCCGATTCATCAGTGAATAGCGAATGGCAAAAAATCGAACAACAAGCCGACGGGCAATCCGTCTACTTTCATGCTTGGGGCGGAAGCCAAGAAATTAATCGCTACATACAGTGGGCGAGTAGAGAGCTAAAATCACGTTATAACGTGACGCTAAACCACGTTAAAGTAACTGATATTTCTGAGACCACTACTCGACTTATCGCAGAAAAAGCGGCAGGTAAAAACAGCGGTGGCAGTGTTGATATGGTTTGGATCAATGGCGAAAACTTCAAATCAATGAAGGATAACCAATTGCTATTTGGTCCTTTTGTCGAAGGTTTGCCAAGCTGGCAATATGTGGATAAATCTCTACCAATTGATGTGGACTTCTCCGAGCCAACAGAAGGTCTAGAAGCACCTTGGGGAGTAGGACAATTAGTGTTTATCCATGACGAGCAAACCCTCCATAACCCTCCAAAATCATTCGCAGAAATGCTGAGCTATGCAAAAGCGTTCCCGAATCGCCTGACTTACCCTCGACCACCAGAGTTTCATGGCACAAGCTTTATCAAAGCATTACTCATTGAACTGTCTAACAACGCCCCTGAGCTGCAACAACCAGTTACCGATGACACGTTTGAGCAAGTCACTCAACCGCTGTGGTCTTATCTAGATGAGTTCCATAAAGTCGCTTGGCGCGGTGGTAAGCAGTTTCCAGGCGGTACAGCAGAAACCCTTCAGCTACTAGATGATGGTCAGACTGACCTGGCGATTACCTTTAACCCGAACGCGGTTTTCTCTGCGCAGTCGAGCGGTAATCTTGCAGAGAGCACCAAAGCGTACGCAATGGACGCAGGAGCACTCTCAAATATCCACTTTTTAGCGATTCCTTGGAACGCAAATGCCAGTGCTGGTGCACAAGTTGCGATAAACTTTTTATTGAGCCCTGAAGCACAGTCTCGCAAAGGTAACCTAAACATCTGGGGCGACCCTTCGGTACTAAGCAACCAATACCTAACTGGTTCGGCCAAAAACACTCAACAATTCAAATCTATCGCTGAGCCACATCCAAGTTGGCAAGCGGCGTTGGAAAAAGAATGGTTGAAACGCTACGGGAATTAGTAAGAATCCATGTTAAGAGCGCTGTATTTAGTCATTATCGCAGTTTGTATTTTGCCTACCATTCCGGGACTACTTGGAGTGGTGGTCTCTGCGCTCGGTTATGTACCTCCTATCGGTCTACACCACTTTTCTTTTGATGGCTTCAATGCCGTCTTTGATTGGGAAGGTGTTTGGACATCCATCGGGCTTACTTTCTACTCCGCCATTTTCAGTAGCTACTTGGCTTGCTTCATCGCATTTGCAATTCTACAAGCCTCTTGGGGCAGTAAGTTTTGGCGAAAAATTGAAGTTAGCCTTTCCCCACTTCTCGCGATGCCGCACGTCGCGTTTGCAATTGGCTTTGCGTTCTTGTTTGCCCCAACTGGTATGGGCGTTCGTGTTCTCAACCAACTGTTTGGTTACGACCCGAATGCACAAACGGTGAATGACTTAGCATTGCTGATTAAGGACCCACATGCACTCGGTTTGATCATCATGCTTGCGATTAAAGAAGTGCCGTTTTTATTGTTGATGAGTATTCCGATCCTTCAGCAATTGAAAGTCGATAAGGTTGAAAAAGTCAGTCACTCGATGGGCTACAGTTCCGCGCAAGCGTGGTGGAAATGCGTATTTCCGCAATGGTTAGCAAAACTTCGTTTCCCAATGCTGGCGGTATTGGCTTACAGTTTGTCCGTTGTCGATGTCGCCCTGATTATTGGCCCTACTAACCCACCCACGTTTGCGGTTTTGGTATGGCAATGGTTTAACGATCCAGATTTATCGCTCCTACCAAGAGCTGCCGCTGGCGCAGTAATACTGTTTGCGATCGCTAGCCTTTTGATTGGATTTGCACGCTTAATGGAATGGTGTATTACCAAAGGCTTCAAACGCTGGCAGTACTCTGGTCGAAACGGGTTTCGTTTACCCGGTAAAACCCTATTTTCACTGATTGCTCTACTTGCACTTCTAATGATTCCACTCATGGTGCTGTGGAGCTTTGCCCAACGTTGGCGCTTTCCAGATTTGCTCCCAAGCCGTTACAGCCTGCGTTTTTGGGAATACGAATGGCACAGCATTCTAGGGACTCTAGAACAAAGTATGTCAATCGCCCTGATCAGCGCGACTGTCGCTCTAGTTCTTGCTTTAATAGCACATGAGTATCGTCTCCGTTATCGCTGGCAGGTGCCCGGTTACATCATCGCCATCCCGATGCTGATTCCTCAGCTATCGGTGCTATTCGGTATGCAAGTGGTAACACTGTACTTAAACAGTAACGCGTATTTCTTTTGGGTATGCTGGGCGCATGTATTCTTTGCGTTCCCATTTATTTACCTCTCGCTAGACGGTCCGTGGCGCAGCTTCGACAACGGCTTAACTCGCGTCGCACTCAGCTTGGGTAAATCACCGATGCAAGCTTGGTTAAAAGTGAAACTGCCAATCCTCCTACCTGCGATTGCATTCGCATGGGCGGTTGGGATTAGCGTAAGTCTGGCGCAATACCTACCGACATTGGTGCTAGGGGCTGGGCGCATTAGCACCATCACAACCGAAGCCGTTGCACTATCCAGTGGTTTTGACCGACGTGTCACCGCGATTTACGCTATTTGGCAAGCTCTGCTGCCATTCTTGTTCTTCTCTTTTGCGATACTGCTTAGCCACTTGCACAGGAAGTATCGCCGCTTGTCTATAAAAGGTTTACTACTGAATGAGTCTTTGTCTCGAAAACCTCGCCATCCGTAAAACCAATGGCGACGCGCTTTTTTCAGCGTTCAACATGACCGTAGAGAAAGGTGAAATTGTTACCCTGATGGGGCCTAGCGGTTGTGGTAAATCCACTTTGTTGGATGCCATTGCTGGGCACCTATCCGCCGAGTTCAATTACTCTGGATCCATTACGCTTGATAACGAAAAGTTGGATGCCCTCCCTGCCCACAAACGTCAGGTCGGTATTCTATTCCAAGACGATTTGCTCTTCCCTCACTTGACAGTGTGGGAGAACCTTGCTTTCGCGCTACCAAACTCAATCAAGGGTGAAGAGCGTAAAGCTCACGCCATGCAAGCACTGAAGAACATTTCATTGACCAACCTAGCAGAGTCCTTTCCTGACCAAATCTCGGGAGGGCAACGTGCCCGTATCTCATTGACTCGTATGCTGCTGGCAAAGCCGAAAGTTGCGCTACTTGATGAGCCCTATAGCAAGTTGGATAAAGACCTGCGTGTACAATTTCGCAATTGGGTGGTCGAGCAATTACAGCAAGCAAACATCCCTACTTTGATGGTAACGCACGATGAAGACGATATTCCTGATGGCAGCAGCTGCCTAAACTGGCCGTGGGAGACAAATCATGCTTGATAGCCTGAGTATAAAGCTCATCCGCAAACCGCTGGCACTCAGTGCGAAATATCTCGATAAATGTGGTATCACTGCAAATCAGACGACAGTGTTTGGTTTTGTACTTGGCTGTTTTGCCCTCCCGGCTTTGATCACCGAACAGTACTTGTTGGCGTTGCTGTTTATTTTGCTGAACAGAATCTGTGATGGGTTAGACGGTGCACTGGCAAGGATTCAAGGCATTACCGATGCGGGTGGCTTTCTTGATATCAGCTTAGATTTTTTGTTCTATTCGTTGATTCCTTTTGGCTTTGTGCTTGCCAACCCAGAGCACAATGCCGTTGCAGGCGCATTTTTGATTTTTTCCTTCATCGGCACTGGTAGCAGCTTTTTGGCTTTTGCCATCATGGCAGGAAAACAAGGCATCGATAATCCGGTATATAAAAACAAATCGCTTTACTACATGAGCGGCTTAACCGAAGGTACAGAAACCATTGGCTGCTTGGTTTTATTTTGTTTGCTACCGCAACACTTTGCCGTCATCGCGTATATCTTTGGCGCGGCATGCTGGTTTACTACTTTTACACGTATTTATTCCGGGTTTCATACGCTTAACGATCATTAATACTGCTTAGACAATCGCGTTTCCTTAAGGGACAGGCCGCTAAGCCACTGTTTTATAAAGCACCAAAACGCAGGTTAAATTGGGGTATATACTCTTTGAATGAAGAAACCATTCGGAGGCTATATGAAAAAACAGATCAATTTAGGCATGTTGCTCACCATTACTTGTGCGCTCGTGCTTGGTGGCTGTAGCTCACCTAACCCGTACGGAGATGCATACGGCTCATCCGACACTCGCAAAGTTCAGCAGGTTTACTACGGCACAGTAGAAAAAGTAGAACCCGTAACCATTGATGCCTCTACCCAATCCAATGCCATTGGCACCATCGCTGGTGCTGCCGTGGGCGGGATCTTAGGCTCAAAAGTTGGGGGCGGTTCTGGCTCGGATATCGCTGCCATTGGTGGTGGTCTATTGGGTGGCTATGCAGGCAGCAAAGCGGCTGAAGCAACCGCGAAAAGAAATGGCGTGAATCTGACCATTCGTTTAGAGGACGGAAAGATTATCTCTATTGTTCAAGAAGCAAATCCAAACATGATTTTCCAACCAGGCCAAGCGGTCCAAATCAATGTTTCTGGTAATGACGCTAGAGTCGTTCCTCGTTAATTCGGACGAACCAAACCTTTGGCCTGCTTTAATTCAAACACCTAACCCGCGCAAGCTTACATCACTGACTTGTTAACTTGCGCGTTTCTTTTCGTATCAAACTTGATCGTCGTCAATGGAACATCAATCTCCCACACCTTTCGATGTTCAAATGACATCAAGTTGCTAGCATGAGCCCATTCCAGATAACTTTGGGCTTGTTATGACTCCGACTGTTGACCACGTACTCCTTAATATCGCGCTAAACCTCAGCTCAAATCGCTCTCACGAGCAGCAATATCAAAATCTCATTGATGGGGTCGCGCAAGTATTCCCATGTGATGCGAGCTGCCTGTTTATCTTCGATGAGGATGGGTTTCTAACTCCTGTCGCGGTAAAAGGCTTATCCAGCTCGGTCTTAGGTCGTCGCTATTTCCCCAAGGCGCACCCTCGCTTAGATGCCATTATTCATAGCCGTGAACCGGTGCGTTTCGATGCCGATTGTTCACTGCCGGATCCTTTCGACGGCACACTATTAACTGAAGACCAATGCATTGATGTTCACGATTGCATGGGCTTTAGCTTGTATGTCGAAGGCCAACTTGTTGGCGCACTAACGATGGATGCACTAACGGTGGGCGCGTTTGATGGCATCGATCCTGTCGCTATCGAAACCTTTGCGGCTTTGACCGCTGCGACATTGCGTAACATTGCTCAGTTAAAAGCGCTCAAAGCGCAAAACCAGAAGCAAAAAAGCGTCACTCAAACCCTTATCCAGCAAGCCCGTTCTCAACATGGCGAAATGGTGGGTTTGAGTCCACAGATCAACCAGTTACGAAACAACATTGCGACTGTTGCTCAATCAGATTACGCAGTACTTATCACAGGAGAGACCGGTACTGGTAAAGAACTGGTCGCGCACTCGGTACACGCGCAATCTCATCGTAGCGATAAGCCGATGATTTACGTCAACTGTGCGGCCCTGCCTGAAGGTCTGGCTGAGAGTGAACTGTTTGGCCATGTCAAAGGCGCATTTACAGGTGCTAATAGCCACCGTGCCGGTAAGTTTGAACTGGCAGACGGTGGAACGATTTTCCTTGATGAAGTGGGCGAACTGCCTATGATTTTGCAAGCAAAATTGCTGCGCGTAATTCAGCAAGGCGAGCTGCAACGTGTGGGTAGCGATCAGCATTTGATGGTCAATGTGCGCATCATCGCCGCGACCAATCGACAATTAGAAAAAGAGGTCGAAGCTGGCACGTTTCGAGCAGACCTTTTCCACCGTTTAAACGTATTCCCAATCCAAGTTCCCCCACTTCGTGCCCGTGACGGTGATATTCCCGTTTTAGCCGGATATCTGTTAGAAAAGGTACGCCAACAATTTAATGCGCCCAATCTTCACGTTCACCCTAAAGTGTTGACTCAACTGGAGTCTTTACCTTGGTACGGAAACGTACGCGAGCTCGAACACACTTTAACTCGCGCGGCTTTACACGCCATTCAACAAGGCGCAAGCACGATCATGCTTAACCATTTCGACACCTCATTGGCTCTCGATGATGTAAAAAACACATCGCATTATCTGCCTAAAGAAAGCCAACCAATGCGAGAGCTAATAGAAAGCTATCAACGTGATTTAATTGAACATGCTTTGAGCCAAACTGGTGGCGTTTGGGCAAAAGCAGCGGAGTTTTTACAAATAGATCGAGGGAACTTATATCGGATGGGTAAAAAGCTCGGGATCAATAAATAACCGACCACAAGAAGCCGATGTGATTAAGACATCAGCTGCGTTGTCTTAATCACATCAACCACTCTCCTAAATCTGATAGAATTCAATACAAATCAACAAGATAATAATTGGCATGCATTCTGCTCTCTAGTGGTCAACATCACGACTATTAAAACAATCACTGGAGAACCCAATATGTTCTGTATTCAATGTGAACAGACAATTCAAACCCCTGCTGTTAAAGGTTGTTCTTTTGCACAAGGTATGTGTGGTAAAACTTCTGAAGTATCTGACCTTCAAGACGTGTTGGTTTACACACTGCAAGGGGTTTCTTTTTGGGCATCAAAAGCACTTGAATTCAACATCATTAACGATGAAATCAACCAATGGGCACCAAAGGCATTTTTCTCTACATTGACGAACGTAAACTTTGACCCTGAACGTGTCCTAGAGCTAACTTCTCAAGCGGCAACGTACAAAGCATTGCTAAAAGAGCAAGTAATGTCTGCTGCAACACTCGCCGATACCGAAGTTGCTGACATCCCTGTTGTTGCTCACTTTGAGCTACCAAATAGCGCAGAAGCAATCTTAGCTTTTGCTCCTCAAGTCGCGGTTAACCGTGGTAAGGACCAAGTACATGAAGATGTGATTGGCCTACGCCTACTTTGCCTATACGGCCTTAAGGGTGCAGCCGCGTACATGGAGCACGCACGTGTTCTTGAGCAAACCAACAACGATATCTATGCCGAATACCATGAAATCATGGCGTGGTTGGGCACAGACCCTGAAGATCTCGGCGAACTACTTGATTGCTCAATGCGCATCGGCCTGATGAACTACAAAGTGATGGAAATGCTCGACCAAGGTGAAACAATTACCTTCGGCCATCCAGAACCAACCACGGTGAACGTCAAGCCAGTAAAAGGCAAATGTATTCTTGTTTCTGGCCATGATTTGCATGACCTAGAAAAAATCCTGCAACAGACTGAAGGCAAAGGCATTAACGTTTATACCAACGGTGAAATGCTGCCTGCACACGGCTACCCTGAGCTGAAGAAATATCCTCATCTTGTCGGCAACTACGGCAGCGCATGGCAAAACCAACAGAAAGAATTCGCAAACTTCCCTGGCGCAATCGTAATGACGTCAAACTGCTTGTTGAATCCAAATGTGGGTCAATACGCAGACCGTTTATTCACTCGTAGTATTGTTGGCTGGCCTGGTGTGGCTCACATCGAAGGCGATGATTTTAGCCAAGTGATTGAATGTGCTCTAGCGCAAGATGGTTTCCAACACGATGAAATCGAACACCACATCACGGTTGGTTTTGGTCGAAATGCACTGATGAACGCCGCCCCTGCGGTTATCGACCAAGTGAAGCAAGGCAACATCAAGCACTTCTTCCTAGTCGGCGGTTGTGACGGCGATAAAGCGGAACGTAGCTACTACACCGATTTTACGGCTGAAGCACCAGAAGACACGCTAATCCTGACCTTGGCGTGTGGTAAGTTCCGCTTCAACAAGAATACGTTTGGCGATATCAACGGCATTCCTCGCCTATTGGATGTGGGCCAATGTAACGATGCTTACTCTGCAATCCAGCTTGCACTTGCACTGGCGAAAGAGTTTGACTGTGACATCAATGAACTGCCACTCACGCTTGTGCTTTCTTGGTTCGAGCAAAAAGCGATCGTTATCTTGCTAACGCTATTTGCATTGGGCGTGAAAGGCATTTACACAGGCCCTACTGCACCGGCATTCCTAACGCCAAACCTAATCGCCATCATCCAAGAGAAGTTCGATATGCGCAGTATTGGCAATGTTCAGGATGATCTAAAAGCCATCCTAGCAGCTTAATAAACTTGCTTGTTACGCGCCTCCTTACGCGGAGGCGCTATCTATTTCGAACCAAAAATAGCCACAACCAAAGAGATTGTTATGTTTTTTGAATGGCAAGGTAACCAACCCGTCACACTCCGTTGCATCGACAAATACTTCGAAACACACGACACCGTCAGCATAAAATTGGCCGAACTAACCGAATCACTTCTGTTTCAGTTTAAGCCTGGCCAGTTTATTAACTTGGGCGTCGAAATTGATGGAAAAATGGAGTTTCGTGCCTATTCAATCAGCTCGATCAATGAAGACGATCACCTTCAACTCACCATCAAACGAGTATCTGGCGGTAAAGTATCGAACTACATCGTTGACTCGCTGCTGCTCGGTGATACTGTTCAAGCATTACCACCAGCAGGCGAATTTAACTGCATCGACCATCCACCCGTGTTACGTGATGGCGAAACAAAAGCCTTGCTTATCAGTGCAGGTTGCGGCGTCACGCCCGTATTTTCGATGGCAAAGCACTGGCTGAGTAATCAAGATGAAAACGACAACGATGTGGACATCGCATTTCTTCATATTGCACGCAGCCCAGAAGAGACGATTTACTACGATCAGCTAGAAACGTTAGACGCTGTGTATCCCAACTTCAATTTAAAGTTGTTGCTGAAAAACCGCGAAGGAACATCGCATCCACAAGGTCGTTTGAATGCCGACTGGCTTAAAGAGCTTGTTCCTGATTTCAAACAGCGCACCGTTTACCTGTGTGGTCCAAGCCAGTTTATGCAAGATGTTCACGGCTATTTGAATGACCTTGGTTTTGACATGACGAACTTCTACCAAGAGAGTTTTACGCCAGCGACTGGCGCAGAATCATCGGTCTCCGATGAGACGGTTAACGTTTCTGTTCCTGATTTTGCTCAAAGCATCGATGCTCAAAAAGGTCAGGTACTGGCCGATGTGCTCGAAAGCGCAGGTTTACCATTAATCGTCGCTTGTCGAAGCGGGATTTGTGGCTCGTGCAAATGCAAGGTTCGTCAAGGCAGCATCTCTTCCACCAGCCTAGAAACATTAACGCCAGAAGAAATTGAACAAGGCTATGTGCTCGCCTGCTCATCAACCATCGAAGCGGATCTTGAAGTGCAGATCGGTTAATGCTGCTGGTATCGATCTTTTATTGTTTCCCGTCATTCCGACGAGCCTAAGCGAGGTCAGGAATCTAAAATCAGCGTGTTAGGAATAACTCACTCTGATAATAGACTCTGAATCACACTCGCGTCTCGCTATTCAGATTGACGGGGTATCGCGGAGATGCCAGCCGTACTCAAACGGCTGGTATTATAGATAGGTACAACTTTCGTTTCGTCGTCATTGCTTCTCGCTAAACAACAACACTTTCAATGCTGCTTCGCTGTCTACGTCCATAAACTCTGGCGGGTTATCCAGACGCTCACGGAATGTCAACTCTGGCGCTTCTTCTTTCATGCTCTCAATCAAGAAGTCGCTTGTCACAGATGGTGAGTTCACACATGCCATCACTTGACCGCCTTCTGCCAACAAATCCGGCAATCGACGTAGAATCTTTTTGTAGTCTTTAGTCAGCGCAAAGCTGCCTTTCTGGAATGAAGGCGGATCGATAATGATCAAGTCATACTGACCAGATTTCTTAATCTTACCCCAAGATTTAAAGATATCGTGTCCCATAAAGCTTACCTGGTTGATGTTATGACCATTTAGCTTGTGGTTCTCACGACCTTTAGACAGCGACGCTTTCGCCATGTCGACGTTAACCACTTTATCTGCGCCACCTGCAATGGCAGCGACAGAAAAGCCACAGGTGTAAGCAAACAAGTTAAGCACGTTCTTATGCTTCGCATTTTCGCGTACCCAATCACGACCGTAGCGCATGTCCAAAAACAGACCGAAGTTTTGGTTGCGGCCAATATCCAATTGGTATTTCAAACCACTTTCTTCAACGACAGGGCGAGCGTCTAATTCACCGACAAGCACTTCTGAAGGCGCACCATCGGCATAACGGTGCTGAAGAACCATAGTGCGACCTTGCTTGTCTGCCCACAGTGGTGATAGTGCCAACGCATTGAGGCCGCTTTTCAGCTCAGCGAGAAACGCGTCGTCGACTTCTTTAAACAAGTTGATGATCAACTGACCTTGTAACCAGTCACAGGTGATTTGCTCTAGGCCCTCAAAACGACGACCACGACCATGAAACAGTCGACGAATTTCATTCGGAGCTTGCGCGAGCTCGGTTTCTAGATGCTGAAAAAACAGCGAAAGTTGTGATGCTTGCATCGAGTTCTCTTATTAGTTTTCTTTGTGACGGTTATTTGATCGTAGGCCAGTTCAGTTCCCAGGGGGAAAGCCAAGTATCCAAACCCTGAGAGACGGTTTCACTGTGCCATTTGTTACCAAGCACTTTGTATTCTCGTGGATCGCAAACAAAGCGATATTGCTCATCTCGGTATTGGAAGCAAAGTGAAAATGCGTGCAGATAACCGCGATCAGCCTCATTGCCTGCATTGTAAATCGGGTCGCCAACAATACCTGAGCCAACCGATTTTAATGCCACGCGGATTTGATGCGTTTTACCAGTGTGTGGCTTACATAAAAATAGGCGCTCTCCGGGCTCTGCCGCAAGAGAGAAAAACTGGGTAACGGCTGGGTTATTTTTGCTGTTGACCAGCTTCCATGATGAACGGCGCGAACGCTCCATATCACCAACGACCAAACCTTGTTTCTTTTTCGGCTTTTTAGAGCCAATCGCCAGATAGAACTTTTCCACTTGGCGGTCAGCAAAAGCTTGCGATAACGCACTGGCCGCTTTGACGTTGCGTCCGAGGAGCAGAATACCCGATGTCATTTTATCCAAGCGATGGATAAGATAGAGCTGCTGCTCACCACTCTGCTTAGCCACTTCTTGCAGCAGCATTGTGTCGCCATCGTCTTTATGAACAGAGACGTTGGGATGCTTATTGATGATCAGAAAATCGGGATGGGTATGTAGAATATCGAACATAAAAAACTGGCTCCACGTTTGGAGCCAGCAGTATACATAAGTTACCGGACAAAGCTATCGAGGCTTGCCCCCAAGGTCTTTGCTAAAGCTTCTTCGAGAAAATGCCAGCAAGACCAATGATTGCGATACCCAGCAGCATGATTTCACCTTTGCCACTATCAAAGCCAGACTTAATCCCCATGAAGGCAACAATAGCAATCGCAACAGGAATCAGGTATTTAACTAGGTTGTACCACAATCCAAATAACGGGAAGGATACTTCGCCGTCATTAGTGATCTCTTTTTCTAGCTCAGCACGGCTTAGGCGCCATCCAGCAAAGATACAAACCAACATACCACCAACCGCTAAGAAGATTTTGTCCGTTAGTAAGTCAAAGATATCAAAGGCACCGGTACCAAACAGCGTTGGTCCCATTCCACCTAACGATAGTGACGCAAAAATACATAATGCCGCCATAACTGCACTTGCAGACAGAACAGCGTTAGAGCGCTTCATGCCTTTCTCGTCGATTAGGTAAGACACGACAACTTCCAATAATGATACTGAAGAAGTTAATGCCGCCACCGTCAAACCGATGAAAAATAGCAACGCGAATAGCAACCCAATTACTCCGCCCATTTCAGCAAATAGCTGAGGAACGACAACAAATACAAGACCAGGGCCTGCCGCAGGCTCCATGCCAAAGGCAAACATAGCTGGGAACATAGCAACACCAGCAAGAATCGCGACACCAGTATCCATCGCTGTAACCATACCGGTTGTTTGAACTAGGTTCTCTTTCTTCTTCAGGTAAGAACCGTACGTCATCATACAACCCATACCTAAGCTAAGTGAGAAGAACGCTTGCCCTAGTGCAGCAAGAACCACGTTGCTGTCGACTTTAGAAAAGTCGGGCATGAATAAGAACTCAAGGCCAGCCATTGCACCTGGCAGCATTAAGCCCTTAACAGAAACAACGATTAGGATTAAGAACAGAAGCGGCATCAGAACCTTACCGGCTTTCTCAATACCACCCGAAATCCCTTTCATCACAATCATGACGTTAAGGAACAGGTAAACACCCATCCACATTAAAGGTTGAATCGGATCTGAGATGAAACCGCCAAAGCTGTCGCCAATTGCTTCTGGCGCGCTGAGTAGACCACCGCCCACTTTAAAGATGTAGGCCAATGCCCAACCACCAACCACTGGGTAGAAGCCCATGATCAAAAGACCACTGAAGACTCCCATAACGCCAGTGAACGTCCAGCGTCGGTCAGTTGTTTTGAATGCACCTACGGCAGAAAGACCTGTCTTACGACCAATAGCGAACTCTGTCAGCATCACGCTAAAGCCGATAAAAATAACAAAGATAAGGTAGATAGCAACGAATGCACCGCCGCCACTCTCACCCGCTGTGTAAGGGAATTTCCATATATTGCCTAAACCGACAGCGGAACCCGCTGCTGCCATTACGAAGCCTAGTTTAGACCCCCACGTATCACGTGGTGCTGCTGTATTAGTTGTAGCCACGCTTTTTCTCCAAAATTAGTTTGTTGTGTATGCATAGAGATAGGCGTCTAAAAAGTTTATGTAAAAATTATTGTACACTTATAAAATAAGCGTTCGACGCACTATGTCTAGAAAGTAAAGCAGCTCCCCTTTAAAATTGGAACCCCAAAAAAGTACATTTATCGCACAAGTGTCGAGTTACGCAGGTTAAATGCTGCTTTTTTATTCAAAAGTTAAAGAATGACCTTATTTTTCACATTAAAATAACAGAATCAGCTGTTATGAAATTTGTTCCTCATATAAGGTCAATCCCACGTCTAAATGGGAAATCTATTCCCCCAACCCACTTTTATGCTTAATATCCTAGAAGGGCATATTACTCTGAGCGTATATGGACAAGTTTTATCACTTTCTTACTTTAGCTGGCATCGGGCTATATTGGTTACTGGTCGCAGGTGTGACCATTCGTGTCGTTTTAAAGCGCCGTGCAGTGAGCGTGTCTTTAGCTTGGCTAATGATCATTTATATCCTTCCCGTTCTGGGTGTCGCGTGTTATTTCCTCTTCGGTGAACTGAACTTAGGCAGAAAACGGGCCGAACGCGCAAAAGAGATGTTTACACCATTCGAGAAGTGGTTCAGTCAGCTTAACGACTGTAACGCGCACAACCCAGAAACGATGGGAAGGCACATCTACCGAATTGATGAACTTTGTAACAACCGCCTTGGTCTTCCCGCATTGAGCGGTAATACATTGTCGCTGCAACAGTCACCTAATGAGATTTTGCATTCCATTATTGAAGACATCGAAAACGCGCAGAGCAGTATTCGAATGGTATTCTACATTTGGCATCCAGGTGGTTTGGCTGACTCTGTCGCTTCTGCGCTTATTCAAGCGGCTAAACGCGGCGTAGATGTCAAGCTATTGCTCGATTCAGCAGGTAGTCCACGTTTTTTCAGAAGTCCTTGGTATCGAATGATGCAGGATGCTGGAATTGAAGTTATTCAAGCGCTAGAAGTGAAGATGTGGCGTATTTTCTTACGTCGTCTTGATCTTCGCCAACATCGCAAGATCATCGTAATTGATGATGAAATTGCTTATACAGGTTCAATGAACTTGGTTGACCCGGCTTACTTCAAGCAAAATAGTGGCGTTGGGCATTGGGTGGATATCATGGTTCGCATTACAGGACCAACGGTAAACGTATTGAGTGCCATCCACTGTTGGGATTGGGAAGTCGAAACTGGCGAACGTCATTTACCAAGACTACCTGAATGCAAGATCGATGAGAGTGAATTCCAACACCCTATTCAGGTTGTGCCTTCTGGCCCAGGTATGCCGGAATATCTGATCTATCAAGTATTAACATTGGCAATAAACCAAGCCAATCGCTCGGTACGAATCACAACACCATATTTCGTGCCCAATGCTGATTTACTCGAAACGTTAAAGATGACAGCACAACGAGGCATTAACGTTGAACTCATTATTCCCCATAAAAATGACTCTATGATGGTGCAATGGGCTTCACGCGCTTTTTATAGTGAGCTCTTGAGTGCAGGGGTCAAGATTTATGAGTTTTATGGTGGTTTGCTGCATACAAAATCTGTCGTAATTGACGACCAATTCTGTTTAGTTGGCACCGTAAACATGGATATGCGCAGCTTGTGGCTGAACTTCGAAGTGACCCTCGCCGTTGATGACGAAGAGTTCACCAAGCAAATGTCTTGGTTACAAGATAGCTATATTAAGCAATCTCACACTGTTGTATTGGAAGAATGGGAGAAAAGGAGCCTATTTTCTCGGTTCTTAGAGCGAGTGTTCTATCTCTTCAACCCACTCCTCTAATACCTCAAATACACAGGCTAAAAAACCTCCAGCGCTACATGCATCCTGCTGGAGGTTTGTTCTTTTAGCTCCCTATCTACACGATACCTCTCGACATCATTACCTGTTCATCTTGGCTGTTATTGGCTGATAGTTGACTTTTCCCTTGCATAACCTACGTCGTCCATGTTTTAAATATTCAAAACCGCAATATTTAAGACAGGGAACTTTTATGTCAGAGGGAAAAAAAACCAAACTCATTACCGCTGGCCGCGATAAAAAGTGGACAAATGGTGTTGTAAACCCACCCGTTCAACGCGCTTCAACCGTGGTATTCAATACCGTTGCAGAAAAGAACCAAGCCACCATTAATCGTGCAAACAAAACATTGTTTTATGGTCGCCGAGGCACCAACACGCACTTTGCTTTCCAAGACGCAATGGTTGAGATTGAAGGTGGAGCTGGTTGCGCGCTTTACCCTTGTGGAACGGCAGCAATTTCAAACGCCATCCTCTCTTTCGTTGAAACTGGCGATCACATTCTAATGGTGGACACTTGTTACGAACCAACTCGTGACTTTTGTAACACCATAATGAAGAAAATGGGCATCGAAACCACCTATTATGACCCAATGATCGGTGAAGGTATCCGAGACTTGATTCAGCCGAATACCAAAGTCCTTTTCTTGGAGTCTCCTGGTTCAATAACCATGGAAGTCCAAGATGTACCTACATTAGCGCGCATTGCCCACGAGCAAGATATCATCGTGATGCTTGACAACACATGGGGAGCAGGCGTGAACTTCTCTCCTTTCGAGCATGGCGTAGACATTTCCATTCAAGCGGCAACTAAGTATATTGTTGGACATTCAGATGTCATGCTAGGTACTGCTGTGGCTTCTGAAAAGTATTGGGATCAGCTTCGTGAACAAAGCTACCTGATGGGTCAGTGCGTTTCTCCTGACGACGCATACCTAGGTCTTCGAGGTATTCGCACGTTGGATGTTCGCCTAAGACAGCACGCAGAAAGCAGTTTAAAAGTCGCTCAGTGGCTCGCTTCTCGCCCAGAAGTTGATCATGTCCGCCATCCAGCTTTAGAAACAAATCCTGGCCATGAGTTTTTCAAACGAGATTTCACAGGTGGAAACGGCTTGTTTTCATTTGTTCTCAAAACGTCTTATCCAAAAGCGACGACGGCTCTGCTTGATGGTATGAAACACTTCAGTATGGGTTACTCTTGGGGCGGTTATGAAAGCCTCATTCTAGCTAACGAACCTAAGAGCTTTAACAGCCTGAGAACCATAGCTCACCCACACTTTGAAGGTACTTTGGTTCGTATTCATATTGGCTTA
Organism: Vibrio sp. 2092; assembly: GCF_033339635.1. Classification (NCBI taxonomy): domain Bacteria; kingdom Pseudomonadati; phylum Pseudomonadota; class Gammaproteobacteria; order Vibrionales; family Vibrionaceae; genus Vibrio; species Vibrio sp. 2092. Next base: position 239,271 of record NZ_JAWOUY010000002.1, on the reverse strand, counting down.
GAAGACGTAAATGACTTGATCGCTGATTTAGAGGCTGGTTTTGCGCGTTATAATGCCTTAATGCTTGAAAAAGAAGCCTCCCTATAACAATGATTGAATCGCCCTGCATTGCGGGGCGTTTTTATAAGCCCTTGACTTAATTAGAATTAACTAACATTCACCCGAACCATTAATTAATGTTAATCATTTGTGTTGTTTTTCAATTGAGCAGTCACAGAATGAAATAATGTGCCACAAATAGGCTTTTCAAATTTAGAGTTTCTCTCCTACTTTTTATCATTCATAAGAGGTCATACCACAAGGAGATAGTTTTGAAACTCAAATTTATAGCGCTAATGCTTTTTACCTTAGTTACCGTCCCAATAACCTCCGTATACGCTGCAACAGGTTATACCCAAACCAAGTATCCGATTGTTCTGGTTCACGGTTTGTTTGGTTTTGATACCCTGGCAGGCGTTGATTACTTTTTCGGAATACCACATTCCTTAACAAAAGATGGCGCTACGGTTTATGTTGCACAGGTATCCGCGACCAATAGCAGCGAAGTTCGAGGGGAGCAACTGCTTGCTCAAGTAGAAACCTTACTTGCAGCAACAGGCGCAGAGAAAGTCAATCTCATTGGTCACAGTCATGGTGGTCCAACAACGCGCTATGTTGCCTCTGTCCGTCCTGACCTAGTCGCATCAGTTACGAGTATAGGAGGCGTTAATAAAGGGTCTAAAGTGGCAGATTTAGTTCGTGGCACCGTATCTGAGGGTTCGGGTAGTGAGCAGCTCGCGGTAAAACTGGCGCAAGGCTTAACTACTCTTATTAATCTTCTATCAGGTGGTTCTGATCTCGACCAAGACCCTTTAGCCTCACTAGCAGCATTAACCACGGAAGGATCATTAGCGTTTAACCAACACTACCCGGAGGGGGTCCCTACCAGTGAATGTGGTAATGGTGACTTGCTGGCTTCAAATGGCGTTTATTACTACTCATGGACCGGATCATCCACTTTTACAAACGTTTTCGATCCGACCGACGCTGCCATGATGGTACTTGGCTTAGCCTTTGATGGGCCAAATGATGGCTTAGTTGGTGCGTGCAGCACACATTTGGGCAAAGTCATACGTGATGATTATCAAATGAACCATTTGGATGAAATTAACGGCCTGCTCGGTATTCATCATCTTTTTGAAACCGATCCAGTCACGCTTTATCGCCAACATGCAAATCGTCTCAAACTTCAAGGTTTATAAGAGGTCATCACAATGAAGAAAGTCGCTCTCACCACTTTTATCCTGCTCTCGATATTTGGCGTGGGAGCGCTTTCTCTGTTGCAAAGCGACAAACAACAAGAGATAACCTCTAACCATTCGCCATCTCAGCAAGATATAGCCGCCGATGTCTCTTCCCCAAAAGATTTCTTCGAATATTCTCTTAGCCGGCTGGGCGAAGAAGATCTCGATACGATCAAAGCGGAAGTTAATGATGACACTTTAGCAAAGCAAACTCTGAATATTGATGCCCAACTTTTTCAAACCTACCTTTCCTACAAGCAAGCACTCTCTGCATTAGAGCCTTTTCAGCACAACCACCTAACGCTTGAACAGTTAACCATGCTGAATGAAGCAATACTGAACTTACAGCTTCAATACTTTAACGAGGTGCAGATAACCCTATTGTTTGACGAAGAAAACCGACTTCGCCAACTTGCTTTAGAAAAGCTGACGATTAAAACACAGGCATCGGATATCGAGAGTCAAACACACCTTCTTAATCAAGCGTTATCAGAACAACCGGATTACATACGAGAAAGTGAACGCAATAACGCATTAGCAAAGCAGCTCGAGCAAGCTTCTCAGCTTGGTTCACAAGACAAGTACATCGCCCGTGTTGCTCTGGTAGGAGATGCCGGAGCGCAGAGGCTGCAAAAGCTTGATGAGAAAAGAGCATCATTTGAGACTCAACTCGCCACTTACTTAAAGCAGCGTCAAAATATTCTGAATAGGGATTTTCTAGGGCAAGACGAAAAACAGGCAGAAATCATTGCTTTAAGAAAACAAAGCTTCGATGCCACTCAATGGCGTCGAATCGAAGCTTTGGAACGTATTCATGATAGCCAAAACTAACAACATTAGCTTAATAGCCAAACGTCACTTATTCTGCTTTTTAGGACATCCAACGATATGGTCATCCACCATGCCGACGGCTTGCATGAAAGCATAACAGATGGTTTCACCGACAAACTTGAAGCCTTTCTTTTTTAGGAATTTACTCATGGCTTTGGATTGCTCTGTCGAAGCTGGTACGTCACTCATATGTTGCCATTGATTGACGATTGGTTCACCGTCCACGAACTGCCACAACGCGTCTGATAAACTCCCGTATTCAGCAATTAACGCTTTGGCCGCTTTGGCATTACTGAATACCGAGTTAATCTTTCCGCGATGTCTCACAACATCGAAGTTTTCCACGATGTATTCAGCGCGTTCTTCATTTCTTTGTTCCAACGCATCTAGATCGTAATTCTCGAACGCTTCTCTGTAACCTTCGCGCTTTTTAAGGATGGTGATCCAACTAAGACCAGCTTGCGCACCTTCCAAAGTAATAAATTCAAACAGGACTTGGTCGTCATATACTGGCACGCCCCATTCGGAATCATGATATTCGCGCTCTAATGGGTGATTCATCGCCCACGCACACGTTTTTTGTTCTGTCATTATTCTTCCTTAAAAAGCGCCTCTAACTGATGAGCTAGAGGCGCAATACTTTTCATCGTTATATCAGTAGCACTAAGCCTGTTTCGGTACTGCCACTTTATGGAACAAACGATACAACACTGGTACGACAATCAGTGTCAGGACTGTCGCAAAGCCCAAACCAAACATAATCGTAACCGCCATTGGTTTGAAGAAGATATCTGGCAACAGTGGGATCATACCAAGGATCGTCGTGATAGCAGCCATACAAACGGGACGGACGCGACTTACCGCAGCATCAACGACCGCGTCATAAGCCTCTTTACCGGACTTCATTTCAATTTCAATTTGGTCCAGTAATACGATGCCATTTTTGAGCACCATTCCCGATAAGCTTAAGAAGCCGAGCAATGCCATAAAACCAAACGGCGTGTTGAGTGCCAACAAACCGGTGGTGACACCAATTAACGCCAGTGGCACGGTAAGCCAAACAATGAGTGGCTCTTTGATAGAGTTAAATAGGAATACAGTGATCAAGAACATGAACAAGTACCCCATTGGCATAGTAGTAAACAGTGACTCTTGAGCATCACCTGAAGATTCGTATTCACCACCCCACTCTAGTGAATAGCCAGGAGGCATTTGAATCGCTTCGATTTGGGGCTGTAAACGTTTTTGCAACGTCGATGCGGTTTCTTCACCTAGAATATCAGGGTCTGCCATCACAGTGAGCATACGCTTACGGTTCTTACGTACGATGATAGGATCCTCCCAACGCATGTCGTAACCCATTGTGACTTGTTGAAGTGGGATAAACTCACTCTGTGCTGGACTCCATATTTTCATGCCTTCGATGTTACGAATATCAATGCGCTCATCTTCTGGTAAACGAGCCACGATAGGCATGAGCGTCGTGCCGTCTCGGTATAAGCCTATCGTCATTCCAGAGAATGACATGGACAAGAAATCATCGACGTCCGATTTGGTAATGCCATAGCGACGTGCCTGACTCTCGTTAAACTGAGGTTCAAGAACTTGGGTTCGTTCACGCCAATCATGCCTGATATTTGTTGCCTGAGGGTCGGCGTACATGATGTCCTTGACCTGAGCGGCTATCGTACGAAGGACGGTTGGATCTGAGCCAATAATACGCGCTTCAATTTTTGCACCACCACCAGGGCCTAACTCAATCTGTTTGAGCTTGTAATTGATTTCTGGGTAGTTGGCTTTTAAATACTCTCGAAACTTCGCCATTAATGGTTTTAACGCTTCGTAATTTTCCATACGAGTGGTTATCTCACCATAAGCCGCATAACTTTTCTCTGGCGCGTACGTTAACATGAAGCGCTGTAAACCTTTACCCGCGGTCGTCGTGATATGGTCAACATGCTCTTGCTTAGCTAACCAACTTTCTAACTCTTTAAGCGTTGTGTTAGTTGCTCGAATATCAGTTCCTTCTGGCATCCATACATCTAACTGAAAAATCGGCGTTGTCGACGATGGGAAAAACGCTTGCTTCACAAAGGTGAACCCGTAAACACTTGCCGCTAATCCCGCAATCAGCACCACAACGGTAAACCAAGCACGACGCATACAAAACTGAAGAAACTTTTTATAAATAACGAAAATAACCCCGTTATATGGATCATTTTCTTCCCCTTCACCTTGTTTAATCTTCTGGCCTTTAAAGAAGATGTCAGCAAAGAATGGTGTCAACGAGATAGCGGTAAACCAGCTCAACATTAAAGAGATCAGCAGAACCGTAAACAAAGTGCCACAGTATTCACCCGTAGAGTCTTCAGACAGTCCAATTGGCGCAAATGCAGTTACCGCAATCACAGTTGCCCCAAGTAATGGCCACTTTGTTTGGGTAACAATGTCGGTCGCTGCTTGGAGTCGAGTTCGCCCTTTTTGAGTACCAATCAAAATCCCCTCAACCACAACGATTGCATTGTCCACCAACATACCTAACGCGATAACCAAGGCACCTAATGAAATCCGCTGCAAATCTATCGCGAGATACTTCATGAAAATGAACGTACCCAACACCGTCAGCAGTAAAATTAAACCGATAAGCAGACCTGAACGTAGCCCCATAAAGAACAGAAGTACGATAATGACGATACCGACAGCTTGAGCCAAGCTCACAACAAAACCGCTAACCGATTTATCCACCTCTTTAGGCTGACTGTAAATTTCCGAGATTTCGATACCAACAGGTTGTTGGTACTTTAGCTCTGCAAGGCGATGATCAAACGCTTTTCCGACTTCAACGACGTTGACGCCTTCAGCAAAAGAAACACCCACGTTTAGTGCGAGGCTGCCGTTAAAATTAATAATATTATTCGGGACTTCTACGTAACCACGTTTTATTTCCGCCACATCTTTCAAGAAGATGAGCCCCTGAGCACCCGACTCAGTAATCAACAAATCGCCTAGCTCATCCACACTCTGGAACTCGCCAGTCGGCTGAATTCTGATGTACTCATCACCAATTCTGATCGCTCCTGCGTCAGAAACTACGTTTTGCGTCGAAAGAAGATTAAACACGGTATCCGGAGCAAGACCTATACTGCTCAATTTTTTCATCGATACTTCGATGAACACTTGCTCTTGCTGTTGCCCAGATACCGAAACTTTACTCACGCCATCAACCAGTTCGAGCTCTCGGCGTAAGTAATCGACGTAATCCAGTAGTTCTTTATAGCTATAACCGTCGCCAGTCACCGCTAACAAAATCCCGTAAACATCACCAAAATCATCGATCACTTGAGGTTCATTCACACCTGGAGGCAACGTCCCTTTAAGGTCGTTCACTTTACGGCGCAACTCATCCCAAATTTGTGGTAGATCATCAGGGCCATAATTGTTCTTCATCGTGACCGTGATTTGAGATAAGCCTCGGCTAGAAATCGAATTTACTTCATCAACATAAGTAAGCTGCTGAATCGCTTTTTCGATTGGATACGTCACTTCTTCTTCGACTTGTTGCGGTGTCGCACCAGGGTAAGAGGTCACTACCATCGCATCTTTAATAGTAAAAGCAGGGTCCTCAAGACGCCCTAAACCAAAGAATGCGGCGATACCACCAATCAAAAATATCAGTGCGACCATCCAACTGATGACGCGATTTCGGATGAAGTACGCAGCAATACCGGTCACATCATCATCACTTTGAGGCACTGGTTTATTAAGATCGCTCATAGACCGGTCTCCTGCGTAGCCATTTCCTGTATCACTTCCACTTTCATGCCATCCCTTAATCGAGAAACACCGGCAATCACAACTTTGTCTTTGAGCATGAGACCATCAAGGATTTGAATGGACGTTTTAGATGCCTTACCTGCTCGCACCTGTTTGCGCGATACCGTATTGTCGTCATTCAGTACCCAAACAAATTTGTTTTCGCGTCCCAGCTCGTCACCGTCCGCATTGAAAATGGCTTCGATAGGGACATTAATTCCTAGGTTTAGATCAAGCCCAACATTCTCGTCTTTAGACGTTACTTCAACAGCCATCCCATCTAGGATGTACTCTTCTTCCGGCATAGGAAGCGACAGTGTGACAGTAAACGTACCTGTTGTTGGGTCGGGTTCGGTTGTAAATTCTTTTACCGTCGCGTTATATTCGTTACCGCTGGGCACGCGCACCAATGCTTTGATCGCGGTGAGTCTTTCTTCCGTTGGCGGTTGGTTCACATAGAGGCGGTCTGGAAGCTGAATCAACACTTCGACTCGCTCCAAGCTGTGAATATTAACGATATGCTGTCCGACTTGAACATTTTCGAATTGGTCGATATTAACTCGCGAAATAATCCCATCCACGGGCGCTTTTAAGGCAGTAAATGATAGACGAAGTTTGGCTAACTGAAGCTCTGCTAAGGCGATTTGTCGTTGTGCTGCAATTTCATCAAACTGAGACTTAGCTAATAGGCCTTTATCAACCAAAGGGCGTGAGCGGCGATACTGACTGTCGACAACAGAAAAACGCGCACTCGCATTATCTACATCCAACTCATAGTCCGTGGGATCTAGCGTTGCAATAACATCACCCTTCGTGACTTTGTCGCCCTCTTTTACCATGATGCGGCTGACTTCTCCTGCCACTCTGAAGCTCAAATGAGAGCGATCCGCCGCATTCGCAACCGCAGGGAAGTACAAGTTGTCGTCCACCTTGTTTCCCGCTAATGACGTAACCCTAACTCGTGGCGTTTCGAGATCTTTTTCTGGCGCATTATCCCCACATCCAACGAGAAAAAGCGTTGAAAGTAAAGCCACTAGAGAGATGATTCCTTTCATATTACAACCCTCTTTCCTTAATCCACGCTCTTACCTTAATTCCGGGTTCAATTACACTGACACCCGAGATAATGATTTGGTCGCCATCGTTAAGCCCAGCTAACACTTGATTTTTGTCATTCATCTCAATTGCGGCTTTAGACACAATGCCTTGCTCATCGACACGCCAAACGTATGTTTTGCCGTTCTCTTCTAGCAACGCAGAGTTAGGAATCTTTGTCGCTCCTGCACTTTTGGACAGGAGGTAGGCATTGCCAGACATTCCCGGCAAAAGGCCTATTTCTGCTGGTCGCTCCATGACCATCGTGACTTTGTAACTGCCCGTTTTAGGATCGGCCTCTGTATCGATTTCCTGAAAGGTTAAATCAAAGGCTCGCTCGGGGAACGCATCAAATATCATTCTGGCAGAGACATCGCTCCCCTGCGTGTAACGATTTAGAAGATAGTCTGGGATTTGGAATATCACTTTGAGGAGTTGGTTGGACTGAATATTCATCACCCCTTCTTTCGCGGCAACATATTCATGGTTTTCTGCTGGAATGTACGAAATGGTGCCATCATATGGCGCGAAAAGTTTGGTATACCTTAAGTTTGCCTTTGCTTGATTCCATTGAGCTTTTGCCGAGTTGTGGTTCGCTTTTGCCTCATCAAAATCTTGCTCAGATACTACTTGGTCTTTACGTAGCTTTTGGTATCGCTTGTATTGCACATCTGCGAGCAAAAAATTTGCCCGAGCTTGCTGTTCGAGCAGAGAATATTCATCTGGGTTTAATGACGCCAAAACATCACCTTTACTGACGACTTGACCTTCATTCACTTCTATCGTTTGAAGAAGCCCAGGAACTCGAAATGTCAGTACTGCTCTATCGCCAGCTTCCGTCGTGGCAGGAAAATGTCGCTCAAACTGGGCATTGCCAACAGATACTGTAAATAGCTTCGCAGGGCGCGATTCAGGTTCAGGAACAGGAGGAAGTTCTTTACCGCACCCCGACAAGACAGCCGAGATGGCAATAGGAATGAGCAATTTTCTCATTACATTCATCCATAAAAATTGGGGGATTATTTTTAAAGTAGATGAATTTTGAACGAACTTCCAGAGCAGAAAAGATTAATAGTGCTTTAAAATTAGTAATTTGTGATAAAAAAGCAGGCTTTATGCCTGCTTCAGTTAAATCTTCTTTGGATACAAAATGCCTAAAGCTTACTGAATTCTCTGTTCACCCTATATGTATCAGACGTAACATAAGCTTCCATGTTACGAATTTTGCCATCAAGACGGTCAAAATCCCTTTCCAACACACTGAGCAGTTGATCAGGGCTTTGCCCTTTCTGCCAAGGCTTACTTTTGAGCGTATGCTCTTGCTGCGCTCTGATATTTTCAGAATACGTTACTGGTTGCTTTTCTAACATAAACGCCATCGCGACGTACGCTAACAATACCAAAAACGTACCACCTAACAGCGCTGCAGAAATCACTACAATACGAATCAACCAAACTTCTGCACCAAAGTAGTTGGCAATACCGGCGCAAACACCGGAGATTTTGCCATTTACTGGATCACGATACAGTTCTCGATTATTCATACTTGCGTCTCCATGTTGGTGACTCAGCATCCAAGATGCGCTCCAATGTATCAACTCGGGACTGCATCGCTTCTGCTTTTTCAGATAGTACCTGAAGGCGCTCTAAATCCTGGCTCGACAGTGCACTATCTGTTTTGCGTTTGCTGCGATAGTGTAAGAAGAGCCATAGTGGAGCGACAAAGATTAAAAAGACAATCACTGGTCCTGCTATAAAAAATGCCGACATAAATGGCTCCTTTCTTATTTATCTTTCGATGACATCTGTTCTTTCAGTTTTGCCAACTCTTTTTCAATTTCGTCTTGTGCCTGCAACTCTGCAAACTCTTGTTCTAGCGATTTAGCATTACCAGTTTGAGCATACAGGTCTGCTTCCGCTTCCATTTCATCCACTTTACGTGAGTACTGCTCAAATTTCGCCATCGCTTCATTAGTACGGCTAGTATGCAGGTGTTTTTGCACATCACGACGGTTAGATGCAGTTTGGTTACGAATTGCTAGAGCTTGCTGTTTGGCGCGCGTTTCAGCAATTTTGCTTTCCAACTTACCAATCTCGCCAGTAAGCTTATCGATCGTTTCTTCCACTAAGGTTTGCTCAGTGTGGAGGCCTTTAATCACTTGCTCTAGCTTCTGCTTTTCAATTAACGCTGCACGAGCTAGATCTTCACGCTCTTTAACTAATGCTAAGCTCGCTTTTTGGCCCCATTCGCCAATTTGCTCTTCTAACGTTTCAACCTTACGAGCCAACTCTTTCTTGTCTGCAATCGCTTTAGCCGAGTTAGTACGCACTTCAACAAGTGTGTCTTCCATTTCTTGAATGATAAGACGGATCATTTTTTCAGGATCTTCCGCCTTGTCCAGTAATGCACTGATGTTTGAGTTAACGATATCTGCAAATCGAGAAAAAATACCCATAACGGAACTCCTCTTTTTTCCTATTAAAACTCGACAAGGTGGTGATTAACCTTGTGTCTCCCTGAATATATAACAAGTAACGTGCCAACTTATAATTTTCTTATAAATCAGAGCGTTATTCATTTTGTTGTCGTTACACACTATTGTGCTATGATGTTTTTCACCAACTGTTGGTGAAATTTACCAACTCTATCTCTAAATCATGGCTCGGCTGTTAAATAAGAAGGACTTTATGAAGCAAAACCTGATTGGTGAATCACCTGCTTTTCTCGCTGTACTAGATAAAGTATCACAACTTGCACCCATTGAGCGCCCTGTCCTCATCATTGGTGAACGAGGTACGGGTAAAGAACTCATCGCTCAGCGTTTGCATTATTTATCAAGACGTTGGGATAAACCACTACTATCACTCAACTGTGCGACATTAAGCGAAGGGCTAATAGATTCCGAATTGTTTGGACATGAATCCGGCTCCTTCACGGGCTCTAAAGGTAAGCATAAAGGGCGTTTCGAGCGTGCCGAGGGCGGTACTTTGTTCCTTGACGAACTGGCAACCGCACCACTTTTAGTTCAAGAAAAGCTATTACGTGTCATTGAATATGGTGAATATGAGCGAGTTGGCGGTCATACCGCTCTCAATGCGGATGTTCGACTTGTTTGTGCAACCAATGCCGACCTACCAAAATTGGCAGAGCAAGGTGATTTTCGTGCAGATCTGCTCGACAGGCTAGCCTTCGATGTCATTATGTTACCGCCTCTTCGCGAGCGCAAAGAAGACATTCTCTCTTTAGCAGAGCACTACGCGATGAAAATGTGTCGTGAACTGCAACTGGAATACTTTGTCGGTTTTACCCCAAAAGCGCAGCAGTCGCTTATTGAATATGAATGGCCCGGTAACGTCCGCGAACTAAAAAACGTGATTGAACGTGCGATTTACCAACATGGTCTGAATGCTCACCCAATTGATGAACTGGTTTTCAATCCTTTTGAAACGGTTTGGCACAGCGCGCTTGGCCATAGTGCAAAACAAGCAGAACAACAAGAAGAGGAAGCATCAAGCAACACCATCCAATTCCCTCTAGACTATAAACAATGGCAAGAGGAACAAGATATCCATTTACTCAATCGTGCATTGGAAGAAGCCAAGTTTAATCAACGACAAGCAGCCGAGCTACTTGGCTTGAGCTATCACCAATTACGAGGGATGGTTAGAAAATATGGTTTGGTCGGACAAAGCTAACTTGACCGAGAGTACTCAATCAATACACGAGCTCGTGACTGCGCTCTAATTCGCATGCATTTATGGCATAACACCTTACAGTGTATGGATTTTATGTTTGGAGCGAGTTCACAAAGGTGATAAATTAGCGAGATCATTTTCGCTTGTTAGCTTTGAAAGAGTAAGATCAAACGAAACGAGCAAGATCCAATGAACATTTCATATTATGAATGCTTTTATAAGATTATCGCTGAGCCTTATTGGGATTAGCCTACTTACCGCTTGTGGCGATGAAATTGACCACAATGATATTCGCAAAGCTGGCTTTGTATTTTGCGGACAGGGTAAGCCGACCACGTTTAACCCTCAGCTTATTGATAGCGGTATTACCGCAGAGGCTCTGAGCCCACAGCTGTACGATACGCTGCTCACGCTCGATCCTAAATCACATCAGCCCGTGGCAAGCATCGCCGAGAGTTGGTCAGTAAATGAATCAGGGACGGAATACACGTTTAAGCTTAAACGTGGTGTTCAATTCCAAACCACGCCTTGGTTCGCACCCACTCGCCCATTGAATGCAAAAGATGTGGTATTTAGCTTCAAGCGAATCATCGATGTAGACCATCCTTTTCACCAAGTAGGTGGTGGTTTTTATCCATGGTTTGCAGGGTTAGATTTTCAAAACCTACTCCAAGACGTGGTTGCAATAGATGAGCATACGGTAAGGTTTACGTTATCTCAGCCAAACTTTTCTTTCTTGGCCAATATTGCCACCAGCCATGCGGTTATCTTGTCTGCGGAGTACGGACAGCAATTGGCAGCAAAAGATCATAAAGAAGAAATCGACCAACTTCCTATCGGTACCGGCCCTTATCAATTAAAAGAGTACCAAGTGAACGATTTGATTCGATTAGAGCGTCATTCTAATTACTGGAAGTCACCAGCAAAAATGGAACAAGTGGTGTTCGATATCTCTCACAGAGGCACGGGTACACTAGCTAAACTTTTAAGAAACGAGTGTGACGTACTCTCTTCACCTATTTCGAGCCAAATACCTGTCATTCAAGAAAATGACAACCTTGAGCTGACGGCTACACCAGCTAACAACGTTTCCTTTATTGCGATAAACACAGAAACCACCGCGCTGAGTGATGCTCGAGTTCGCCAAGCACTTAACTTAGCGATCAACCGTCAAAATATTTTAGATTCGGTTTACTACGGAACTGGCTCCCAAGCTTATACTTTGCTACCACCTAATTCATGGGCTTATCAAAAAGATAGCGTAAAAATTCGTTATGACCGGAATTATGCATTGGCACTACTTCGAGATGCAGGCTACGAAGACGGCCTAGAATTGACCATGTGGGTACCACTTGAACCACGTGCTTTTAACCCAAGCCCTCGTAAGACTGCGGAGTTAATCCAAGCGAATTTTGCCGATATTGGGGTTAAATTAACGCTACTTACCGATGATAGGTTTGAACGTGTGGATTTGGAGAACATCAACGATATCGATTTACTTTTAACAGGTTGGATTGGTGATACCGGGGATCCTGACAACTTTTTCCGCCCTTTATTATCTTGCGAGTCTGACCGCGTTGGCCTTAACGTGTCCATGTGGTGTAACGATGACTTCGATTTCTTGCTCGATTTGGCGTTAGAAACTCAAGAACCGCGTTACCGTTTGAACCTATATCGCCAAGCACAGAACATTTTGAATCAAGAGTTCCCGGTTATTCCTCTGGCGCATGGCGTGCAGTTCCGTGTGCACGACAAATCGCTGACAGGCTTCAAATCAAGCCCTTTCAATGCCCAACCGTTTGATAGAGTTGAGAGAATTCACTGATGTTTTGGTATACCGTTCGACGCTTTAACCTATTTATCATCACTTTGATGATCCTTACATTAGTGGGTTTTTCTCTGCTTCGCCTTGACCCTCTCTCGCACTGGGCAAACGTTGATTTTTGGTCTGGTTGGCAAACTTACTTAATCAACCTTTCTCAGCTTGATTTTGGCATAAGTAAAAACGGCAACGCGATTTATGACGAGCTCGCCGTCGTATTCCCTGCCACTTTGGAACTGTGCTTTTTTGCCTTTTTGGTGTCCCTTTTGATCGGTATTCCACTTGGAACCGTGGCTGGGATGAAGCAAGGTAAATGGCTCGATACCAGCATTTCATTCATGTCGATGTCTGGTTATTCCGCCCCAATTTTTTGGGTAGCTCTGCTACTTATCATGGTCTTTTCATTGGAATACCAACTCTTTCCCGTTGCGGGACGGTATGATTTACTTTACGAAATTGATCATGTAACCGGGTTTGCCATTATCGACGCATTCATGGCGAAAGGCGAATACCGCGCTCACGCACTGCAAAGCGTTATTGAGCATATGGTACTGCCATGTTTGGTGCTCGCTTTGGCTCCAACCACCCAGGTTGTCGGACTAATGCGCTCCTCGGTAGCGGAAGTGATGAGCCAAAACTACATCCGTGCAGCGAGAATCAAAGGTCTTTCGAACCGCGAAATCGTAACTCAACATGTATTGCGGAATGCGATACCGCCTATCATTCCCAAAGTTGGTGTTCAACTTTCGAGTATGATTACCTTAGCTATCATCACGGAGTCTATTTTTAACTGGCCAGGTATTGGTCGTTGGCTTTTAGATGCGCTAGCAAGCCAAGACTATGCATCTATCCAAGCTGGCGTGATGGTACTTGCGACTTTGGTTCTTACCGCTAACATACTCTCGGATTTGATTGGCGCGATGATTAACCCTTTAGTTCGAAAGGAATGGTATGCTAACAAATAACGTTTATCAGGAAGAGCGCATTCCAACACAGTTTGAGCGTTTTTGGCGAAGCTACCGCGCCAACGGACTAGCCATGTTTGGCTTGTGGTGCTTGGTGTTTATCGTCCTTATTACCATTTTTGCCCCCCTACTTGCACCATTTGACGCCCAAGCACAGTCAGGTGAGTTGCTTGTGCCGCCATCATGGGCCCCAGCAGGAACGGTTGATTACTTTTTGGGGACCGATGACTTAGGTAGAGATATTCTTTCGCGCCTGATTATGGGCTCTCAGCTAACATTTGGCGCTGCTGTCGCCATCACCGCAATTGCTGCCGTTGTAGGCTGTTTAATTGGCGTATTGGCAGGTATGACGAAAGGCTTACTGTCGAGTACTCTCAACCACTTGCTCGATACCGTCATGTCGATCCCGTCGCTCTTATTAGCAATCATTTTTGTGGCATTTCTAGGCTTTGGTGGGTTCAATATTTTACTCGCAATCTGCTTAGCTTTGATTCCGCGTTTTATTCGCTCTGTTTATATCGCAGTACACACCGAAGTTGAAAAAGACTACATAATGGCAGCACGCCTTGATGGCGCTAATGATTTCTACTTACTGTGGAGTTCAATTCTTCCTAACATTCTGACGGTCATTGCCGCTGAAATCACACTCGCGCTGTCTGCTGCGATTTTAGATATTACGGCACTGGGTTTTCTTGGCCTAGGTGCACAGGCCCCAAGCACCGAGTGGGGAGCAATATTAGGTGACTCTGTCGAGCTTATTTATATTGCACCTTGGACAGTGACCCTACCCGGCCTGACCATCATGTTTACTGTTATTACCCTAAACTTAGTAGGTGAAGGTGTACGTCAAGCGCTTAATGCGGGGATCGAATAATGCCGTTGTTAGATATTCGACATTTGACCATTGAGATCGAAACACCTCAAGGGTTGGTCAAAGCCGTTGACCGAATGAGCCTAACTTTGAACGAAGGCGAAATTCGTGGTCTTGTAGGTGAGTCTGGTTCAGGGAAAAGCTTAGTTGCAAAAGCGATTGTCGGGGTAAGTAAAGATAACTGGCGCATCACCGCAGACCGTATGCGCCTTGGCAATATTGACTTGCTTCAGCTTACACCAAAAGAGCGTCGGCGCGTCATTGCTCGTGATATTGCGATGATTTTCCAAGAACCTTCAACTTGTCTTGACCCTTCAGAGGAAGTCGGGCGTCAATTGATTGAATCCATTCCATCTCGCGCATTTGAAGGGAAATGGTGGGAGCGATTTAAATGGCGTAAAAAACAGGCCATCGCGCTTTTGCATAAAGTGGGTATTAAAGATCACAAGCGTTTAATGGGTAGCTACCCTTATGAACTGACTGATGGTGAGTGTCAAAAGGTCATGATTGCCATGGCGATAGCGACCAAACCAAAGTTGCTGATCGCAGATGAGCCAACCAACGACTTAGACCCGATTACTCAATCGCAAATTTTGCGTCTGTTGAGCCGCATGAACCAACTTAATAACACAACCATTTTGCTTATCGGCCACGACTTAGCGACCATAACACAGTGGGCAGGACGTATTACGGTAATGTATTGTGGTCAGTCGGTGGAGTCTGCCGATACCAGTAAAATCATTGCGGCACCCAAGCACCCGTACACCGATGCCTTGCTTAAAGCGATGCCTGACTTTAATGATTGGGTACCACACAAGCAAAAACTCCAATCCCTACCGGGCTCGATTCCGCCATTGCAGCATCTGCCTATCGGTTGTCGCCTCGGACCACGTTGCCCATATGCGCAGAAACAATGTGTAGAAATTCCACACACCAGACGAATTAAGAATCATAAATTTAACTGCCACTTTCCATTGAACACGGAGAAAAAGTCATGAGTGCGTTACTTGAAGTCGATAATTTATCGAAGCAATTTGTTACGCGCTCCCGTCTGTTCAAACGTCAGGTTAATGAGGCAGTTAAACCGGTAAGCTTTACTTTAGAGCCAGGACAAACTATTGGTTTTATTGGTCAAAACGGGTCAGGAAAATCCACACTAGCTCGTATGCTTGCTGGCGTTGTTGAACCAAGCTCCGGAGAGATCCGTGTGAATGGCGAACGATTGGAGCACAAAGATTACGCGACACGCTGCAAGCTCATCCGCATGATTTTCCAAGATCCAAACACATCGTTAAACCCACGAATCCAGATTGGTCGAATTTTAGAAGGTCCGCTAAAGCGAAATACCAACATGCCGCCAGATGCGCGCATGCAGCGTGTAAAGAACACCCTACTCCGCGTAGGATTGCTGCCTGAGCACGCCTATTTTTATCCACAAATGCTAGCTGCCGGTCAAAAACAGCGTGTGTGTTTAGCTCGTGCGCTTATTCTTCAACCTTCCATCATTGTCGCTGATGAGGCGTTAAACGGTTTGGATATGGCAATGCGCTCGCAGATCATTAACTTATTCCTCGAGTTGCAAGAAGAGATGGGATTGTCATTTGTGTACGTGTCTCAGCATATTGGCATTGTTAAGCATATTACTGATAAAGTGATGGTGATGCATGAAGGTGAAGTGGTCGAGTTTGGCGAGACCAACCAAGTACTGACTCATCCCGAGCATCCTATTACTCAACGACTAGTCGAAAGCCACTTTTATAAAGCGCCAAGCCATCAAACAAAATAGCTTATCAAAGATGTAATCGTTCAAATGTAAAGAAGCCTGCTTTAACGCAGGCTTCTTTATTGCATGGGTACTAATCAAAGAACTAACGGCGGCTCGCTTGTTTGCGCAGTTCAAAATCAAACTCGTCAGGAAACAATACGACCCCTTCTTCATTTTGATTTGGGAATACAACAATCGATAGCTCGTCATCCTCTAGACCAGAGGTCCAACGGCTGTGCCACTTGTTTAAAGAGATCGCCTCAGGCTCGCAATCTTCCCAATCACCATTCGCCCATTGCAAAGCAAACTCTTCGTTTGGCCATACTGGTACACAATCATCATCTTCTGTATTTAACATGACACAGCCATGTTCGTCTTTCAGAATCCAAACCTTACGATTCGCCACAATCTCTTTTACGCAGTACTTTAAACGTTGCTCTTCATCGTAGCGATTAATGGTATCCATCTGCTCTTGGGTCAGTTGCTCAGACATATTCGTCTCCTATTTCCCATAGAAAAATGCCCGCAGCTAGGCGGGCATTTAAAGTATATGCTAGAAAATTAAGCTAGCTCAGTTTGAAGCCAAGGCCAACCTTGCTTCTTACGGCTTAGCGTGTTTTCCATCATTAGCATGCCGTCTTTTTCGTGCTTAACAAGCTTCTCAGCCCACTCACCTTTGTATAGAAGACGAGTTTGAGCAGTCGTGATGTCTGTTAGCATTACAGCAGCGAACGCTAGGTTATCTTTCTCACAACGAGATTCTAGGTCTGCTTCTAGTGCTTCGATCATACCGTCAACTTGCTCAAGAGTTGCAAGTTCAACCTGACCAACCACTACGTCACGACCGTTGAATGGGTAACCTTTAAGGTCTTTCTCAACAAGCTCAGCCGCTGATAGACCTTCGATGTTTGTTTTAGCAATTAGAAGATCTTTAGTGAACGCGTCAACATCTTGTACGTCTGCGATTGCCGCTAATTCAGCAACGGCATCTTTGTCTTTTTGTGTACAAGTTGGAGAAGCAAAACCTACTGTGTCAGATAGAATTGCTGACATCATTAGCTTAGCAATTTGTGGAGTAATCGCGTGACCTTCAATCTTGAACATGTTGAATAGAACAGTGTTGGTACAACCAACAGGCCAGATCCATGCTTCCATTGGGTTTACTGTCATCACGTCACCTAGACGGTGGTGGTCAACAATACCCGCAATTTCAGCTTCTGCGATATCGTCTGGTGCTTGTGCTAGATCTGAGTAATCTACTAGCCAAACGGTCTCACCCGCAACTGATGTGCGAAGCTCAGGAACTTCAGCGCCAGCAACTTCTAGGATGTGCTGAGTTTCACGGTTGATTTCGCCTTGGCGAATTGGCATAGCTTCAACGCCACGCGCTTTTAGAAGTTCAGTTGCAACGAGTGCACTACAAATACTGTCACTGTCTGGGTTCTTATGACCTACAACTAGAATCATGTTTCTTCCTATTCAAGTCAATTTTATACGCCGCCTAATACAGTTAATTAGGGCGTGTTTGCTCACAAAGGCCGATACTTTACCTGATTTCAGAGAGTTTGACACGAAGAAAAGTTCACAATGCTATTGCGAATAAATCTCATTTACATATAATGATAATTATTCCTATTTGCATTTGAGTAAACGATGAACGCGACCCAATTATTACACTCTGCACAACAGTTGTTTCAGCCTACTCAGTTTCGTTTAGCTTATAAGCGATTGCTGATCCCTATCGTCATGCTCATTTTGCTAGGCAATGAAAATACACGTGACGTAGCCGTACAGACGCTATCCGACTCATTCTGGGCAGTGTCATGCTATGTTGCTGCCACATTGGCTATTTATCATTATCTTTCAAACTTTATGTCGAAAACCAATCGAATTACCGAGCTATATCATCGCTCGCGTAATCATCAGGTTTTCTTTGCTTCTTTATTGGGTGCTTTGCCTGGCTGTGGTGGCGCTATTGTTGTGACAACGCAATTTATTAGTGGCCGAGTGGGATTTGGTGCGATTGTCGCGGTACTTACTTCAACAATGGGTGACGCTGCCTTTTTACTTCTTGCCGCCAAACCAAGTGTTGGATTAGGCGTGGTTGGATTAGGCATTATCGTGGGTACTCTTTCAGGGTTAGTCGTTAATGCTTTTCATGCTGATAACTTTCTGCGACCAGAACCAAAAGAAGCACCTCAGACACATGCTTGTTGCCAACACCAGACAGACCGACACACGCCTCTTGAACAACGTGCAATCAATCTACAAGGCGCATTTTGGAAATGGCTTATTGTGCCTGCTAGTGTCGTTGCTGTGTTAATGTCTTTCCAAATAGATATTAATCAGTTGCTATCTTTGAAAGCCAACACCATTGAATGGCTGGGCGCTATCTTCGCGGTGATCACAATGTCGTTGTGGGCTATGACAAAAGAGCTCGGCGATTATCAGTCAACGGTCTCTGAAGATGAAAAAATTGTGGACTCGCATCCAATTCAAAAAGCGGCTCAAGACACAAACTTCGTCAGTGCTTGGGTGATCGTCGCTTTTCTGGCGTTTGAACTGACGACCTATTTTTCTGGAATCGACCTCGTAGAAACCTTTTCTCATTGGGGGATATGGATGCCATTAGCTGGCTTAGCCATTGGTATGCTACCTGGTTGTGGTCCGCAAATTTTAGTCACTAGCCTGTACATCTCTGGTGCAGCGCCACTTTCGGCGCAATTGGCAAATGCGATTTCTAACGATGGTGACGCCCTATTCCCCGCCATTGCTATGGCACCGAAAGCTGCTTTGGTCGCGACTATTTATTCGTCCATTCCTGCGTTTATTGTTGGATACGGGTATTACTTTTTATTCGAGTTCTAACGCCCAGAGCATCAAAACGAGAAAGGAGCCGCAATAGGCTCCTTTCTTGATCTTGGTATTAGGCGATTTACTTCACGTTATGCTGTAACGATCGCTTTCGCATTGAGCCCTTTATCCACGCTCACCATTAACAACTGGCAAGGTTCTTGGTTTAGCTTTTCCCCTGTCCAGTAATCATACCAGTCCACCGGTTGATCAGACGTCAGCGTAAATTCCATCGCTCCGTAACTCGCATAATTAAACAAACAATGGAGGTCATTCTTCGTCGTTAGTTTTAAAAACGCGTGATTTAAACTCAAAGCGGTAAACTTTGCAGATTGCTGGTTACGTTGTTGACGTAACATGAGCTTAGCCAGTGTCTTCTTAGCAAACGGCGTAATCTCAGGGAGTGGGTCGCCAGACAGCAGCAAACCACCACTCGCTAATAACACCGTGCGATGAAATTCATACTCTTCTCTGGATGCAGATTGATTAGCTAATGAAGTGAATGTCGCGCAATCCGGGTCAATTTGCCACAGTTTTCGGTGCTGCCAACTACGGTAAAAGGTTTCTCTGGCTATCTGCTCGAATCGACGACTATGACGCTCTACATCGTCAGAAACACGCATTGCATCCACAAGCCCCAGAGATGGCCACATTGGCGCGTTGCAACCTAAAAGCCACGCATCACCAGCGCCTTTGGCAATCGCTTCCATTCCTAAGCGATACGCCTCAACGCCTGTAATACCAGATTGTTTACGAACACCTTTTAAGGTGCCCCAATAGTTCGCGTCTAGCTTGAACAACTCAACGCCCCACTCTTGTCTCATGACAGAGACCACATTCGTCAGATGGTCTTGCACTTCTGGATTTGAGGTATCGAGTATGTACCAAGGTGTGCAGCGCCAACCACCGTATGTGACATCTTCTGCTTTAAGTAAGCTTCCATCTTTGTGGCGAACAAACCAATCTGGATGCTGTTTGAAGATCTCCGACTCAGGCTGAGCAATAAAGGGCGCCATCCAAATCGCCGGCTTTTTGCCTTTTGCACGGATACTATGAATGAGCTCTTTTACGCCACCAGAAAACTTATCTGATGGGGTTAACCAATCGCCCATAAAGGCTTGATAGCCATCATCCAGAAGTACCCACTCCAGGTCTTCGAGCTTATCTTGCATGCAATCAACGTTCTGCATGATGTTTTGCTCTGTCACGTCTGCGTAGTACGCGTACCACGAACACCAACCAACAGGCGCATCTTGTGTCACACCTTGGCGAACAGGATGATGCTTTGCAATCATCTCGCCATAGGTTTGATAAAGCTCGGACAGCGATTGACCACAGAGTACCGCCACGGATTCAAGTTGATTACTTTCCCAATCCGCCACTTGAGTCAACTCACCATCAATTGCGGCTGATAAAACCCAATGCCCATCACGCAGCACAACATCAAAATAGCCTGCAAAGCGATGACATGATGTGAAGCCAAATAATGTGTAGCCCGCTGAACCTTCCACCACTAAATAGTTGTAATAACGCTTAGGTGCATTTTTAGGGTAGATTCGATAAGAAGGATTATTGTCTGGGCAGCGACCAATATCAACGGGGTGATTGATCGTTCCCGCCGTTTGCGCCAACATTTGAAAACCATCCCCAATTACGTTGGCCTCGTGCTCGTACAAAAACGGCATTTCGAATAACACTTCACGGTCCGTAAAGGTTTTATTGTGAAGGCCAGCAAAAGAAAAATGTAATTGATTACCCTCGACTTCAACTTGGAAGTCATTGTTATTCACAGTGATCTCAGTGTGATTTGCTAATTGAATGCTCTGAGCCATAAAGAGTCTACTCACTTAATTATTATTGTTTAGCTTGGCGCATTATCTCCTGCCTGTCTCACCCAATTCGTTACCATCATCACGAATACCAGTCTCGTTTAACGTTATGAAGTTACTATTGAGACAACGCTCACTGAAATTTTGATAAAAAAATACCAGCCCTGAGGCTGGTATTTGGATTTATGCAAACTGCACTAATTAAGCAACTTCGATCGGACCACCAAATGAAGTGACTGGCGGCACTTTACCTGTGAACTTCTCGAAGTCTACGATACATGTGTTCGCAGAAGTCGCCTGTGCAAGCTCAGAAGAACCGATGTCTTGCGTTAGGGTGTTAGGATCACCGTAGGTACAGATTGCGCCTTCTTTCTCGTTTAGAGGACCGTACCATGCACCTTCTTCGATACGAATAACGCCACGTGGGTAGCTGTCAGTCAAAACAGCACCAGCTAACAGCTGACCACGACCGTTGAATACACATACCAAATCACCATCTTTGATACCTTTTGCTTTGGCATCCGCTGGGTTGATGTAAACCGGCTCACGACCTTGTACCGCGTAAGTCGCGCGGAACTCTTCAGACTCACACATTTGAGAGTGAAGACGCTTATCAGGGTGGCAAGACTGCAACCAGAATGGGTATTTATCTGAACCAGGACCACCGTGTGAACGCTCTGATTTTTCGAACCACATTGGGTGCTCTTGACAGTGTTCGTAACCGTAACGGCCGATCTTGCGTGATGTAATCTCGATGAAGCCAGACGGTGTACCTAGTGGGTTAAGCTCAGGGTCTTTACGGAAGTCCGCATGACGAACCCAAGGTTTACCTTCACCGAAGTCTAGTACGCTCTTCTCCCAGAACTCGTTGAATTCTGGCATTTCAAACTTACCTTCGTTCGCTTTTTTACAATCGTTGTAAAGGCTTTCGATCCATTCCATCTCGCTCATACCACGAGTGTATTCTTCGCGGCGACCAAAACGCTGAGTGAGTTCACTCATGATTTGGAAGTCAGGCTTAGATTGGAACAATGGATCAACGAGACGATGCATCGCAATCAGACCTTTGTTCGAGTATGAACCGTATACGTCGATGTCGTTACGTTCCCATTGCGTACACGCCGGTAGAACGATATCTGAGAAACGACATGTCGCAGTCCAAGCAAACTCGATCGTTACAACCGTTTGAAGTTTGCGGAACGCTTTCTTCATGCGGTTACGATCTTGATGGTGGTGCCATGGGTTACAACCCGAGATAACCATCATCTTGAAGTCTGGCAGTTTCACTTTACCGCCGTTGTAGTTGATCTCTTTGCCAGGTTCTAGCAGACAGTCGATCCAACGTGCAACTGGGATAGTACGACTGTAACCGTTAAAGTCGTTGTTGTCCCACTTCGGTTTCATACCTTGGTCAAGGTTACGAGGGAAACCACCAGGGCCCGCGAAACCAGTAGAAGGCACACCGATACTTGAGTAATGGTGACCGTAAGAGATACCACCGCCAGGTAGACCGATTTGACCAACCATTGCAGCAACCACAGCCGCTGCCCAGTATGGCTGCTCACCGTGCTCTTGACGCTGGATACACCAACCCATCAGGATCTGTGTACGACCGCTGACTAGCATGCGTGCGAATTCACGGATCTTGTCCGCTTTCACGCCACAAATCGCTGCTGCCCATTCGGGCGTCTTCTCTACTTTGTCTTTTGTCTTACCTTGAACGTATTGAATGAACTCTTCAAAGCCTAGACAGTAAGTATCAATGAATTTCTTATCGTACAGGTTTTCGTTGTACAACACGTGTGCCACAGCGAGCATGAACGCTACGTCTGTCAGCGGGTTGATGTACAAGTGATCGTTCTCTAAGTAGCGCTGAGTTTTGTTCTTCACTGGGTCTACAGATAGAACGTTGATCTCACCTTTCGCCACTTTTTCTTTTAGTTGTGCAAGGTACTTAAACGACTCATGCGTTTCACAGTTCCAACCTACTTGAAGGTTTTTCACTGGGTCGTTAGCCCAAAGAACGATGTTGTCAGAGTTTTCTAGGATCTCAGACCAAGACGTACCTTGTGCATAAACTTCGGTTGAGCCTAGCACGTACGGCATAATGGTTTGACCTGCACCCGTCGAGTAGTCACCTACTTTAGTGATGAAGTTGCCATGCATACCTACTGCACGTTGCATGTGCGCAGTACAGTTGTTAAATGAACCCGTTTGGTTCCAACCTGTTTGACCTGCATGCAGCGCCCATGGGCCGTAGTCTTTTTGAATACGTTCTAGTTCGCGATAAAACAAATCTAGCGCTTCATCCCAAGTTACTCGGATGAAACGGTTGTTACCGCGAGTATCTGCGCTGTATTTGTGTTTCTTCAACCAATCTAGACGAACCATTGGGTAACGAACACGTGAAGGGCTGTAGATAATACCCTTAATGCCGTTCAACATTTCTGTTGGGTTTTTGTCTAGCTCTAGCGGCTTGATCTCTTGAACTTTACCCGCGTAGATGTGGGCGCGGAACGCGCCCCAGTGAGAACCGGTTACTTTCCAAGTACCTGTCGTCTCAACGGCATTTGCAGAGGCGGACGCCAATAAGCTAGGACCAATTACTGACGCTGCACTTGTGGTTGCTACACCTTTAAGAAAACTTCTTCGTGTAATAGCCATTTAAAATTACTCCAATCCGACGCTTATTAGTGGTGACCTTCAGCATAATCTGAAGAGTGTTTCTGTAGATACTTCAAGATCAGTGCTTCACTGTCTGTATCTAGGTTAACGAACGCCAACATACCGTCGAACATACCTGGCCAGGTGTTCGCGTCGAAGTGCGCTTCCGCAGGTTGAGTGTGACATACAGAACAATTGGTCTTGTAGGCTTCACGAGATTTTTCCCAAACAGGATTGATGTCGTTCAGCATAGACTCTTTCTTAATCCATACTTTCGCCGCTACTTTTTCCCAAGGAAGGCCTGTTAGCTCATCCACTTTTTTCTCACCAGTCGTCACAATGTTGCTGTCTGTTGCTGCTTCTTTCATCAGAGACGCAGTCGCAATGTTCTTACCGAAGTCTTCTTGAATTACACGACCAAAACCTTTTGCTTTGCGCCAACCGTCAATTTCGATCTCAACAAACTCGCCTTTGTCTTCAAGAACTTTAACGGTCGATGCAGGATTAAGAAGACCAGCTTCTTTACTGCCTTGCGCATCAAAGTAAATTGGTAGGTGACGAACGCTCACGAGTTGCTGACCAACGCCGTAATCCGTGTTAGAAGTCATACCCTCTAGATCACCCACGATACCGCCAATGCTGTCCATGCCTGCTGGTAGGTTGTGCGCAATACCCTTGTGACAGTCAACACAGCTTTGATCTTTCTCAGCGGCTTGCTTCATTTGGATACGAGCCGTAGGAGACATTTGCTCGAAATCCATCGATTCGTAGTTGTGACAGTTTTTACACTCCAGAGATTTGTTTGCCGAGAAACGATCCCATTCGTGTTTAGCAAGTTCGATACGACGCTCTTCGAACACACCCGGTTCGTCGTAGTTGCCAAATACTTGTGCAAATACTTCTTTAGAAGCTTGCATCTTACGAGCGATCTTATCTGTCCAGTTATGTGGAACGTGACAATCAGGACAGGTAGCACGAACACCAGAGTGGTTTTTCCAGTGCACCGTTTCTTGTAGCTCAACGTACACGTTGTCACGCATTGTGTGACAACTAATACAGAATTCTTCTGTGTTGGTTGCTTCTAGAGCGGTGTTAAAGCCACCCCAAAAGATAACACCAGCAATAAAGCCGCCCATAGTCAGCACACCTAGGCTGATATGTACAGCTGGGCGCGTCATGGTACGCCACAGTTTAATGATTAATGATTTCATTATTTGCTCTCTTAAAATCTTTTCAAAAGTGTGGTTATGAGCTCACTGGCTTACATGCCGTGCGCGCCTGGAGGTCCAAAGAAGAAGACTTGCAACATCCAAACGATGAACCCGTAGCCGCCAACAAAGGCCACACTCAGAATTGGGAAGAGAACAACTGCAATGAAGAGGAACGACTTCCACTCCAGGGAGCGTTTTTCACCACTCTCAATTTTATTAACATCACTCATACATTTGCCTATTTTGTATCTAGTGTTATTGAAAAGCCCGCGTAACCAAGCTTAAGTTTTTTACAATCTCTAATGGAAAATGTTAGACCATACTAATAGTAGGGTTCAATCAAATAAGCGACCTCAGACCTTGTAATTCAACACTTTTTTGAGCTCATCCAGAGATATGATGGATTGATGTTATTTATTAAAAAACATGAACAGATGTGACAAAATAAGTCTTTTAAGAAGTTGTTAAACAACCAACATTTAAGAAACATCGATCACATTTAAATCGTAATTACCATGCCATAAATCGACTTAAAAACTCCGAAAAAGATAACCACTTGTAAACAGAATGCTGCGTATTAATGTCTAAAATAGCACTCAAGGTTTACTTTAAGAACAGCAAAAAGTGCACATAGTGGTTCATATAAAGGGGAGGCTTAGATACAATTATTCGCGTATTTTCAAGGAGCGATTATGGACAACGTGGTGGATATAAGCTGGGTCAAACTGGCACTGTTTGGTTTGATTTTATTGGTCCCCTTCTTTATCAATGCCCGCTACAAATTAGGGATAGCAAAAGACACCATAATCAGTGTTATCCGAATGACACTTCAGCTCATATTGATTGGCGTGTATTTAGAATATCTTTTTCAATTAAACAGCTTACTTGTCAATATACTTTGGCTTGCCATCATGCTACTGATTGGTGCCAGCTCAATTGCGGGAAAAGCTCACTTACCTAAAAAGCCACTTATGCTTCCGCTACTAACGGGCCTTACCTGTGGTCTAATACCACTTCTGATAGCAATTACAGCAGGCCTAGTGCAACCATCCCCTATTTACAATGCGCAGTACATGATCCCACTTGCTGGTATGTTATTGGGTAACAGCTTGAGTAGTAATATCATCGCTCTTCAGAATTTGTTTACGGCTTTTGAGCAGAGACAAGCAGAATATGAGGCTGCAATCTCACTTGGAGCCTCTCCTCGCTACGCATCCTTCCCCTTCATTCAGGAGGCTCTTAGAAAGTCCCTTGCCCCGACTTTAGCTTCTATGGCCACTACAGGGCTGGTTACCTTACCGGGTATGATGACCGGTCAAATTCTAGGTGGCGCGAGCCCGATGGTTGCGATTAAATACCAGTTAGTAATTATGCTGGCTATTTTCGTTATGTTGAGTGCCTCCGTAACCATAACGTTAGAAATGACATTGCGCTGGGTACAAACCAAAGAAGGCCGAATCAAGATAAAAATCGAGCAACCCGAATCGACCAAAACTCACGGTTAGTTGGCGCTTGTGGGTAAAGCCCGTTAAACAACTTATGTTGCCAAGTCGAACGTACTTATAACTGAATAACTCAACTATTCTTCGAGCACTCATCAAGACGCTTTCAGATGAAAAGTCAGGCAGAATTCTTTTTGATATAAGCCTCTAATTTTATGAAATTTTCTTTGCAAGTTTAGATACGCACGACCTTTGATACAGGTTATCCACAGAAAATGTGGATAAGCCCCCAAAACCCATACGCAACCAGAAACATAGCAACATAAGTGATCAATCTAATCGTCATGCATTGATCACGTGACTGACATGTTCTAATTTTAAAGTAAAGGCAGTGACCACAAACTTGGAGAGACGTACATGGATGTCTTAATGATCAAAGAAAATTACGATGAACTCCTGTCCGATGCACCTCTGGATTGGCTCGTTCAAGAACCAAAGGAAGTAACTTCTCATTGGCTCCCAACCGATTTTGGCATCAACGAAGAGTTGATTTAGCATGACTCGACTTATTTGACATTTGCAGAGACAAATAAAAAGAAAGGCGAACCATCTGGTTCGCCTTTCTTGTGATCTTCTAAACTTATCGCAAATGGTTATCTTCATCGCGTAGATAAATCATCCAATACCACATGCCAACAAATACGCCACCACCAATAATGTTTCCTATCGTAACAGGAATTAGGTTGTTTACGATGAACCCCATCATGTTTAAGTCCGCGTAGTTTGCAATATCTGCCCCTGTCATTTGCCAAAACGCTTCTGGCGCAAAGTACTTAATACCAATCGCCATAGGTACTTGGAACATATTCGCAATACAGTGCTCAAAACCTGCCGACACGAACATAGCCACAGGCAAAATCATGACCGCTATTTTATCTGTCAATGTTCGCCCACTAAACGTCATCCAAACTGCAATACAAACTAATACGTTACACATAATGCCAAGCGCAACAGCGGCAAAGAAACCATGATGTAATTTGTGTTGGGAGATCGCCATCGCGTTGAGACCAACTTGGCCATGATCAAACATATATTGCTTGGTAACTAGCATACAGGCCACGAGCAAAATGGCCCCAACCATATTGCCAAAGTAAACCACCAACCAGTTTTTGATAAGTGCTTGCCAAGAGATTTTTCCACTCGCACGCGCAACTAGTGTCAGCACAGAGCTAGTGAAAAGCTCGCCGCCAGTAACCACCACCAAAATCAAACCAAGGCTAAATGCCAGACCACCAATGAGTCGTGTAATGCCCCAAGGCAGCTCGCCTGCGCCTGTCGTTACTGTGGTATAGAAGATGAAAGCAATACCAATATGAAGCCCCGCAGAAATGGCGAGCAGAAAAGATTTGATTGGAGCTTTCGTTGCTTTGCCTACCCCCACTTCAGCCGCGCGTTCCGCAGCTTGTGGCGGTAATAGTGAGTCAAACTGATTAAAGTTCATTCTGGTGTAACATTTAGAAACATTTAAAGAGGCGCGGATAATCGCTCTATTTCCCTATTTTTTCAAGTGCTATTTGGCGTGTTTACTAAAATCGTTGTTATTGGGAGATCAAGCAATAAATAGCGCCTATCATTCGCTACCGTAAGTATCATTGATACTTAACAAGTATTCGGCCTTTCGAACAAAGATCCTGCGTTATATCAGCCTGATAGCGCCATACTTAACACTTCTTGTCGTTGAATGTTGCCCAACGCTACTTTTCAGACTAGCTTGGTAAAAAAGCGCAAAGGAATCATTTATGAAATATTCAGCTGAACATATCGCCGAATTGAATCTACTTCTTCAGTTCGACCTAAGTAGTGCTGCAACTGGTATTAAAGTTCATACAGACGCGTCAGAAGAAATGCAGGCAGCCGTTGCTCGTCTATATGAGAAGCAACTTTGTACACAGCCTGACGGTGGTTATCTAACAGACGAAGGCATTGAAGTTGCAGAACATGCAGATAAGATTTTAAGAGTTTTGTCTGTGTAATTTGAACAAAAAACGCCACCGAACTCGGTGGCGTTTTTTAGTCCTATATTTTTCCTGTCGATGCCTGCGGCAATAATCGCTTTTTCATTTTGCTAAATGGTTGAACCTTGTCATACAACCAGTTAAAACCAGTGGCATAAAATAGGAAGAAAACGAGGAAGCCGGCTTCCAGCATTAGAGCTTGAAGAAGCGTAATTTCTAAGAACCAGGCAATCACAGGTAGAGAGATAAAGATTAATCCTCCCTCGAAACCAATAGTGTGTCCAAGCCGCATCGCTAAACTTCGCTCAGCTCGATTGTCACCAAACCACTTATCAAAGTACAAGTTGTAGATGTAGTTCCATAGCACGGTATACATGCTCAACCCGACCCCAACCAACGCAAGATCACTAGAGCCCTTTCCAGTGATCAATGAAGCCGCTGGTACAATAATCGCGAGTGCGATTAACTCAAAAAGTACTGCATGAAAAATTCGTTCGTTACGAGTCATATTTCTCTGTCCAAATAGTTCTACTCAATGCTTAGAATTTTATCTATTATTTAGATAACCAAAAGTTAGATACCATCGGTTTAAGCGATATGTTTACCATCGAACAACTGCAAGCTTTTATTGCTACATCAGAAGCAGGATCATTTTCAGGAGCAGCTAGAAAACTGGGGCGAGCTCAATCTGTAGTGAGCCAGCACATCATGAATATGGAGATCGACTGTGGCGTTGAGCTTTTTGATCGATCAGGCAGGTACCCTAAATTAACTGAGAATGGCCTCGCTCTCGTACCCTATGCACAAGCAACAATCAGCCAACTCGACCGCCTAAACAATAGGGCATCGCAGCTCTTTTCCACGCCAACGAACAAATTAGTCTTAGCTATTGATGAAGGGATTCCTCTGACTCGCTTGCCGGATGTGCTAAAGAAGTTAGAGCAACGCTTTCCACACTTACAAGTTGAATGCTTAACGGCATCAAGCCCTGATATCATTGAATTGGTTAAGTCGGAACGCGCCACGACTGGGATTATTTTGAGTGATTTACAAATGCCAAGGCACATCGATTTCACCAATCTTGGCAATATTGCATTTGATGTCTATGTCTCTTCAACGCATCCTTTAGCAAAGCAGCAAATCACTCACATTGATCAACTAAAACAACATCGTCAATTGGTCATACGATCCAAAAGTGCAGAGCCATGTGGTCTCAATCAAGCATTTAGCCCAGATATCTGGTACGCTGATAACTACTATATTTTGTTGGAATTGGCGAATAAAGGGTTTGGTTGGTGCTTTCTACCACAGCATTTAGTCGCGTATTCACCTAATACATTAAAAAAAGTTGGGGATGATTTCACAAAACTGGCTTGGCAAGTCAATGTTGACCTTATTCAGCACCAGAAATGGCATTCAGATCCCCTCCATCAACAAGCCAAAGCAGAACTGCTCAACCTATTCGGGCAGACATAAGTAAGTAGGAAGACCCAAATGGCAAATACATTGATCGTAGGTGCAGGCTGGCTCGGAACTCCGCTAGCAGAAACATTGATGAAAGATGGACACTATGTTGTCGTCACTCGTCGTAGCCAAACTCGATTAAAAGAGTTACCCACCTCATTAACTCACTCCGCATTGTTCGATTTCAATCAATTGAACGCCACAGCACGGCTAGATGAGCTGCTCAAACAGCATCAAATTACGCACGTTATCGGTGCTTTTCCTCCAGGATTTCGTAAAGGACGCGGTCAAGAATATGCACAGCAATGGCAAATACTTGCCAACGCAGCTAAGCAAAACAACGTTGAAAAACTTCTCATGATCAGCTCTACCACGGTTTACCCTAACCTTGCTTCCGATATGGAAGAAGCTGACGCGTCACTCTCTTTAGCAGCCGAAAGCCCTTATTTCTCTGACAATGCACGTATTATGCTTCAAGCAGAGCAGCATGTTATCGACTCGAATATTAACTTTGTTATTCTACGTTGTAGCGGATTAATCGGGCCAGATAGACACCCATCTCGCTTTGCAGCAAGGCTTCAACAAGTTAGTCGTAAAGCACCAGCTAATATGCTTCATCAAGATGATGCTGTCTCGGCTGCGAAATTTGCCTTAGGCAATTTAAGCAACCAAGTCATTAACGTTACGACACCTCATACTGTCAGCAAGGCTGAGTTCTACCAAGCTGCCATAAACAAAATCGGAAGTGAGATACCTCTTCCACCCGTCACAGAGCAAGCTGACAAGCGTATTCTTGCTGACAAACTACTCTCACTTGGTTATCGATTTCACTTCAATTCAACTTTGGATGCGCTATGAGACTCTATAGACATATAGAAACGCTTTGGGATTACATGCAACTCAAACATGAACTGAAACCTGCGGACTGTTTGTTTGTGATGTGCAGTAATGATGTGCGTGTAGCGGAGCACGCTGCCAAGCTCTACCACCAAAAGTTGGCACCTTTGATTGTATTTTCAGGGGGTGAAGGTCGCTTCACAGATGGACTGTTTGAAAAAAGCGAAGCAGAAACCTTTGCCGAGATTGCAAAGATGTCGGGCGTTCCAAGTGAAGCAATTTTGCTCGAAACTGAATCCACAAACAGTGGAGAAAATGTTCGCTTTACTGAGCAACGATTAAAAGAGGAAGGAAAACAGTGTTCCTCGTTTATTCTGGTACAAAAACCGTTTATGGAGCGTAGAGCAATCGCGACATTTGAAAAACAGTGGCAGTCACCCTACACTCAGCTCCAAGTAAGCTCTGCGGCTCTTCCATTTTTTGAATACATTAATGAAGACATGCCATTAATGATGGTGCTAGAAGCACTAATGGAAGATTTCTCTCGCGTAAAAAGCTATCCAGAGAAAGGATTTCAAACCGAGCAGAACATCCCTCAGCAAGTCGAATCTTCTTACCAGGTTTTACTCGAGCGGTTTGGTTTTGACTTAGTCTAACTTTTTCTAACCGACAACAAAAAGCCACCAAGTTCGGTGGCTTTTCTGTATCAATACGGCTTATTTACCGAGCGCTTCTTTGTAATGTTGGCGGCATACGGAGACATACTTATCGTTACCGCCGATCGCAACTTGATCGCCTTCTTTAATTGCCACGCCGTGTTCATCGGTACGAATAACCATATTCGCTTTGCGGCCGCAATGGCAGATTGTTTTGAGCTCAACCAGCTTGTCTGCCCAAGATAATAGATACTTACTGCCTTCAAAAAGTTCGCCTAGAAAATCGGTGCGAAGGCCGTAACACAATACTGGAATATGCAACTTATCAACGACTTCAGTAAGTTGATAAACTTGTTCTTTCGACAAGAACTGACACTCATCAACAAGAATACAGTGACGTTTTTCAACCTCATTCAGAGCTGCGATCTCCTGATACAAATTGGTATCCTGACGAAATAAATGTGCGTCAGATTGAAGACCAATACGAGAGCTCACTTTACCGACACCAAAACGATCATCTAGCGCAGCCGTAAAAATAACTGGCGTCATGCCGCGTTCTTGATAGTTGAAAGAGGATTGAAGAAGCGTTGTTGATTTACCCGCATTCATTGCTGAGTAATAGAAATACATCTGAGCCACAGAGCATTACCTAAAGTTAAAGTTTTAATTTATGGAAATGGAAAATAAAAGGGCTGAATTATCAGCCCTTTAAAAATGAAAATTCAATTACTTACGACGCCACGTTGTGCCTTCTGGACCATCTTCCAGAACAATGCCCATTTCGGTCAGCTTGTCACGAGCCATATCTGCATTCGCCCAATCTTTCGCAGCACGAGAGTCGTTACGCAGCTTGATCAGAGCTTCGATTTCAGCCACTTCATCATCGTTACCCGCATCACCTTTTAGGAAGGCTTCAGGATCTTGGTGAAGAATACCGATCACGTCAGCTAGTTCACGCATTAGCGCACCTAGCTCGCTCGCTTTCTCTAGGTTTTCTGTCTTCAGGCGGTTAACTTCGCGCGCCATGTCGAACAGAACTGAGTACGCTTCTGGTGTATTGAAGTCATCGTTCATCGCTGCTGTAAAGCGAGATACGTACTCTTCACCACCAGCAGGAGCAGCATTTAGATCCAAACCACGTAGAGATGTGTACAGGCGCTCAAGCGAAGCACGTGCTTGGTTTAGGTTATCTTCGCTGTAGTTTAACTGGCTACGGTAGTGACCAGACATTAGGAAGTAACGCACTGTTTCAGCATCGTAGTGACCAAGAACGTCACGGATAGTAAAGAAGTTACCTAGAGATTTAGACATCTTCTCACGGTCTACCATTACCATGCCGCTGTGCATCCATGTGTTCACGTATTGTGTATCGTGTGCACAGCATGATTGTGCGATTTCATTTTCATGGTGTGGGAACTGAAGGTCAGAACCACCGCCGTGAATGTCGAAGTGGTTACCTAGGATTGAAGAGTTCATTGCTGAACACTCAATGTGCCAACCTGGACGACCAGGCCCCCATGGTGACTCCCACGTTGGTTCACCCGGCTTTGACATCTTCCAAAGTACAAAGTCTAGAGGGCTGCGTTTTGCTGTTTCGATATCAACGCGCGCGCCAGCTTGAAGCTGATCAAGGTCTTGCTTAGAAAGCTTGCCGTATTCGTTGAATTTACCTACTTCAAACATTACGTCACCGTTATCTGCAACGTATGCAAAACCGCGCTCGATTAGCTTCTCAACCAATTCGATGATTTCAGCAATAAACTGTGTCGCACGAGGTTCAACGTCCGGACGTTTCATGTTCAGCGCATCAAAATCAGCGTGCATTTCACCAATCAAACGCTCAGTCAATGAATCGCAAGACTCACCATTTTCTGCGGCACGTTTGATGATCTTATCGTCGATATCTGTGATGTTACGTACAAACGTCAGATCGTAGCCCAAGTAGCGAAGGTAACGTGATACAACGTCAAAAGAGACGAAAGTACGACCGTGACCAATGTGACAGAGATCGTAGATGGTAACTCCACAGACATACATACCGACTTTGCCAGCTGTAATTGGTTTGAATTCCTCTTTCTGTCTTGTGAGTGTGTTATATATCTTTAACATGATCTCTATCTATGATTGTGAATGAATAAAAGAAGATGAGTATATCAACTCCAACCTAGTTAGGTAATAGCAATTAACCGATAAAACGATAATCGGCTAAACTTCAAGCACAAAACGAAGAATTTCCTCTTCCTGAGTTTTTAAAGCACTAGAACTTAGGCTAGAATCTCGGGCTCAACACAACACAGTAAAGGAAAGTAGCATGATCACCCTTCACACTAATTTTGGTGACATCAAGATTCAACTAAACGAAGAGAAAGCGCCAGAGACAAGCGCAAACTTCCTTCAGTACTGCCGCGACGGTTTCTACGACAACACGCTTTTCCACCGTGTTATTGACGGCTTCATGATCCAAGGTGGTGGTATGGAGTCTGGTCTACGTGAAAAAGCGACTCGTGCACCTATCAAGAACGAAGCAAACAACGGCCTAAGCAACAAAGTGGGTACACTTGCTATGGCACGTACTATGGAGCCGCATTCAGCAAGCTCTCAGTTCTTCATCAACGTAAACAACAACACATTCCTAGACTTCCGTAGCGAAAGCCTAGATGGTTGGGGTTACTGTGTGTTCGGTGAAGTAATCGAAGGCATGGACATCGTAAATAAGATCAAAGGCGTTAGCACTGGTTCTTACGGCATGCACCAAGACGTACCTCTAGAAGACGTAGTAATCACTGGTACAACAATTGAAGAGTAATTCTTAGGAATTATTTTTAAAAGATAAGTTAATGGGGAGGCATAGCTTCCCCTTATTTCTATGACGACATTATTTATTTCCGATCTTCACCTTACCCCATCACGTCCTGATATCACGGAATGTTTTGTGACGTTCATGCGAACAGAAGCAACAAAAGCTGATGCACTTTATGTACTCGGCGATCTGTTTGAGTTCTGGATTGGTGACGATGACAACACCCCTTTTGCAGACCAAATCCGCGCAGAATTTAAAGCACTGACGGATGCGGGTGTGCCAACTTTTTTCATCCAAGGCAATCGAGATTTTTTACTCGGCAAACGCTTTTGCAAAGAAACCGGTATGACATTACTCGACGATGTCTGCACGATTGATCTTTATGGTCAAAAAGCCGTAATCCTACATGGCGATACGCTCTGCATTGACGATGTGAAATACCAAGAGTTTAGAAAAACCGTTCACAAGCCATGGCTACAATGGTTGTTTAACCGTATTCCTTGGTTCATTAAGAAGAAAATTGTCTCAAAAGTTCAATCCGATATTCGTGATGATAAAATGAGCAAGTCATTAGATATCATGGACGTCAACCAAAATGAGGTCGAGAAAGTGATGTCTCAGAACTGCGTCAACTTAATGATTCATGGTCACACACATCGCCCGAACACACATTTTTTTGACGTTGATGGCGTTAAAAAGACCCGAATTGTTTTAGGGGATTGGTATACGCAAGGCTCAGTTTTAAAAGTAAATTCTGATAGTTTTGACCTACAAACGAGACCGTTCATACAGAATTTGCGTTAAGCATGTAGAGCGTGTAGAAGATTCACGCTCAAGTCGTAGATATTTTGTAAAAAATCGCTATTATCATAATACTAAGTTAAACAGAACGAAGTACCTAATTGAAGTATTCTTACGTAGCTCGCCAACCGATTCTGGATAGAGAAAAACGAACCATAGGTTACGAACTCCTCTTTCGAGACGGCCCTAAAAATACCTTCCCTGAAGTAGAACCAGAGCTGGCTACTAGTCGACTGCTATCCGATCATTTTTTATCGACGCATTACAACACATTAGGAAACAAACTTGGCTTTGTTAACTTTCCGCATCAAAGCTTGGTGAACTTGGTCCCAACTTTGTTTCCTAAAGAATCTCTCGTCATTGAAGTCCTTGAAGACTGCGAACCGACAGAAGAACTGTTAGAAGCCATCAAGCACCTTCATGAGTGCGGATACAAAATTGCTCTGGATGATTTTGTTCCGACGAAAGCTTGGAAGCGCTTTCTTCCATACGTTTCCATGATCAAGTTTGATATTAGACTTGTGCCGATCAAGAAAGCTGCCATTTTTATTCAGGCGTTGAGCCCATTTAAAATCGACTTTCTTGCGGAAAAGGTAGAGACCTATGAAGAGTTTGAGCAAGCTCTAGAAGCCGGTTTTAACTATTTTCAAGGGTATTTTTTTAGCAAACCTGAGATGATCCAGAAAAAACGGTTGAACCCCGCGTTTCTTACCGTCATCCAACTTTGTAAAGAGATTGCAGATAAGCCCATCGACTTCAATGAGGTTGAACGTCTGTTTTCGATTGATGTGACGCTGTCATACAAGCTGCTTACTTACGTAAATTCAGGATATACATTAACGACTAAGATCAAATCGTTCAGACAGGCGCTTATTTATCTGGGTGAAGAGCGACTACGACGCTTTATTTCCTTAGTTGCAATTGCCTCCGTTCAAGAAGATAAACCTGACTCTCTTTACTCTTTAGCGATTCAGCGTGCACGAATGTGTGAACTGCTACTTAGTCAAATGAACACTAGGTATGACCCTGGGCAGGCTTTTTTGACAGGCATGTTTTCTTTGCTCGGATCTTTGCTCGATCAACCGCTCTCGGATGTCATTGAAGATATCCCCGTTGACGAAGATATAAAACTCGCATTAACCAGTCGAAAAGGCGTACTTGGTCACTTACTTTCGATGACGATCGCCTACGAACAAGCGGACTGGGAGTTAGCCGAGCGATATTGCACCGTTCTTAAATTAACCGAACCTCAATTAGCAGACGCTTTTAATCAATCGACGGAATGGGCTCAAGAACTGCTGTCTCAAACGCCCTAAATGGCTATAATGCCCCAAAGAATACCTGCGACCTCACTTATGTGGGGTTGTTTGTTTTTACCGCTTAATTAATCGAGATTTCATTTTATGGCTTCTTCTTGTCCTTGCGGCTCTAACCGCACCTACCAACAGTGTTGTGAAATTGCCCACAATAACCACGCTGACGTCACCACTCCGGAGCAGCTAATGCGCTCTCGTTACAGCGCGCATGTGTTAGGTCTAGTGGATTACGTGGTGAACACATACCACCCAAGCTGTAATGCAGAAGAGCAACGTGAAGGCATTGCCCAATCTATCGACAGCGATTGGTGCAAGCTTGAGGTAGTGAAAGCTGAAGCGGGTTGTAACGAGAATGAAGGTTTTGTTGAATTCAACGCTTACTTTGACGAAGACGGCAAACGCTACTGCATGACAGAGCGTTCTCGCTTTGTAAAAGAAAATGGGCTTTGGTACTACATTGACGGCACGTTTCCAGAAGAAGAGCTAGAAGAAGAACCAGAACAAGATCCTCGCCTAAACCAACCAGTGAGTAGCCTAAAAGTAGGTCGTAACGACCCGTGTATCTGTGGAAGTGGTAAGAAATTTAAGAAGTGTTGTGGGTAAGATCATCCACTCCTAGCTTATTGAGCTCGATTTAATTGGATTCTTGACTTCGCCTAGGTTCGTTGGAGTGACGTGAATATATGTACCTATTTGAAGTAAATAACTCTACTGCAAGTACCATTAGAAAATATACCGTCATTCTGAACAGCGAGGGACGAGCGTGATTCAGAATCTAATCGCCACCAGCACTATTGCCGGTTTTTGCCCCGAATCAAGAACACTAAAGTAAAAAGCCCCTAGGCTCGAGAGCATAGGGGCTTTCACTTATCGCAAGCTTACTTATGACGCTCTTTCAGTTTATTCACTACGTCATTCATCGATAAGCCTTGGTCTTGAAGCAATACCATTAAGTGATAAATCAAATCTGCAGATTCACACACTAACTCCGCCTTATCGCCCGACGTCGCCGCAAGCGCGACTTCAACGCCTTCTTCGCCCACTTTTTGCGAAATACGCTTGGTGCCACGGGCATAAAGACTGGCAGTATAAGAGGAATCTGGGTCGGCACTCTTGCGGGCAGCCAATAGCTGCTCAAGTTGATGAAGCCACACCATTTGTGACTCCTCTTGAGGGTCCACATCCCAGCAAGTTGTGTTACCCAAGTGACACGTAGGACCAATGGGATTCACTTTCACCAGTAGCGTATCGTTGTCGCAATCGAGCTGCATGTTCACTAGTTGCAATACGTTGCCGGAGGTCTCACCTTTCGTCCAAAGACGCTGCTTGGTACGAGAGAAAAACGTCACTTGACCTGTTTCGCCCGTTTTTGCCAACGCATCTTGGTTCATGTAACCCATCATCAGCACTTGGCTTGATTGGAAATCTTGTACGATGGCAGGTACCAGACCATCCACCTTTTCCCAGTTGATTCGCTCAGCTAGCGAACTTACTTCGGCGGCTTTCACACTCATAGTCGTACCTCAATGCCTTGTTGTTTCAAATACTGCTTTAGTTCACCAATATTGATGACTTGTTTGTGGAATACCGATGCGGCAAGCGCGCCATCCACATTTGCTTTTTGGTAGGCTTCTGCGAAATGCTCCATAGCACCTGCCCCACCCGATGCAATCAATGGCACGTTACACACTTCACGCACCATGTTAAGTTGTTCAATATCGTAGCCGTTACGTACGCCGTCTTGGTTCATCATGTTCAGTACGATTTCACCAGCGCCACGCTTTTGTACTTCTTGCACCCAATCACGTGTTTCCCATTGAGTTGCTTTGGTGCGTTCTTCATCGCCAGTAAACTGGTAAACCTGATACTTGCCTGTCTCTTTGTCGTAGTATGAATCGATACCAACGACGATACATTGCACACCAAACTTATCAGCAAGGTCAGTAATCAGTTGCGGGTTAGCCAATGCAGGTGAGTTAATAGACACTTTGTCTGCACCAAACTCAAGAATGCGCGCTGCATCTTCCGCTGATTTAATACCACCAGCGACACAGAAGGGAATATCAATCACTTCAGCAACGCGAGCGACCCAACTTTTGTCAACGACACGCCCATCACTTGAAGCGGTAATATCGTAGAACACAAGCTCGTCAGCGCCTTCTTCCGCATAACGCTGTGCCAGAGGAACGATGTCGCCAATGATTTCGTGGTTGCGGAACTGAACGCCCTTTACCACTTGTCCATCACGGACATCAAGACATGGAATTATTCGCTTTGCCAGCATGCAAATGCCTCCTCTGCTGTGAACTTACCATCTAACAGCGCGCGACCAACAATCACGCCAGCCACACCGCTGCCTTTTAGTGCTTCGATATCCGCTAATGAGCCGATGCCGCCTGAAGATTGGAACTGCACTTGTGGGTACTGTTTACATAGGTCGACATAAAGCTCTACGTTTGAGCCTTCTAGCGTACCGTCACGAGAAATGTCTGTACAAAGCACACGCTGCAAACCTACCGTCAGGTAATCGTTGATCAGAGCTTCGATAGTCACGCCTGAATCCTCTTGCCAACCAGAGATCGCTACTTTACGTGTGCCGTCTTGGTCGATGTTGATGTCTAGCGCGAGAACGATTTTCTCCGAGCCGTATTTTTCCATCCAACCTTTCACAAGCTCTGGCTGTTTTACTGCTGTAGAGCCAACCACAACGCGCTGAGCACCCGCTTCTAGCAGATCAATCACGTCTTGCTCGGTACGCACTCCGCCACCGATTTGGATGTTCGCTGGCGTGCTTGCTAGTAGCGTTGCAATCAAATCAAGTTGGCGTGCTGTCGTGTCTTTCGCGCCAGTTAAATCCACCAAGTGCAGCCAGTTAGCACCCGCTTGGTGATACAAGTTGAATTGCTCTGCTGGGTCGACTTTGTACTCGGTTACTTGGCCGTAATCACCTTGATAAAGGCGAACCACCTGTCCTTCAATTAAATCAAGAGCTGGAATAATCACACTAAATCCCTTTTATAATTCTAAGAAGTTTTGAATAAGCTTCGCGCCCGCTTTTGAAGAACGCTCAGGGTGGAATTGCACGCCGTAGTAGTTACCGCTTTGTACTGCTGCTGTGAACGGGTTGCCGTACTCGCATTCCGCAATCGTGTAATCCCCAACTGGCATCGCAAAGCTGTGCACGAAGTAGAAATACTCTCCTTCTTCAATACCTTTGAAAAGTGGATTACCTGCTTTTGCAGAGACCGTGTTCCAACCCATGTGCGGCAGCGGCAAATCGCCAGTTTGTAGTAGCTTCACTTCGCCATCACAAAGCCCAAGACACTCAACCAACTCGTCGGCTTTCTGCCCTTTCTCTTGAGACACTTTGCCCAACAGTTGCATGCCTAAACAGATACCTAACAGCGGCTTTTCTACTTGTTTTACCAAGCTGATCAGATCGCGCTCTTCTAGGTTTTTCATCGCTTCGCTGGCGGTTCCCACCCCCGGTAGGAATAGCTTATCTGCCGACAATACGACTTGCGGATCTTTTGAAATCGTTACGTCATAGCCTAGGCGTTCAATGGCAAACTTCACCGAAGAAACGTTGGCACAGCCAGTATCGATAATGACAACTTTCTGTTCTGTCACTGTTTTTCTCCTTGCTAACGTTAGCCTTAAAGCACGCCTTTACTACTTGGTAGCTCAGTGCCTTCTACTTTGATTGCTTGGCGTAACGTACGACCAAACGCTTTAAATAGACTTTCAATGATGTGGTGATCATTGTTGCCCGCAGAAGAAAGGTGCAACGTACACGCTAATGTGTCAGTCAGAGAGCGGAAGAAGTGAACCACCATCTCTGTTGAAAGATCACCCACTTGCTCACGACTAAACTGCGCGTCGAACTTAAGGTAAGGACGACCTGATAGGTCTAGTGCGCATTGCGCCAAACACTCATCCATTGGCAAGCTAAAGCCAAAGCGACCAATACCACGCTTGTCACCCAGTGCTTCTTTCAACGCTTGACCCAACGCAAGAGCGGTATCTTCTACTGTGTGGTGATCATCAATGTGCAGGTCACCTTCCACTTTGCACACCATTTGGAATCCACCGTGCGTCGCAATTTGATCCAGCATGTGGTCAAAAAAGCCAAGACCTGTAGAAATATCGTTACCGCCTTGCTCGTCAAGATTAACGAATACTTTAATGTCTGTTTCTTTTGTGGTGCGAACCACTTCAGCAACGCGAGCCTTCACCGTGAGATCTTTTAGGATCTGTTTCCAACCCATGGTTTCTGGGTTGTATTGAATGCCACGAATTGCCATGTTTTCTGCAAGTTGAAGATCGGTTTGACGATCGCCAATCACAACAGAGTTTTGAAAATCCACTTTGCCACCTTGAAGGTACTCTTTTACCAAGCCCAATTTAGGCTTACGGCAAGAGCAGTTATCTTCATCGAAGTGAGGACAAATCAGCACATCATCAAACTTCACACCTTGAGATTCAAAGATCTCCATCATCATGTTGTGTGGTGCATCAAAATCAGCTTGTGGGTAGCTGTCGGTACCCAAACCATCTTGGTTCGTGACCATCACTAGACGGTATCCTGCATCCTGCAACGACAGCAGGCTTGGGATAACAAATGGTTCTAGTTTTAGCTTATCTAAACGGTCTACTTGAAAATCAATCGGCGGCTCAACAATTAAGGTGCCATCACGGTCGATAAAAAGGATTTTTTGTTGTTTGCTCACTCGAACTTCCTTATTGCTATTCTTTTGGCGCTCCCGCTATTTAGCGAGAGCGATAAATTCTGTCTCTATTTATGCGTAGTAGTTTCTGATAAATCCAAGCGTTTTTTCGCACTCGTCACGGTTACCCACACTGATACGCACACAGTTTTCAATTGGCGAGTTACGCAAAATAATGCCCGTATCCCAAGCCGCTTTGAAAAGGTCATCGCCATCTGGGAATTTCACCAATAGGTAGTTCCCCCACCCTTCAAACACTTCCAAGCCCGGAATCATTGAAAGGCCAACTTGCAAGTAAGCACGGTTTGCATTCAAATCGAGAACTTGAAACTTCGCTCGCGCTAAACCAGCTTCCGAAAGCGCCTGAGTCGCAATTTCTGCCACTGGAACTGGGACTGGGTAAGGTGCGATAACTTTAAGAAGTACATTAATCAGCTCTTCGTTCGCAAGCGTAAATCCACAACGTAGACCTGCAAGCGCAAAAGCTTTCGACAGAGTACGCAGAATTGCAAGGTTCGGGTATTGCGCCAGTAGGTCTACCGTTGACGCTTCTGGACAAAAATCGATGTACGCTTCATCCATCACCACGATTGCACGGTCTTTTGTCATCTCAAGCAGAGACACAATGTCCTCACGCTTAACCAAGTTACCTGTTGGGTTGTTTGGCGAACATACAAAAACCAGTTTCACGTTATCCAGATTAGCTTCGATGCCTGCAAGGTCTAGTTGCCAATCTGACGTTAGCGGCACGGTTTTGCACTCTACACCGATGGTTTCTGCACTGATGGCGTACATGCCGTAAGTTGGTGGGCAGTAAAGAATCGCATCTTCACCCGGCTCACAGAATGCACGAATTAATAACTCAATACCTTCGTCTGCGCCGCGAGAAGTCAGTGTTTGTTCTGGCTTCACACCCGCATACGCTGCGTAAGCGGAAATCAGTTCTTTCGGTTGGCATTCGCTGTAACGATTAAGACGAGCAAAGTCTGTTTTGTATTCATTGTTAAATGGTGATTCGTTGGCATTTAGCCATACGTCACCCGTACCACCGATTCGGCGAGCCGACATATAAGGGGTAAGCTGTTGGACTTGTTTACGCGCTAGCTTTTCCATCTCATTACTCTCTTATTCTTACTTACTTGCTAATTTTTCTACGCGGATAGTAACAGCACGTTTGTGAGCGTCCAGACCTTCTGCTTCAGCCATCGTGACTACCGTTGGTGCAAGGTTCTTTAAACCATCAGCAGAAAGCTCCTGAACCGTCATTCGTTTAGAGAAATCCGCCAAACCTAAGCTTGAATAAGTACGTGTGTAACCGTAAGTAGGAAGGACGTGGTTAGTCCCCGATGCGTAATCTCCCGCAGATTCAGGCGACCAATCCCCAAGGAAGATAGAACCTGCGTTATCTAATAGAGGTAGAAGCTCACGAGGGTTCTTAGTCTGAACAATCAAGTGCTCAGGACCGTAGTAATTGGAAATAGAAACTGACTGCGTCATCGACTCGGAAATAATGATCAAGCTTGATGCCAGAGCCTTTTCTGCGATGTCTGCACGAGATAGCTCCTTAAGCTGACGTTGAACCGCATCCGTCACTTGATCAGCAATCACAGGAGAAGGAGTCACCAATACCACTTGAGAATCAGGACCGTGTTCCGCTTGGCTCAAAAGATCCGCAGCGATAAAGTCTGCATCTGCGGTTTCATCTGCAATCACTAGCACTTCTGATGGCCCTGCTGGCATATCAATCGCAGCACCGCGGAAATCATTGCTAACCTGTCGTTTTGCTTCGGTCACGTAAGCGTTGCCCGGACCAAAGATCTTATCTACTTTCGATACAGTCTCGGTGCCATAAGCCATTGCAGCAACTGCTTGGCCACCACCGACGTTGTACACTTCATCAATGCCACACAGTTTCGCGACATAAAGGATCTCATCAGCGATTGGCGGTGGAGAACAAAGAACGACTTTACGACAACCTGCAATTTTTGCAGGAACGCCGAGCATCAAAACAGTCGATGGCAAAGGCGCACTGCCACCAGGAATGTACAAACCCACTTTTTGAATTGGGCGTGTTACTTGTTCACAAAGGACACCTGGCTGCGTTTCCACCTTGATCGGTTGCGGCTTTTGCGCTTTGTGGAACTTAGAAATATTGGCGTAAGCTTGCTCTAGTGCGCTCTTCATTGACTCTGACAAACGCTCTGACGCTGCCTTAATTTCCTGAGAAGAAACACGAATGGATTCAGGCTTAACACGGTCAA
The DNA here is from genome assembly GCF_033339635.1 of Vibrio sp. 2092. Classification (NCBI taxonomy): domain Bacteria; kingdom Pseudomonadati; phylum Pseudomonadota; class Gammaproteobacteria; order Vibrionales; family Vibrionaceae; genus Vibrio; species Vibrio sp. 2092. Next base: position 196,254 of record NZ_JAWOUY010000002.1, on the reverse strand, counting down.
ACTTTTCGGTCAGCTCAATAAGAGCAGAGTCACCTTCTTCTCGAACTTTAGCAATAACTTCGGCCACAGCAGTGGTGATATTGGCACCTTCTGCAATAGCAGGGCGCTCCAAAATAGAGTCTTGCTGATTCTCACTTAATGATTGCCAAACGACTGTTCTCATGATGCTTACTCCATCATTTTTTCAATTGGTAGAACAAGAATTGAACTTGCGCCCAACTCTTTCAGCTGTTCCATTGTTTCCCAGAACAGGTTTTCAGAACTCACCAAGTGAACAGCCATTTTCTGCTTATCTGCAGAAAGAGGAAGAACAGTTGGATCTTCAGCACCTGGCAGTAGTGCTTTAATTTGATCTAACTTCTCTGCTGGGGCGTGAAGCATAATGTACTTAGATTCTTTTGCTTGTTGTACGCCTTGCATGCGAGTTAACAGCTTTTCGATTAGCGCCACTTTGTCTGCGTCGAACTCACCTGTGCGTTGAATCAATGTCGCTTTTGATTTGAAGATAATTTCAGCTTCTTTAAGGCCGTTCGCTTCCAGTGTTGCACCTGTAGAAACCAAATCAGCGATAGCATCAGCGAGACCCGCGCGAGGCGCAACTTCTACAGAGCCTGTCAGCATACATGTAGAGAATGGAACGCCGGCTTCATCCATGTACGCTTTTAGAAGTTGAGGATACGTTGTAGCAATACGCTTGCCAGCTAAGTCTTGTGGACCGTTGTACTCTTCGTCCTTGTCGATTGCGATAGATAAACGACAGCCACCAAAATCAAGTCGACGAAGCTGAACAAACTCGCAGGGTTCACCTAATGCTTTGCGGTCAAGGCGAACTTCTTCTAGTTCATTTTCGCCAATAAAGCCAAGGTCAACCACGCCATCCATAATTAAACCTGGGATGTCGTCATCACGAACCAAGAGTAAATCAATTGGCATATTTTCAGAATGGACAACTAAACGCTCGCCCATTACGTTGAACTTTACGCCGCACTGTTTTAGTAGAGCTTGACTCTCTTTGCTAAGACGACCTTTTTTCTGAATTGCGATTCTTAAACGTTGTGTTTGCATTGCTTTGTCCCTATGCAAGATTTTGATATCTAAGTATTTTTCAAACTAATAAAACTAAAAAACCCTCGGGAGATTGAAGTCTCCCGAGGGTTTAAAATCTGCTTTTACTTTGATTTTACCTCCGGGAGTTTCCTGCCTCCCGGGTATGCGTACATCGCCCGAAAGACTAGATTGGGTGATGATGGTGATGAATGTTCATTACAAAATTACGCATATTTATTTCAAGGCTCTTCTCATTTGCTTTGTTACCAACAACACTAACCAAGCTGATTACTTTTTTCAACCCTTAATTTTAAAAAAATTCGAATTGTATAATACAAATAAAAAAGGAGGCCGAAGCCTCCTATAAATTTACTTTTTAAATCAGTGAATTACGCACTCTGGCAAGACGCTATTTTAGACTTTGAAAGCCATGACAAAATAGCGCAAACGATAATGAATGTTATCGACGCTGCAATGAACGAGAACGCTATTGAAGCAGTCATACCAAGGGCAATAAAGCCGACGCATGAAACAAGCGCGACTGATAATGCATAAGGTAGCTGTGTTGATACGTGATCAATGTGGTTACAACGTGCACCCGTCGATGACAAGATAGTCGTATCTGAGATTGGTGAACAATGGTCACCGAATACCGCACCAGCTAAAACCGCACTCAGCATCGGTAGCATTAGCGCTACGTCTGTTGCGCCAGCCATGTCTCCAGCGATTGGAAGCATGATGCCGAACGTACCCCATGAAGTACCTGTTGAGAACGCCATCAGGCCAGACAACAAGAATAGGATAACTGGGAGCCAATGAGGGTTGATATTGCCCTGCGCCATTGTCGAAAGGTAAGTACCAGTCTTCATATCACCGATAACAGAACCAATGGTCCAGGCAAATACTAAGATTAGAATCGCACCAAACATAGACTTAGCACCAATCCAAAGTGTACGTGCGATCTCAGCCATTGGTAGACCTTGCTTCACAACAGTAAACAGTGCAACTGCTAAGCCAAGCAAGCTACCGTAGATTAGTGATGTACCTACATCTGTATTTTCAAAAGCACCAAGAAGCGCAAACTCCTTACCATCAGCAGCCAATGCTTGGCCACCCGTGTAAAGCATTGAAGCGATAGTCGCGATAATCAGCGTCACGATAGGAAGTATCAAATCTGACACTTTACCCTTTTCACTTTCACGGATATCTAGCTCTTCGTTTAGGTCATGCGCTTCTTGCGAGTCATTTTCTTTGTCTTTATCAAAGCCACGACCTTGCGATGCAGAGATCTCATGCTCACGCATTTTACCAATATCAAGACCAAACCACGCAACAGCGAACACCATTAGCAGCGCAAAAACGGCGTAGAAGTTCATTGGGATAAGACGAACATATGCGCCAAGAGCCGAATACTCTGTGATCCCATGTGAGACTAAGATCCCGCCAATAATAGTAATAATGTAAGCACCCCAGCTAGAAGCAGGCATAATTACACACATTGGAGCAGCGGTTGAGTCTAGAATGTACGCAAGCTTAGCGCGAGACACATAAAAGCGATCGGTTACTGGGCGAGAGATCGCACCAACAGCAAGGCTATTAAAGTAATCATCGACAAAAATGAATACGCCTAAAAAGGCGGCAAGAAGTTTGGAGCCGCGTTTACTCTTCACTCGAGATTGTGCCCATTCAGCAAAAGCACGAGTACCGCCAGATAGCGTTAATAAAGCTGTTGTCATACCTAATAAGATTAGGAAACCAACAATGCTCATGTTCCAAGTGTTAATTCCGCCATCTTCAATAAAGACAGAAGAAACTTGAGAACTGACGTAACCTGCGGTGTCGCTGATAGACCAGCTATTAAGTAGCACCGCACCTAGCACGATACCTACACCCAAGGAAACTAATACACGTCGAGTCAAAATCGCCAAAGTCAAAGCGACAATAGGTGGCAATAATGAAACAGGAGAACTAGAAAAATCTATTAAATTCATGATCTTCAAAAACCAAAGTTTGGCTAGAGATCTACTGCAGACAAGTCACGTAGCATACGATACGTGCTCATGTTGAACTTAGCGACAGGGAAGCGAACACTCCACCCAACCCTACAGTAGCGCTCCATAGTTTAATGTGAATATATACTATGGCAGTGTTGTTCCTTTCAGATACAACCCCAGCAAGTAACTTTGATGAGTTACTTACTTCGGCAATCTTCGCCTTCCACTATTATTCATTGGCATCACCCCAATAATAGCTACTCTTCGAGACCGCGCCTCTACGGCAACAACAAACAATTAACCACTAACTGTACAAATTAACAACAAATTGTCTGCAATATTGCATCAGGTGGCAGCCATTGTACTTATGATGAGAGTCAATGCAACACATCAAACTAAATTAAACAAATAAATAATGACTGAGATAATTTATAAACCTTGCCTACTTCCATAAGTTTTGTGCAACTGAAATCACATCAATCATGTTATTTATGAAACATTATTACTACCTTAGAAATATCATGGTTTATCTTATATCAATAAATTAAGGATATATGACACAGCATTAAAGATGGATGCTTCATATTTTTAAGTAATAACTCAAATTTTTTTATAAAAAACCAAGCTGTCACTCTCTCTATACAATAATGATTGTTGATTTTAGTTCTCATCTAATAATGATTTATTTCGAGTGTAATAATATTAATTGCTTTAAAAAATAGTCAAATTTAAACAAAATCTTGATTTAGCATTTGCACATAAGGAAAAGATAAAGTTAAATATAAGGACTCTTTGTTTATTTATAGATTGGCATTATTTAATCGTAACGATAAAAAGTGCCCAACACATTAACCTTTTAATAGGAATCGTTATGTCAGAGCTGACTAAAACCCTTCTAAATATCCGTAGCCTTCGTGCATTTTCTCGTGAGCTGACTCTAGAACAATTGGAAGAAGCTCTAGATAAACTCACTACTGTCGTAGATGAGCGTCGTGAAGCAGAAGAAGCAGAACGCGCAGCACAAGCAGAGCAAGAAGCTAAGCTTGCAGAGATTGCTGAGAAAATCGCTCAAGACGGTATTGACGTAGAAGCACTTATTACTGCGCTATCTGGCGAAACTAAGACGAAAGGCAAAGCGAAGCGCGCACCTCGTCCTGCTAAATACAAATACACAGATTCAAACGGTAATGAGAAAACTTGGACTGGCCAAGGTCGTACACCTTCGGCGATTCAAGAGCAACTTGATGCAGGTAAATCTCTGGATGAGTTCCTAATCTAGATCCGTGCTATTTTTAAAAGGCTCCCATAGGGAGCCTTTTTTATTTAAACCATTACAAATAAAAAAGGCACATTTCTTAATGTGCCTTTTACTTTAGTTACAGAATAGTTAATTAAACCGCTTCGTATTAACGTTCCCAGTATGCTTCTTCTAGGCTATCTTCTCGCTCAGGAAGTCCGCGCGACAATCGTGGTGAATGTTGCACGAGAACTTCGTAGCTAGCACGGTTTGCGTATTTGCAGACTTGAGAAAAAGAAGAGTAAGTTAAATACTCGTTACTGTGCTTGCTTGAATTAGGCACATTTTCTTTATGGTATTTATTTGCTGCCATATCATGAAGAACAGCAGATAACGCAGCATCACCTGCGCCATTTGTATTCTTAATTTTTTCTGGGCCACCCATATATGGCGAGATATGCGAGTACACTTTTATTGGCGTCTCGCATGAGTCTTTTTTCGCCGGACGACTGAATTCATAACGATTAAATTCAGCAATTGACCCTGGAAGTAATGGCAAAGAAGTTTCGCGCTTCGCGCTATCTTCCGTATACCCAGCCATAAATAGACCTACAGGACCCGCCGTGCACAATACTAGATCAGCCCACTCCAATGTTTTATCAGACGCAGCAAGTGGATCAGATTCCCCCGTCAGTGCTTCTGCTTCATCTTCATTCATCGCAACGACTGAAACGTTATCTCTAATGAATTCTTGCCAATATTTAGGGTCATCTTGAATAACAAACTTTGTGCCTAAAGTCAGAACAACAGGCACATCATTCTTTTTCGCGTACTCAATTGCTTTCATTGTTGCTTCCGGCATTGGGTCGCCGTCTTTGCAACGTACTAGATACGACGTCAGTACAAGTGCTGATGCATTTTTAAAGATTTTCTCTGGAATGCTATCAGGATGGAGTTGGTTCATTTGCCCTTCGCTGATAGCAAAAGTACGTTCACCGTCTTCTGTGATAAGAGCAAAACAACGGCCAATTGCACCATCTACACCTTGTAGGTAGTTCAAGTCCATGCGGCTTGATGTATTACAAAGATAACGGTAACCGTAGCTGCCAATCTTAATATCCTGGCTCATCACTCCAAGTAGTGTGGAGCGGTCATCCGCTAGCACGGAGTAGTTATGTAGCGTGTTACCAATTGTACCGCCCGCATACTCATTGGTAATCAAGTTCTCTTCTTTCAGTTGCTGGTATAACTCTTCTGCTCTTTCGTCATCGATAACCAGAGAGTGACCTTTACTCAGACCGTACTTTTCAATCACATCCGTTGTAACTTTTGCTTCAATATCAACCAAGGTTTGGTCAATACCAATGATGTGAGTGCGCGTCATCTTCTTGCTTTCTTGTGCTTGGCTCACCAGCGGGTCACGAGCATGAACAGGAAAATAGTGCTTCGATTTGCGTTGTCCAGGAAATTTCATATTGTCAGTCTGAGTAAGGGGATGAAAAGGAGAGCGGATTCTATACCGCTAATAATAAAGCAGCAATAAAAGCGATTATAGCAAACGTTTGCTGACAGCTTTTTTCTTTTAGGTGGCTTATTCACCTTCCATAAAGCTGAGATCTGGTAGTTGCTCAAGGTGCTCGCTATAACGCTTTAGGTTGAACTCACCTTCATTCTTCATTACATCAAAAATCTCAATTGACATCGCACATGCCATCATCGCAACCGCATCTTCACGTGGTGTGCCAGTCATCATTAAACGCATAAGGGTTTCTTTTACTTTAAGCGGGTTGCCATCTTCGAGCTGATTTTCAACAATTTCAATCAACTCACTTTCTTGCATAAATTGGTTTTCTTCTGTCATTTGATGTTTCCTCTTGGATTTTGGCCAACTATGCCATATATACCTCTTCTATACTTGCGAAATTACTCGTTCGAATCTTTGTTGAAGAAAAATCCAGCGAAACGAATTGTGATTTCGATCTCGGATCTGTCACCGGTCTGTGGATTCTGATAGAATCTGCATCCCGTTTATTTAAGTGGTGTTTAGTAATGTCTGATAACAGCCAAAAGAAAGTCATCGTCGGTATGTCCGGCGGCGTTGATTCATCTGTTTCCGCGTATCTTCTAAAGCAGCAAGGCTACCAAGTAGAAGGCCTTTTCATGAAGAACTGGGAAGAAGATGACAACGAAGAATATTGTACAGCGGCAGAAGATCTTGCTGACGCTCAGGCAGTATGTGACAAGCTAGGCATCCACCTACACACTATCAACTTTGCTGCCGAATACTGGGATAACGTATTTGAGTACTTCCTTGCTGAATACAAAGCGGGCCGTACTCCGAACCCTGACATTCTTTGTAACAAAGAAATCAAGTTCAAAGCATTCCTAGAATTCGCTGATGAAGTACTTGATGCTGATTACATTGCAATGGGCCACTATGTGCGTCGCTCTTTCCCAGAAAACGGTGAAAAACCACAAATGTTACGTGGTCTAGATGGCAACAAAGATCAAAGCTACTTCCTGTACACATTAAGCAACGAGCAAATCGCACGTAGCCTATTCCCTGTTGGTGACCTAGAGAAACCAGAAGTACGCCGCATTGCGGAAGAGCAAGACCTAATTACTGCTAAGAAGAAAGATTCAACTGGTATTTGTTTCATCGGTGAACGCAAGTTTACGGAATTCCTAGGTCGCTACCTTCCAGCTCAGCCTGGTAATATCGAGACTCCAGAAGGCGAAGTGATTGGTCAACACCAAGGCCTGATGTACCACACACTTGGTCAGCGTAAAGGTCTACACATCGGTGGCCGTAAAGGCGGCGGTGGTAACGAGGACCCATGGTTCGTTGGTGAGAAAGATCTAGAACGTAACGTTTTGATTGCTGTTCAAGGTAAAGACCATCCAATGTTGAAATCAGAAGGTCTACTTGCATCACAACTTCATTGGGTAGATCGTGAGCCAATTCGCGATGTTATGAAGTGCACAGTGAAAACTCGTTACCGTCAGGAAGATATTCCTTGTACAATCATCCCTATCGATGATGAAAACATTAAAGTTATCTTTGACGAGCCACAAATTGCTGTAACTCCAGGTCAATCAGCAGTGTTCTACAAAGGTGACGTGTGCCTAGGTGGCGGCATCATCGAGCAACGCATTAAATATTCTCAAGCTTAGGAGTCGTTACGTGGCGAATACACTTTATGACCGTACTATCGCTTTCGCTGGGATTTGCCAAGCTGTTGCTTTAGTTCAACAGGTAGCGAGAAACGGACATTGTGATCAAGATGCTTTTGAAACATCAATCAACGCTATTTTGAGCACGAACCCTGCTAACACAGTTGGCGTATTCGGTCGCGAAGCCGATCTAAAGCTCGGCCTAGAATGCTTGGTTAAAGGGATTGATAGCACACCATCAGGCAGTGAAATTACTCGTTACATTATTAGTTTAATGGCGTTAGAGCGTAAGTTAAGCTCTCGTAACGATGCTATGTCTCAGCTTGGTGATCGTATTCAAATGGCCAAGCGTCAGTCAGAGCACTTTGAGCTACTAGACGATCAAATGATCAGCAATTTAGCGAGCATCTATCTGGATGTCGTTAGCCCTATTGGCCCACGCATTCAAGTAACGGGCACGCCATCTGTACTGCAGCAGACGGCAAGCCAACACAAAGTTCGTGCGCTGTTGTTATCTGGCATTCGTAGTGCAGTTCTTTGGCGTCAAGTTGGTGGTAAGCGTCGCCACCTAATCTTCGGGCGCAAGAAGATGGTAGAGCAAGCACAAATCCTTCTTGCTCGTCTGTAGTAAAATATCAAATAAGCAGCTCGCGTTTATCGCGAGCTCATTTTTTCGACTAAAACAAATATCGCGCAAACGTTTGCGCGATATTCGTGACAATTGCCACAGTTATTGGTATAAAGCTCACGAAATTTAGAAACCCAATTCAGGAGAACATCATGGAACTGTCAGCATTGACTGCTGTTTCACCAGTAGACGGCCGTTACGGAAGCAAGACAATTGCGTTACGCGAAATTTTCAGTGAATACGGTCTACTAAAGTACCGTACTATCGTTGAAATCCGCTGGCTACAAAAGCTTGCTGCTACTGCTGAAATTGCAGAAGTGCCAGCGTTTAGCGCAGAAGCAAACCAATTCCTAGACGACCTTGCTGCAAACTTCTCTGAAGAAGATGCACGCCGTATCAAAGAGATCGAGCGTACAACTAACCACGACGTAAAAGCGGTTGAGTACTTCCTAAAAGAGAAAGTAGCAGACGTTCCTGAACTGCACGCAGTAAACGAGTTCTTCCACTTCGCATGTACTTCTGAAGACATCAACAACACATCACACGCTCTAATGCTTAAAGAAGCGCGTGAGAACGTGATTCTTCCAGAAATCCGTAACCTAATCGACGCTATCAAAGCACTAGCAGTGGAATACCGCGACATTCCTCTTCTATCTCGTACACACGGTCAGCCTGCTTCTCCATCTACTATGGGTAAAGAAATGGCAAACGTGGCGTACCGTATGGAGCGTCAATTCAAGCAAATCGAAAACGTTGAGATCCTAGCGAAAATCAACGGTGCAGTAGGTAACTACAATGCACACCTTTCTGCTTACCCAGAGCTAGATTGGCACAAGTTCTCTGAAGAGTTCATCACAGAGTCTCTAGGCGTAACTTGGAACCCTTACACAACTCAAATCGAACCGCACGATTACATCGCTGAGCTGTTCGACGCTATCGCTCGTTTCAACACTATCCTGATTGACTTCGACCGTGACGTTTGGGGTTACATTGCACTAGGCCACTTCAAGCAAAAAACTATTGCAGGTGAGATCGGTTCTTCAACAATGCCTCACAAAGTTAACCCAATCGACTTTGAAAACTCAGAAGGTAACCTAGGTCTTGCGAACGCTGTATTCGGCCACCTAGCACAGAAACTGCCTATCTCTCGTTGGCAACGTGACCTAACTGACTCAACGGTTCTACGTAACCTTGGTGTTGGTGTTGGCTACGCTATCATCGCTTACACTTCTACGCTTAAAGGCATCAGCAAGCTAGAAGTAAACCGTGAAGCGCTTCTTGCTGAACTAGACAAGAACTGGGAAGTACTAGCTGAGCCAGTACAAACAGTTATGCGTCGTTACGGCATCGAGAAGCCATACGAGAAGCTGAAAGAGCTAACTCGTGGTAAGCGTGTAGACGGCGAAGCAATGCGTAACTTCATCGACGGTCTTGAGCTTCCTGAGCACGAGAAAGCACGTCTGAAAGAGATGACGCCAGCGAACTATATCGGTCAAGCAATCGAGCTGACAGATAAGCTGTAATCCTCCTGTAACGACCAGATACCTAAAAGGTTGACGCGAAAGCGTCAACCTTTTTTAGTTAGGAGAGTTAGGTCGGGAGAAAATAATTTTAGTTATATGGAATGGATTATTAATTGAAGATCAGCCCCATTTGTTATGGCTGCTTTTGGAAGAACAAGGTTATTGTTCCTACTTCCACACCAAACTTTTTTATTTTCGTTAGATTGAAAGCGTGTCTGTCATCCTGACGATAAAGCCAATCATCAAAAGCAACCGTCACTGATGAATCCTCCATTTGTAGCTCAAAGTCATATTGCCACTGTAACGCATTGCCCTGCTCTTCCCCTGTTGCTACACCTATAATATCGTCTGCCTTACCTTCATAACGACCGTCTTCTAATCTAGTGATAACCCAAATTCGCTGGTCCACCTCTCCGTCATCAAACACGAAGTCTTCCACCAGCGTCAGCGTATCACCCGCTACAGTACCCACTATATCGACTTCAAAGCGACGCGTTTGCTGTCCGGTATAATCTTGCACCATCCCCCACGCCTTTATGTCGCCTTCGAAATAACCGAATACGTCAAAAGTCGGTGTAGAAGAGCGGTAATTATCAATGTCTGCGGAACATGCCGAAAGAAAAACAGCTGCCACTAAAGTCGCTGATTTAAAAATTCGTTTAAACACTATCTAACCTGCCCTATCAATTGTTTTCGGAGTTTCGGAAATTCTGTGTTGGGTGATAACCATATAGCCAAAAATGCATCGTTCATTCGTTCGTCTTCAATGATGCCAACGTTCTTTACTTGCACGTCCCCAACCTGCTTATAAAAAAGCTGACCAGATTTTCCATCTGTTAGATAAGTAAGCTCGTCACCTTTTTGAATATCAGGAAACATACGATCGAGCTCGCTGATCCAAGCTTTTCGATATAAGTCCGTAAAACCCAATTTCGCCCACTGCTCATCCGTCACATCAAGCAGCTGTTGCTTACTGATGTCTCTCTTGTAATTAATTTCCAACGCAAGGGGATGTGGCGATACGTCATCGCTTACGATGAACTTTCCATCAGGCGCTTTTAATCTTGAGTGATAAATATCGAAGATGAACCAAGTAAGTTGGGCTTCTCCAACAGTTTTCCACCCCTTCCAATTCGCAATGTTGCTGGCAGCTTCGCTATTTCCAACAGGTTGAGCTTGCAGAGCAAAAGAGCCAGTTACTATTACCAACGCAAGCAACCTAGTCAGTCTCTGAGTTAAGTCTCTCTTCAAGCTTTTCATTTCCGTACACCTTGAGTATCAAGAGCATCATGACGCACCATTCGACAAACAACATTGCCAGTGTAGCGCCAGTGCTGAATCCAAATTCAACGGCTTGGAGCTTATAGCCAGCAAAGTAGCTCACTGTTCCTCCGAGTCCGCCTACTATTGATACGTAGGTTTTTGGGAAACGGTACAAAATTGACTTAAGTTGATAGGCATACCAAGAAAACAAAACCCACAAGCATAATAACCAGACTGGCAGCCATGGGGTTGGAAAGACAAAGACCGAGAGTTGTTGATTGAGCGTATCAAGCACGAGCCCGCTCGTGACGATCACACCAATACTTTTGAGCGAAGATGCATCGCTTTTCAGACAATATAGTAGGGTTGCCAAAGTAAGGAATAACGTGACCCATTGCCATTGATAGGTTCCAAGCACCGCTGCAAACCAGCAGAGTTGGAACCATGTCGAAGCAAGAAATACCTTCATAACGAACTACGGGCGTTGAAACGTCATGTGAACTGCACTGATCGTGCGAGCCAAAAAGCCACCTTCACAGTAGCTCAAATAGTAGCGCCACATACGCACAAAGCGGTCGTCGTAGCCAAACGAGCGCACTTCATTCTCTGCTCGATTAAAACGAAGGTGCCATTCGTTCAGCGTCTTGGCGTAGTCCAAACCAATATCGAACAAGTCTCGCGTCACTAAGTCACTGTACTTTGTTGTTGCTTGGGTTAGTGAGGTTACCGACGGTAAAAAACCACCCGGGAAAATGTACTTTTGGATAAAGTCGACGTTGTTACTGTAGTAATCGTAACGCTGATCGGCAATCGTAATCGCTTGAATCGCCATCAAGCCACCAGACTTCAATAAAGACTCACAGACCTTAATGTACGAAGGCAGGAATTGTTTGCCCACAGCTTCAATCATTTCAATAGAAACGAGCTTGTCATAAGTGCCGGTTAGGTTTCGGTAATCTTCTTTGAGTAGAGTGATTTTGTCTTCTAAGCCACGCTCTTTGATTTTTTGCTCCGCGTACGCGTGTTGCTCTTCAGATATCGTTGTTGTGGTGACCTGACAACCGTATTGTTCAGCCATGTAAATCGCCATAGCGCCCCACCCAGTGCCAATTTCAACAACATGATCGGTAGATTTCAGCTCAAGTTGCTGACATAGACGATCCATTTTGTTGATTTGAGCCTGCTCTAGAGAGTCATCCGCATGATTGTAAAGCGCCGACGAGTACAGCATATTGGTGTCAAGGAACGCTTCGTATAGGTTGTTACCCAAGTCGTAATGCGCATGGATATTTTTACGTGAGTTCTCTTCAGAGTTTCTGTTTGACCAATGGCTGAACTTGTACAGTATTTTAGTCAACCAACTGCCTTGCTCTTCGAGTTTATCTAGAGCACGCATGTTAAGGGCCATCAGTTTCATTAATGAGGTTAAATCGGGGCTATCCCACCACCCATCCATATAAGCCTCACCAGCAGCAATACTGCCGCCCTGCAAGATCCGTGAATAAAAACCTGGATGTTTTACCTCTATAGTAGCGACAACAGGTTGACCACTATACTCCCCATTTGGCGCACTAAAACGCTCGCTTCGCTCTGTCGTTTCCGTCTTAAAACTTTCAATAACTGTTAAGCAGCCGATTTCCATTTTTTGCAGACATTGAAAAATAACTCCGCGAGCCGCTTTTTGCGTTGTCGTCAATTTACGCGGCAATGTCATAGAACTAGTATTTAACATGCAGAATTCTCCTTGTGCTTTTTATTTTTTTTGTCTGTTTTTTCAGTATCGGCTTCTATTTCTTCATGCGTTGAATATTTAGGATGAGAATAAAAAGGTGCGCCTTTCACCCAAAGTTTTAATGCGTGCCAATAAATACCAACCATTACTTTTACCGTTTGTATTGGTGTAACGATCAAACACCTCAATAAGGTTTTGCTTGAAAGTGGCTTGGCTTTCATAACCATGGTGGCATCAAAGTGTTTCTCTCCTTTGTGACATTCAAGATGAATATTCAACTTGTCTGTCAAAGGTTTAATTCTCCAGCGGTAGAGTTGGTCAATCGGGTTGAATGGTGAAACATGGAATGCTTTAACTTGTTCCCAACCAAACTTTTCTTCTTCTTTATCTGCTGACACCACGTAGTAATGTCGTTCATTCCAAGGAGTGTTACTCACCTCTGCGAGGAGATACTTCCATTCTCCTTCCGTGTTATAAACGTAGTAGAAATTAACGGGACTGAAATAAAGTCCTAGATAACGCAAGTGACAGACTGCGATTACCTTGCCGGTACAGCGAACACCTGTCAGTTCTTCAATTTTGCTGTGCACTGCCGACTTGACGCTACCTTCACCAATGTAATCACTGCGCTTGAAGCGAGCCCAATGCCACCAACGCGAACCAAAACCCCATACTTTTTTCTCTAAAGCATCGAGCTCGTCTACATCGATGGCGGGCATAAATAAAGAGTAGTTCAACTCATGATTCACCGGCGTGAATCGACGGTGACGAACGTTGCCTATAAACAATCGGCTGTTCATTTGGCTATCCATATCACGCTGCGCCTTTTTCGAAAGGAACCACATTTTGTTCGCGGTACTTTTCTTCTAGTTCTTTCACAACATCAAGCGCGCTACGCACGCCATCTTCATGAAAACCGTTGTACCAATAAGCGCCGCAGAACCAGGTACTTTGTTTACCCTGTATCTCATTTTTGCGCTGCTGCGCTGCAATAGACTCAGTGGTGAATACTGGATGATGATAAGTGAACGAACGCAAGACTTTATTTGAGTTAATTTGCTCAGTACTATTCAACGTTACACAAAACGTGTGTTCTGATTGAATATGCTGAAGAATGTTCATGTTATAAGTTAGCGAAGGGAGGCGTTGCTGTTCCTCCTCACTGCCTTCCAATAGGTAGTTCCATGATGCCCATGCTGCCTTACGTTTAGGTAGTACGGCAGAGTCGGTATGAAGAACAACTTCATTTGCTTGGTATGTCATATCCCCCAAGATTTCCTGCTCAATTGGGCTGATATCCTCTAGCATTCTCATTGCTTGATCACTGTGACAAGCAAAGATAACGTCATCAAACCAATGCGTTTCTCCGCGAACTTGAACGCCAACCCCTTTTTCGTTGCGAACCACTTTTTCGACAGGACTATTAAGACGAATATTCTCCGCAAAGCCTTTGGTCAATGGTGGAATGTATGAACGTGAACCACCTTTAATCACATACCATTGTGGTCGGTTAGTCACATCTAGCAGACCGTGGTTGAGGAAGAAACGTAAGAAGAACATAAGAGGGAATGCGCGCATGTCAGCTAAAGTCGACGACCAAATCGCAGCACCCATCGGTAAAATGTAGTTATCGGTAAAGAAAGCACTGAATTTGTGTTCGTCAAGGAACTCACCTAACGTCTGAGATTGCGAGGATTGCTCGCTAGAGAAGCGCTTGGCAAGTTTATTGAAACGAAGTATCTCGAAGATAAATCGATAAAATTTGGGGTTTGCCCAGTTGCGTTTTTGAGCAAACAATGTCGACACTGTGTGGCCGTTGTACTCTAGTCCGTTCCCATCGTTTCTGACACTGAAGCTCATTTGAGTCGGCAGACCTTCAACGCCAATCTCGCTCATCATTTTAATGAAATTAGGGTACGTACGATCGTTATAGACGATGAACCCGGTGTCTATCGCGTATTCTCTACCATCAAGGATCACATCAACGGTTGCAGTATGGCCACCGATGTAATCGTTCGCTTCAAACAGCGTTACATCATGTTCTTTATGCAAGTAATAACCACAAGTAAGGCCAGAGATTCCCGTTCCCACAATCGCTATCTTCTTTCTTCCTGCTGTTTTCATTTTTATTCCTTCTTATGATACGAGTTTAGCAGTTAGGCGAGCTTGCCAACTGTATGGAAGTAACGAGATAAAACGTAAAATACTGGTAAATCTCGCTGGGAAATAGATATAGGTCTTGTTGGCGGCTAACTGCTTCCTGATAGAGTCCGACGCTTGCTGAGTAGAAATGATCATTGGCATTTCGAAGTCGTTTTTGTCAGTCAACGGCGTTTCAACAAAACCAGGAAACACCGTTACCACATTGATCCCTTTCTTTTTCAAGTCGACGGCGAGCGTGCGTGCAAAATAACTGACTGCCGCTTTGGATGCGCCGTAAGCTTCAGCACGAGGCAGTGCCACTTCTGATGCGATAGAGCCAACAATAACAATGCGGTGCCCTCTCTCTAAATGCACTTGGCAGCCTTCAACGCAGTTGGCAACACCGACAACATTTACGTTCATCACACGCGCCATGAGTTTCGCGTCGACCACTCCCTCATCCATGTACTCACAATCGCCTGCGTTAAAAAACCATGTGTTTGGCGTAAAGGGCAATTTAGAGAGCGCCTGCTGAGTTTCCTCATAATTTGTCACATCAAACTGCAATGTATGAATTTTGGAGGAAACTGCCTCCAGTTCTGCAAGAACATCTTGATTCCGACCACAAGCAATCACATTCCATTCTGAGTTCGCGTAATCTAGGGCAAGCTGTCTTCCTATTCCGGAGGTTGCGCCTGTGATTAAGATGGTGTTGTTCATTGTCCTAACCTCTGCTTGATGGTTTTAACGACTGAACCAAGTAACGGTAAATGCTCATAGAGCATCTCTCCGAGATCAAAATAGTCTCGGTGATAAATGACCTGACCTTCGCTAAATTTGAGGTGCGAAACACCATTGACGAGAATAGGCGCACCCTTCTGAAGTTTGGGATGCTGAAGGTCCATTGTCCAAGTTAGGAAGCCTGTATCTCCTACTTGTTGATGCTCATGGATTACAAAATCACAACTGATGACGTTGGCATATAATGAGGTGAAATAATCCGAAAGTGCTGGCCATCCTTCTAAACGATGCGCTGCGTCCTCAAATACTACATCTTGGTGATATATATCCTTAAGCAGATGTAAGTTCGCTTTGTTGAGCTTTTGATAGATATTGCCAACAGACTGTATGTCCATTTTTTACTCCTACACGCCCATTAAGTTGTACAAAATTATTATATGTACAAGATAGTTCATTCCACCAAAGTTGTACAAAAATAATTTTGTATAACTTTATTTCTGTAAGTAGTACGTGATGAAGTTCGCACGCGATCAATCGGCGAAAAAAAAAGGCTTGGTCAAAACCAAGCCTTTTCAGCAGATTAACAATTATTTAAGTAGGAACAATTAGTATTGCTGGCCTCGCAACGCTGCAATACGTTTATCTAGCGGAGGGTGGCTCATTAGTAGCTCAGTCAGCGACTGCTTGCCATTGATACCAAACGCCATCATGGTGCCATCCAGTTGAGATTCATGACTCACCTTCAAACGCTCTAGAGCCGCAATCATTTTTTCTTTGCCAACGAGGCGCGCAGCACCTGCGTCCGCGTGGAATTCGCGATGACGGCTGTACCACATAGTCAAGAAGCTAGCTAGGAAACCAAATACCAGTTCAAGCACCATGGATACGCCAAAGTAAACCATCATATTTGTACCTTGGCCTTCTTCATCTTCGTTCGATGCCACGATATTGGCAATAAAGCGTGATAGGAAGATAACAAACGTGTTCACGACACCTTGCATCAACGTCATCGTGACCATATCACCATTTGCAATATGGCTCACTTCGTGTGCAAGTACTGCCTCTGCCTCATCACGAGTCATATTGTGTAAAAGACCAGTAGAAACTGCGACAAGAGAGTCATCTCGTTTTGCACCTGTCGCAAATGCATTGATATCTGGTGAATCATAAATAGCCACCGTTGGCATACCAATACCCACTTGTTGAGCTTGACGACCCACAGTTTCGACTAACCAATGCTCCGTTTCGTTGCGCGGGCTTTCAATGACCATACCACCAACCGAGCGTAGCGCCATACCCTTTGACATCATCAACGAAATAAATGCGCCACCAAAACCAAATACAGCAGCCATTACAAGTAAACCTGACAGACTGCCTGGTTGCATTCCAGTTACAGCGTAAACAATATTCAGAACAACACTAAGCACTAGCACGACAGCTAGGTTAGTTGCTAGGAATAACATAATTCGCTTCATTACTTTTCTCCGAGGAAGCTTATCGTTTTTTTAAAACGGATTGTTATAAGGAACAAATGGTAATCGCTATAAAAGCCAATTCCGTTGATTTTCATGTTCCGTGCGTTATAGATATAGTCTATCCGCGATAAAAACAAGGTTAAGCAATAAATTGCAACATTTGTTTTCGGGACTGAAATATTTGATTCAAGCGATTTCAAAACATGCTTTGGTAGGAGCTGGAACCTCCGTTCATATACATTTATCAAAATGATGAAATAAGCTCTGAGCTACTCATCATCTATTGATAGATGATCTTGGTGTTAAATCTATCACCTCTTAGCAACTTAGCTAGAAATTTTTTAATAGACCAAAAACAGTACGTTAGCTCTGCTATAGACTTTGGTCTTATTGTGCGGCCACATGGACATGCTAAATTCGAATGAGATGAACAAAACAGAGCCACTCTAAGTACATTGCAAAAAGTGCATTGGGTGAGTTCAAAAACTCCATGTATTGAGGGAAAAACCATGGTAGAAACTAACGACTATCAAATGGCTATTGATTTACTACGTTGTCACCTAGGCATCTCAGAGGACGAGGCAAAGCAACAACTTGGTATTTCAACCGATCATCATATGTCTCAGCGTGTTGCAGAAACACAACAAGCATTGATGGGGCTCAGCCAAGATAAGTAATCTGACTTTTTAGGTTACACCAACAAGAAAGGGCTGCATTGCGCAGCCCTTTGGGGTTTTAGTCTTTTATCCTAAACACCATTAGTCAGTGTTTAGCAACGGCTCTACATTAATGTACTTGCCTAGCTCTTTGCGTTTAGCACTTGGAATATATGGAATTTCCCCAAGCTTAGGTGCATCGATACGTGCTTCTAGCATCTCGATAATGTCAGCGTAGTGCTCTGTGCCTGGGTTGACGCGGTTTGCCACCCAGCCAACAAGATTCAAACCATCCGCTTTAATACTCTCCGTTGTGAGTAAAGCGTGGCTCAAACAGCCTAATTTAATGCCAACCACCAGTACAACAGGTAACTGCTCTTCTTTTACCCATGTAGATAAACAGTCCGTATCGGATACTGGCACACGCCAGCCTCCAGCACCTTCAACGAGAACAACATCGGCTTGCTGCTTATGTTGAGCCAGTTTTTGACTCAGAACATCGTAACTTATTTCGACATGTTCATGCTTCGCTGCAATGTGGGGAGAAGCAGGCAACTCTAAAGCGTATGGGTTCACATCATCATAGGCCACATCGAGTGTTGCGGCGTCTTGTAAGTGTAAAGCATCAGAGTTACGCCATCCGGCTTCAGTCTTGTCACTCCCTGCTGCCACTGGCTTATAACCAATAGTGTTTAGTCCTTTTGCTGCGATCGCTTGCAAAATGGCTTTAGACGCTACCGTCTTTCCAACATCAGTATCCGTACCAGCAATAAAAAAAGCATCAATCATAGATGTATTACTCCAAAACAAACCTGATAACTTGCAGGTAGAAGACCTTGATCGTTTTTAAACGCTTGGTACGCATGCTCAACTTTTAACAAAGTCTCGCGACTAGTTAAACCGTGTGAGCGCCCGCTTACGTGATTTGCACCTATACCTTTGAGGTCACGCATAACTGAAAATGCAGAGTCGTACCAAACTGTGATGGTGGTCAAGTCTAGTTGATGGCTGTCACATCGAGATTGCGCTAACGCAATTTTTACCTGATTGAGCGTTAGAAAGTTATTGACGTGTTGATATGCATCAATTTTTTCCCATGATGCACGCAGCTCATACAGTGATCCATCAACCAGTGTAGAGAACCACGCTTTCCCACCATTTTTTAGCACGCGGCGCACTTCTTTTAGTGGGTAACTTAAATCTGTACACCATTGCAGCGCTAAACTTGAAAACACGTAATCGAAGCTATCATCATCAAATGGTAAGTTTTCAGCATCAGCAACTTGGTAATGCATTCGTACTGCACCACAACGCTGCTCTGCTTTATCTAACATGGCTTGAGAGATATCGCCGCAGACTACTTCCGCACCGCGTTGTTGAAGTAGTTGGGAGAAATAACCCGTGCCACAACCTAAATCCAATACACGTTTTCCCGTCAAGTTTTCAGGAAGTTTATCAAGCAGCTGATACCCGACATCACGTTGAAAAGCCGCATGTTTATCGTATGTTTCTGCTGCTTTACCAAACGAAGAGGCAATCGCGTCTTTATCTTGATGGAAACTCTCTAACGCGAGCGTTTGCGCTAATGCGGTAGTTGCATTATCCATTACAGCGCTCCTAATGCTTGCTTCAATGCGATTGAAAGCGTTTTAACTTGTTCATTAGTGTGATTGGCAGTGAGTGTGATTCGAAGACGAGACGTTCCTTTAGGCACCGTCGGAGGGCGAATAGCAGTCACCCAAATACCGTTTTGGCGACAAGCACCTGCTACTCGCAAAGCCAATTCAGATTCACCAATCAAAAAGGGCTTAATCGAAGTTTGAGTCTCAACAAACCCCTCAAGGTCGCTAAGGCTATCTCGATACACTTCACTAAGCTCAGAGAGCTTTTCACGTCGCCAAGACTGCTCTTGAACCATCGAGACTGCATGAGTCAACGCATACGCTTGTGCTGGCGGTATCGCCGTGGAATACACATGGTGACGAGCAAACTGAGTTAAAAAGTCCCCCGTTGCGTGGTCACATAAAATAGCCGCGCCAGACATACCAAACGCTTTACCGAAGGTAATGACCAATAACTCAGGCTTAACCGTTGCCAACTCGCAAGAACCACCACCGGATTGACCGAGAACACCAATTCCATGAGCGTCATCGACAGCAAACCATGCATTGTGGCTATCAACGACAGCAGCGATATCAGCGAGTGGTGCACAGTCACCGTCCATGCTGAATACCCCTTCAGTCACAACTAAATGGTTGTCTTCGCTATTAATCAGCGACTTCAGGTGCTCGATGTCATTGTGCTTGAAACGCTTCATCTTAGCTGGTGACAACATCCCCGCTTCCATCAGTGAAGCATGATTCAAACGATCTTGGATCAATACGTCTGTTTTTTCTAACAAGGTGAACAACAAGGCTTGATTAGCACTGAATCCAGAACCAAACAGAATTGCTCTGTCGTAGCTCAACCATTCAGTTAGTGCGGCTTCTAAATTGCTGTGTGCTGCACTAAAGCCAGTCACCATTGGTGATGCCCCACTGCCACTGCCGTATACGCTTAAACCTTGCTGCCAAGCCCGAACAAGCGCTTGGTCATTGGCCAAGCCCAAATAATCATTACTTGAGAAATTAATGTAGCGTCTGCCTTCGTGTTCCAAAACGGACTGGTTACCGGCAAACACCACATTCATAGAACGATTCAACCCTTGCGTTTTACGCTCAGCAAGGGCGGACTCGATACGAGATTTAAACGCTGGCATCGTAGAAAAGGTCGTCTTTTGTTGGACGAGCAGCAACGCGCTCTACGACGCGATCGAGTAACTCGTTTTCTTCGATTTCATCAGGTTTTTGAGACACCTCTTGGCTGTTAATACCGAGCTTGTTGAACAGCATCATGTCTTTGTCTTCAGAAGGGTTTGGCGTGGTCAGAAGTTTGCAGCCATAGAAAACGGAGTTTGCACCCGCCATAAAACACAGCGCTTGCATTTGTTCGTTCATGTTTTCACGGCCAGCGGATAAACGAACGGCTGATTGAGGCATCATGATTCGTGCAATCGCAATCAGGCGAATGAAATCGAAAGGCTCAACATCATCCACTTCTTCCAGTGGTGTCCCCTTTACCTTCACGAGCATGTTGATTGGAACGCTTTCAGGGTGTACCGGCAAGTTAGCCAATTCAACCAACAAACCTGCTCGGTCGTTAGCACTTTCACCCATGCCGATGATGCCACCGGAACAGATCTTCATGCCAGCATCACGTACGTGAGATAAAGTATCTAAACGGTCTTGGTAAGTACGTGTGGTAATAATGTTGCCGTAGAACTCAGGTGAGGTATCTAGGTTGTGGTTGTAGTAATCCAGACCTGCGGTTGCCAATTGCTTTGCTTGATCTGGTGTCAACATACCTAATGTCATACACGTTTCTAAACCCATGTCCTTCACGCCTTTGATCATGTCGGTCAAATGCGGCATGTCACGCTCTTTTGGATTTTTCCATGCTGCGCCCATACAGAATCGAGTAGAACCAGCATTTTTGGCTTTTTGCGCAGCATCGAGTACGCGTTCTACTTCCATCAGACGCTCTTTCTCGATGTCTGTGGTGTAACGAGCACTCTGAGGACAGTACTTACAATCTTCTGGACAAGCACCAGTCTTAATCGACAGAAGCGTGCTTACTTGAACATGGTTGGTTTGTTGATATTGACGATGTACAAGCTGCGCTTCGAATAGGAGATCCATGAATGGTTTTTCCATGAGATCGCGCACTTCAGCATGCGTCCAGTTATGACGAACTTCCACGTGTATTCCTTTAGTCACTTTTGTTGTTGTGTTGACAGTCTACTGAGTCTCGATAAACTGTCAACACAACGCAAAAGAACAAAGTTTACATCTGTCTATTTTTTAACCTCAATTATTATTGGAATCGCACATGGATCTCGCCTTCGACCGCCAGCATATCTGGCATCCTTACACTTCGACATTGACACCTCTGACCTGCTACCCAGTGGCATCGGCAAATGGTGTTCATATTAAATTGGAAGACGGTACTGAGCTGGTCGATGGCATGTCTTCTTGGTGGTCGACGATCCACGGCTACAACCATCCGCATTTAAATCAAGCCGCTCACCAGCAAATCGATCAGGTCTCTCACGTGATGTTTGGCGGGATTACCCACCAGCCAGCAATCAGTTTGTGTAAGAAGCTATTGTCCCTTGCACCAAATAACCTTGAACATGTATTCCTTGCCGATTCAGGCTCCGTTGCCGTAGAAGTCAGCTTAAAAATGGCACTGCAATATTGGCATGCAAAAGGCGAACGCCGACCGAAGTTTCTTACTTTGCGACACGGTTATCACGGCGACACCTTTGCGGCTATGTCGGTTACCGATCCTGATAACTCAATGCACTCTCTTTACAAAGGCTTTTTGCCTGAGCATATCTTTGCGGAGTCACCAACTTGTGGTTATTGGGATGAATGGAAGCCAGAGGACCTTACTGACTTCGAGCACAAGATTGAAACGCACCATGAAGAACTTGCTGCGGTGATCCTAGAACCTATTGTTCAAGGCGCAGGCGGCATGCGCATCTACCATCCAGAATTTCTCAAAGGCGTGCGTAGGCTTTGCGACAAATACGGCTTGTTATTGATTGCAGATGAGATCGCTACCGGATTTGGTCGTACCGGTAAGTTGTTTGCCTGCGAACATGCAGACATTCAACCAGACATTCTGTGTGTCGGGAAAGCACTCACTGGCGGCTACATGACCCTCTCTGCGACTCTGGCGAGCAAACACGTAGCAGACAACGTTTGTGGTGGTGATGCAGGCTGTTTTATGCACGGTCCAACCTTTATGGGGAATCCACTCGCCTGTGCTGTTGCCACCGCAAGTTTGGAATTGATTGAGCGAGGTAATTGGCAGCAACAAACCCAACAAATTGAAACGCTGTTTTCTGAGTTACTACCAAAACTTGAAGAATACGAGTTGGTGAAGAACACCCGTTGGCTAGGTGCCATTGGCGTAGTGGAGACGCATCGCCCTGTGAATATGGAAACCATCCAAGCCTTGTTTGTTGAACACGGAGTTTGGATTCGTCCATTTGGCAAACTGATTTATATGATGCCGCCGTTCATCAGCAAGCCGGAAGATATTGAGAAGCTAGTTAACGCGATTGATGCTGCGTTGCAACGTAAAGACTGCTTCGCTTCATAGTCCAATTCAATACGAAAACGGTTTGAGTATGAGACTCAAACCGTCTCATTATTTATTAGAACAGTAAAGTTATCGGAGTTGACTGTCTTTACTCGCTCGTCGATTGAACAATGCTTGGCGTTGAGACACCAATTCGATTGTTGACTGACATTCGATACACAAACGAACGCCTTTCATAGCAAAACGACGTGCTTCTGGGATCTCATCACCACACTCATCGCAATAATGGGCGCTTTCACCCCTTGTGATACTGCCACGAACACGGGAAATCTCGTCGTCTATTGTGTTTTGAATTTGTTGGCTGACGCTATCGTCATTTGCCCACCCTACGGCCATAAGCCCTCCTCGTTACTTGAATGAGAAAATCTACTTACCGTGGTAAGGTGGATGATTATATCGATTACAAATAACAAGATAATTAGGATAAATTCGAAAACACTATTACGTTTTAGTAATAATTACTCTGTAATCGATTATTCGGCACTCTCATGGAAAAGCAATGCAAGGTTACTCATACTCCCTTCCTCACATTCAAAGTACTGCGTTTGCTCAGGCTCTCTCAAAGTAACACTGAGTATTTTCTCTACCTCACCAAACTCCTCGCTAAAGTACTCACTGACTAATATGACGCGCTCACCAAAACTAAATTCCAGTGACTTCTCATCTACCAACGCTCGATGATACTGGTCTAATTTAAAGTCCTTTACAGCTAAGGTTCTTTCAATACTGCTCCCCCCTAAGTTAAGCTCCGACAGTAGAACCTGACTGTTTATATTTTCTATTGATATTTCTAGACGGTTAGGATGTGAAGCATCACACTTAAATAGCGCAGTATTAGTGTGGCTGGAAGCACAAGCAGATGAACTAAAAATAAGTCCAAGCAAAGAAATGTTACGCAGCATTTTTAATCGAAGCATATTTTTTGTAAGCCTTTTCTAATTTGACGTCGTATTGATTTTTCTGATACTCAGAACCATTGTAACCACGAGCAAAGGCAGCCCAATTTTTATCTCTTATATGTTCACCTAAGCCAGACTTTTGGATAAACGTAACAAAAGCCTCAAGTTGTTTCTTCTCTGACTCGAATACAGCTTTAACAAAGGATTCAGCGGTAACATGACCAGCTAACTTGAAATTAAAGCCCATAATTTGGAAACGTCCCCAAGATGCGGAGCGGATTGCTGCATTTGAATTCAGTTCAATCGCTTTATTTAAACGTACGTATTCTGAGATACCACCAACATACAGACTTCGATTCCAATGCCGACTTGAAATACTTGGATGACTGTTATCGTAGGCTCTTGAAGTGAGTCTCGAAAATATATGAGCCTCAAACAAAATCTTTGGCTTACCATTGCTAAAGTAGGCTTCTCCTCGGCTCTCAACTTCCGCTACAGCTTTAATAGCAGCGACTTCGCATTCAAGGGTTTCAGCTACTTTGCGATAATCCAAGTCCGTCAACGCATCTCTTGAGCCAACCAAAGGTAACGTATATGCCACCGCAGTCTCAGGTGTTCGTTTTAAATAATCATTCAGCTTACGATGGCTTCTTCCATTCACATCTATCCTTCCATCTGGACGAACCATCCCAACAAGGCTTTTCTGAAAAGCTTTAATTGCGGCGACAGTCTTGGAGTTTTCCGGTCTAGAGCCTAGTTTCCCATCCATTTTAAGTTCCTTTACTCCCTTTAAAGAACCAAGCAATTGGTTAATAGACCTTTGTACCGTACGAATATCAGCATCCACATTTTTACCACCCAAGCCAACAGAGCCGCTTATTCTTATTGAAGCCATGAAAGTACCTCCTCTTTATCTTTTGGAGGAGCTTGTCACGCTCAATGAAGCTTAGAAAAATATCATTAGGGGCTGGTTTTAATAATTTAGGCTAACTATGCAATACCTCACCCTACATTTACATAACAACGTATTTTCACTCGACGCAGATAACAAAAAACCCAGCACTAAGGCTGGGTTTTGGTGTTCTAGTGGTTAATGAATTAACCGATGTGCGTTGCGCCCGCCATGTACTTCTGAAGTACTGTAGGGATTGCAATGCGGCCGTCTGCTTCTTGGTTGTTTTCTAGGATAGCAACCATTGTACGACCTACAGCAAGACCAGAACCGTTTAGCGTGTGTACAAGCTCAGGTTTCTTCTCGCCTTTACGACGGAAACGTGCTTGCATACGACGAGCTTGGAAATCCCACATGTTAGAACATGAAGAAATTTCACGGTAAGTTTCTTGAGCAGGAACCCAAACTTCTAGGTCGTAAGTCTTACGAGCGCCGAAGCCCATGTCACCTGTACATAGAACCACTTTACGGTAAGGAAGCTCTAGAAGTTGTAGAACTTTCTCAGCGTGACCTGTTAGCTCTTCTAGTGCGTTCATTGAATCTTCTGGCTTAGTGATTTGTACTAGCTCAACTTTGTCGAACTGGTGCATACGAATCAAACCACGAGTATCACGACCGTAAGAACCTGCTTCTGAACGGAAACATGGCGTGTGAGCTGTCATCTTAATTGGTAGATCCGCTTCGTCAGAAATCGTGTCACGAACTAGGTTCGTTACAGGTACTTCTGCAGTAGGGATTAGAGACAGTTTACGTGGCTCTTCGTCGTTTACTTTTTCTACTAGCGGCTCAGTGTGGAAAAGATCTTTACCAAACTTAGGAAGCTGACCAGTACCGAATAGGCTGTCAGAGTTTACTAGGTAAGGTACGTACATTTCTGTGTAGCCGTGCTCTTCAGTGTGAAGATCCAGCATGAACTGAGCGATTGCACGGTGTAGACGAGCAAATTGGCCTTTCATCACGATGAAACGTGCGCCAGTGATCTTAACTGCACTTGCGAAGTCTAGACCGTCGCCCATTTCGCCTAGGTCAACGTGATCTTTCAGTTCGAAGTCGTAAGACTTTGGCTCACCCCAACGAGAGATTTCAACGTTGTCGTTTTCATCTTTGCCATCTGGCACTTCATCTGCTGGGATGTTTGGTACAGAAAGCGTGAATTCGTCTAGTTGAGCCATTACTTGCTCAAGTTCAACTTTCTTCGCATCAAGATCGCTACCTAGCGTACCGATTTGTTTCTTGATCTCTTCTGCGCCTTCTTTGTCGCCAGCCGCCATTTTTTGGCCGATTTGCTTGGAGATGGAGTTACGCGTGGATTGTAAATTTTCTACTTCTACTTGAATGGACTTACGTTGTTCTTCAAGTTTACGAATAGTATCTACGTCTAGCTTAAAGCCACGACGCGCCAGTTTAGCAGCTGTTTCATCCAGCTCTGTACGAAGTAATTTAGAATCCAGCATTGTTAATCCTATGCTTTTTGTTGTGAAATCACGCGCACTTTCCAAGCGTACGCGTTAAAAAAATTTACTAAACAAATGTATCCAAAAACGCCTACTTTTCATAGCGCTTTTGTGGGCTATTTGCGTCTAAAGTAGCCAAGTAATCTAACTTTTCGCCGATTTTGGTCTCCAGACCACGATTTGTCGGCTGATAGTACCTACGATCGCCCATTTCAGGCGGCAAATATTGCTCACCTGCTGCGTAAGCACCAGGCTCATCGTGAGCATAACGATACTCAGCCCCATAACCCATGTCTTTCATCAAACTGGTTGGCGCATTTCGAAGGTGATGCGGCACTTCATATTCAGGTAAGTTATGAGCGTCCGCTAGCGCTTGTTTCCACGCCACGTAAACAGCATTACTTTTTGGCGCACATGCTAAGTACACGATCGCCTGTGCAATCGCACGTTCACCTTCTGCTGGGCCAACGCGTGTAAAACAGTCCCACGCGGAGAGTGCCACTTGCATGGCTCTAGGGTCCGCATTGCCGACATCTTCTGATGCTATCGCAAGTAATCGACGGGCAATATAAAGAGGATCACAACCCGCAGCAATCATACGTGCAGCCCAGTAAAGCGCCGCATCTGGGTTAGAGCCACGAATGGATTTGTGGACCGCAGAGATTAAGTCATACCAGATATCACCTTTGTTATCGAAGCGAGAGACTTTCTCCCCTGCCACTTCAGCCAGCAACTTAAGCGTGATCTCTTTTTCACCTTGCGCATTGTCTTCTGCCATGTCGTAGAGCAGCTCAAGATAATTGAGAGACATGCGAGCATCACCGTTTACCAGTTCTGCTAGGCGGTCTAATACGTTATCAGCGAAGTGTGCGGGTGTATTGCCCAAGCCACGCTCTTTGTCACTGATCGCTTGATTCAGCGCCAGTGAGATTTCATCTTTATCGAGAGACGTTAGCTTGTAGACACGTGCACGTGACAGCAATGCGTTGTTTAACTCAAACGACGGGTTTTCTGTCGTCGCACCAATAAAGGTAACCGTGCCATCTTCGATATGCGGTAAAAACGCGTCTTGTTGAGATTTGTTGAAGCGATGCACCTCATCCACAAATAAGATGGTGCGGCGGCCCGCCATTTTGTTCTCACGTGCTTTCTCGATTGCTGCACGGATTTCTTTCACACCAGACGTTACGGCAGACACACGCTCTACTTCAGCATTGGCGTAGTTTGCAGCCACTTCCGCTAATGTCGTTTTGCCTGTGCCTGGTGGTCCCCAAAGGATCATAGAGTGAATGTGACCCGCCTCTAGCGCACGGCGCAGTGGCTTACCAGGGCCTAAAATGTGCTGCTGTCCAATGTATTGCTCGATTGTTTCCGGTCTCATACGAGCAGCAAGGGGACGAAAATCTTCGTCCCCCGAGAAATCTAATGTGTAATTACTCACTACCAATTAATTCCTTTGGTCATCCACTTCCACACCTTTTGGAATTGTGAATGTGAATCTGTCTGCTTTTGGTTTACCCAGCTTCACGTTGTTAAAGGTGAACAAACCTTTTTGGCCGTCTTGCTCAACCACATTGAAGCCTTTCACGACACCTTTGGCATCAATATTAATCTGGAATTGACCTTGTGTGGAGTCTACTGCAGTAGGAATGAGAGTGAACTGGTCACCTTTTTGAGATATTTTGTAGTTATTCCAATCACTTGCTCGGTTACGCGTTAGCAAAACAAATGGCGTTTGCTCTGTTGCTTGCTCTTGCCAGTAGATGCTCACTTGCTCGATGAATGGGCTGTAGTACCACAATGTCTTACCGTCAGAGACCAATAGGTTCTCATCAGGGAATGTTGTACTCCAACGGAACAGGCTTGGCCGAGCGATTTCAACCGTACCTTCTCCTTCCATAACCGTTTCGCCTTCAGGGCTGATAACCTGCTGAGAGAAATCCGCACTAAAGCCATCATTCATAGAAAGGCGTTTGTTTAATTCATCTTTAGGAGATGCTGCGTGTGCAGTAGAAAAGAGGGAAAAGCTTAAAACAAGCGCAGAGAAAAGTTTCGCTGAAAATAGTTTTTTCATTCAGATACCTATTATTAGAACCACTCACCTCAGTTGGACTGAGGTGAGTAAAACAAGTTCATTAATCTTTTGGTGGCGCAGGTGCCAGTACTTCACGGTTACCGTTATGACCCGGAGCACTTACGATGCCCTGCGCTTCAAGCTGCTCTACAATACGGGCGGCACGGTTGTAACCTATCTTAAATCGGCGCTGAACACCGGAAACCGAACCTCGACGTGATTGAACCACGTGCTCAACAACTTGATCGAAGAGCGGGTCTACATCTTCATCCGCTTCCATTTGCTCACCTGGCAATAGACTTTCTGGAGTTTGATCTCCACTGATGATCTCTTCAATATAGTTCGGTTTACCACGCGCTTTCCAGTTGTTTACAACAGCATGAACATCATCATCTGATGCAAATGCACCGTGAACACGAGTTGTATGACTAGATCCCGGCGGTAGATACAACATATCACCCATACCAAGTAGTGATTCTGCGCCGCCTTGATCTAGGATTGTACGAGAGTCCGTTTTAGTCGATACCGTAAACGCAACACGAGTTGGAATGTTCGCTTTAATTAGACCGGTAATAACGTCAACCGATGGACGCTGAGTCGCAAGAATTAAGTGAATACCTGCCGCACGCGCTTTTTGCGCCAAGCGAGCAATCAGTTCTTCAACTTTCTTACCTACCACCATCATCAGGTCAGCAAATTCGTCAACAACAACGACGATGTAAGGCAGCTTTTCTAGCAATGGCGGTTCAGTATCCATGCTGTCGCCTTCTTGCCAGAACGGGTCATGGATTGGGTGGCCCGCTTCTGCTGCCATCTTCAATTTTTCGTTGAAGCCCTTCACATTACGTACACCTAATGCCGACATCAATTTGTAACGACGTTCCATCTCGCCCACACACCAACGCAGAGCATTTGATGCGTCTTTCATATCAGTCACAACTTCAGAAAGAAGATGAGGGATACCTTCATAAATAGAAAGCTCTAGCATTTTCGGGTCAATCATGATGAAGCGTACATCTTCTGGACCTGCTTTATACAGCATGCTCAAAATCATCACGTTCACACCCACCGACTTACCAGAACCTGTTGTACCTGCTACTAACACGTGAGGCATCTTCGCAAGATCGGCCACCACAGCTTCGCCCGCAATGTCTTGACCTAGCACAACCGTTGTTGGTGACGTTGCTTGCTCAAACTGAGGGCTACTGATGACATCAGATAAATAGACCGTCTGACGACTCATGTTTGGCAGTTCCAAACCGATGTAAGGCTTGCCAGGGATTACTTCCACAACACGTACCGCCATCGCAGACAATGCACGCGCTAAGTCAGTTGAAAGACCAGAAATACGACTTACTTTCACCCCTGGCGCCAAATCAAGCTCAAAACGAGTGATCACTGGACCAGGATAAATACCAACCACATCGGCTTTGATTTTGTAGTCAGCGAGTTTGCTCTCTACCAATCGAGCGACCTGCTCTAGCGCATCACGGTCGATAAAGTTTTCACGTTTTTCTGGATGATAAAGCAACTCGAGCGTTGGGAGTGGCTCTTCCGGAACTGGCAAGTTTTCTTCTTTCTGTACCAAAAATGGGTTCTGTGTTGCAGCGACTTTGGCTTGCGCATTGGAAACCATATCTTGGAATGCGGTAACATCTTGGTCGTTGTCTTGGACCTCTTCCACCTCCACTTTTTGAGGTGCAGGTTCAAATGTTGTTGAAGGTGTTGCAACTTGCTGATGAGGCGTTGTTGGCTGTGCTTGCTGTGCAGGCTGAGATTCCACTTCGTCTTCATCATCTAACACATCAAAGTCAGAGATCGTAGGCTCAATATGTTGGCTCGATTCTGTTTGCGCCGTGATGCTATCTAATACAGCAGAATCAATTGCAGGCTCTTCATGTACAGGATGCTCAATACTTGGCGGCTGTACTTGCTCTGCTTCAAATTGTTCGTACTCCGCATAATCTGGTTCAACACTGATCGGTTCTTCTGTAGCTGTATGTGGCTCTACATAGGAAGAGTAAGTGTCTGCAAATGATGGTGCTGCCTGTTCTTCAGTTCCCCAGTCATCTGCTTGTTGCGCCGCTGCTTCAAGCTCTTCTATCGTAACATTCAGTTGCTTGGTGCGTTCCAAGAGCGGATCAACGTTATCAGTGTTAACCGTATGGATAGGTTGTATTTGAGGCTCAGGTTCAGAATAAACTGGCGCAGCATTAACCGTAGCCTTGCGTTGTGGTGGCGTCGGTTCTACCATCGCCTGTTCCGCAGGCTTATCAGGTTTCGCTTGCGGCATATAAATAGGATACTCATGCGCTGGCGCCGGCTCTTTCGGTTCATCGACATCGTACGCCGTTAAATGAGGAAGCGGCTCATCATCAATTTCATGGTCTACATTGTGTTTAGGCGTAGAGACTTTGTCTTCTACAAACTCATCAAGCTGAGGTTCTAAAACTTCCTGCTCTGAACCTCTTGCCTTATTTGCAAGCGCGGCAATTAGTGCTAACGCACGATCACCAAGCCATTCCACGATGTTAAGCCATGAGATGCCAGTGAAGAGCGTAAAGCCCGCTCCCCACAAGAACAGCAATACCAATGTGGTACCGAGTACATTCAATGTAGGTAAAGCGAGGCTAGACAACACATCCCCGACCACACCTCCGGATGAAAAATACCAAATGTCATCAAAATTAATATCGGCAAGACCGCAACTGGTCATAATAAGGACGACCAGACCGAGCAGCCTTGTACCCCATAGCATGAAATCAATGGGCTCATCTTCTCCTCGTTTACGGCAAATCACCCATGCAGCCGCCGCTAGCAAGAAAGGGATTGGGTAAGCGAGAGAGCCAAATGTGAAGAATAGAGTATCGGCTAGCCAAGCGCCGAAAAGGCCACCAGCATTATCGATATCCCCTCCCCATGCGGTTTGGGACCAAGAAGGATCGGCCGGACTGAAGGTAAATAGTGCAACCGCAAGCAATACCGAGCTAAGAACGCCAACGATAAAGCAGCACTCTTTTAAGCGTTGGAAGCCATTTAAGCGTGAAGACTGGGGCTCTTCACTGGTTTTGATAATGGTTTCGACTTTCTTTGCGTTCTCTTTGAACATAAATCAACTTGAATATGGAAATGAAATAGGAAATTGCAAAACATTCCGAGCGGCATCAAGCCGCTCGGTAAATTGATTTAACCATATCAAGGAGAAAAACCCAATTACTCTCTGGCGAAAGCGGAAGCATATACCGCTTTCTTTGCAAGAAATTAACGAGTTTTGATCACAAGCTGGTTAGATTGTTTCACTTCTTCCATAACAACGTATGTGCGAGTGTCATTTACGCCAGGTAGACGTAGTAACGTATCGCCCAATAGTCGGCGGTAAGCACCCATATCTGATACACGGGTTTTAAGAAGATAGTCAAAGTCACCTGAAACAAGATGACACTCTTGTATGTCGTCTAGCTTTTGAACAGCTGAGTTAAACTGCTCAAACACATCCGGCGCACCACGGTTTAGCGTAATCTCAACGAATACTAATAGTGATGCATCCAGGAACTGCGGATTCAATAATGCAGTATACCCTGTGATATAACCCTGACGCTCTAAGCGACGTACACGCTCCAAACATGGCGTTGGAGAAAGTCCCACACGTTTTGAAAGCTCAACGTTTGAAATACGACCGTCTTTCTGCAGCTCATTAAGAATGTTGCGGTCGATACGGTCTAGTTCCTTGGACGGCTTTTTATAGTTGTCTGCCATTTTTTATTCCACCTTATTACTTCCTTGCAAAAAAATATACTACAACTTTTTAATATTTGGTGCCAAATTTTACAAATCTATAACTATACTAGTTATTAATTCGACAATAACACCCTACTAACAGTTAATACAACCATTATAGAAAGAGGATACAGGATGATCATTGGCGTACCTAAGGAAATCAAGAATCACGAATATCGTGTTGGTATGATCCCAGCTAGCGTGAGAGAACTCATCTCACATGGTCACCAAGTTTTAGTTGAGACCAATGCAGGTGCCGGCATTGGTTTTTCAGACGATGATTACATCGCTGTCGGCGCATCCATTCTCCCTCATGCTGCTGACGTATTTGCGCAAGCAGACATGATTGTAAAAGTAAAAGAACCCCAAGCAGTAGAGAGAGCAATGCTCCGCGAAGGGCAAATTTTATTTACTTATTTACACCTAGCACCAGATTTTCCACAAACTGATGAGCTAATCAAGAGCAAAGCTGTCTGTATAGCCTATGAGACTGTAACAGATAATATGGGTCGTTTGCCACTGTTAGCACCAATGTCAGAAGTGGCAGGTCGGATGTCTATCCAAGCTGGCGCGCAAACGTTGGAAAAATCGCACGGCGGTCGTGGTCTACTCCTAGGCGGCGTACCTGGTGTTGAACCTGCAAAAGTCGTTATCGTTGGTGGTGGCGTTGTTGGTGCAAACGCTGCTCGTATGGCGGTTGGCCTTCGCGCTGACGTCACTATTCTAGACCGTAACGTAGACACACTTCGTAAGCTTGACGAAGAATTCCAAGGTCGCGCAAAAGTGGTTTATTCTACTGAAGACGCTATCGAGAAGCATGTTCTAGAAGCGGACCTTGTTATCGGTGCCGTTCTAATTCCTGGCGCAGCAGCACCTAAACTGGTCACTAAAGAGCACATTGCTAAGATGAAGCCTGGTGCGGCAGTGGTTGACGTGGCAATTGACCAAGGCGGTTGTTTCGAAACTTCGCACGCGACAACTCACGCAGATCCAACTTACATCGTTGATGAAGTGGTTCACTACTGTGTAGCAAATATGCCTGGCGCAGTTGCTCGCACTTCAACATTTGCACTCAACAACGCTACACTTCCATACATCGTGAAGTTAGCAAATAAAGGCTACCGCGAAGCACTTCTAGAAGATAAAGGCTTCCTTGAAGGTCTAAACGTTATTCACGGAAAAGTAACGTGTAAAGAAGTAGCAGAAAGCTTTGACTTGGAATACGTTGAACCAACTCAAGCTATCGCTATGTTTAATTAATGACAAAATAAAACATAACTTGTCACGTTTTGTTTACAAAAGCCCACTCATAAGTGGGCTTTTTCATATAGAGCGTTTGGCTATAAAGAATAACTAAATCTTATATGCACAAATTAAAATATTTCTAGGTGTGACCGATTTAGGGCAAAACTCTGACAATCTAACACGGTAACCACGTTCTTCAAGATAAAGCACTTTATCTAATGCGAGCCAGATCTCCAACGGACGTTGAAAAACAAGTTGCACTAAGCTCATTCTCTCCATTTGCCAGAAGCGTTGTTCGCTTAACTTTTCAAAATGAGAGAAATCGATTTCTTGAGGAAGAACAATGCCTTTTTGCTCCGCTGCCCAGCGACAGAACGATTCAAAACCATCACTTAATTGCGACTTACGGATACTCGGCACAGGCTGATACTCTGCCATTCCCAAAGCTTGTCGCGTGATCAAATCAAACCCAAGACGAAACATCATTTCCTGCTGACGATGACGACGCACGCGCTCTCCTCCCGTCACCGTTTGTTGTAATGGGATACGCAGTTCTTGCTTAGACAATGAGAGAGAAGAAGCCCTGCCCGATTCCGACATCGGCTGGTATTGTTCCGACTGAATCAAGTGGTAACAACAAGGTGATATGGTCATCGCAGCAATCCCATTTTCACTGCCGTACTGCATTAGACGAACGTGAAGGTCACCGCATGCATGCAGTGCTACTGCGTGTTGCGTTGGCTTAAACACGGCTTTCGCTTTGCTATCAAACGCGTCGCCTTGAATAAACGTCATCTTCCAATGATGTTCATTGGCTGCTTGTTGCCCCGAATCGCACAGTGCTTGTTGGTATTCAAAGCTGGTTACAGGCTGATCGGTTTGCGTTGTCAGGATTCGCCCCAAGTAACCTTTACCTGAGCACCATTCTAGCCATTCTTCGCCACAGTGTTGTTGAATTGCAGCTTCACCCATCGAGCTAATTTGCTCCAACTTACGTCCCGGAATACCGTTATCTAAACCACGAGCGAGTTCCAAGCCGTTTAACGACAAAAGCTCTAAATGAGTCAGTTCTGCGAGTTGTTCAAGCTCAGGCAAAAACGGACTAAGTGCTTTTAACGCGAGTTCTGGTGCTGCTTTGTATTCTTCGATTTGAGAGGGAGTAAGAGACGCTAGCCATTGGCACAGTCGAGGATGTTGCTCCTGCCAAGGTAATGATGTGTGAATGCTGCTTTTAAAAGGCTCGAATCGCCACAAAGATTGGTTTTCGATTAAGCAGTCATTAATAAATTGAAATTGCGTTTTCATAACTCCCCCTACAACGAGCGCATTGTAGAGGGAATCGAAACATCAATGAAGTGTTATCTCACCGGAAGCTCGATGTCTTTAAACATCTCTTCGATTTCTGCATTAGACTTCAACGAAATCGCCTGCTCAACCACTGGACGCGTTAAGTGCGGTGCAAAACGCTCCATAAAATCGAACATGTAAGAGCGTAAGAATGTACCACGGCGGAAGCCGATGCTCGTGGTGCTCGCGCCAAACAAATGGCTCGCATCTATTGCAACCAAGTCACCGTCCTGCTCTTCATCCACAGCCATGCTTGCAATCACACCCACACCAATACCCATACGAACGTAAGTTTTAATGACGTCTGCATCAGTTGCAGTGAACACCACTCGCGGGGTTAAACCTTCGCGGTTGAATGCTGTATCCAGCTCTGAACGGCCAGTAAAACCGAACACGTAAGTGACTAATGGGTAAGCGGCAAGATCACTGATCGTTACTTTGTCTTTCTTCGCTAGTGGGTGGTCTTTAGGCACAACTATTGAACGATTCCAGTGATAACAAGGCAGCATGATGGCATCTTGATATAAGTGAAGCGCTTCTGTCGCAATCGCAAAATTCGCTGTGCCTTTAGCTATCGCCTCAGACATTTGTGACGGTGTACCTTGGTGCATGTGTAACGACACTTTTGGATAACGAGAAGTAAAACCTTTGATGACATCTGGCAGTGCATAACGAGCCTGCGTATGTGTCGTGGTGATATTCAGCGTCCCCATTTCTGGATGGGTGTGCTCTCCAGCCACCGCTTTGATACTTTCTACACGAGCGAGAATTTCTTGAGAGATACGTACAATTTCTTCACCAGCTGGCGTCACTTGCGTTAAGTGCTTACCGCTACGTTCAAAAATCTGAATGCCTAACTCATCTTCCAGCAACCGAACCTGTTTACTGATACCTGGCTGAGAGGTATATAAGCTTTCCGCCGTTGCAGATACATTCAGATTATGGTTTACAACCTCAACAATATACTTCAGCTGCTGCAGTTTCATCGTAATCCCTTACTTATTCATGAGAGAGTTTATTGGCCACTCAAGCGAGCGATATAATAATTAGTTATAACGCGTTCAAATCGAAATGAACAGCAATTTCTAACTTATACCTCAATCACATACTAATAATCTTCAAGAAAGAAACAATATGCACAAAGTTGAGCCAATAAATGACCGAAGTTCTATGATGTGACTTCTATCAGTAACTAAAACGTGGGAGAGACAAAATAATCAAACAAATAAGGTGCCGAGTAAGATAAGATTCATGTATTCTTTAACGCTAGCCGCAGAAAAGTAAAGCAGACGCAAAGATATGAATATTGGTTTAATAATCGCTTTGGTAGCCATCCTACTGGTGTTAATCCTAGGCTATAACATTATGTTGCAATATAAGGTTAAAGTTGAAACCGCAAAAAGGCAGGAATCAGCGCGATATGTAGCCTTGATAGATGGTACTGAAGAGTTGATTGGTCATGCGCACCATATCCCTTTTAGTAAAGAGCTGTTGTTGTGTCTAAACAATCGTATTCTTGACGCGCTAGAGAGCATGCATGAGCTGGATCCGAAGAACAAGCAACTTGCTCAACGTATCGAAAATATGAAGCAGCAGATTACGCAGCTAAAAGAGAATGGCCCTACAGGCGAGAGTACCACTTTCAAGATGCCGAGTAGTGATAAACAAGCTATCGTCATGCTTAAGCTGGTTAAACGACTTCGCGACACTATCCGTAACGAGCACAACAAAGGCCGATTGGATACCCAGACCTACGTCACCGAAAATGCGCGCTTGGAAACGATGCAAATTCGCATCAACATTGAAAATGTCATCAAAAGAGCAAACGACTCTATCGCTCGTGGCCAACCAGGCACCGCGCTTCAACTGCTGCGTAAAGGTATCGATGCTTTGAGCACTAAGAGCGATCCTTATTCTATTCAAGCGAAACAAAAGCTTGAAGAGATGTTGGGTGACTTAGATAAAAAGCGCCAAGATAAAAGCGATGCTGAAATGCAGCAGATTGCTGACAAAGAGCGTGACAATGACATGGAAGCACTCTTCGGCGAGAAGAAAAAGTGGTAACATTCACTTCAGGTCAAGAAAGGCTGCAATTGCAGCCTTTTTTCTATCCGCAAGACAACGGATATGCCCAATAAAAATGTGAAGTACTAAAACTAAAATGATGAATCTAGACGCCTATCAAGATCTTCTTGCTCCCATTAACCAATTTCTGCAATGCAGTACACCTGATGAATGGGTAGAGGAAGCAAAGAAACCAGAGAACCTTCAAACCATTTTGTTAGACCACCTACTGTGCGAACTAAAAGCTGGCCAATCTGCCATGTTTTTAATTCGTAAGTATGCCGTTGATCAATCCAGTTCACATGCTCTACTTGACTGGTTTAAGCCCTACGAAGATTTTGCTTACCGTAACGTAGGCTCATTGGAAACTTTAAAAGGCAAGAGCAATATTTCTAAGGCAATCATGGCTAAGTCCGACTCACCATATAGCCAAGATTTGATCGATAAGATGGTGCTTTTGATAAAAGAGGAGTTACACCACTTTTATCAAGTTTTAGAGATCATGGAAAGTCGTGGAATTGAGTATAAAAATATTCCAGCAAGTCGCTATGCTAAAGGACTGATTTCGCATATGAAGACTCATGAGCCAGAAACGCTGATCGATAAACTCATCATTGGTGCGTACATCGAAGCCCGATCTTGTGAGCGTTTTGCCAAACTAGCACCACATATGGATGACGATATCGCAAAGTTCTACATTTCTTTATTACGTTCAGAAGCACGCCATTACCAGGATTATCTTGTATTAGCGGAGCAAATCGCAGGCAAAGATATCAGCGAGCGCATCGCCTACTTTGGACGTATAGAGGCAGATTTAATTTCTACGCCAGATACAGATTTTAAGTTTCACAGTGGTATCCCAGCCTAGCGAGCATATTCTCCCAAGGTTGAGCATACTCTGAACTTATATAGACAGAGAATAAATAAGCCGGACATTTCGTCCGGCTTATTTATTGTAGCAATGAGGTTAGGAATAAAGCTGAAACACAACAACTAGAGCTGGAATGAACCCATTCGAGTTTTCAAGTTGTGCGCTAGGCTACTAATCTGCTGACAAGCCACAGCCGTTTGTGAAGCTCCCTCAGCCATCTCTGTTGAAGCACTATTAATATGCTCCACACTGCGATTCAGCTCTTCGGATACAGAATTCTGCTCACTGCACGCCGTTGCGATTTGTGTGCTCATTTGCGCTATGTTATCGACAGAATGTTCAATTTCTTTTATCTGGCTATCAGCGTCATTAACTTGCTCAACACACTGAGAAATACCCTCCTGACAATCACGGCTTGAATGCCCTATTTTACTGCTGCTCTCTTGTAGCTGATTAACAATTTCCACAATTTGTGAAGTGGAGTCTTGAGTGCGTTGCGCCAGAGAACGAACCTCATCTGCCACAACAGCAAACCCACGTCCTTGTTCACCAGCCCGAGCGGCTTCAATTGCGGCGTTCAGTGCTAACAAGTTTGTTTGCTCGGCAATCCCGCGGATCACATCGACGACCACATTGATATTGTTTGAGCTCGATTCAAGCTCACGTGCCAGTTCATCTGATTCTTGGATCGTATGTGATACACGCTCAATTACTGCGATAGTTTGTTGTAACGTCGCCGTTCCTTGCTTTGCCACTTCCGCAGCCGAATAAGCAGAGGTTGCGCCAACTTCGGTATTTTGTGCCACTTCACTTACAGCAGCTTGCATTTCTGTCATCGCAGAAGCCACCGAGCTAAGTTCAATTTGTTGATTTTGCATACCAGAGGCGGTCTGAGAAGAAATAGCACTCACTTCCTCTACTGCTGCCGTTAGCTGAATCGTTGAGTCATTAATCTCAGAAACCAGCGAATGTAAGTTTGTTTGCATACCGACAAGCTCTTTAAGCAACGTTCCTAACTCGTCTTTGCTCAATTCACTTTCGTCGATTTGATTATTCAATTGACCCTTGGCGATTTTAGAAGCGAATTCCAATGCTCGATCAACAGGCCCGCAAATGACTCGAGAAAGCAACATGGCAGACATTACCATGACCAATGCGACGACGAGCGCACCAACAGCAGCGCTGTATTGTGTAAATGCCGCTTCACTTTGTACTTCTTCACCAATCAAATTCACCAACTCATCGTTCAACGCGAGGGTATCATCCAAGCTGCTCAACGCTTTTGAGTAGGTATCGAAACTCGATAAAATCACATCATTTGCACTTTCAGCATCACCTTGGCTTAGCAGTGCGTTGTAAGTCTTCGTTTCTTTGATGTATTGATTCCAAGTTTCTTTAAAAACGCTAAAAGACTGCGTTTCACGCTTATTAAGGTCGAGCTTTTCGTATTCTGCAATACCAGCCTGCACATCAGAACGCCATTGGTCGAGGCCTTTTAACCACTCACCAATTTTGGGGTGATTTGCGTTTGGCAATAAAGAGAACTCATCTTTACGCACTTTAGTAATATCAACTTGGATACCTTTCAAAATCGCAACAGAAGGTAAACTTTTATCTGTTAACACTGAGATGTCTTTATTCAGTGTTAACAAACCTTGCACCAACATTACTGACACTAAACCAAACACGGCAAAAACGGTTAAATAACTAACCGATATTTTCTTTACGACACTTAAGTCTTTAATACGCATGCACTTTCTCCCCGCAGCCTTTCCAAACCTCTCACTTAAGTGAAAGCTTAACCTCTAAAACACACTGTTTTTTGCGCTCGATATCATTGAACGCTCTTATATACATCGGCTTGAGAGATCAAATCTTGACCAGTAATTGATAGTTTTATCACATGCTATTTTAGAGATAGGCTCGTATGCTCCTTATTGTGTCTACATCTTTTCATGAGCGCTTCTCGGCGCAGATCCAAGATCTCATCGATGAGCTTTTCTTTCGCGTTTATCCCAAAATGCTGGGCATAATTTTTTACTTTTGCTATCTCATTAGGCTGCAAGCGGTACACCTCTTTCTTTAAACGCGCTTCTGCTTCACTTCTAATCAGACCTTGCTCTTGTAACAATTTAATGATGGTTTCATCGGTTGGATTTACTGCTCTAGCCATGGTGCTCCATCTATCAATTTGAGTTCTAGCCATATGGCTAGATGAATGACGCCGCACAACTTATAGAGCAAAGATGACAGCTTGATTGCAGTGAATGCAATTCGTTGACTGTTGGTATTATTTTCCACCGCTTCAACGGCAACACACTCAATACCTCCACCCTCACCATTGAATAAAGATCACATTCTGATAACAATTTTCAACACTGGCTTAGATGTCATCCATATTTAACGTGCAAGTAACATTTATAAACAAGAATGATTGCTCTAGTTCAAATGATGGAAAAATAAGATGAAATTTTCGCAGTGGAGCCTTTTATTAAGTAGCTTGATAGCGTTACCCTGCATTGCAGATACCGACGTTTACCTAACGAATAACTCTGATCAACCGTTAACTATTCAAGTAAAACATGAAGGCAGTGATTTGCTTCAATACGGAGAAGAGTGGCAACAACATGTGCAGGTACTTGGTCCGTGGGAAACTAAATCTGTATTAAGCTTCAACCGCTGGGAGGGCGTGAAATCAAATCAAACTTACCGTTTTGAAACTGTGGTTTCTAGCCCCGAAGGTGAAAGCATAACACTCAATCAAATAATGGAAGGCCATTGGTACAATTCGACCATTGAATACGGCTTATCCGCAGCCGATGTCGAGTTATCTCTCAAAGATGATCGTAACATTCATCGTGCCAACACTAACGCTTTTGGTACGAGAGAAACCGAACTGGCATTTAAGTCAGACAGTACCGCTCGATATGATGATCTTTACTACACCATCACGCCAAGCAAGGTAGCGGAGTCTGTCGACAACGAAGAACAAAACCTTAAGTTGATGACTTATAACATCTGGGCGTTGACGGCTATTGCATCGCACATTGGAGATCGTTACGAACTGATTCCTCAACATGTAAAAGGTTACGATGTTTTGGCGCTGCAAGAGGTGTTTGCCAGCGGCCGTGATGCATTCTTACGTGAGTTAGCCAAGGAATATCCTTACCAAACAAAGATGTTAGATAAAGAAGGCGTTAATATTCATGATGGTGGCGTAATCATAGTTAGTCGCTACCCTATCGTGAATGAAGCGCAATATGTCTTTCCCGATTGCTCTGGTACAGACTGCTTTGCCGATAAAGGCGTAAATTATGCGGAAATAATTAAAGGTGGTCAGGCTTACCATGTGTTTGCTACCCATACCGCATCTTTCGATACAGACACCGCCCGTGAGTATCGTCAGCGCCAGTTCAAACAAATCCGCACACTCGCCCAATCTCTTAACATTCCTTCAAGCGAAACTGTGGTATACAGCGGCGACTTTAACGTAAACAAAAGAAAGTTCCCTGGTGACTACCAACAAATGATCGCTAACTTAAGTGCCATAGAGCCTCACTACTCTGGTTACACGGAGTCAACCTTTGATCCCCGTATCAATAACTTCGCAGGTGAAGCGTTATCAGGTGGCGAAAACGTGGAATACCTTGACTATGTTATGGTGAGTAGTGAATACGGGGTGAAATCATTCAATGACAACCGTGTAGACGTGCCGCGCACAACCGTAGAGAGTTTATGGAAACACTACAACCTTTCTGACCATTTCCCAGTAAGCGCAACAATCAAGCCATGAAGAAAATCGCTTTGATAATCATGTCCGCCATTATGGCGGGCATGATATTTTTAACTTTCAGTCACGATGTTCAAAAAGAAGAGCTCGCTTCCTCTCCTTCCCCTAAGACAAAAAATCAGAATGTCTCCAGTACATCACCACAAACAAGCAGCATCGTGCCCGATACGGATACTTCACCACAAACAGCTAACCTCCCTTCCACAGTTCAAATAACGACTGAGCGATTAACTCAACTCAAAGGCAGGAAACTTGTCGCCCAACTTGAGACGTTTTGGCATGAGTGTATGTTGAACCGTAGTTGTGAAGAGCAGATCGCCTTGTTTGAGGCGCATTTATCTTCAGCTCGATTCCAGCTTTTGGCGAACTACCCTCAGCTCAGCAGCCAATGG
This sequence comes from Vibrio sp. 2092, assembly GCF_033339635.1. Lineage (NCBI taxonomy): Bacteria > Pseudomonadati > Pseudomonadota > Gammaproteobacteria > Vibrionales > Vibrionaceae > Vibrio > Vibrio sp. 2092. Next base: position 154,569 of record NZ_JAWOUY010000002.1, on the reverse strand, counting down.
CAAGAGAGTGTAGGAAATTTGTTATTTGATGAGCAACAATCACTGGCGTCGCGTATTGCACAGCTGAAGAACGAAGCAAGAAGCATCTGGGGAGAATTGGCTGATGTTGTTTTCGCGGATGAGTTCGCGCTGTACGATTTCAACTTAGAAGCCCAAAAGCTGGACACTCAAAGCCCAGATAACTTTTTGCGAACTTTCGAACAACTCACCATTGACTGGCAAGAACATGCAGATGCTATCGGGCTAACAAGCGACCAGGAAAAATATGAGCGTGCGGTCACCCTGATTCCTAATAGTATGAGCCTACCAGATCGCTTGGCGATCATCGCAGAGCTAGAACGAACTTACTTAACGAAAGAAGAAAGTAAAAACATTCATGCTCGTCAGCAGCAAATTACAGAGCAAAAAAAACAAATCAAAGATTACCAACAAGCATTACAACAACTTGAGTCCAAGCTAAGAACGCAAAGAGCCTCTAGCCATTCACATTTGTCAGAACCGGAATGGCAAAGCTATTACCAACAAGAAGTCGCGGATTTTCGTCGTGAATTTTTTTCTTCTTAACAATGCGCTTTGACTGACTGGGAACTTAAAAAGGCACGTTGCTAACCAGCCGTCGTGCCTTATGTTCAACTCTCTACTTTTAATTCAGAACAAATTTAAACCAAATACATCTTTCACATCAAATAGCACTTTTTCGGTTTTCTCGCGAGAACGCTCACTACCTTGTTTTAAAATATCAATCAGCTGCGCTTTATCATTCAAATACATAGCGCGCTTTTCTCGAATAGGGCGAAGCATCTCTTGTAAGCATTCTTCTAACACTTTCTTGGTCAAACCATCACCTAACCCACCTCGTCGATAATGGTCTTTTAGCTGTTCGACATAATTTTTATCAGGATGAAAAGCATCGAGGTAGATGAATACAATATTCCCTTCGACTTGGCCAGGGTCCTCAATTTTCAGATGATTGGGATCGGTATACATTGATTTCACTGCCGCGGAAATCTCCTTTTCGGAGGCCCCTAAGTTGATTGCGTTCCCCATGCTTTTAGACATCTTATTTTTACCGTCAGTACTCGGCAAACGAGGTGCATCGCTAAGTAATGGACGGCATTCTCTAAGAACCTCTTTTCCACCCAGATGGTTTATTTTTCTCACGATTTCATTAGTTTGCTCTAACATCGGCAGTTGGTCATCACCCACTGGTACTAGCGTCGCATGAAACCCCGTAATATCAGCAGCTTGAGAAATTGGATACGTTAAAAAGCCTGCGGGAATAGAGCGTTCAAAGCCTTTACTTTGAATCTCATTTTTAACCGTGGGGTTTCGCTCTAATCGTGCGATAGAAACAAGATTACTGTAATACATTGTCAACTCGGCTAACGCTGGAATTTGAGACTGCAACGTGATCGTAGTTTGAGTGGGGTTGATACCAACAGCCAAATAATCTGCAACGACATTGAGAATATTAGAGGATACCTTTGATGGGTTATGCGCGTTATCCGTCAGCCCTTGCATGTCCGCAACCAAGATCGTTTGCTCGTGCTCCGTTTGCAATTTGACTCGTTGTTGCAATGAACCAATATAGTGCCCTAGGTGTAATGGACCTGTTGCTCGATCTCCGGTAAGTATAATTTCACGCTGAGATGTATTTTTATGGCTATTCATATTTGTCTCCAAGTATTTAATAGATCGCTACTGGAGATAAAAAGATCAAACACTCTTAGCTACCATCCAGCAGCTTAAGAATGTAAGTATTCCGCGCCGCTCTATTTAGAGCGCCACCAAGAGAAGGTTGTTAATGAAGGGCGAACGTGTATTTTCATGTTTTTTAAACTAACAGCACATACCGCAGAACTCAATCTGTTTTGTACTGAATTAGTGTGAGTGTTCCAACAGCCAATTAATAGGATTACATTGGTAAAGACATCGCAATGACCAAAACCGCACCAAATACCGAACCAGAGACAAACGCACACAGTACAGTTTTGTTGTGTTTCCTTTTCATTGATGAACTCCTATCCATAACTACGATGACCAGCCCTCACATCTAATACGCATGTGGATGCATCACGACAATGAGTTAACCAACATATCGCACGTAGGACCAGTACCGCTTTGTTAAATTGGGACCTCGTCCATAACTTGGAGTGTAAATGACTCCGGAACCTACAACAGAAGAAAATTTCATCACGTTACTGTCCTACCCTCCGGGTTTGTGGCTTAATAGGCAGCAGGAACACTTTTTTCTTTTGCTGCGGATACTTACATGGAAGCTGTTTTACATCAGTTACAATTCTCTTTGTCGATAACCGGACCTATCTGTTTGATGTTGGTACTTGGCGTTCTTTTTAAGCGCTTTGGTCTAATCAACGATAATTTTATCGAAGTAGGCTCTAAACTGGTGTTTCAAGTTACCTTGCCTGCAATGTTATTTGTCAGCATTGTGGCTTCAGAACACGACTTTTCCGCGGCAAGTGGATTCGTCAATTTCGGCGTCATCGCTAGTATTTCGTTTTTCATTTTCACCTATCTTTCCGTCAAACTTCTATTCAAAGCATCGCCTGATCAAGGCGTTCTCATCCAAGGTGGGTTCCGAGCAAATACAGGTATTATTGGTATCGCTTACGTTGCCAATGCGTATGGTTCTCAAGGTGTGGCGCTAGCAGCGCTCTATGTCGCGGTCACCACATTTATTTATAACGTCCAAGCGGTAATTTGCTTATCGCCCAAGGGGGCAACGTCTGCCTCGCAAGCAGCAAAGATGATGGGCCGAACACTGACTAGGAATCCGCTCATAATCTCCATTGTTCTAGGAATGGCTTTTTATTTACTCGCTATTCCAGTACCGAATGTGGTTATTGATGCAGGAGACTACTTGTCCAAAATGACATTGCCTTTGGCGCTGTTGTGTACGGGTGGCTCACTTGACTTTAGCTTGATGAGAAAAGAGAAAGGTCCATCTTGGTTTGCGAGCAGTTACAAGCTCATCGTAGCGCCAGTCATCATCACCATGGGAGCTTACTTAGTAGGATTTCGAGGAATTGAGCTAGGTATTCTTTTCTTTATGAACGCCTCTCCAGTCGCTGCTGCCAGCTATGTCATGGCGCGTTCCATGGGAGGCAATGCCACGTTAGCTGCAAATATCATCGCACTCACTACGGTGCTTTCTACCGTGACCTGTACGTTGGGCATCCTATTTCTTAAGTTCTACAACTTAATATAATTGGCCAGCGATAAAATAAAGACGCTAGACGGCATTGATGTCAGTTACTGGTCGTGATTCGCAAAAGTGAGCTTTCTTACCAGACGAAAAAATTCACTCGCTTCAGATTCCGACAAACAAGAAAAAAACTCTTTCTGTAAATTCGTCATGATTTGATGAACTTGCTTTAAAGCATTTGCCCCCTCTTTTGTCATGCTTAGCATTTTAAGGCGCTGATTCGATTTACTTTTAGAAACTTGAACAAACCCTCTCTTTTCCAGATTGTCCACCATCCGCTTTGCTACACTTCGCTCAGTTCGAACCGCATCAGCTAACGCTTGCTGGCTCATAGGCTGAAATTCTTCTAAAGCGGCCAGTGCACTTGCCATTTCTAGTGTCATCAAATTTTGCCGAGAGAGCTCAGCTTGGGCACGATTGCGGTACATGCGCTGCATCACACCACAAACAAACATAGGGCTTTGATCCAAAACGGAAATTGGGGAAATTTTCTGATCTTTCATCGTCGTTTTTCTTCTTTAGGCTTTCATTCGGCCGAAAAGGCTGTGCTGATACGGCACACAACACGCCGTCTTTCAGGCTCGCGTCATAGACGGTAACCCCAAGTGAAAACATAAAATAAAGAGCGCCGAAGCGCCCTTTAATCGTGTTTATTATCACTAGTATAACTCAGTTAAAACAACCAAGTCCTACTCGCTTTGCTGAGTGGGTTTAGTGCTGGTCTCAGACAACTCTGCCTCCGACTCTTTTCTCGCACGTCGATCAAACAATCGCTCAACCACTACAAAGAAGATTGGGACGAAGAATATACCCAATATCGTGGCACTGATCATGCCACCAAGTACGCCGGTACCCACTGCGTTTTGACCTGCTGATCCCACACCTGAACTGATAGCAAGTGGTACCACACCCAAACCAAAAGCAAGCGATGTCATGATAATTGGGCGCAGACGAACGCGAACAGCATGTAAGGTTGCTTCGATAAGCCCAGCGCCTTTCTCATAGTAGTCCTTTGCAAACTCAACAATCAGAATGGCGTTTTTGGTTGCCAAGCCGACCGTCGTTAATAAGCTCACCTGGAAGAACACATCGTTATCCATACTGCGCGTCATTACCGCAAGCACAGCACCAAGCACACCAAGAGGAACAACTAACACCACGGCGAAAGGTACTGACCAACTTTCATACAAAGCGGCAAGAACTAAGAATACGACGAGGATAGATAGCGCATATAGCATTGGCGCTTGGTTTCCGGAAAGGCGCTCTTCATACGAAATACCATTCCAGTTCACCGTGAAACCTTCTGGTAGCTTTTCTACCATTGCTTCAATTTCTTCCATGGCTTCACCAGTACTTACACCAGGGGCTGCGCCGCCTTGAATGTTCATTGCTGGCAAACCATCAAAGCGCTGCAAAAGAGGAGAACCATAGGTCCACTCGCCACTCGCAAAAGCAGAGAAAGGCACCATCTCTCCTTTAGCGTTGCGTACGTACCATGAATCGAAGTCTTTTGGCTGCATGCGGTATTCCGCATCACTTTGCACCATCACTTTCTTCACACGACCGCGGTCAATATAATCGTTAATGTAAGCCCCGCCCCATGCAGCTGACAGGATTTGGTTTACGTCATTGATACTGACATCCAAAGCACGAAGTTTGACGTGGTCAATGTTCACTTTGTACATTGGCGCATCTGCCTGACCGTTTGGACGAACACCAACAAGTTTCGGGTTTTGTGCTGCCATGCCCAGAAGTTGCCCTTGAGCCGCAACTAATGCATCGTGCCCTTTATTCAACGAGTCTTGGAGATAGAAATCGAAACCTGTCGAGTTACCTAGCTCTTGAATCGCTGGAGGGGCGAACGCAAACACCAAAGCTTCTTTAATGGTAGAGAAGTACCCCATCGCTCGACCAGTAATGGAAGCGGCATCGGCGCCTGGCGCTTCACGCTCAGACCAATCTTTCAGGCCGATAAATGCCATCCCCATGTTTTGGCCTTGACCTGCGAAACTAAATCCAGCAACGGAGAAGACGGATTTTACATTGTCTTTTTCGTCTACTAGATAAAAGTCACGCATTTTCTCAAGCGTTTTTTCCGTCTGTTCTTGTGTTGAGTTAGGCGGCAAAATAGCCATTGAGAATACTGTGCCTTGGTCTTCATCTGGCAAAAATGATGTTGGAAGGTTCATAAACAACCAGCCAGCACCTGCACTCATTGCCAAAAATACAACCAACATGCGACCTGTGCGTTTTAGAAGTTTGGCTACGCCGGTTTCATAGCCTGCTGTCATCGCATCAAACTTGCGGTTAAACCAGCCAAAGAAGCCTTTCTTCTCTAGAAGCTCAGCATCGCCTTTTTTCAGCAACGTAGCACACAATGCTGGAGTCAGAATTATCGCAACCAAAACGGAAAGCGTCATAGCCGCCACAATAGTTATCGAGAACTGACGGTAAATAACCCCGGTAGAACCAGACATAAACGCCATAGGGACGAATACCGCTGAAAGCGTCAACCCCACACCAATCAGGGCACCAGTGATCTGCCCCATCGATTTTTTGGTCGCTTCTTTGGGCTCTAAACCATCTTCATGCATCACACGCTCGACGTTTTCCACCACAACGATGGCATCATCCACCAGTAAACCGATAGCCAGAACCATCGCGAACATGGTTAACGTGTTTACGCTAAATCCAGTCGCGTACAAAATAGCGAAGGTTCCGAGCAATACGACAGGCACTGCGATCGTTGGAATGATCGTCGCACGGAAGTTCTGCAAGAACAGGTACATGATTAAGAACACAAGAAGAATGGCTTCTAATAGCGTTTTAACCACTTCTTGAATCGAGGCTTTGACGAATGGCGTTGTTTCAAATGGGTAAGCAATCTGCAACCCTTCTGGGAACGTTGCACTCAGTTGTTCTAAGCGCTCTTTTACCGCATTGGCTGTCTCAAGCGCGTTTGCGCCAGTCCCTAATGAAATACCTAACCCCGATGCTGGGAAGCCATTATATTGACCTCGAATATCATAACTTTCTGCACCACGTTCAACGCGAGCTACATCTTTCAAATAAACATTCGAACCACTAGCGTCAGACTTAAGAATGATGTCTTGGAACTCTTCTACACTGCTCAAACGACTTGCAGAAGAAATCGTAGCATTCAACAACTGACCCTCCTGCGCAGGTGCCGCACCAAGTTGACCTGAAGAAACTTGCGCGTTCTGTTCACTGATTGCATTTGCTACGTCGATCGCGGTCAAGTTGAACTGCGTAAGCTTAAAAGGATCCAGCCAAACTCGCATCGCATACTGCGCACCAAACGCCTGCACTTGTCCTACGCCAGTTACACGACTTATCGGGTCTTGAATATTCGTTACAACAAAGTCGCCGATATCGTTTTCTGTAAAGTCTGGATCTTCAGAATAAACTGCGACAACCATGAGAAATGCCGTATTGGATTTATTTACGACAATACCTTGGTTTTGTACCTCCATCGGTAATGAAGTCAATGCCAATTGCAGTTTGTTCTGCACCTGTACTTGCGCGATATCAGGGTCAGCTTCGCTATCAAACGTCAGGGTAATTGTCGCATTACCAAATGCATCACTGCTCGATGATAGGTAGCGAAGGTAATCTAATCCTGTCATGTTTTGCTCGATAACCTGCGTTACCGAGTCTTCAACGGTTTTTGCAGATGCACCTGGATAGCGAGCACTGATGGTGATCGTCGTCGGTGAAATCGTTGGGTATTGCGAGACGGGTAAATTGAATAATGACATTACCCCCGCCAACATCGTTAGAATCGCGAGAACCCAAGCAAATACCGGACGATCGATAAAAAATCGTGCCATGATTACTCCTGTTCACCGTTTTGGATAGTTACCGAACTACCTGGCCCTACCTTTTGTAAACCGGCGGTAATGACTTTATCACCCGCGTTCAAACCATCAATAATGCGCCATTGGCTATTGATCGCTTCGGCAGTCTTCACTGGTTTCGCTTCCACTTTGTTCTCGCCATTAACCGTCATCACTGTCGCTTTACCTGTCGCATCACGAGATACCGTATTTTGTGGTATTAGAATCGCATCAGGGTCGACACCAGTAATGACCGTCGCACGAACAAACATTCCAGGTAGCAACAAACCGTCAGGGTTTGGGAATTCGGCACGAAGCGTCACGCTGCCCGTACTTTCGTTCACATTGACCTCAGTAAATTTCATTGTGCCTTTGTGTTCGTAAGTGCTGCCATCTTCAAGCATCAATGTAACTTGCGCAGAGTCATCTTCTTGCATATGGCCTTGGGAGAGTGATGCTTTCAAACGCAGCAGTTGCGCGGATGATTGCACAATATCAACATTGATAGGGTCAAGCTGCTGAATGGTCGCTAATTTGGCAGCTTGGTTAGCCGTAACCAACGCACCCGCTGTCACACTCGATTTACCGATCACCCCGCTAATCGGAGCTTTGACTTGCGTATAATCTAAGTTGATTTTTGCTGTGTTGATCTTGGCTTTTGCGACTAGGACCTGCGCTTTCGCTTCTTTGTATGCCGCTTCTGCTTCATCCAAGTCTTGTTGGCTGATGGATTTTTTGGTGATCAAGGTTCTGTAACGCTTCACCGTGGCATAGGTCGACTCTGCCGCAGCTTGCGCACGGATTAATTCCGCTTCAGCGCTCAGCAAATCCGCCTGAAATGACGAATCATCAATTTGATATAGCGACTGTCCTTGTTCAACAAATCCACCTTCAACAAAATTTCGTTCCGAAATAATGCCAGTAACTTGCGGACGAACTTCTGCTTCTTTGAATGCTCGGCTACGACCCGGCAGCTCTACTGTCAATGCTTGGCGCGTTGGCTGCACTGTTAACACTTCTACTTCGGTTGCGGGCGCAGGACCACCACCTTGGCTCGATCCTTCTTCGCTAGGTTGACATCCAACCACAAAAAGGCTCGACGCAATCAGCAGAGATAGCGTGGTTTTACGTCTCATGAATTTTTCTCTCTTATCTACCGACAAGCCTTCAAGATTCCTTATTAAAAGCTTCTAGAATGACTTAATAATGACTAACGGATGTATATCCAGAACAAATTAATTAGGATGATAAATACCCAGTGTTGTACATACAACAAAATTTACAGTTCTATACGCTTACGAAAAACGTTTATGGTAAAGGTGTTATGAAGTTCTCAAATTTGAAGATTTTGGGTTGGAAATCACATTTTCCTGTGTGCAATTGCAATGGTTAAAAAGCAGCAAAAGTGATGATAAAAGCATCATCACGCTGTACAGAGTTTGTTACCGCTGTCTAGGGTTATTTGCCCACTCTGGTATACGAACTAAAGTGAGAAAGGAATGTAAATATAGTCGAAATTTCACAAGTCAGGTTCGCCACTTATCTAAAAAATAACCCGCTAAGAAGCGGGTTATTTCGTCAGTGAGATTGCTGTTCTCAAGCTTATACTTTGAACTGACTGACCTGATGATCTAAACGTTGAGTTTGCTCTGACAACATGGCTAAAGAAGCTTGCGCTTGGTTTACGATTTCCACAATTGAAGTGCTACTGTCTGCAATGCCTTGTACGTTGCTATTTACTTCGTCACTTACTGTACTTTGCTGGCTCGCAGCCGTTGCAATGTGTGTATTCATCTCGTTCATACGTGAAATCGCGTTCAAGATTTCAGAAAGGGATTCACTCGCTCGGCCAGCGGACTTGATCGTTTCATCACTGCTATTTTGGCTACCGCGCATCACTTCTACAGCTTGTCCTGCACCAGATTGTAGCTTTTCAATCATGGTTTGGATTTCTCCCGTACTCTGTTGCGTACGACTGGCTAAAGAACGAACCTCGTCCGCTACCACAGCAAAGCCTCGCCCTTGCTCTCCAGCGCGAGCCGCTTCAATGGCTGCGTTAAGCGCTAATAAGTTTGTTTGCTCGGCAATACCACGAATTACATCCAGTACGGACGCAATGTTACTCACATCATGATCCAATGTGTTAATGACGTGGCTTGCGCTTTCGATTTCACTTGCGAGGCTGCGAATTGAGCTAACCGTTTGATCCAAAATAACATTGGTATTGGTAAGTTCATCATTCGCTGTTTGGCTCGCAACCGCGGCTTCGTTAGCGCTATCGCTTACATTTCTGCTGGTGACTTGCATTTCGTGCACTGCCGCCGCTACCGCCTCACTATCTTTTTGCTGAAAAACGGTCGAGTTCGCGATGGTCTTGGTCAACGAGCTAAGATTTGCCATTTCGTTACGTAGGGTATTTGAGCTTTCAATTACCTGAGCGACTGTCACTTGAATTTTGGACACAAACTGGTTAAATGCGTCTGCTAAATTGCCAATTTCGTCTTGTGTTTTTACATCGATTCGCTGACTTAGATCACCTTCACCGGACGCAATTTCTGTCATCGCATTTTTAATATCATTGATAGGCTTCACAACCGTTTGTAACAACAAAAAAGCCATCGCGATAGCGGCAAAAATAACAATCACAATGCCAGCCTCAAGAATGAGTTCTGCTCTTGTTGCAGCCGCTGATATTTCGTCCTTCAATTGGCTTTGCTTTTCTTCTATTGCATCTTTTACAACGTTAAGCTGCGCTCTAACCTCGATAAATTGGTCTTCAAAGGTATGTTTGTGCTCATTGTAGTAACCACGCCATTGAGATTGAGGTAAACGTAGCATCGCCTCATAACTTGCTAACCACTTTTCACCCAAAGAGACAAGCGTTCGAACTTCATTACCATGTGTAGAAGGCATCACACCGGCTTGTGATAGCTCAATCATTTGTTCCATACGTGGCAGTGCTTTGTAGGCGTTGTCTTTGTATTCACCGATGTGATGATCAATATCGTTTTGAGTATCAGAAAGTGCAACACCTTGGATTGCAGATGTTGCTTGGTAAAGATCGCGATAAGCATCCTCAATCGTTAATAAGTTCGGCACGATCTGTTCGTTGAGTGTCTCACTCAATTCAGATTGCTTCCAACTTGTCATAACGTTTAATACAGAGCTCACAATAAACAATCCAATAATCAATGACAGCGGGATCACTATCTTCTGCTTGATCGTTAAGTTCTGGAACATGAATAGACTCTCTTTATTTATGGTATACAAACTGCCGGAAATTATATCAAACAAATAGAGTATACCATTAGGTAAAAGAGGCTATTAAACATGAAATCTAATGACTTTTTGACAAGGGTTCTAATTTCAACAATTAGTTGATTTTATACAAAATTTAACAAAGAGATCTTTTCAAAAGATGCAAATTAAAATGCTCTTTCAAAACGAAAAATATGTAACAGAAAGTGAATTAAAAGGGACCACATTTTGAAGAATAGATCGAATCAATGATTTACTGAGAACACATACAAAATACAGTTTTTGGATTGAGCACGACCGCGTAATATGCAAAGGTCCGAACATTTCTTCTAAAGCTCAAAAAAACCATTGTTTATCTGACGTATTTAGGGTTACTCCGTGAGGATATTAGTCGTGATGTTGGCAGACAGGATGCTTACAAGTTTTCGAAGTTAACCAGTAGCACAGTGAACGATTCAGATTTTCTTGAGCGCCAAGGCAATAAAAAAGTTTGCTATTTTGCTTTCAAGAGACGCATTCAAGAAAATAATGCAACCTAGCCACAAAGTCTTGCTACATCTTCAGAAAAGAATGATGTTGCTAAACAAATCTGGTGCAGCATACACATTGAAGCTAAACTCGTTTAAGGAACTTTTTCATATCAATATGAGAAAACATAGATTTCTCAAAGTTACACAGACCATTCAACGATTAAACTAATGTTAGCGTACCGATACGTCCGAAAACTCCATGCATGAACCATTTAAAAGAGCCAAAATGTTCCAACCCAACTTCGCCTCAGTGGAGTGGCGAGTCGTTTCGCTCGCTCTCCTACTCTCTCTACCTCATACTGCTCATGCGGATCCACTAGATAAGGAAATTAGCAACCTTCTTCAACAACGTTTTTCTATCGCGGTGTTGCTGTCCGATACTGACGCAATTGCGTTTGGTATTGGCGACTTTGATCCGAATGCATTATTTGATACCGCCAACCCAGAGTTCGGGACTGACGAGTCAATCAATGAACGTCGAAGCAAATCCGTATATGTTCTCCCTTACACGACTAACTTTGACATTGAGGGCAGCGAGGATTTACATGAGCTGTCGTTTAAGGCGTTTACGATACAAACAGAGAATGATCTCAAACTATTCGGCACAAGTAAGGATCTTCTCAAGGAAAGGACATACGGCGCGTCGATTGGTTATGGGTATCTATACAAAGCAAGTGAAAACGTCACCCTTAGCACCAGAACGACGACTCACCTTATGCGTTATGAAAACTCATTCTCTACCGATAATAAACTTTCCTCCATCATTGGAAGAATCCTAGACGGCCGTGCCGTTAACGTTTCAGCATGGGCGGCAATAGTTCAACCATCCATTAAAGCCAAATACACGTCTCCCACAAGTTGGGGGAAATGGCATGCCAGTTCGACATTGAATTCATTCATTGGGCACAGCTGGGGAAGCGCAAATAACGGCAATATAGGCAACCCTAAAGGTTGGTACCTATCTAATGAAATCACCGGTTACTACAATATTTATCACGGTGAGCAAGCTTTATTTACCGGGATTAAAAGAGTCGACCTTTCGCATGATTTAAGCGATGAACTGGGAAGTCCGCATTACTACGAAGCTTCTATAGGATGGCTATTTTATGCACCAAAGCCCTTTGATTGGTTGGACAATTTCGGCATAGGCGTTAACTTCAACTACGGCTCGACTCTCAGAGGTGGCAGCATTCAACTTTACTACAACAAACAATAACGCTGTCAGTACAGGAACCAGTTGGTAGCATATATAACAAGAAGAACGAGAAGACACAAAAGGAATGGCAGAGTTAGCGTCTTCGCAAACTTTTTCATGAGACTTGGGTTATCAAACACCACACCTTCCGCTTCTCTTACCCTTCGCTCTTCGTCAAAATGCCATTTAATGGCTAAGTAGGCTCCTATCCCTAATACAATAAGCTTAAAAGCTCCAGCAAAGTAAGGAAAGAAATTAGCCCAACTGTCGTTCATTATCCATCTCCATCAAATTCAATATCAGCTTTGCGGTGGCAGAATCCAAGGTTCATGTAGAATGCCCCCCTCAAAGTCAGACTCTCTGGCTAGCGCCAGTCTACTGCTCGAGATAGCTGCCCACAACTCTCTTTACCATATAGGCATTTATTAATTATTTAATAAATAACAAGAAAGACACTAGCACACTTGCTGAAAAGTAAGTGTCAGTTTGGATTGAAACTCATCAGGAATCGAAAATGGTCCGCAGTCGACTTGTTGATCTAGTGAAAGCCGAATTACCTAGAGCCAAATCGTTCGCTAGTATAAAAATGTAGCCTATCGCACTTCTGGTCGAGTGCTAACAAACTTATGATGCACATGTCATTAGCAGTGCAATTTTAAGTTTATCAATTAGCTAAAGTTTCCCACCTTAACTGCCAGTAAGTTTGCTGTGTTTGAGATGATCTCGACATGACTAGTGTATAAATAGTATGGAGGTTCAAAGTGAAGGCAAGGCAATTTTCCTTACTAAAAATATTGTTTTTGTAATTTTATTTCAGGATTATCGAAACCATCATAAGGATAATTCGAACTAATCTTAATCCATGCTCCTTCAGTTACATTTGCTTTCTTTTACTCACTTCTCGCGACTATTAGTGGCATTTTGAGACAATTTCCTACACTCCTTTCTTTCCCTTAGTTGATATAAATCATGGTTAGAAGAAAACAGAATCACCTGTATTTCTCGATACATGAATCCAAACTGCCCGACTTTTCGTAACTAAATTACAGATAGACACGATTTTTAGTATGGCACGTTTTTGAGGAACCAAGATGTTAGATACCCTCATGCTGTCGCGGATCCAGTTCGCGGCCAATATCAGCTTTCACATTCTCTTCCCGACCATCACCATCGCGTTGGCATGGATGTTGGTGTTTTTCAAGTGGCGATATAACCGCACACAGGCCCCCGTATGGCTCGATGTTTATTACTTCTGGGTCAAGATATTCGCTCTCACTTTCGCCTTGGGTGTGGTATCCGGCATTACGATGAGTTTCCAGTTTGGTACCAACTGGCCAGGCTTTATGGAACGAGTCGGAAACGTAGCTGGACCATTGCTCGGATACGAAGTGATGACCGCCTTCTTTATGGAAGCCACCTTCCTGGGTGTAATGCTTTTTGGACGAGGACGAGTACCGGAATGGGTTCATACTCTCGCCACCGTTCTGGTTGCTGTTGGGACAAGTATGTCCGCATTTTGGATTCTGGTGCTTAACAGCTGGATGCACACACCAAGTGGCTATGAAGTGATTGACGGCATTGTTCATGTGACCAGTTGGAAAGAAGTCATTTTCAATCCTTCTTTACCGTACCGTCTTCTACACACGCTATTAGCATCGGCGCTGACTGCCAGCTTCTTGATTGCAGGTATCTCGGCTTATCAAATAATGAAAAAGTCAGATCACCGCTCAGCCAAACTTGGTCTAAAAGTCGCGCTGTTCGCGGCGGCTGGGTTCATCCCGGTACAAATCTTTGTCGGTGACCTTCACGGGTTAAACACGCTTGAACATCAACCTGCAAAAATTGCAGCGATGGAAGGTGTGTGGGAGACCGAGCAAGGCGCGCCTCTTCTACTATTTGCGATGCCAAATGAAGAAACTCGCAGCAATGATTTTGAAGTGGGCATCCCTAAGTTGGCGAGTTTGATTCTTACGCACGACTTAGACGGGGAAATCCAGGGACTTAACGAGTTTGCGCCTGACCACCCACCAGTGAAGCCCCTGTTCTTTGGTTTCCGCGTGATGGTTGGTGTAGGTGTCCTTATGCTGCTGGTTAGCTGGTATGGCGCGGTGACGCTAGCACGCAAAAAAGCGTTACCTAAACCTTACCTGTACACGGTATTAGCCATGACGTTCTCCGGTTGGATAGCCACATTGGCGGGTTGGTATGTTACTGAGATTGGCCGACAGCCTTGGTTGGTCAGCGGTGTATTGCGTACATCAGAAGCCGTCACCACGGTTGCGAGCAGTAGCGTGATGACTTCGCTCATTATGTACTTAGCCATTTATGCTGCATTGCTGGTTGCGTACATCCATACCCTATTCTATTTGGCGCGCAAAGACATTGCAGCCCATGAAGTCCCACTGACACAACAAGAGGCCTAATCATGCTCGACTATCTACCAGAAATTTATCTTCTGCTGCTTGGCTTCTCGGTCTTTATGTATGCTGTGCTCGACGGCTACGACCTTGGCGTCGGTATCCTTTTACCAAGTGATAATGAAGCGCAACGTGACCGAATGATAGCCTCTATCGGCCCTTTCTGGGACGCGAACGAAACGTGGTTGGTGTTAGCCGTTGGTATTTTGTTGATTGCCTTTCCTACCGCTCACAGTTTGATTTTAACGGAGCTCTATATGCCGACCGCCATAATGCTTATCGCACTGATAATGCGTGGCGTGGCATTCGATTTCCGAGCCAAAGCGAACTCGGATCATAAACCTCATTGGGATTGGTGCTTCAGAATTGGCTCGCTAATCACCGCACTAACTCAGGGTTACATGGTGGGTCGTTACATCATGGGATTTGAACAATCAACCGAAGCATTTGGCTTTGCTTGGTTAAGCGCACTTTGTGTAGCAGCGGCGTACGTTTACATCGGTGGCGCATGGTTAGTACTAAAAACGGAAGGTGATTTGCAAATACGCTCGGCCCGTTGGTCTCGCCGTGCTGGTTGGTTAGCGGCCTTAGGAATCTTGGTGGTTAGCGTTGTAAACCCAATTGTAAATCAACAAGTTGCCTTGCGTTGGTTCAGCTTCCCAGAAATCTTGTTGCTTGCCCCAGTTCCGTTAATTGTATTGGCAACCATCTTCCTAGTTGATCGCTATTTGCGTCAGGTTCCAATGGTGAATGATCTGGGTGTGCGTTGGCCTTTCTTTGGTGTCACCGTCATTTTCGCGTTGAGCTTTCTCGGTCTTGCGTATAGCTTCTTCCCAGAAGTTGTGCCGGGGTTGATGACCGCACAACAAGCGGCCTCCTCACCTGCGACATTAATAATCGTGGGCTACGGTGTGATGATTGTTATGCCGGTGATATTGCTTTACACCTTTGTGGTATACCGGATCTTCAAAGGCAAAGCGACAGAACTTAGCTACAAGTAGGAAAGGGAATTCCTCAACAAAGCGCCGCTGCTCATGCGGCGTTTTTTTTGCAGTACTCAACGACTAAAGTATCTACCCAAGGCGACTGAGTGGGAACGCTGAGAGAATGTAGCGGCAGCCAGTAGTTTGTTCCTAACTAGAACGAGATAACCGTTTCTCAACTATAGCGATACAGGCACAAAAACAGAAAGAACATTTGATGTTACAAAAGGTAGACCGCCACTTTAAAACGCTTTGAGTATTTTTTTTGCGCTCAATGAGGTGCAAGTATACTTATGCTTTTTTATGACTTGTGAACACTCAATTGCATGTTATGTTGCTGTTGAAATAGTACATGAAATAAGGACAAGAACATGAAGATACGATGCGAAACGACGCAAAGCATTGAAAAATTTAACCCAGATGACCTCAATCCAAACACAGATCTCTTTGTTATGATTGCTGTTGTATTCGTGTTCATGGCTGTTTTGCTTAGTATCTAGTAGCAATACGTTCATTCTTGTGGCCGTATTCATACCTCATGTGATATGGGTGCTAAATTCTAGATTAAAGCGGATGTGCTAACCCGCACCAATCAGATTATGGCTGCCTCTGTATAGCATCTTCAATTTTGGCGTTGTATAGAGGTGAGATGTGAATAGTTGGCTTGTAGATAGAATGGCGCTTGCACCTTGAGCACTCTTGTGTACTTTCAATGACGCATTACTTTAGTGTAGATACGAAAAAAGGCCTGATAAATCAGACCTTTTAGAATGTGGCGGTGAGTGAGAGATTCGAACTCTCGATACGTTGCCGTATACACACTTTCCAGGCGTGCTCCTTCAGCCACTCGGACAACTCACCGAATCAAATTTTGGCTAGCATCATTGGCTAACGAGGCGCTAATTTAATGATTATGTGCCTGATGGTCAAGGCTAAACATAAAAAAAAGCGCCCTTTTCGAATCGATTGCTCACTGAGTAACTAAATTGAGCAAAACTGGGGCATTTACATGCTTTGAGAATAACCGGGAACACGGAACCAACGGCGGCACATGTCCAAGAAGTACCCATACAACACACCCATGCCACAAGAAATAACAGCGTTACTTGCCACTGCGGTCACAATTTGATCTGTAGACGCGCCAACTGCGAATAAAATACCCGCATAAACTGGAGATTGAAATAGTACATAAGCGACCAGATCAGAGATGTTCTTCATAAAGGAAGACGGCGACACCTTACTACCTTGATGCAGCACCCAATCACGAAAAACCCCATACGGCCAAGCAATGGCGATATTCACTGGAATCGATAGCGTACGCGATGCTAGAGATTGCTCAAATGTCATCCCTGAAATCAAAATCTCGACAATCATCCCTGTGATAAAGCAAAAAACAACCATAGCAAAGGTATCCGCTGCGGCGTGACGAATACAAAATGGTCCACGAGACTTCATTTACAAAACCCTTAAAATCAAACACTGCAATTAATAAAAATAATAAAACTATTAACCACTAAAAAGACACCAAGCCAGTTAATGATGCAATTAGAGCACACAAAAACTAGCTTATGGTTCTGTATTTAAAATTAAGTTGTAAATTTATAACCAACTTTTAAAGTAAAAGTAGTTTTTTTCACCAATGGCGAGTAAAAACGCCTAAAATTACGTAAAAATGGTACAAAAACACGGATTTCACTTACATAAAAAGGGGTTACGATAATTATTTTGGCGTAAAGTTAGAACAAAACTCGGACTGTAAACAGTCACTCCTATAGCTTATGCTAACAAGCTGCGAAAATTCAGAGTATTACCGATATAATCACAGTAGAAGGTCTTGCTGCTTTACTCGTAAAAGTAAAACTGCAAGCCTGTTCATTGCAGGTTAGAAGAGTTTGTCACGAAGCTGGATGACGTATGAATAGTAAGAACAATTCACAGTTGCGCCATATTGATTCAGTTATGGTGAGGCCAGCAAAATCGTTAATGTATCGATATCATCTTGGTCTGGGGATTGCTGACGCTTTAAGTTACTTCTTATCCGTTCAGCGACTGAAGAAACGTCGTCACTGAGTTCAAGGGGAGCCTCCGCAATGATCGCTGAAATAGCCTCAAGTGCTTCATTAAGATGTCCATTATCTAGAGCGACATAGAAGTTGAGTAACCACTTTTCAGCATTAAAGCTATCTGCTGCATTTCCATCAAAGTCCGATTGGTACTGATATAACTGTGTCGCATGAAGATACAGTGCATCATTTAATTCAGACTCCACTATTGGTTTCGCTATTATGTGATCTGCTCCTACATTAATCATACGCTCTTGTGTTTCTTTGAACACATCCGCTGTACAGCCAAAAATCAGTACCGACTTAGCAGGTGAACTCATTGCTCGAATGGCTGATATGGCCCCAACGCCATCTAGAACAGGCATATGATTATCCATCAGTATCAAATCAAATGGTTTGATCGCAACCTCATCGACTGCAAGCTGACCATTTTCGACACTTGTGCACTCAAAGCCCTTGGCTCGGAGGAAAGTTTCCATAATGATCGCATTTGTTCGGTTGTCTTCAACAATGAGTGCTTTCAACCCTTTACAGTTCAATTTATGTGTATTGATTGACTCTACTTTACCTGGCTTGCAAGGTGTAAGGGCAATTTCGACAGTAAAAGTCGTTCCAGCGTCCTCCTGACTCTCTACAACCACTTGCCCACCCATATGTTCCGCGATTTCTTTGACTATTGCTAAACCAAGCCCTGTACCACCAAACCGTCTAGTCGTTGATGACTCCGCTTGCTCAAAAGGACGAAAAATGCGTTTTTGTGCCTCTTTTGAAATACCAATTCCTGTATCTTTTACCTTTAGTATCAGCTTGGTGCCTGCCTTACTCGATTTCTCGGCTAGCTCTACCTCTACGATGCCACGATCGGTGAACTTAACAGCGTTATTGAGTAGATTGAACAGTACTTGACGCAAACGGGCTTTGTCATTGTTGTACCAACGACCCGTTGGTAAATGCGAGACGACTCTAAAGCGAAGACCTTTTTCTGCACATAGAGTTTGATAAACACTCTTGATACTGCCGATAATCGACTCAATTGGGAAAGGCTTATTTTCAAACTCAACATGCCCTTGTTCAATTTTTGAGTAATCTAAAATCTCATTGAGTAATGTCATCATGTGATCACCTGAATCATAAAGTGTTCTCAGGTGCTTACGCTGCTCATCGGTAAGTGGTGTTTTTAACAGTATCTGGGCAGTTCCTAGTACACCGTTCATTGGTGTGCGAATCTCGTGGGACAATGTGGCTAAGAATGCCGTTTTAGCGTTTGTCGAAGCCTGAGCTTTTATTCTCTCCTGCTCTAAATAGATCGTCTTTTCATTGAACTTCTCGATAAGCTGTCCGATTTCGTCATCGCTATCGTAGTCAATATCTATGATCCCACCAGTTTTCGAGTCATCAATCTTAGCGGCAATGCGAACAATTGGTTCAACAATATAGCGATTCAGTAAGTAGTAACCGACCAAGACACACAAGAGCAAAAATGGAATGATCCTCCCCTCAACGCTCATCACTTGTTCAAACACTTGATCGGCGACTTTAGCTTTTGCGTTGACAACTTCCATGCGCCAATCGAACTCTCCGAAATCAAGCTCGCTGACATAAATTTCGTCCGTCAGTTGAAAGTTGTGTTCAATAATCACGTTTGAGTCAGCATCGCGAACCACTACCCCCAAAGAATGCTGGTTCGTGTGCTCTCGAATAAACTGAAAAAGTGCATCAAGTGATAGGTCTACCGTTACAACTCCAGCGAATCGACCGTTTTGGTAGTACGGAGAAGACGCGGTAATCATCTGGACCTGAGTAAAGGTATCGATGTAAACCGTAGACCAACTAACAGAACCTACCGGAGCATCGGCGGCAGCGACATACCAGGCTTCATTATCATAACCGCCAGATTCGGGGTTATTGTAGGAGTGAATTTGGTCAATACCACTATCACTGTTTTTATTGAAGAATAGACTTTTATATCTCCATTGTTCTGCTTTGAGCTCGGGTTTAGGCCATACGCCACCACTAACAAGCATCTTGTCACTCAATTGAAGAATATGTGGAATTATTGTGTTGAGAGATTGAATATTTTCAGTCCCTTGGGCTAGCCCTACTAAGCTGCTCAATACACCTGTAGAACTGAGGAGGGGCTCTTTTATCTCAAGAGCCAGGAGTTGGGTACGTAACTCTAGGTTTTGCTCTAGCTTTTGTCTAACCGGTGGCTCAACAACCAAATAGGCGACAGAACCGATAGTGGCGATAAAGAAGCACAGGTAAAGTGTTAGGGCGAGAATGCTTTTTTTTCTAAGTGATGAGCGAATTTCCATAGATGTGTGAATCATTCCCTAATATCGATTTATCACTAATTGATTGGTAAGATGAGCGCAATCAACCAGCCCATTAACAAATGGTATTCTATTTTGAAACTACAAGACATCCTTTCTCTCCCAGAACTTGACGGTAAACTACTAAACCTAGCAAAAACTCAAGGCTTTGTAACAGCGATGGCTGCAGCGCCAAACGTATTAATGCCTCAAGAGTGGTTGCCATTCTTATGGGGTGGAGAAGAAACAGCGCCATTTACTGACGGTGAGCAACTAGAGCAATACATTGACGAGATTGTACAAATGTGGAACCAAACTCGTCCCGCTCTCCTAGAAGGCACTTGGCAGTGGCCTGCAGGGTGCGCGCTAGATGAGCAAGACATTGTAACAAGTCAGGCTCGCGATTTCTGTGAAGGTGTATTACAAGGCTGGCAACTTGCGCGTGATGACTGGGAAACGTTGATGCCTGAGGATAGCGAAGATAATGCCCTACTCGGTGGTGTTTTACTTTCTCTTACTATGCTTTACGACCCAGAAACGACCGTTGAAACATTGGCCGAACAAGGTATGGAAGGCTTAGAGCAGTTTGAGGAAATCTTCAATGCAATGCCAGTGATGTTATGCGGTCTTACCCAGCGCGGTGTTGCATTAGCTGAAGAACAATAGACGCAACGCTGTCGACCATCAAGATTGAACGGCTGAATAGACAAAAAGCTCTCCAAATGGAGAGCTTTTTTGATCATGTTAAAATTACATGTGGAATATACCGCGCCATATCTTGAGTCACTAAGCTACTGTCTTCCCTAATCGAAATACCGGCAGCTCTATCATTGACCAACCAACTGCCAATTAACGTATGGTTTTGCCCAAACTTAGGTAGTGGATGGTATTGCTGGACGATATTGAATTGAGATTCATAAGGCCCTGACGTTTTAACAAAACGTTTTCCATCGATGACGATCTCGATGTTCGCGCCCTCTCGAGAAAATAGTGGCTTGATGACATAATCTCTCATAGTGTTCGCTTTTGAATCGTTAGCAAAATAAGCGGGCAAAAGGTTCGGGTGGTTAGGAAAGCGCTCCCACAATAACGGTAAAAGTGCTTTATTGGATAGAATCGACTTCCACATCGGTTCTAACCAGTTTACGTTCGCAGTCGCTAAGTACTTCGCATATTCCTCTTCAAACATAAACTCCCAAGGGTAAAGCTTAAACATCCAACGAATCGCTCTGTCGTCAGCATCCACAAACAGACCATCTTCCGTCACTCCAATATCTTCGACATGCACGAATGCCGTTGCTAACCCTGCCTCTCGCGCGCAATCCTCTAAATACTGGACAGTCCCTTTATCTTCTTCAGTGTACTTGCAGCAGCTAAAGTGAAGTGTTTGTCCTGGTTGGTATTTTGCTATTTCGGCAAAGCGCTCGATCAAAAAGTCTTGAAGAATATTGAATTGATCCGCGCTCTGGTGAACTCGACCTTTATTTACAACATCTTCTAGCCACACCCACTGCCAAAAGCCAGTTTCAAACAAGCTGGTTGGCGTATCCGCATTGTTTTCCAGTAATTTTGCTGGCGAGGTCCCGTTGTACGCGAAATCCAGCCGCGAATAAAGCGAAGGTTCGCTTCGTCTCCATGAAGAAGCGACCTGCTCCCACATAGATTCAGGGATCGCACATTGCGTCAGCAACCGCTCACTCCGAACGACTTCATCCACAATAGCCAGGCACATCTGATGCAGCTCTTCAGTGGGCGCTTCTATATCGCGCTCAATTTGCTCCAGCGTGAATTGATAGTAAGCACTCTCATCCCAATACGGTTGGTCATACATGGTATGGAAACCAAAACCAAACTGGCGTGCTAATTCACGCCAGTTTTCGCGCTCTTGTATTTCTCGTCGAAACATAGTGCTTTTTAACCGCCTCGACTGACCGACACCGCTTTACCAAACCCGCCTCGAGACATCGCCCTGCCAATGGTGCCGCCACCACGTTTGTTAAGGCTATTCGTCGCGACTTTGGTCGGCTGATTTCGGTAGGAGCCAAAGAATTGTCCTGCTCCATTATAGAATTTGGATTTATAACGGTACATCGGCTCTGAGTAATAGCTCTTGTTATAACCTTTCAACCCGCTTAATGAGCGACTGTAAAAAAAACCGCCAAAGTTAGGTACATAAGCTCGGGAACTGGAACTGTAGTAACAATCATCCTCGTAGAAATCATTCTCGCATTCGAACTCGCTGCGGTAGCGAGGGGCATTTTGTTCGGCACGAGCTAAAGCTTCTTGGTATGCAATGTCACACTGTTCACTAAACTCAGGCGAGTTAGATTTACACTCATCGGCATCAGAAAAAATGTACCCTTCTGTTTTTGACTCGTACGTAGCAAAGAAGAAAATACCACCAAAGGCAGCAAAGGGAAGAATTTTCCCAAGCTTTAAGCTTTTGTCCATGGAAGAACGTTTAACGTTAGAACTCCGCTTCATCGTTCCTCCTAGTAAGTCATGCAAGCGGCATTCAATACGCCGACCGAAACAGAAACTGCGGCTAATACAATACCGGCTGGCAGTTCATCTTTTTCGATACGCTCTGCCACTTTCGGAAGTAAAATAAAGCGTACAATTGCAAATGCGATAATTTGAGCAAGCATTGCGACAACGCCCCAAACCATAAAATCGACGATATTGACTGAGTTTTTTGCCGCCCCCGAAATCGCGAGACAGTAACCAAGGAAAGCCCCACTTAGCGCAATCGCTGCTGCTGTATTTTGTTTTTCTTTAATCAGATGCCACTCATCGTATGGCGTCAACTTGACGTAGATGAACTTAAACGCCAATACAAAAATAATAGAAACAGAGAAATAGAGTAAAAAGTTTGGGAAGCCTGCTAACAGGCCGGCAATCATGTGCATTATTGTTCCTTGTTCATTTCTTTCCAGGCAAAATCTTCAATACGTTCATCTGCAATGTAAAACAGCTTGGTACTCGCGGGTACTTCAGCATCTAAATCTGGGTTGAGTTGAATACCATCGCCAATATCAAAAGCAATCAGCGTGGCATGATGGCGTCTTTTGAGAAAAACGAAGAGATTCTCAATAGTGGTGGCAGACTGCCCCTCAGGATAAATAACTGAGTATTGCGTCATACCTCGTGTTGAAGCCAAAAGCTCCTGATGAAGCGCACTTGAGCCCGGGTCAACCGCCGCTTTTGCCAACATTTCTGCGCCAACAGCAGGTATGCATTCCGCTTTCGGGCAATGCTGACTTAGAAGTCGGCCTAGCGCTTCATCTTTAAAGTAAGCGACCAAATGAGCGGAAGGGTTTACAGATGCGCAGTATAGAGCGGCTGACAAGGTAATGTCGTCCGAGAGATTATCCACAATAATGCAAGCGGCTTCGGCAATATTGGCGTTTTTCATCTCTTGCGAATCGGTATAACTGGTCACTTTGATAAAACTGATTTCGCCAGGTAACGGGTTCTCTATTTCTGAACGGCTGCATAAAACAATCGGGCGCTTTCCCTCTTCTTCATGTTGTAACATGCGAATAAGGTGTATCGTTCTCGATCCATTCCAGCCCAACAATACAATATGGTTTTCCACTCTTACTCTCCGTTTTCCTAAAATACCCGCTCGCCAATAGTCCATCGCTGCTCCAGCGACACGCCCCAATAATGCGGCGAATAAGCTCAAACCGCCGGGGATTACAAATAGTACGACAACCCATTTACCCATATCTGTTACTGGAGAATGGTCGCCATAACCCACCGTACTCGCCGTAACCATGAGGTAATAGATAAAGTTAGCGAAACTGTCTGTTAATGCTGTTTCACCAGCGAGAACCAGCAGCCACCATGAAAGGCTCACATATAAGCCACTAAAGATGAGAAGGCTTCGGTTGCTCAATTTAAAAAGGTGGGAACTAAGCCACTTTTTAACTACTAACCACACCGCCATAAATTTATGACCTCGATATTCATTGATTGCATCAATAGTAACTCATTGATAGTAAGACACAAAAAAACCAGCCATATTCGGCTGGTTTTTGAGATTTACTTTCAGTTACGCCTACTTTTTAAGCATTACCTTTCACTTGCATATTTAGCTGCTCAGCAAAATCTAGCATGCGGTTCAGTGGGATAAGTGATTTCACACGTAGCGCTTCATCAACAAAAATTTCGTGCTCTTCACCACCTTCACTAAGCGCTTTCTCAATTGCTTTCAAACCGTTCATTGCCATCCAAGGACAGTGTGCACAGCTGCGACATGTTGCGCCTGCACCTGCGGTTGGCGCTTCGATAAGTTCTTTCTCTGGCACAAGTTGCTGCATTTTAAAGAAAATGCCTTTGTCTGTCGCAACGATCATTTGTTTGTGAGGAAGCTCTTTCGCTGCTTTGATCAGCTGACTCGTTGATCCAACGGCATCGGCAAGTTCTACGACGCTTGCTGGTGACTCAGGGTGAACCAAAATAGCCGCATCTGGATACACGCTCTTCATTTTTCGTAGCGCATCAGCAGAGAACTCATCATGAACCACACACTCACCCTGCCAAAGCAGCATATCTGCGCCAGTTTTGTTAGCGATGTACGATCCTAGGTGACGGTCTGGTCCCCAAATAATTGGCTTATCTTCAGCGTCTAAGTGTTCCACGATTTCAAGCGCAATGCTCGATGTAACGACCCAGTCGGCACGGGCTTTAACCGCTGCTGAAGTATTTGCGTAAACTACAACCGTATGATCAGGGTGAGCATCACAAAACTCGCTGAACTTATCCGCAGGACAGCCAAGGTCAAGCGAACATTCCGCTTCCAACGTTGGCATTAGAATGCGCTTTTCTGGTGTCAGAATTTTGGCCGACTCGCCCATAAAGCGAACACCACCAATAATCAATGTACTTGCAGGGTGACGATTACCAAACTTCGCCATTTCCAACGAGTCACCAACAAACCCGCCAGTGTCTTCAGCTAGGGCTTGAATCTCAGGGTCGGTATAGTAGTGCGCGATAAGTACCGCATCTTTTTCTTTGAGTAACTTTTTAATACGCTCAATGTAAGATGCTTTTTCTTCTTCGCTTAATGGAACTGGTTTCGGTGGGAATGGGTAAACAGTGTCGATTTTATCTAATATATGGCTCATTGCTCTTGCTCTACGCAACTTCCTTTAATCCGAGTATTGTAACCTCGTTAATTTTCAAAAACCAACTTGTCGCGGGGATTTCTAGCGGTCTAGCCGTATATCTTTGTTACAGGTAGCATTTCCGAGTAGCTAAATTCGGTGCAACATAAGGTCAGAGGCTCTGCATCATTGCTATCGACTTAGCCGTTCTGCACCAACAGAAAATGGAAAAGAAAAAGGAAGCCGAAGCTTCCTTTTCAAAACATAACGTCTTACAGCTTAGAGCTGGCAAGTTTTGCAGATGCACTACCTGGGTATTCATCAACCACTTGTTGGTAGTACTTTTTCGCTTGAGCTGCATTGTTATTACGCTCAGCGATTTCGCCTAACTTAAGCAACGCATCGGCTCGCTTATTGGAGTCTTTATAAGACACAACAGCGGCAAAACTTTTCACTGCATCCTCATCCTGCTTTTTAGCGAAGTACAACTGACCTAGCCAGTAGTGAGAATTCGCTGAATATGTAGAATCAGGATAATCTTTCTGGAACTGCTGGAACGCTGCAATTGCGCCAGTGTAGTCACGTTTCTTGAGGATGAGGTCGACTGCATTTTGGTATGCCGTTTGCTCATCAACATTTGGTGTGTACTGACCACCTGTTTTAGCCGGTTTCGCTTCTTGCGCAGGCGCGGATTTTATCTCTCCACGAACACGATCCAGCTCGACAAACAACTCTCGTTGACGTTGCAACATTTGCTTCATTTCGTAGCTATTTCGCTCTAATTGACCACGTAATTCACTGATCTCTTGTGACATTTGGTCAATTTGCTGTTGCATTTGGAGCTGAACGCGATTGCGGTTTTGTAGCAAGCGCTCTAGACGCTCTACTTCCGTTTCAGATGAACGGCTCTTAGAGACGGATGATGTGCTGTTGAGATCGGATACTGGAGCTGGTGCAGCGAACGCAAAGTTCGCTGCACTTGCCAGTAACGTAAGCGCAACAGCGCGCTTAGTGTTACTGAACATGAGGATTACCTCGAATTAGTATACTAGAACCGCGCGACGGTTCTTAGCGTAAACTTCATCTGATTGACCTAGAAGAAGTGGCTTCTCTTCACCGTAGCTAACGATTGAGATTTGGTCAGCTTGAACACCTAGTGCTTGTAGGTAGTTCGCTACTGCTTGTGCACGACGCTCACCTAGAGCGATGTTGTACTCAGGAGTACCACGCTCATCAGCGTGACCTTCGATAGTTACGTTAAGTGCTGGGTTCTTGCTTAGGTAAGAAGCGTGAGCCGCTAGCATCTCTTCGTAATCTGCTGCAATTGTTGAGTTGTCAAAAGCAAAGTAGATTGTTTGAGTTTCACGTAGCGCTTGCTCTTTTAGCTCTTGCTCTGTCAACTGACCGCTTTGATCAATTGGCGTAGCTACTGTTGTTTCCACTGCGCCATTGTTGTTTGTTGCTGCACCAGTGTTAGAAGCAGCGTCGTCGCTTGAACTACACGCTGTAACAGCCATTACAGGAAGCGCGATTAGTAGCCCTTTTAGAACCTTGTTCAGTTGCATCTTATTTTCCTTTATTAATCAAACTTATTACTACAAAAACGGTGACCATGCAGGCGCTCGAACACGCCCATTTGTTGCCGGTAATCTAGCTTTGAATCGACCATCAATTGACACCATCGATAGTACGTTTTTCTTGTTGTAAATCGAGCTATACACAACCATGCCACCGTTTGGGGCAATACTAGGAGACTCATCAAGCAAGGTCTTAGTTAAGACTTGAAGAGCACCAGTTTCCAAATCTTGTTTCGCCAAATTAAATCCTGCGTTGCTGCGGTTCACCATAACTAGGAATCGCCCATCAGGAGTAATCTGACCACCCAAATTTTGGCTGCCTTGCCAAGTCAAACGGTCAATAGAACCGCTGCCCAAATTTACTTGATAAATCTGTGGTTTACCACCCCTATCCGATGTGAAAATCAACGATTTTCCATCCGGATGCCAGAACGGTTCCGTATTATTTGATCTGCCACGCGTAATTTGCGTCAGCTTACGAGTGTTAAGGTCAAACGTATAAACATGAAGCGAGCCTGTTTTAGAAAGAACAATCGCTAACTTATTGCCATCTGGCGAAAATCTTGGCGCACCATTGTGACGTGGGTATGAAGTAATTTTCTCACGTTCACCGGTGTAGATGTTCATGATGAAGATTTCTGCTTGGCCATTTTGGAAGCTAACATACGCAAGCTTTTTACCATCTGGTGACCACGCTGGTGACATTAATGGTTGCTTAGAACGTAAAACCAGACGCTCATTGTAGCCATCGTAATCAGCGACTCGAAGTTGGTAAGGGAAACGGTCTTTATCGTTCACTACCACATATGCGATACGAGTCATGAAAGCGCCACGGTCGCCAGTTAACTGCTCATACACCAAATCAGAGATTCGGTGAGCGTACTCACGCATACGAGGCCCTTGAACAGTGGCTACTTTATTGAACAGCACATGATCTTTTGACAGAACCAATTCACCGTCACTACCAAGCGCCTTACTCTTCCCACCTGTTAACTGACCACGCACAATATCAACAAGTTGATAGTTGATAACGTAGTCACCTTGGTCGTTTTGCTTGATTGAACCAGTCAATAGCGCATCCACACCTAAATTGGTCCAAGCATCAAAATTAACTTCTGATTCACTGAACGGTGTTTGTGGCATTTTGCTCGTTGGAACTGGGCTGAATTTACCACTACGTTGTAAATCCGAGGCGATAACAGCAGAAACATCCGTTGGAAGCGCTTGTGTGCCCTCCCACTTAAACGGAACAACAGCAATTGGTCGTGCTGAATCAATACCATCGGTAATGACCAACTCTAATGCGGCATTCGCCACATTTGTCATACTGCTAAACAGTACAAACATTCCTAGTAAAAGGCGTCTAATCACGTCTTATTCCTTTTAGTCCAAAGCAACAGTTATGTTGATGTCTTTTAGTCTTTCATTGACCGCTGATTCTGAAGATTTAGGGAACGTCCCTACCTGAGCTATTGCTCGCTTCGCCGCAGCACATACTCGAGTATCGCCACTCAAAACGGTAACACCAGAGACCATCATATCAGTTCCTGTCGGAATCAATTTGATGTTTACCCTACACTCCTTTCCCAGCAAGTAGTCATCCTTAATCAGCTTTTGCTGAATATTTTGAGTATAGATGGATGACATACGAGAAAGTTCGTCGTCAATAAATTGATTGCGCGCAGCACTGTTTTTACTGACCTCATCCTCAAGACCCGCAAAAATATCATCTAACGCGGCTTCTTGAGCTTTACGCTCACGCTCGGCACGCTCAGCTGCTTCTCTCGCTTTACGCTCTCGCTCCGCTGCCTCTTTTGCCGCTTTCTCTTTTGCAATGCGCTCTTGTTCAGCTTTTTCAGCAGCTTCACGCTCACGACGTGCTTTTTCTTCCGCTTCTTTTGCTGCTTTTTCGCGAGCTAAACGTTCTTGCTCAGCTTTTGCTATAGCCGCTTCTTTTGCTAAACGCTCCTGCTCAGCTTTACGCACGGCTTCTTCTTTTGCCTTGCGCTCTTTTTCTAGCTTAGCAGCTCGCTCTTTTTCTTTGCGAACACGTTCTTCTTCCTGCTTGCGCTCTTGCTCTTTTTTCTTACGTGCAGCTTCTGCTTCTCGCGCCGCTTGAGCATCTTTCGCTTGCTGCTCTTTCAACTTGCGAATTTGCTCTTCTTCAGCTTTGCGGTTTTTTTCTAGCTGCTCTGCTTCGCGTCTCAGTTTATCAAGACGCTCTTGTTCTTTTTTCGCTGCCTTTTCGCGTTGCTGGCGAATTTCTTTCGCTTGTTGCTGCACAAGTTTTGGATCGATGACAACAGCTTGAACCATTTGCCCTGTAGGCTCTGGTTTAGACATGTTGAAGTCCGTCCCCCAAAGCAGGGCTGCAACTAGAATTGCATGCAAACCAACCGATATTGCTATCGGTTTGGCGTATTGGTTGGGTTTCTTCTTGTGATCTTTCATAGATAATTGATGTCTATTCCCTGATATCGGTCATTAGACCTACCTTAGGGATACCAGCTCGACTTAGTTCATCTAGCAATAGAACAACATCGGCATATGGTGTTGCCGCGTCGCCACCTACCGCAACTGGTGAATCCGGCTTAACCTCTCGCTCCGCTTTCACTCGCACAATAACATCTTGCAACGACAAACCTCGCTGAACTTCTTCATCATTTACGCTTAGGCCTAAATTACCCTCGCTATCAATTTCGATGATAATAAAGCTACTGTCAGTCTCGCCAGCAAGGTCTTGCATAGATTCTGCGGTCGATGTTTTCGGAAGATCAACGTCGACGCCTTGAGTCACAAATGGAGCGGTCGCCATAAAAATGATCAACAGTACGAGCATTACGTCGATATACGGAACAACGTTGATCTCCGCTGTCATTTTTCGCTTTTTAGGTTGATAACCCGCCATGCTTTATTCCTTATCCGCGCTGTCTCGGCCAGCCATCGCTTGACGATGAAGGATGCTGTGGAATTCTTCAGAAAATGTTGCGTAAGTGTGCTCTAGTTTACTCACTTTATTGCTTAGGCGGTTGTACGCCATTACTGCCGGAATAGCCGCAAATAGCCCCATCGCTGTCGCGATAAGTGCCTCGGCGATACCCGGTGCAACCATAGACAACGTAGCTTGCTTTACTTCACCCAGCGCAATAAAGGCGTGCATGATGCCCCAAACGGTACCAAATAGGCCGATATAAGGGCTTATAGAACCGACTGTTGCCAAAAACGGTAAGCTTGTTTCTAGCTCATCTACTTCACGAGAAACAGCAACGCGCATTGCGCGGCCAGTGCCTTCCATGATGTAAGCTGGTGAATTTGCGTTGCTCTTACGTAGGCGAGCAAACTCTGTAAAACCTGCGTAGAAGATTTCTTCTGTGCCTTCAATTTCGTCTTTACGCGCTTTTACTTTTTGGTAAAGCTGAGAAAGATCAGTACCCGACCAAAATTTGTCTTCAAACTGCTCTGCATTTTTTGATGCTTGAGAAAGCACTTTGCTGCGCTTGATGATCATTGCCCATGACACAATTGACATGCCAAGCAACGTCAGCATCACAAGCTTTACCAACAGACTGGCCTGAAGAAAGAGATCTAAAATGGAAATATCAGCAGTCACTATTTGTTAGCTCCGAATTTATAAAGGTTGGAATAGCTATTGGTTTCATTTTCTTATTATCGATACATGCTACCTTAACCGAGGCCTTGCACAATATCTTGCCTTGATCATTGACCAACTCTTGACAGAATTGCAGAGAAGCACGTTTTATTTCTGACACTCGGGTTACGACTGTCAGATGCTCGTCCAGCCTAGCCCCTTGGTTGAAATCGATATCCATGTGTCGGACAACAAAGCCGATATTTTGTTCCAGTAAAACATGTTGAGAAATGCCTTTAGCACGTAACATCTCTGTCCGTGCGCGCTCAAAGAATTTTAGATAATTAGAATGATATACAACACCGCCCGCATCAGTGTCTTCATAGTACACGGTGATCGGCCAGTGAAAGAGATTTGATGTGCCTTGCAAGGAAGTACCAATATATTCAATTCTTTAAAGTAATTACTATAACTGAAGCGACAGCAATTGGTACCGAGCTAAGGAAATATTTTTGAAATTTGTAGAAAAAATAAAAGCTAGGCGAGATACCTAGCTTTTATTCGATGATTTAGTAACCGACTTTATTACAGCATATTTCAGCCTAAATGAAATAAAGTGCCGTTAGATAAATTAAGATAGCTAACGAGAAATAAGGACTAAACAAAACTTGCCAGTACCAGTTTCTTGGCTTGAAGCCCACCCCATACACCATGCTTGAACATACAGACCAAATCAGTGCTGGTGCGATGATTGAGTTAAAACCACCAATTGCTTGATGGTAAGCTTCAGGGTCCCACATCACCAATCCTACGTGCATAAAGCCAAGGATGAGAGATAAGACTCGTAGCAGAGTCTTATCCATTGGTGCGTGAAGTTTCGCTACCTTATCAGCGAGGTTACTCACTGTCTTTATCCATCATTTCTGAGTGCTCTAGCCAAAGAGCGTTGATGATACCGAATGCACAAGCAAGTAGTACACCTAGAATCCATGCGAAATACCACATAGTAAATGCTCCTTAGTAAAGTGAGTTTTTGTTGTCTTCAATGTACTGGTCATCAAGGCGACCAAACATCTTGTAGTAAGTCCAAGATGTGTAGCCAAGGATGATTGGCACCATAACAAACGCAACGCCTGTCATTAGGTTCAGAGTCAGCTCAGATGACGTTGCATCCCACATTGTTAAGCTGTGGCTTGGCATTAAGTCTGAAGGCATGATGAATGGGAACATCGCAAAACCTGCAGTAAAGATAACACCAGCAACACCCAAGCTTGAAGTAATGAACGAAATCGCACATTTTTCAAGACGAGATGCCAATACAGCGAGAAGCGGCATTGCAACACCTAGTACAGGAGCAGCCCATAGTAATGGGTAGTTTTCAAAATTCTTCATCCACGCACCAGCTTCACGGATAACCTCTTTGTTTAGAGGGTTAGAAGCTGCGTTAGTGTCGATACCGCCAACAATGACGTAGCCATCGATATTTTGGATCCAGAAACCAGCCGCTACAAACGCAGCAACCGTCAGTAAACCAGCCAACTGAGCAACGTTGCGCGCACGCACATGCACTTCGCCTGTTGTTTTCATTTGTAGCCAAGTAGAACCTTGCATCAAAATCATGAACAAGCTTACTAGACCACACAACAGTGCAAATGGGTTTAGTAGACCAAAGAATGAGCCATGGTATGTTGGCATCAAGAACTCACTCAATTGGAATGGTACACCTTGTAGAAGGTTGCCAAACGCTACACCAAAGATGATTGGCGGAACAAAACCACTGATTGAGATACAGATATCCCAGCTATTGCGCCATTTTGGATCTTCGATTTTAGAGCGGTAGTCTAGGCCAAGAGGACGAAGCCATAGCGCTGCTAGTGTCAAAATCATCGCTAAGTAGAAGCCTGAAAATGACGTTGCGTAAACCAAAGGCCAAGCTGCGAACAGTGCACCACCAGCAGTGATAAGCCAAACTTGGTTACCATCCCAGTGAGGAGCAATTGAGTTAATCATGACACGACGTTGCGTGTCGTTTTTACCGATGATAGGTACAAGCGCGCCTACACCCATATCGAAGCCGTCTGTTACTGCAAAACCAACTAGTAGAACACCGATTAGTACCCACCAGATGAGTCGCAAGATTTCGTAATCAAACATCTTGTTATCTCCTTACCTTACGCTTCTACTTGGCGACTAACTTTGTCTTCAACAGAGTCAGCATTTTGCTCGAAGTGGTAGCGACCCGTTTTCAGGCTACTTGGGCCTTTACGAGCGAATTTCAACATTAGGTAAACTTCTGCAATCAGGAATACCGTGTATAGCGCCAGAATTGCGAAGAGTGAAGTCCAGATTTCACCTGCAGTTAGCGCAGAAGCTGCAACATGCACTGGTAGAATTTCACCTACAGCCCAAGGCTGACGGCCGTACTCAGCGACGAACCAACCCGCTTCAATTGCAATCCAAGGTAGTGGAATGCTAAATAGTGCAGCTTTTAGAATCCATTGTTTCTGTTCAATCTTCTGACGACACGTTTGGATAAACGCCGCACCAAAGACAAACAACATGATGAAGCCACAAGCAACCATGATACGGAATGACCAGAATAGCGGCCATACTGTTGGGATTGAGTCGTCCGCAGCAGCTTGGATTTGCTCTTCTGTTGCATCAACAACATTGTCTGTGTAGCGTTTTAGAAGTAGACCGTAACCTAGGTCACCTTTCACTTCATCAAACGCAGTCATGTTTTCTTCTGACTTGTCGCCCGCACGAAGCTTCTCTAGAAGTTCATAAGCGTACATGCCGTCACGAATACGATCGACGTGTTCATCACGTAAATCACGAAGACCTGTTACTTGCTCATCAAAAGAGCGTGTCGCGATAATACCCATTACGTAAGGGATCTTAATTGCGTAATCGGTATGCATCGTTTCCTGGTTAGGAACACCAAATAACGTAAATGCGGCAGGTGCAGGTTCAGTGTGCCACTCTGCTTCAATTGCAGCGAGTTTCACTTTTTGAACTTCACCAAGCTCGTAGCCAGATTCGTCACCAAGAACGATGGTAGATAAGATAGCTGCAATACCGAAAGAAGCAGCAATAGCAAACGAACGACGAGCAAACGCAATGTCACGACCTTTTAATAGGTAGTATGAACTGATGCCTAGAATAAACATTGCGCCACAAGTGTAACCAGAAGCAACCGTATGCACGAACTTAACCTGAGCAACTGGGTTTAGTACAACCTCAGAGAAGCTCACCATTTCCATTCGCATGGTTTCGAAGTTGAAATCTGCGCCTACTGGGTTTTGCA
The DNA here is from genome assembly GCF_033339635.1 of Vibrio sp. 2092. Taxonomy (NCBI): domain Bacteria; kingdom Pseudomonadati; phylum Pseudomonadota; class Gammaproteobacteria; order Vibrionales; family Vibrionaceae; genus Vibrio; species Vibrio sp. 2092. The sequence continues at coordinate 121,144 of NZ_JAWOUY010000002.1, read as the reverse complement.
TCCAGCCGTTTGCGATAAGAATCCAAAGAGCAGAGAAGTTAGAGCCTAGTGCCACAAGCCAGGTAACCGCTAAGTGTTGGCGTTTAGATAGACGATCCCACCCGAAGAAGAATAGACCAACAAAAGTTGACTCCAGGAAGAATGCGACAAGTGCTTCGATCGCTAGCGGTGCACCGAAGATATCACCTACATAGTGGGAGTAGTAAGACCAGTTCGTACCAAACTGGAACTCCATGGTAAGGCCTGTCGCCACACCAAGTGCAAAGTTAATACCGAATAGCTTACCCCAGAACTTGGTCATGTCCTTATAGATTTGCTTGTTCGTCATTACGTACATCGATTCCATAATGGCCAGAAGGAAGGCCATACCAAGGGTCAATGGTACGAATAGGAAGTGATACATCGCTGTCAGTGCAAACTGCAACCGCGATAGATCAACTACGTCAATCATGGTAACTCCTATGTGTCGGCTGAATGACACTCTCTACATATTGCAATCCATATTCAGGTGTTATTTACACTTGAAAAATGTTGAATTATCACAACTCATTGTTGCAAAAATGTGCTTCATTGGTTAGTTAATTGTTAAGCATCAGCTAATATAGCTGGGGCTAATATTACTTGTAAAAACAGATTGTTTCAAAAGGTTTATAGCCGTAACGCGCTTTGATATACATCAATGTTTATGCGCGGAATTTGCACAAAAATCCATCACATTGATCTAGATCAACCAGTATTGGATACGGATGTTAAGAGAGAGTAATCAGGAGAGAAATTAACCAGTTGCAAGCAAACATCGAGTTAACAATCAATGCTTTTTACTTACTAAACCAGTATGAGAAAAAATTCAAAAAATGTGAGTTTGGTCAACTTTAATGAAGCGCTGGGCAACAAAGGCCCAGCGAGGGAATCTTATTTTTCAATTCCGAAATGCAAATACGCACGATCTGTCGCGATTCTTCCACGCGGAGTGCGTTGTAAATAACCTTGCTGAATAAGATAAGGTTCAAGAACGTCTTCAATAGTGTCCTTTTCTTCACCTATCGCCGCTGCCATGTTGTCGAGCCCGACCGGACCACCACCAAATTTTTCCATAATCGCGAGTAGTAGCTTACGGTCCATGTAATCGAAGCCTTCGGCGTCCACATCAAGCATATTCAACGCCTTATCGGCAACATCGGCGCAAATGTGACCATTGCCTTTTACTTCCGCATAATCACGAACACGGCGTAGCAAACGGTTAGCAATACGTGGTGTGCCACGCGCACGTCTTGCCACTTCCAATGCACCTTCAGGTTCCATTGATAAACCTAAACAATCCGCGCTTCGCTGCACGATATCTTGGAGGTCTTTTATCTTATAAAACTCAAGGCGCTGAGTAATACCAAAGCGGTCGCGCAATGGTGACGTCAAAGAGCCCGCTCGGGTCGTCGCACCAATTAACGTAAACGGTGGTAAATCGATCTTAATAGAACGAGCGGCCGGACCTTCACCGATCATAATATCCAGTTGATAATCTTCCATCGCCGGATATAGCACCTCTTCAACCATCGGACTCAAGCGGTGAATCTCATCGATGAACAACACATCGTTTTCTTCAAGGTTGGTTAACAGCGCGGCCAAATCGCCTGCTTTCTCAAGTACAGGGCCTGAAGTAGTGCGAATGTTCACTTCCATTTCATTGGCAACGATATTCGCAAGTGTGGTTTTACCCAAACCTGGGGGACCAAAAATCAAAAGGTGATCAAGTGCTTCGCTACGTAACTGAGCAGCTTTAATGAAGATCTCCATTTGGTCACGGACATGGTCCTGACCTTGGTAATCCGCTAATTTTTTTGGCCGAATAGCACGATCAATGACATCTTCATCACGAAAGGCAGGGTTTTCTGGCGCGATTAAACGATCGGCTTCAATCATCTTTTTACCTTGAAAAATGGTTACCTGAGAGAATAATGCCGCTCGTTTAACAGCAAGTGGCATATTTCTATATCTCGTCATCCTGTACAGCGACGAAGGAGCGTGATACAGGATCTTCTATCCGAGCGATTTATGGTCAAATTGTTTCATTAACCGCTCAGCGTGCTGCTATTAGATTCCCAGTCTCGCCAGGTTCGCTGGAATGACACAAAAAAACATCGTTAAGCGATTGGCATTAACCTTAGAGAATGAGTTATCTTGAACAAATATTCACTGTGCAACCAGCGTTACACCATTGATTTTAGAGCTTCACGGATCATTTGCTCACTGCTCATGTCCGGTTTAGCGATCTGAGATACCACTTTCGACGCTTGAGTCGGCTTGTAACCTAGAGCTAGAAGCGCACTGATTGCCTCTTCTTCTGCGTTGTTGGATGTTGCACCAGAATCCGCAGGAGCAGCATCCGTAAATGGCGTAAATAGATCGCCAGCGCCCCACCCTTTCAAGCGGTCTTTCATTTCAACAACCAATCGCTCTGCGGTTTTCTTGCCAACGCCTGGAAGCTTAACCAGCGTAGAAACGTCTTCATGTTCCACACAAGTAACAAATTGCGTTGCTGTCATACCAGAGAGAATACCAAGACCGAGTTTAGGACCAACGCCATTGGCTTTGATCACTTCACGGAAAAGTGCTCGTTCTTTTACTGTGTTGAAACCGTATAGCAATTGCGCATCCTCACGGACAACAAAGTGAGTATAAATAATGGCTTCTTCGCCAACATTTGGCAGTTCGTAAAAACAGCTCATTGGCATCTGGACTTCATAACCAATGCCATTAACTTCAATTAATACTTCAGGTGGTTGTTTTTCAATCAGTATGCCACGAAGACGTCCAATCACTATAAATACTCTTTGGAAATGAATTTGCGACAGGATAATAAAGAACTGGATAGACATCCAGTTAATTTTAACGGTAGCGCCCTTTTCTGGCACTGGTTGCTTTGCCCGCTAACGCAACGAGAGTCTTGTTAGTATTGGCATGACAAATCGCCACACCCAAAGCATCGGCTGCATCCGCTTGAGGCTTGGCGGGCAATTTAAGCATCTGCTGAACCATATGCTGAACTTGCGCTTTGTCCGCGCCACCAGTGCCGACGACAGCTTGCTTAATAAGACGAGCCGCGTATTCAAATACCGGCAACTCCGCATTCACCGCAGCAACAATTGCACTGCCACGAGCTTGGCCAAGTTTTAGCGCTGAATCCGCGTTTTTGGCCATAAACACTTGCTCGATCGCGAAAACGTCCGGTTGAAACTGGGTAATGATTTCCGTGACGCCTGCATAAATCTGTTTAAGCCGACCCGGAAGTTCTTTTTCTGAAGTACGAATGCAGCCACTACCAAGGTATTGCAAGTGGCGTCCATTTTGACGAATGACCCCATAGCCGGTAATGCGCGAACCTGGGTCAATGCCCAAAATAATTGACATGAATGTTCCTAAAAATGAGGCCTAATTCGGCCTCAGTCTTTTTATTATTACTTGCTAACTTCGGAGCAAATACCGCTCCCGACACCTTGAGTTTAATCTAGCGTAGCCGCAACGTCGTCAGAGATATCACCATTGTGATAAACCTCTTGAACGTCGTCCAGATCTTCCAAAGCGTCAATCAAACGAAGTAGTTTTGGCGCAGTATCCGCGTCCAAATCTGCTTTCGTAGATGGGATCAGCGACACCTCCGCGTTCTCTGCCTCAAACCCTGCGGCATCAAGAGCATCTTTTACGAGCCCAAAATCGCCTGGGGCCGTGTAGACATCAATCGAGCCATCTTCTGCCGTTTCAATGTCATCAGCACCACTTTCTAATGCTACTTCCATTACCGCATCCTCATCTAAACCTGGGCCATATGAAATCACGCCTTTCTTGTCGAAAAGATAGTTGACGCTACCATCCGTCCCCAGATTACCGCCTGACTTTGAGAATGCATGGCGTACGCCAGATACCGTACGATTTCGGTTATCCGTCATACATTCGACCATGACCGCCGTACCACCTGGACCATAACCTTCATAGATCACGGTTTCCATGTTGTCGTCGCCTTCACCACCAGCACCTCGGCTGACAGCACGGCTGACAGTGTCACGTGTCATGTTGTTAGACAGTGCTTTATCAATTGCTGCTCGCAAACGTGGGTTATTTTCTGGCTCACCGCCCCCCTCTTTTGCCGCAACAACGATTTCACGAATTAATTTAGTAAAGATTTTGCCGCGCTTCGCATCTTGCGCTGCTTTACGGTGACGAATATTCGCCCATTTACTATGACCAGCCATAATTCACCTTTTAATGTATTTTGACGCTTAATAACAAAACATGTTCTAAAAAGCGTTGCTTGGGAAATTGCTTTGGAAGTTTCTTGGGTTTATTTAAACAAAAACTCCCGCAGTTGCGGGAGTTTTCTTCAAATGTTGTGCGCTTATTCTGCGTCTTTTTCTTTCGCTGCAGTTACTGCGATTGCTAGCTCTTCTAGCGCTGCTGGGTTCGCAATACTTGGTGCGTCTGTTAGTAGACACGCCGCTGCTGTTGTTTTAGGGAACGCGATAACATCACGGATGTTCTCTGTGCCACATAGCAGCATTACTAGACGGTCTAGACCAAATGCAAGACCAGCATGTGGAGGCGTACCGAATTTCAGCGCATCAAGCAGGAAACCGAACTTAAGCTGTTGCTCTTCAGGTGTGATACCTAGAATATCAAATACGGCTTCTTGCATATCTGCGTTGTGGATACGAACAGAGCCGCCGCCCACTTCGTAGCCATTTAGAACCATATCGTAAGCGTTAGAATTTGCCGCAGCAGGGTTTGCTTTTAGCTCTTCTGCAGTCACACCTAGAGGCGATGTGAATGGGTGGTGCATCGCGTGTAGGTTGCCTTCGTCATCTTCTTCGAACATTGGGAAGTCAACAACCCATAGTGGAGCCCATGCAGACTCATCCGTTAGCTCTAGGTCTTTACCTAGTTTCAAACGTAGCGCACCCATTGCTTCTGCAACGATGCCCGCTTTATCAGCGCCAAATAGGATAATGTCACCAGATTCCGCTTGAGTACGATCTAGAATGCCGTTGATCACGTCTTCATTTAGGAACTTAGCGACTGGAGATTGGATACCTTCCATGCCCGCTGCACGGTCGTTAACCTTCATCCAAGCTAGACCTTTCGCACCGTAGATACCAACGAATTCACCGTAGCCATCAATTTGCTTACGAGTCAGAGAAGCGCCACCTGGAACGCGAATAACGGCAACTCGGCCTTTTTCGTCGTTTGCTGGACCTGAGAATACTTTGAACTCAACGTCTTTCACTAGGTCAGCAACGTCTACTAGTTCCAGTGGGTTACGTAGGTCTGGCTTGTCAGAACCGAAACGACGAATCGCTTCGCTGAACGGCATTACTGGGAATTCACCTAGGTCAACGTTTAGTAGCTCTTGCCACATTTCACGAACCATTTTCTCAGTCGTTGCACGAACTTGGTCAGCCGTCATGAATGACGTTTCGATATCGATCTGAGTGAATTCTGGTTGACGGTCAGCACGCAAGTCTTCATCACGGAAACACTTAACGATTTGGTAGTAACGGTCAAAACCAGACATCATTAGAAGCTGTTTGAATAGCTGTGGAGACTGAGGAAGCGCGTAGAAGCTGCCTTTGTGAACACGGCTAGGTACTAGGTAGTCACGAGCGCCTTCTGGAGTCGCTTTTGTTAGTACTGGCGTTTCGATATCTAGGAAGCCGTTGTCATCTAGGAAACGACGAACAAAGCTAGACGCTTTAGCACGTAGCTTGATGCGGTCGCTCATTTCAGGACGACGTAGATCTAGGTAACGGTACTTCAGGCGCTGCTCTTCAGAGTTCTTTTGGTTGAAGTCTAGAGGCAGAACATCAGAACGGTTGATGATTTCAAGACCTTTCGCAAGGATCTCAACTTCACCTGTTGCCATGTCTTTGTTTGCTTGGCTCTCTGGGCGAACGAGCACTTCACCCGTTAGTTTGATACAGAATTCATTACGAAGTGTGTTCGCCACTTCATACGCATCCGCCATATCTGGATCAACAACTACCTGAACGATACCTTCGCGATCTCGCATATCAATAAAAATAAGACCGCCTAAATCACGACGACGGTTAACCCAGCCGCAAAGTTCTACAGTTTGTCCTGCAAGGGACTTGTTCAGGTGACCACAGTAATGGGTACGCATAATGAAATTCCCAATCTCTCAAATGTTGTTAACTACGCTCTGTCAGCCTCATTGCTAAGCAGAGTAAAGATTCAGTTATACGCTGAATGTCCACGAAAATCGACTACTCAACATACAATTACGTGTGTTTTATCATTCACTGGTGCTTTTTAGTACAACAAATGTTCAAAAGCGCACCAAAGCGAAAAAATTGGGGAGGATTATAGCGTGAAATTACCTATTTCAGCAAAACTCTCGTAAAGTATTCACACGAGTAGCAAGCAGTAAAGAATAATGGATAACTTACCTCTTCGACTTGGATTGACAATGTGGTCGCACAATCAATGGCAACAAAGTTTTTACGGCAGCGGGACAAAGCCCGCTGAACGTTTAGAAAGGTATGCGCAAGTGTTTCATACCGTGGAAGGCAACACGACATTTTATGCCACACCGACGCTCAATACAGTGCAAAACTGGAGAGCCGCAACCCACGATGATTTTCGCTTTACTTTCAAACTTCCTAAAGCCATTACTCATGAGCAAATGCTAAGAGGTTGCAGCGAACAACTGAGAGACTTCATGAAAGTCATGGAGCCTTTGCATGACCGTGTGGGCCAATGGACAATTCAATTACCAGCCGCATTTGGTCCTGAGCACCTTGATCGACTGAAAAAGTTCTGTGCGAGCTTTCCACCTAACTTCCCTCTCGGTGTTGAGGTTCGCCATATGGCATTTTTCTCCAAAGGCGAAGAAGAGCGAGCACTTAACCAATGGTTAGTAGAGAATAATATTGACCGCATTATTATGGATAGCCGCCCAGTCTTTGCCGCTAAGCCCGACAATGAGGCGATTATTGATGCACAAATGAAAAAACCACAAGTCCCTGTTCACGCCATTGCTACCGCTTCACACCCTTTGATTCGCTTTATTGGTCATCCAGAAGAACAGCAAAATTACGAGTTTTTTAAACCATGGCTCAACAAGTTGCCACAATGGATTGCCGAAGGTAAACAGCCATATGTCATGATCCATACCGCAGACAATATAATTGCGCCAGAGTTGGCCGCAAACCTATATAAAGACATACAAAAGCGTATCACGCTCCCTGAGTTAGCGCCTTTCCCTGCTGACGATGGCAACTCGCAGTTACAGATGTTCTAACGCAACACATGACAGAGGCGCGAAATTCCCATAAAATACGCGCCTTTTTTGGTGCCTGACATTTTCAGGCGGCTTGTATGCAGAGACTTAGTTATGAACCCTAAGAGCAATCCAGATACTATTTTTTCGGCTCCAATCGATAAAATTGGGGATTTCACGTTCGATGAACGCGTAGCGGAAGTATTTCCTGACATGATTCAACGTTCGGTACCGGGTTACAGCAATATCATTTCTGCAATCGGTATGCTGGCAGAGCGTTTTGTAAAACCTCACTCAAACATCTATGACCTTGGCTGTTCTTTGGGTGCTGCAACATTGTCTATGCGTCGCCATATCAAACAAGAAGGTTGCCAAATCATCGCAGTGGACAACTCTCCTGCAATGGTTGAGCGTTGTAAACTTCACGTCAACGCTTACCGTAGTGACACTCCTGTGGATGTAGTAGAAGCAGACATTCGCAATATCGAAATTGAAAACGCGTCAGTGGTGGTGTTGAACTTCACTTTGCAATTCCTCTCTCCAGAAGATCGTTACTCCTTGCTCGAAAAAATTTACGCTGGCCTGCGTCCGGGTGGCATTTTGATTCTATCTGAGAAATTCGTCTTCGAAGATGAAGTGTCGAACGAACTGTTAATTGACCTTCACCACGACTTTAAACGTGCGAATGGTTATAGCGAACTAGAAATCAGCCAAAAGCGCAGCGCGATAGAAAACGTAATGCGCCCAGATTCAAAGAAAGAACATAAAGAGCGTTTCGCTAAAATTGGCTTTTCTAGCTACGACGTTTGGTTCCAATGCTTTAACTTCGGCTCCATGTTCGCGATTAAATAGACCATGCATACCAAACCTGAACCATACCGATTTCGGCTTTTGTTAATAATTTATACCCATCAACTCAGCGATTAACTAACTATGTTTAACTTTGCAAATTTCTACCAATTGATTGCCCAAGACACTCGTCTTCAACCTTGGCTTAATGTGCTTCCACAACAGCTAACGGATTGGCAAAATGCAGAGCACGGTGACTTTGGTCGCTGGTTGAAAGCCCTGAACAAAATCCCAGCGGGTAGACCGGACAACATCGACATTGTTGATTCTGTCACGATTTCAAACAATGAGCCGATGCCTCAAGGGGAACTTAAAAAGCTAGAAAGCTTACTTCGTACATTCCATCCTTGGCGCAAAGGCCCATACCACGTACACGGCATCCATATTGATACTGAGTGGCGCAGTGATTGGAAATGGGACCGCGTGCTTCCACATATTTCTCCATTAAAGAATCGCAGCGTACTCGATGTAGGTTGTGGTAACGGCTACCACATGTGGCGCATGCTAGGCGAAGGGGCACGCTTAACTGTCGGTATCGATCCATCTCACCTGTTCCTGATTCAGTTCGAAGCAATTCGTAAACTAATGGGCGATGACCAACGTGCACACTTATTGCCATTGGGCATTGAACAACTACCTAAGTTAGAAGCGTTCGATACGGTATTCAGCATGGGCGTGCTTTACCATCGCCGCTCGCCTCTCGATCATTTAGTGCAACTAAAAGATCAATTAGTATCTGGAGGTGAACTCGTATTGGAAACACTCGTGATTGAAGGTGATGAGAATGCAGTACTGGTCCCGACTTCTCGTTACGCGCAAATGCGTAATGTCTATTTCTTCCCTTCAGCAAAAGCCCTAAAAGTGTGGCTAGAATTGGTCGGTTTTGAAGATGTTCGTATCGTTGATGAAAACATCACGTCCGTAGACGAACAACGTACCACAGATTGGATGACGCATAACTCTCTACCTGACTACTTAGATCCGAACGACCCAAGCAAGACTGTAGAAGGCTACCCTGCCCCTCGCCGCGCGGTTCTTGTCGCTCGCAAATCATAATTCGCTGAGATTCCTGACATTGTCTTAACTCATTTTACGAGTTAAGACATTACCCTCTTTCCTCGTAATGAGCGAGTTTGTTTTTTGAATCCATTTGTCACGTCAAAATATAAGCACGCTCTAAATAAGGATGCGCTTTTATGTCCTTGATTTTTGGCTTTTCATCACTATTCCTCAAACAATAAGTAATAGAGAAACATTCTTACTTGTGAGGCTTTATCGATATAAGCTAAACTCCTAAAAAATAAACAACTTAATCCAATCCCAAGGTTTTCAATGTTATTACGATTGACCCCGATTGTTGCCATCGCCTTACTATCTGGATGCTCACTAACCAAAGGCGAACAGTACCACCAAGAAACGTTAGCGGCGATTCAAAATTCAGAAGCGAATGTCAATAATCGCATTACCAACCTAGAGCTGCAGCTCAGCAACCAATCGGACTATATCGACAGCCTTGAAGAACAAGTCGATAAACTACAGGTTGAACTTCTTACATTTCGCGATGAAGCAATGGCAGAAGTAAAAAAACCGAAAGAGCCGATTATTGTCCAATCTCCCGCTCCTGTGGAACCAACCCCAACTCACGATATTGTCCTTGGCTCTATCGAAAAGGTCACTGTAGAGTCGATTAAGCAAACTTTTGATGCACGTATCGACACTGGTGCCGCGACGTCGTCTTTAAATGCCGTTGATATTGAAGAGTTCGAAAGAAATGGCAAAAAATGGGTCCGATTCCACTTAGCAGACACCAGTAAATCCGAAGAAGAGAAAAGTACTTGGATCGAAGCTCCTGTCATTCGCTACGTCAAAATCCGCCAGGTTACCAGTGAAGAGTTAGAACGCCGCGCTGTGGTAGAACTTTGGGTGCGCGTTGGAAAAATTCATGAAAAAGCGCAATTTACGTTGGCAGATCGCTCACATATGAACCATCCTATTTTACTGGGTAGAGAATTTATGCGCGACATAGCACTTGTCGATGTAAGTCGTACCTATATCCAAACGGACGAAGATAAAAAATAATAAGGTAGATTATGACGTCAAAAATACCGTTTTACCTTTCTATCATCTTATTGGTGATTGCGGGCATTGCTCTGAGTGTTTTCAGGCATGAAAACTACGGCGTGCCTTGGACGCCAGGCGAAACTCGCCAGGTGTGGGATGTAGAAGCTCGTATTGAGTTCAATGCTAACGGCAACGAAGTAAAAGCGTCACTTGCAGCACCGCATACGCAAAGTGGTTACACACTTATTGGTGAATCTGCTTCCTCATCAGGTTATGGCGTTTCCTACATCAATGACGATTCAGGCCGTCGTGCAGAATGGTCAATTCGCCAAGCTCAAGGGCCACAAACCATATACTACAAAGCCCAGTTCTTAGTAGACCCTCAGGCTAAAGTCACTCCTTTACCGCCAACGGAAGACATTACGCCACCAACGCTATCAGCACCACAAGCAGCAGCGGCAAATGCCCTTATCGAACGTGCGATGAGTCGCTCAGCCGATAATGTGACGTTTACTCGTGAGCTTATCAAAGCGCTTAATGACCCAGATAGCCAAAACTCGTCGCTACTACTGAACGATTTCAGCCGTACTGATGCACTGCATAATATTTTGCTTACCGCAGGTATACAGAGCAAAACCGTCGGTGTTATCGAACTAGAAGATGGTCGTCGACGCCAAACAATTCAACCAATGGTTCAGGTTTGGTCAGGTAAAGATTGGGTACTGTTTTCACCAAAATCCGAACAAAAAGCAGTGAAACCCAACTTGTTAGTGTGGGATGAATCAAACGTATCCTTACTTGACCTTGTTGGTGGTAAAAATAGCCAAGTGCATTTCTCGATGATTAAGCAAGAAATGACACCACAACAAGCTACAAACAACAAAATAGAAGCAGATGGATTACTGAATATTTCAATTCATAGCTTACCTTTGGAAGAGCAAGCGATGTTCAAAACCATCATGCTCATCCCTATTGGTGCTCTGATCGTTGTGTTCTTGCGTGTGATTATCGGCCTGAAAACATCCGGTACCTTCATGCCTGTGTTGATTGCCGTTGCTTTTGTTCAAACTCAACTATTAACGGGTATTGTCGGTTTCTTGCTAATTGTAGGTACAGGCCTGATTATTCGAAGCTATTTGTCTAGGTTGAACTTATTGCTGGTAGCAAGGATATCTGCGGTCATTATTACCGTTATTATGATCATCTCGGTGTTCACCGTTGTTGCGTTTAAGATGGGCTTAACGGAAGGCCTAACAATTACCTTCTTCCCTATGATCATCTTGTCTTGGACGATTGAACGTATGTCAATCCTATGGGAAGAAGAAGGTGCGAAGGAAGTTGCCCTGCAAGGTGGTGGTTCATTGCTGACAGCGGTATTAGTTTACCTTGCAATGACGAACTCATACATTCAACACTTAACCTTTAACTTCATTGGTCTACAGTTGATTGTTCTGGCCGGTATTCTATTACTAGGTACTTACACAGGTTACCGCCTCACTGAGCTACGACGCTTCAAACCACTAGCGGAGGACTAAACGATGTTCGAAAGTTTTACTTCGCCGTCTAAGCTTCGCCATAAAGGCATTATGGGGATGAACAAGCGTAACCACAGCTATATTGGCCGTTACAATGATCGTTCTAAATACCCACTTGTCGATGACAAGCTAAAGACCAAAATTATTGCACAGGCAGCAGGAGCAACAGTTCCTGCCCTGATCGGTGTCATTCATAACCAAGCTGAAGTTAAGACTATCCACAAAATGGTTGAGAACTGGCCTGGTTTTGTGATCAAACCTGCACAAGGTAGTGGCGGTAAAGGCATTCTGGTTGTTACGTCTCATAAAAACGGGGTATATACCAAACCCTCCGGCTCTACAATTGGTAGGGATGAGGTCGAGCGTCACATTAGTAATGCGCTTGCTGGCCTTTTCTCTCTTGGTGGTAAAAATGACGTTGCTGTGGTTGAAAACTTAATCAAGTTTGATGACTGTTTTGATGGCTTCAGTTATGAAGGCGTACCAGATGTTCGGATCATCGTATTTAAAGGTTATCCAGTTATGGCGATGATGCGCTGCTCTACAGCGGCTTCCGACGGCAAAGCAAACCTTCACCAAGGTGCGGTAGGAGTAGGCATTGACATCGCGACAGGTAAAGCCGTCAGAGCGGTGCAGTTCGATCATCCAGTGACTCATCACCCTGATACAGGTAAAGACCTTTCGACCCTTCAAGTACCGCATTGGGAGCGCTTGCTGGAGCTTGCGTCAAGTGCCTGGGAAATGACAGGTTTGGGATACATGGGTACGGATATGGTGCTGGATAAAGATGAAGGACCTATGGTTTTAGAGCTTAACGCTCGCCCTGGTCTGGCAATCCAAATCGCTAATGGTGCAGGCTTACTTCCTCGTTTGAAACACATAGAGAGCCTTGGCACACCTGCTGAGTATCCAAAACCGATTGAACGCGTCGCTTACGCGGCAGAGCAGTTCGGTGTGAAGCCGTTGTTCTAACCCTCCGACATAATGTTCGTTATTACTCGCCAGTAATTGTCATGATTACTGGCGTTTTTGTTCCCGCATCCAAAAACCTTGCACTTACTCTCCTTATTAAACACATCCTTCTCATATATAAGTTGAATCAATGATCGAGCTAACAAAATCAACATAGATCGTTTCTTTTCTACTTTGCCTTTTGAGTATGATGAGAGCTCCCCTTACTCAACTTGAGAGGTTGGGAAATGCTAATAAAAGAAACAAATAATGATGAACCAGAGCTTGAAGAACAAGAGAGCTTAGACCAACACCTACAACGCTTGTCTGAGCTTTCTGTCCAAGCACTCGAAGAGCTTGCTGAAATGATCGAAGTCAGGGACGATATTCCAGAGGAATAAACGTCGCTTCCTCGTGAAGTTCCGCTAATAAGCCGAGACTGCCGTCCTACAGTCTCGGCTTGTCTTATGTTGTTCGAAGCCTACCTCGTAAATAGATACAAAAACGCCCGCGTTCATTGCGGGCGTTTTATTAGATTCGGAGTTTACGATTCAAACTCTTCAATCATCTCTTGCGCTTCAGTCTTAGGCTTATCCGTTTGACCAAAACCACGCAGACCAACTACGTGTACGTGCTCGTGGTCTTTAAACACCTTACGCACCAGTTTGTAGGTCGTACCTTTCTCTGGGCTGATGTTTTCAGGTGCCGCGATGAGAAGCTGCATATCCAGACGGTCACACAATTCGAACAATGTCGCGATCGATTTCGCATCCAGACGCGCGGCTTCATCCAAGAAGAGCAGACGACAAGGCACAATGTCTTTGCTGCGTAGACGACGAGACTCTTCTTCCCAGCTTTGAACAACCATAAGAAGGATTGACTGACCGGTACCGATCGCTTCACCTGTTGATAGTGCACCAGACTCAGCCTGTAGCCAACCATCTGTACCACGGTTCACTTCTACACTTAGCTCTAGGTAGTTGCGGTAATCCAGTAGCTCTTCACCCAGAACCTGAGGAGAACGTTGACCCATATCGATATGCGGGTTCACACGTTGGAACAGCTTCGCCATTGCTTCAGAGAAGGTAAAGCGAGTCGATTCAAACAGATCTTTATGCTGCTCTTGTTGTGTCGCTAGACCGTTCAGTAGCACTTCGTGACTTTCGCGGATCTTCACGTTCAGACGTACGCCCTTCACCTGACCGAACGAAATATTCGACAGGCCTTGGTTCAGCATACGAATACGATTTTGCTCACGCTGAATCGTCTTCTTAATGATGCTCGCTACTGACTCAGAGCTGATCGCTAAGCGGTTTTCACGTTGGGTTAGCTCTTCCGTTAGACGCGCTAGCTCAACTTCCATCTCTTCGATCGCTTCAACTGGATCATCAGTACGGATGATATCCTGACGAATGCGCTCGCGAAGATGTTGGTATACAGCAATATAGAACAGAACTTTACGCTCTGGACGTGCATTGTCTTCTGACAGACGCAGCGCATCACGCAGGTCGTCATTGTTCGCAACCGCGAGACGCAGCGCACCCAATGATTTATCCGACATTGAACGCAGTTCATCCGCTGACATGTAAGCCAGTTCACGCTTGTGTAGACGACGCTCAACATCGTTCTCACGCGCCAGACGAAGTACCGAACACCAGCCAGCTTTCGCTGCAACCACGAACGTACGTAGCTCAACGTATTCTTTCTGAACTTTCTTCAGACGTTTCGCCAAGCCTTTCATCTCTAGTTCAGTAGAGGTGATCGTGCGCTCGTATTCGCTCTTACGACTGCGAGACGTGTGTAGACGCTCGTGCAGTTCGTCACGACGACGCATTGCACGTTCTTCTGCACCTTCGTCCGCGTTCACGCCAAACTCTTGAAGTTCTTGTTTGAACTCTTGAACCGTTTCCAGTTTCGCTTGGTGTGAACTCTTCAATGATGCCAATACTTGGTTGTATTGGTTCATTTGACCTTGCGACTGTTTCAACTCTTCACGAGAGCGTGTACGCATTTGTTCAGCTTGAACCAGTTTAGCTTTTAGCTGCTCACTCAGTTCGCTGCTCTTGTTCAGTAGGTCTACTGAATCAGAGTAAGCGAAGTAATGGCGGCGTTCAACGAGATCCGAGAGTGCAAAGATTTGCTTCTTAAGATCTTGTAGCTGTTCGTCTGCCGCTTTGTATTCTGCTTCTAGCGCGTCGAATTGCTCTGGGTCAGCATCAAGCGCAGACGCAATATTCTCTAATTGCGCGACGGCTTTTGCATGGTTGCTTAAGAAGTTCTTCGCCTCTGCAAGCTGAGCGATTTTCTCTTCTAGCTCATCAAAACGCGCTTGCAATGACTCATCTTCAACAAGCACCATGTGTGACGCTAGCTTGTCCAGAGAAGACAACGCTTGCTTGCTGGTTTGAAGCTGAGAACGTTGTTGTTGCTCTTTCGCATCCAGATCCGCCAACACGCGAGCAATTTGGTTACGCTTATCACGAATAGTTGCCAGTGCTTGTTCTGGATCGGCGTCAAAAGCAACCTGAATGTGGTTAGACACAAATAGGTTAAACGCTTGGTACAAGCGCTGCATTTTCTGAGAATCAAACGCCGCTTTTGCGTGTTTCTCTACCACTTCTTCTCGTTCGTTACGCAGCAACTCTAGACGCTGCTCACGTGCCGCACGGCCAAACAATGGGATCTCAGGCAAGCGAGAGTAACGCATTTGGCGATCGTTCATACGAACGCAAACCGCGCCCTCTAACTCTTCTGCATCGAACGAGCTGTCATCAAAGGCATCGATGTCACCTTCAATGATGTACAAGTCTTCTGGACAGTCGTCTAGCTCTACCAGTTTCTCTTCGATGCCTGACAAGTCAGAAACAACGATAGCGTGACGAGCCGGACCGTACATCGCACTGAAATAAGGCGCGTCATCAATCGTGATGTCATCGTAGATCTCAGACAGCAATACACCGCCCAGCGTATCTGCCAAACCTTTCAGGCGAGGGTCATTTGAACCACCAGGAGAAGCAAGACGCTCAATCTCAGAGTCTAGCTGGCTACGGCGCTCAGCAAGCTTATCTTTAGCTAAAGACAGCTCCCTTTCTTGTTCAAGGACAACTTGCATGTGGTTCATTACCGCATGGCGATCCTCAAGCTGTTCACCGCTCTGCTCTCTCAGTTTCTCTAGCGCATCGTTCGCCGCAATCCAAGCTGGTGCTATTGCTTCAAGCTTACTGATTTCTGCCACCGCGTTTTGCTCTAGACGGCGCTGTTCACCACGCTGATCACGAACTTCTTCTTGAGCTATCTCTAGTGATTCGATTTGCGTCGCATGACGTTCACGTTCTTGTTCAAACGTAACCTCATCGGTTAGTTCAACGTGATATTGCTTTTTGTATTCAGCAACCAGTTCACGTGCTTGACGCTGCTGGTTAAGGCTGCGTTCGAGATCACGGTGTTGTGCTCGCCATTGTTGTTCGTTTTGTGCAATTTGTTGTGACTCACGCGCTTTCGCAATTGCGGTTTTCGCATGTTCAGACGCGTCTTTGCGCTCAACTTGACCAACGATGCTTTGTACTAGTTTAAGCGCGGTTTCAAACTGCTCTGCCGCTGCAGAAGACATGTCCAGCTTGTGCTTAACCGATAGCAACGCATTGGTGTTTTCTGATTCTTTGCTCTTAAGCTCAGAGACAAGCGCTTGAGCCGATTCCGCCGTTAGGCTGTCATCGCCAAGTAGCTTCTTCGCTTTCTCCAGCGCTTGAACTGCTTGTTGATATTGAAGGGCGCGAGTTTGCTGAACGTCAAGAGCTTGCTGGTAATCAGCAAGTTGCGTCTTAAGGCTATCCACCTCTTCTTCTGCAACGGTAGCTTGCTCTTCAGCCATCATCACGCGTTCTTGCGCTTCTTCCACTACCATCATTTGTTCTTCAAGACGCTCGCTCAGCTCTTCAAGATCTTCTTGGTAGCGTTCGATCTTCTCTTGCTGACGCAGCGCGTTTTGCACCAGTTGCAAGTGATCAGAAGCCGCTTGGTAGTCTTGCTCTAAAGAAGATTCTGATTCGATCAGCAGTTCCAGCTCTTCTTGAACGCGGTTAAGCAGATTGTTTTGCTCAATCAAGGTCTCGCGAGAACCAAATAACTCTGAACGCAAAGACAATGTCTGTTCTAGTTTTTTACGGCGCTCGTTAGCATGGCGCATATAGTCCGCTGCCACGTAGTTAGTCGACTCTGTGATCAAGTGTTTGAACAAGTCACGGTCTGCTTGCGTAGTTTTGATCGCTTCTAGCGTCATGCGGTTTTCACGCAGCGCCGATTCCATATCTTGGAACGCTTTCTTCACGCCGCCGTTTTGTGGCAGAAGGTAGTCACGTAGCGAACGGGTAATCGCACTTGAGATACCACCGTAAAGCGATGCTTCGATCAGGCGGTAGAATTTAGAACGGTCACCAGAGTTACGCAGTTTCTTCGGAATCACACCGAATTCAAACATTTGCGCGTGGTAATCCACGATCGAAGAGAAGGCTTTAAATTGAACACCTTCAAATTCTGCGATCGATTCTTTTACTTCATTGATTTGACGTACACGAGCTTGAGTCGCTGATACGCTTTCAATCAAGATATCCGTTGGTTTCACATGGCTTGGAAGACCTTGGATAACAAACGGTTTGATGTCTACTTTCTTATCACGACCCGCAACTTGCTGCAGTTTTACTGCGAACAATAGGCGTTGGTTACGTGAGTTCACCACATCTAGCGCCGCATAACATGCGCCCGGCTGTAGCTTACCGTACAAACCTTTGTCGCGAGACGATTGGCTGCTGCCTGCTTCTGTGGTGTTACGGAAGTGCAGTAGCGTTTGGTCAGGAATCAATGCGGTGATGAACGCCGCCATTGTGGTTGATTTACCTGCACCGTTACCACCTGATAGCGTGGTGACCAGACCATCGATGTCAAACGTACGGGCAAAGAAGCCGTTCCAGTTGACCATGGTCAGCGATTGGTATTTACCGCGTTCAATCATGCTCATGCTTCACCCTCTTCTGTCGTTTCTTCTTGGGCTTGGTCGTCTTGATCTTCTTCAGACAATAGGCTGCCTTGGCTTGGCTCTTTGGTGTGCACTACTGCTTCACCATCACGGATCAGACGCAGCTGCGCTTCACGCATGTCATCGCCAATACGTACATCGGCACCAAAGCGGAATACCGCTTCACTGATGCTGAACTTACCGGTTTCACCGATGTTGATGATCATGCCTAGGCGACGCAGACGACGAAGTGACGTACGTACTTTTTCAAACAGCTTTTCTTTATCAAGGTCAGAACCGGTAGCACGGTTCGTCACTAGCTTCATCAGCTTATTTTCATCTGCTAGAGCAAGCAGTTCGTCGTACAGCTCTTGGTTAGTGAAGATGCCTTCGTGCGCAAGACGCTCTGGGCTTAGGTAAAGGAAACACAGTACCTTACCCACCAGCATATCCAGTTCAGAAAGAACACTACGGCCAATCAGAGACGTTGAACGAGGACGAAGATAGAAGAAACCTTCTGGCGCTTTCACCAATTCGGTGTTGTAGCGTTGGTAGAAAGAAGAAAGCTCAAGTTCGAAATCCGACAGCAACGCGTGGTTGTCTAGATCTTCACTTGAGATATGACGCCCTGCTCGAAGCATGCTGTCTAGCGCTGGGAACAGAGGGTTAGAAATTGCTTTTGCCAGATTCTCTGACATGTATTCATTAGTATCGGTCGATGACATTCGCTTGTACCTTTGCCCCAAATTCGTTGATTGCTTTCCAGTCTGGTTGAATCGCTTGGTAATCCGATTCTGAATACCCTAGACGTACAGCTTGATCGACGATAATGCGAGCTAAATCAAAATGATGAGTGTAAGGGTGCTGTGCAAGGTAATCTCGCAGTACCACACTCAAGTCGATTGGCGTGCCTTGATCTTTATGCGCTTTTAGCATGTCACCAATTCGTTCAGACAGCTCATCATTGACTTGTTGAAACTCTTCGTATTCTACTTCCATCGGAACTTGACCCGTGACCTCGTCATCACGCAGTACTAGGGCCTCATCACGAAGGTCAGAAAGCCTCTCCGCATCTGCATAAGTCAGATACCAAGGCGCATCGAAGTAATCTTTGACGGATTGACGCAGACGCGAGCTAAACGCACGGTTCTTATCCATATCGATTGCAGTACGAATAAACTTGTGCACGTGTCGGTCATAACCAATCCAAAGGTCGATCGCTTGCTGGCCCCAGCTTGTGATTCGGTCCAGCTTCATTTGCAGACCAAACAAGGCTTCTTCGATAAACTCCAGCTCAGGGTCACCGTAAACAATTTCTTGAATATCGAGGATCTGAGTTTGCAGTTCATCACTGGCGGCTTGCAGCGTATCTTGAAGTTCACGCAACGTGCTTGATGTTTCTGACAGAAGTGCTTCACAGTTGTTGATCGCTTCGCGCCAGTCTTTGTTAAGCAGGTCAGCAATCTGTTGTTTCACTGACTGTTGCTGCTCATCCATAACACGTTGGTTGAGGTCAATTTGATCGAAGATTTCGCCTACAGAATATTTTAAAACACCGTATACGTTTTTCTTCCAGTGACCCGGTGTGCCACCTTTTTGTGCTGCCTCAATCGCTTTCGCCATTTCATCCGCTACCATGGATAGCTGGATAGATAGACGCAGTTTTGAGAACTCACGATGACGCACGTAGTAGTCGGTTATTCCTATCGCTAATGGCGACAAGCGGTAAATGCTCGCTCCGTCAGTAATCTCACTGACAAAACGGCTCATAAGACGCTGCTTAACCATCTCGTTGATCGCATTGTTCGCACGAAAAGCGGAGGCTTCGCCGGTCTCATCAAATAGTCGAGTGACGATGGCAAATGCATCATGCAGTTCACCTTCACCCAGTTCTTCATCGAACCTTTCATTACTCAGTACGGCAATGGCTATCAAAAATGCCAATCGCTCTGTGGTCAGGTTCAACGAGAAATCGTGCTGCTTAACCCAGCCAACCAGCTCATCGATTGGTTGCTCTGCAGCATTGAGAGTCATCTCACTCATTGTTATTCCTGTTTATCGTTCTTTTTAGCCCACACATGAATGTAGCGGCCTAATGAGAGGTATGGCTCTTGTCGACAAAGTTGTTTTTCTAGCGCCAACACATCTTCAAACTCGTAATCACCCATGTATTCCATATTGCCTATGTAATCACTAAATGAGCGAATACCAGATTTGCCACAAATATTAAAACCTGAATTTTCTATCCACTGGTAGACTTCTTCAGGTTTTAAGCCTTTTTGCGGCTGTAGTTTAAATCTTTTTCGGTGAGGCATGCCGTCTAATATATGAGGAATGTTGCCACAAACCACGTTTTTATAGACTAAACCGTGGTGGTTGTAGAACATGACTGATGCGATACCTCCCGGTTTTACTTGTTCAAGAACTGTTTCAAGTGCGGCCTTAGGATCAACCAGCCACTCCATCACAGCGTGGAACATAACCAGATCGACCTGTCCATCCATATGTTCACCGATGGATTGGACAGGCGAATGAATCAGGCGATACTGCTCAAGCAAACCGTTTTTTTCAATATCCTGCTTAGCCAACTGCAGCATTTCCGAAGATAGATCACATAAAGCGATTCGATGTCCGAGCTTAGCAAGCTTTTGCGACATTTGTGCCAAACCACCACCAGCGTCCAACACTTCTAGGGGTTGCTGGTCAGCATCTAATTCACTTAGAATCTGTAGAAAATCTTCCCACACAATGATTTGGCGGATCTCCCCTTTATCGGAGCCGTAAATATTTTTTGCAAATTTGTGGGCGATATCGTCGAAATTGCGGTCTTCTGTCACTTCTGCTGAGTTATCATAACGGATTGTGCCGCTATTCTGGCACAAGGAAAGCAGGAATAAAGAGGGATACCCTCATTTTTATTATCAATTGATGTTTTTTCGGACTATTTATGTATGTTTGAGCTGAAAAAAGTAGTGTCAGCCATGCTTATGCCCCTTCCGGCATTGCTGCTGATAGGCTTGTTGGGTCTTGCTCTCATTAGTTTTACTACAAAACGTAAAACTGGCTGCTTCGTTGTTCTATTCTCTTTTGTTGGCATTTTTCTTGTTGCCTTCCAACCTGTTTCAACCAAGCTTCTTATGCCGTTAGAGCGAGAGCATAAAGCCTTTTTGCCAGTTTCTGGCACCATCGACTACGTGATGGTTTTAGGGAATGGTCATGTTATCGATGACGAAATTCCACCCACCTCGCAGTTAAGCCGTGCAGCATTAATGCGCTTAACTGAGGGCATTCGTATTTTAAGAATGTATCCAGGCGCGAAATTAATCTTATCCGGCTATGCTGGCGGATCTGAAATTAGCCACGCGCGAATGATGGCGAACGTTGCCCTTGCGTTGGGAGTCGCGAAATCCGATATCATTTTATTAGAAGATGCGAAAGATACGTGGGAAGAGGCGCGTCAAGCGGCTGCATTCGTTCAACAAAAGGAGATTGTGTTAGTCACTTCTGCGAGTCACATGAGCCGTGCATTGTATGAGTTCAACGCAGCAGGCATTAAACCAATCCCAGCCCCGACCAACTTCTTAGCTATTAGCGAGATAAGTCAACCTTGGGATAAATACTCACCTAAAGCGCGTTACTTAGAACAAACAGAGCTTTATTGGCATGAGTACTTGGGCAGTATTTGGCAAAGGTTGCGTGATACTGTCGGCCAAACACCAATGGTTGAAGCAAACTAGTATTATCTTGAAGCCACAAAAAAGGAGAGCCGAAGCTCTCCTTTTCTTTTTACGATTGAGTTATGTTCCAACTAGTCACCAGCAAACATATAGCCTTCGCCGTGCACCGTTACAAAAATCTGTGGGTTCTTAGGATCGAACTCCATTTTTGCGCGCATACGTCGAATAAGAACATCAATGGTGCGGTCATTCGGCGCATCCACTCGATGGCTGATCATGTTCAAAATACGCTCACGACTTAACACCTGGTTAGGGTAAGACGATAATGCCACCAAAAGTTCATACTCTGCTTTAGTTAGTTTTACTGGCTCACCGTTGCGGCTAAGTGCGCGACGTTGAATGTCGAATGTCCACTCCCCAAAGCGCACAATGTGCTCTTCACTGGTTTCATTCGCTTTCGAGCTGCCACTGCGCGCTGCTGAAATACGCCACAGCAAGTTTTTCACGCGAACTAACAGCTCTCTCAGTTCAAAAGGTTTTGTCACATAATCGTCAGCACCCATTTCTAGGCCTACGATTTTATCAATGCTATCCGTGCGTCCTGTTACTAATATGATACCAATATCCGATTGGCTACGTAACTCACGAGTAAGCATCAGGCCGTCTTCACCAGGCAGGTTAATATCCAGCATGATCAGGTCTACATCGCCCGCTTGCAAAACTTCACGCATTTCTGCGCCACTCTCTGCTTCGCTGACTTGGTAGCCCTCATTTTGGAAATATCCCGCAAGCTTACTACGAGTTACAACATCATCTTCTACGACTAATACGTGATAGCTCATTTACACCACTTTTCTGTCTTCTTATTATCCAAGACGTATTCTATTCATAACTAGTAACATTTCTAGTCATAGATACATTAAAACGCAAGATTTAGCGTTTTTATTGATTCAAAACAAGCTTGCCCATTGCTATTAATAAACGGTCATTTTTGACCATAAAACATAACAATTATAGTTACTGCTATTCATTTTAATTGATTACACTTAGGGGATATCCCTAATTGACTTTGTGATGCATGACTTGAAGCATCATTCAGGAGCCCAAAATGCAAGAAGTGAAAGCTTTTAATGAGAAACGCGCTGAAATTTACTGGTGGTTTTCGAGCTTGTTCGCAAAAGAACTAACAGAGAAAGAATTGGAAGCCTATCACAGTGTTGAAATTCGCAGTTTTCTCGCAGGTTTAGGTGAAAATGAGTCGCTAAAACCAGCCGTTGATAGCCTAGTTGATGCATTGAATCGGTTACAAGATCGTGAAGATGCACAACTAGAGCTTGCAGCTGACTTTTGTGAACTGTTTTTGAAGACAGAAAAATACGGCGCTCTTCCTTACGCATCCATGTACATTGGTGAATCAGGTTTACTGAATGACAAGCCAGCTGAGGAAATGGAAAAGTTGATGGCTGAATTTGGCGTTCAAGTAGACGAAAACCTAAAGGAACCTGCGGATCACTTAGCCGTTGAGCTCGACTTTCTCGGGAACATGATTATCCGCTCAAACGAGCTTGAACAAGAAAAACACATGGAAGAAGCCTTCGTTAAACAAAACGACTTTATCCAGCAACAATTGATGTCTTGGTTACCTCAGTTTTCAGACAAATGTAAACAATTCGACGAATTTGGATTTTACTCGAGTGTCGCGAAACTATTAGTTGCATTTTGTAAACTAGACAGCGCCTACCTTCTTGGTGAATAATTGCCGCCTATTTTTAGGGAGCCTGCCTATCGGGCTTCCTGTATGCCTGAAAGTGACCAATTGTAAGTAACTTGGGTATAATATTCGTTTGCCTTAACTTAGCGCAAAGACGCTTGGTTATTTAGCAGTCAAAATGTGACTTCAAATACACAAATCTCTTGCTGAAAACATTGCTAGTCAGTCCACATAGGGCTAAAATGTGAGCGCAAACGATTAAATATGATTTATATGTAAACCGCTGAAATATAGCGGTTTTTGTGTTTTCTTAACAGGTTGATGGCAATTTCTCATCAGATAGAAAAAAGATAAAATTCATCGACCGATGCTGCTACGTACCCTTTTGTCGCACTTGGATCAACCGCTGCCGAGACACTTAGCGCCAATTTTATATTGCTAGGTGTGAAACCATTAGAGCATCAGGTACATCCAATACGACATATTTCAGTAGCTCGATACAGGACACCATTTATGGCCACGATAAAAGACGTTGCTCGCTTAGCCGGCGTTTCCACTACGACAGTTTCGCACGTTATCAATAAAACGCGTTTCGTTGCAGAAGCAACGCAAGAAAAAGTAATGAAAGCCGTTGACGAGCTGAATTACGCGCCAAGTGCCGTTGCACGCAGCCTAAAATGCAACTCAACTCGTACGATTGGCATGTTAGTAACTCAATCAACTAACCTATTTTTCTCAGAAGTGATTGATGGCGTTGAGAGCTACTGTTACCGCCAAGGCTATACTCTGATTTTATGTAACACAGGCGGGATTTACGAAAAACAACGCGATTACATTCGTATGCTGGCTGAAAAGCGCGTTGATGGCATCCTAGTGATGTGTTCTGACTTAACCGAAGAACTAAAAGAGATGCTTGACCGTCATGCGGACATTCCTAAAGTGGTCATGGATTGGGGCCCAGAGAGCTCACAAGCAGACAAGATCATGGATAACTCAGAAGAAGGTGGCTACATTGCAACCAAACATCTGATTGACAATGGTCATACGGATATCGCTTGTCTAAGCGGTCATTTTGAAAAGCTTGCTTGCCAAGAGCGCATTGCAGGTTTCCGTCGCGCAATGAGCGAAGCGAACCTAGCTGTAAATGAAGACTGGATCCTTGAAGGTAACTTTGAATGTGATACGGCCGTATTAGTTGCAGATAAAATTACCGCAATGGACAAGCGCCCGACGGCGGTATTCTGTTTTAACGACACAATGGCTCTAGGCCTAATGAGCCGCTTGCAACAAAACGGGATCAAAATTCCTGAAGATATTTCAGTGATCGGCTACGACAACATCGAGCTTGCGGAATACTTCTCTCCACCGCTAACGACTATCCACCAACCTAAACGTCGTGTTGGTAAAAATGCATTCGAAATTCTACTTGAGCGTATCAAAGATAAAGAACACGAAAAACGAATTTTCGAAATGCAACCTGAGCTTGTAATTCGAAATACTGTGAAAAAAATGAACTAAATTTCACTGTATTTAACCGTGTTAAATAAGCGCTCTACAGGGGCGCTTATTTTTTTGGAAAAATTAAGCATTCTCTAATACTTCACACCACTCTAATAACAATTGACTAACGTTAACTCCCTGTTTTATATAAATGTAATATATATTAAGAACTCCTTTTCAAAGGCCAATTTGCACCTTTCCATATGCAAAATAGAGCATTCAATCTATCATTTTTATTGAACCGAAATCACACTTTTAACGCTAAACCGTGATGTTAATTCAATATAAGAAGTATGCTCATTGTGTCACGCACAGGGCAAACCATTCGAAAGAGTGGGACGCAAAGCCTCCGGCCTGAACCATATTACGATATGGAAGGTAGCGGGGTTACCGATGGCAAGTGTGTAAGCAATGACTTTACTCTGTAATGACATTGTTTTTACGCATGTTTGCTACTCTCTCGGACCTGACTTTTGGTGGCGTAATATTAATTACACCGAGATAACAAAACATGGATAAACCGATACTCAAAGACTCTATGAAGCTATTTGAGGCACTTGGTAATATCAAGTCGCGCTCAATGTTTGGTGGCTTCGGACTATTCGCTGATGAAACAATGTTTGCACTAGTGGTAAACAATCAGCTTCATATCAGAGCAGACCAAAAAACTTCATCTGACTTCGAGAAACAAGGGCTAAAGCCTTACGTTTATAAAAAACGTGGCTTTCCAGTCGTTACAAAGTACTACGCTATTTCCAGCGATTTATGGGAATCAAGCGAACGCTTAATCGAAGTAGCGAATCAATCATTGAAAAAGGCAAAGCTTGAGAAAGAACAGCAAGCAAGTACAAAGCCTAACCGTTTGAAAGATTTGCCTAACTTACGACTGGCTACCGAGCGCATGCTAAAAAAAGCCGGCATCGAATCCGTAGAGAAGCTTGAAGAGGAAGGTGCGCTTAACGCCTATAAAGCGATAAGAGATACGCACTCTGCAACCGTCAACATTGAGTTGCTATGGGCACTAGAAGGTGCTATCAACGGCACTCATTGGAGTGTGGTACCTCAAGCTCGCCGAGATGAGTTGATGAACGGCCTCCAATAAAAGTCGGCCTAAAAACTATCTTGTAAAACCGCAGTCTAATCTGCGGTTTTTTTGTGAAATTTTTTCGGTTTTCCTACTGTCTTATTACATATATCCCAAATTGGAATCAAAATTATGAATAAGAAACTGATATTAGGTCTCATCCTACTAGCGGCTATCGTCTTTTTAGGTATTAACTTTGGCCAGTATTTAACCTTAGAGAATGCAAAAGCCCAACAAGAAGCACTAACTACATACATCGATCAGAATTTTGTATTCTCGGCTGCGATTTACTTTTTTACCTACATTGCAATTACCGCTTTTTCTATCCCAGGAGCGGCAGTAGTCACCTTACTTGGTGCAGCCTTATTTGGTTTTTGGACAAGCTTGCTACTGGTTTCTTTCGCTAGCACTATGGGGGCAACACTGGCCTTCTTGAGCAGCCGATACTTATTGCGTGACTGGGTACAAAACAAATTCGGAAATAAACTCAACGCAATTAATCAAGGTGTCGAAAAAGACGGAGCTTTTTATCTATTTTCCTTGCGTCTAATCCCTGTATTCCCTTTCTTTCTAATCAACTTACTGATGGGCTTAACACCGATGTCTGTAGGTCGATTTTATCTCACTAGCCAAATAGGTATGCTGCCAGGCACAGCCGTATATCTGAATGCAGGTACTCAATTAGCAACAATTGAAAGCCTATCGGGCATTGTTTCACCCGCAGTATTAGCGTCTTTTGCGCTATTGGGACTATTTCCAATCATCACTAAATGGGTTATGAATAAAGTAAGGCCGACACCAAGTCAGCAAAACTCGTAATTGGTGAAGTGGGTATTTTGATGAAAATATTTATCGCTAAAAACCCAGCAGAAGCACACATTGTATGTGAGCTGCTTAAAGTGGAACAAATTTACTGTGAAGTTCGCGGAGAAGGTATTTTCGGCTTAAAAGGAGAACTGCCGTTTGGTGATGATACCGATCCTTATGTGTGGCTTTTTGACACGGCACAAAAGATGAAAGCTGAAGAAATAGTAAAAGCATATCGAAAACAATCCGATAGGCATGAGTATCAAGATTGGCAATGCCCAAAATGTCATGAAATAAACGAAGGGCAATTTGGTGCATGTTGGCAATGTGGATATCAACTAGGAGAGCTATAGCGGCTCTCCTATTCAGTGGATGCACTCAGTTTTAAGCACATACAGCTTGCTGTTTAATAAACTCGATGGAGTGTTGATTGAAGTCTTCTGGACGCTCTACATTGCATACATGACCACAATTCGGGATTTCTCGTAGAATGCTGAGCTTATGTGCTGCAACCATTTCTTTGACAGGTTTAATAAACATGTAATCCCTGTCGCCCATTAAGTAAAGAGTCGGAATGGGTAACTCTCGATCTTTAAAATATTTCATTAACGGATTTACATCAGCGGCAAGAATAAACCAACGTTTAAATTCTTTTTGGCAAAGCTTCTTGGCTTCGCGAATAAAAAGGTGGCGAGATTCTCGTTGGCTTCTTTGAGGCATAACAATATAAGCGAACAGTTTGTAGAGCCACATGTACGGTAGGATATGCTTACAAAAATTACCTAATTTCACCAATATCTGAGAACGAGTGTTAAGCCTTGTGACAGCACCACCGAGCACCATCGAACGTACGCGCTCTGATGACAATTCAGCAAGGTTTCGAACAATAATAGTACCAAGCGACATACCGACAAAATGAGCGGATTGGATCTTTAAATGGTCCAATACTTTCAAAATATCTTGGGTAACTTCCGTAAAGGTATAACGGCTAGCAATGAGCTCTTTAAGTAACTGATTTGACTTTCCATGACCTCTTAAATCGATCAGCAATAAGTTAAAGTGTTGCTTGTAAGCTTTAATTTGCTTGAACCAGATAGAAGAGCTACCACCAGCACCGTGCACAAATACAACCCACTCATTACTAGTAGGGTGCAAATAGGTTTTATGAAAAAGTAGCGGCTGGGTCATATTGAGTATCAAAAAGATCGTGCTATTGAGTAAAAAGCCATCCTACCACACTCCCCTTACTCAAGATAATAAAGGCACCTCATTCGGTGCCTTTCGTTACAATTTTAAGTCAAACTAACGCTGAGTGGTAAAGCTGCAAATAAGATTCTGCGGCCTTTTGCCAACAAAAGTCTTGTTGCATCGCGTGCAACTGTACTTTATTCACTTCAGGCTCGTTTTGAGCGTAGAGCAACAGTGCCCTTAGCATCGTTAACAACAATGCCTGCGGTGTCGGTTCGAAAAAAACAAACCCCGTTGCTTCAGATGGGTTTACATCATAATCGCTAACGCTGTCCTTTAAGCCACCAACACCGCGTACTATCGGTAATGTCCCATAAGCCATACTATAGATTTGGTTTAAGCCACATGGTTCAAACTCAGAAGGCATCAAGAAGAAATCAGAACCAGCTTCAACGATATGCGCAAGTTCATTGTCATACGCTTCTACAAAGGCAAATTTGCTAGAAAACCGCGCGGCAACCTCTCGTAACTGAGCGGCAAGAACAGGGTCTCCGGTCCCAACGACAACTAGCTGAACATCGTGCTTCAAAAAATCGGCCAAAGCAGGCAACAAGTAATGAACGCCTTTCTGCTGGGTCAACCGACAAACCATACCGAACATAGCTACATTTTTTTCGGGCAAATTTAGTCGTTGTTGTAATGCTTTTTTACAAGCTTTCTTCCCTTGCGACATACTTTGCTGGTCGGCGCAGTAATTAACCGGCAAGTAGGTATCAGTTTCCGGATTCCAAGCGCTGTAATCACAACCGTTCAAAATACCAACTAAGTCCTGCGCGCGTTGCTGAAACTCCCAAGCCATTCCATGACTGCCAAGCTCTGTTTTTAGTTCCTCTGCGTACGTAGGGCTAACCGCGTTTATCTTATCTGCATTCATTACACCAGCTTTAAGCATCGTAATATGCGTTGCACTCACCGCAGCATCGGGAACGTTTCTATAATGAAACTCTGGCAAACACTGCACGTCTTCATAACTAAATACGCCTTTAAAGACCGCATTGTGAATTGAAATGACGCTTTTAGTATGAGCAAAAAACGGATCATTGCCATACCTGTGCTTGAGCAAAAATGGAACAAGACCTGTGTGCCAATCGTTCGCGTGTATGATATTAGGTTGAAAGGCGAGCTTGGGTAACATATCGAGACATGCTGCACTAAAAAACGCAAAGCGCTCGCCGTTATCAGTATACGCTTGGTTGTTCTCCGCATACATTGATGGTCGATTGAAATACGGCGGACAATCAATCAGGTAAACAGGATTTTGACCTAACATGAGCCGCAAAACTCGATACTCCGTATGCGGCCATGATGTTAATTCTGTTTCTAATACAACTTCTGCGTCTGCGAGTTTATCAATACTGCTGTACGCAGGGATGGTAATTCTTACGTCTTGCTGTAGGTTTTGAAGGGCTTCCGGTAGTGCCTTGGCAACATCTGCCAAGCCACCACTTTTAATGAGGCCTTCAACCTCAGAAGCTACAAACAGAATAGATAAGTTGTTAGTAGCCAACTCGAGCTCCTTTCGGAATAACAACAATGCCCTCCTCAGACACGTGGAAGTGTTTTTTATCTTCTTGAAGATTCACACCAATCTGAGTACCAGGAGCAATATCGGCATCCTTGTCGACAATCACACGACGTAAAACACATCCTTCGCCAATTTTTACGTCACCAAGAAGTATACATTCGCTGATATCGCAAGCAGAAGCAATATTACTGCGAAAACCAAGCACCGACTTTTCGATTCTTGAGCCTCTAACATAGCTGCCATTACACACTAAACTATCGATTATCTGCACACGACCATTATCAGAGTCGGTAAATGTCGCAGGTGGCAATGGTGGGTAGTAGGTATGCAATGGCCATTTACGGTTGTACAGCGAAAATGGTGCATCTTTTTCTAGCAGATCCATATGCGCTTGCCAGTACGCATCAATAGTTCCGACATCACGCCAGTACACCTCTTCTTTTTCGCCACTGATTTTGTTTGTACTGAAGTCATACACGAACACATCACCTCTAGGGAACATCTTTGGAATGATGTCCTTTCCAAAATCATGTGATGAAGCTTCATTATCCGCATCTTCGACCAACTCTGAGAACAGTACCTGAGCTTCAAAAACATAGTTACCCATTGAAACTAAAGCGTAATCAGGGTCACCAGGAATCGACTTCGGATTTGCTGGTTTTTCTTCAAAGCCAATCATACGGCCTTCACTATCCACTTCGATAACCCCAAATTGCGACGCCTCTTTTAGTGGCATGCGCAATGCAGATACCGTCAGAGAAGCCTGCTTTTCTGAGTGGAAGTTCAGCATTTGTTTGATATCCATCTTATAGATATGGTCAGAGCCAAAAATACAAACTTGCTCTGGTTCCTCTAACTCCATAAAACGCAGGTTTTGATAGATCGCGTCCGCCGTCCCTTCGTACCAACGTTTACCAGTACGCATTTGAGCGGGAATAGGATCGATAAAGCGGTCTGTAATGCCGTTGATGTTCCACCCCTTTTTTAAGTGATGGAATAAAGATTGAGATTTAAATTGGGTTAGGACGTAAATGCGCATCAGGTCCGCATTAACAAAATTGTTTAGAGCAAAATCGATCAATCGATAACTACCACCAAACGGTACCGAAGGTTTACTGCGAGATTCCGTTAAAGGTCTCAAACGAGAGCCTTCACCGCCAGCAAGAATCATTCCCAAAACACCAGCCATTTGTTGTTCTCCATATCGTTATAGCTTGGATTTGGTACTCGCTTGAATGAGTCATACTCGGGGAGTCAAGCGAATACATTTAGCAACCGTCTCTGAGTTTCTGTGAACTCTTACAACACGGATAAAAAAGCTACGGCACTTCCAGTATGCAACGTCCACTCTTTCCTTATTTTTTGACGCAAACAATGCACACAGTTGCACTAATTTTTGTAATAAATTATCTAAGCGGGTTCTAAATTACAATTTTTAATACGCCATTCTGTGTACCATACAGCTCTTGCGTACTCAAGACGATATCTAGATCACACATGGAAAAGCAAACGATTACATTGTGAAAACAATTTACGAACGGATTCACTACACCGCCGATTTTTTAGCCCAATGTATAACAAATATGTGAATGCAAAATGAAAGTTACAACGAATATTTTTTACATAAAAAATACATCAGCGACTACGAAATATTGATACTGGGATCTTCTCGCGTCAGCAAAACTCAGTCAAAGCAGCAAAGATCTATACGAACAATACAGTGGCCTTTACGCAAAAACAAAACGCAAAAAAGGCAGCGATATCGCTGCCTTTTTACATTACTTAGATCGTACGTTTTTATGCTTTCGCTTTTTTACGCTTATCAGTGACTTCCCACTTACCGTCAACAAAGAGCGCTGTCCAACCACTTGGCTTACCGTTCTCTTCCGAACGAACGTAGTTCTCTTTTGTTTTACGGCTAAAGCGTACAACAGCAGGACGACCATCAGGATCTTCTTGCGGCGCAGTTGCTAGGTATTTGAACTTCTCAGGTAAACGCTCTTCAAAACGTGCCAGTTCAGCAACCAAAGGAGCACGTGTCTCGCGCGATTTCGGGAAATTGCTTGCCGCCATAAATAGACCCGAAGCACCATCACGAAGTACGAAATACGCATCTGAGTTTTCACATGGCAACTCGGGGAAATGAACAGGATCTTCTTTCGGGGGCGCGACTTCGCCATTCTTCAAGATCTTACGAGTGTTCTTACACGTTTCGCTCGTACAATCCATGTATTTACCAAAGCGACCGTTCTTAAGCACCATATCAGAGCCACATTTGTCACATTCAACAACTGGACCATCGTAGCCTTTTACTTTGAACTCGCCGTATTCAACAAGGTAGCCTTCACAGTTCGGGTTATTACCACAAACATGCATCTTACGCTTGTCATCAATCAGGTATGCGTCCATCGCTGTTTCACAGATCGGACAACGCTTTTTAGCACGAAGAGCTGCGGTTTCAACGTCTTCTTCTAGAACGTTAATAATACCTTCTTCGTCACCCAAGTTGATGGTTGTCTTACAACGCTCTTTTGGTGGTAACGCGTAACCTGAACAGCCTAAGAACACACCTGTTGAAGCAGTACGGATGCCCATTGGACGGCTACACGTCGGACACTCGATATCCGTCATGACGATGTGGTTTAACTTCATACCGCCTTCTGACTCATCCAGCTCCGCTTTTTCAAGATCGCCAGTAAAATCAGCAAAGAAGTTGTCTAACACAGCTTTCCAGTTCACTTCACCTTCAGCGATTTGGTCCAATTTCTGTTCCATACGCGCAGTAAAGTCGTAGTTCATCAAATCGTTAAAGCTGTCATCAAGGCGGTCAGTAACAATTTCACCCATTTTTTCAGCGTAGAAACGGCGCTGATCAACTTTCACGTAGCCACGATCTTGAATCGTAGAAATGATCGATGCGTAAGTCGACGGACGACCAATGCCTCGTTTCTCCAGCTCTTTAACCAGTGCTGCTTCAGTGTAGCGCGCAGGTGGCTTTGTAAAGTGCTGTTTAGGGTCAAGTGACTCTAAGCTTAGCTTATCGCCAAGTTGTACCGCTGGAAGGATTGTATCCTCGTTTTTGCCCATTGGACGCTGTACACGAGTCCAGCCGTCAAATTTAAGGATACGGCCTTTCGCTTTAAGCGTGTATTCTGCCGCTTTTACGCTGATGGTTGTTGAATCGTATTCTGCTGGCGTCATTTGACACGCTACAAACTGATTCCAAATCAAAGCGTAAAGTTTGTGCGCATCAGCATCGACACCTTGCAGGTCTTCCGCCTTAACACCCACATTTGAAGGACGGATCGCTTCGTGCGCTTCCTGTGCCCCTTCTTTGCTACCGTACGTCAATGGTTTCGCTGGCAGGTACTTATCACCAAACTCAGAACCAATAAAGTCACGTACAGCGTCCACAGCCTCGGCACTTAGGTTAGTCGAGTCAGTACGCATGTAAGTGATGTAACCGGCCTCATAGAGGCGCTGAGCTAGCATCATGGTCTTTTTCACGCCGTAGCCCAGACGTGTACTTGCTGCCTGTTGAAGCGTAGAGGTGATGTAAGGTGCTGAAGGCTTGCTCTTTGTAGGACGGTCTTCACGCTTACATACTTCGTAACTTGCATTCTCAAGTACAGACATCGCTGCTTTGGTTTCTGCCTCATTAACTGGCTTAAACGCAGAACCGTCTTTCTGCGCAACAAGCAGTTTAAAGTCCGCTTTGTCTTTCGTTTTCGTATTCGCATGAATGTCCCAGAATTCTTCTGGTACAAACGCGTTAATCTCACGCTCACGCTCAACTAACAATTTCACCGCAACAGACTGCACTCGACCAGCAGATAAGCCACGAGCCACTTTTTTCCAAAGTAAAGGTGAAACCATAAAACCAACGACACGGTCCATGAAGCGACGTGCTTGTTGGGCATTTACACCATCCATGTTCAGCTCACCAGGTGTCTGGAAAGCTTGTTGGATCGCGTTTTTCGTAATTTCATTAAAAACTACACGTTTGTATCGCTCTTCATCGCCACCGATGATCTCACGAAGGTGCCATGCGATTGCTTCCCCTTCGCGGTCCAAATCGGTTGCGAGATAAACGCAATCTGCGTCTTTGGCGAGTTTTTGTAGTTCGTTGACAACTTTTTCTTTGCCTGGAAGGATTTGGTAATTCGCTTCCCAGTCATGATATGGGTTAATCCCCATCTTTTTGATCAACGCTTTGCGGTCTTTCTCTTTTTTAACGCGCGCTTTCTCTTCCGGACTCATCCCTTTAGTTGAGATGGCTGCGGCTTTTTTCTCACCAGTGCTTTGACCGGCCGTAGGCAGATCACGCACATGACCAACACTAGACTTAACAATAAAGTCTTTACCAAGGTACTTATTTATCGTCTTTGCCTTGGCTGGTGACTCCACTATAACGAGTGATTTACCCATAACTGACTCTAACGTCCTTCATAATAATGCGGGTAGAAACCTTGTTTAAAGGCCACCCGCATAATGTTCTATTTCATTGCTTCTTTTTTTACTATTGTGCGAGATGAAAAGAAGATCAACTGCTTTTTTGAAATTCAGATCCGATTGGTTGACAATTCATCGTCTTTATACTTCAAAGAGACAGGGTTCTGAAAGGTATTGAGCGGCATATCTAAACAGGCAAACTTAGCATCCGCTAATCCAATGCAATAAATTTTGTTACCCATCACAAAATAGTTTCGTTCAATACTCTGCCATCTTCCTCCGCATCATATTTACACTCTAAAAATTGATCTGTTTAGTCTTACTGAACGATTGACTGAATTAATCATGCAAACCCATTTTAGTTGTAGGTATACTCAGCGTTCTTAACTGAATAGAATGGTAGAAAGAATATGTCTGATAGAACGCTTATCGAAGAGTTCGACCTTCTTTTGATCGCTAACCAAATCATCCAAGAGCACGATGATTACATCGAGGGAATGCGAGCAACAAGTGTAGAAGAAAAAGAAGGTGTTTTAGTTTTTAAAGGTGAATACTTCCTTGATGACAAAGGTTTACCAACTTCAAATACGACTGCAGTATTCAATATGTTCAAATACTTAGCGCATCACCTTTCTAAGGAATTTACGCTGGTTAAATAGTATTGGGAAACAAAAAAGCCAGAGTGTTATTCACTCTGGCTTTCCTATTTTAGGTCAGAATATTTAGCAGCTTAAAGCCTTAAGTTTGTCGAAGTAGTCAGGGAACGTTTTCGACGTACACTTTGGATCATTAATCGTCACAGGTGTATCACTAAGTGCCACCAGCGAAAAACACATCGCCATACGATGATCATCGTAAGTATCAATCGCAGCATGCTTTAACTGAGAGACAGGTTTGACGATGATGTAGTCTTCCCCTTCTTCCACTTCCGCACCAACTTTACGTAACTCAGTCGCCATAGCTGACAAACGGTCTGTTTCTTTTACACGCCAGTTATAAACGTTACGAATAGCGGTAGTGCCTTCGGCAAATAGCGCTGTTGTCGCGATGGTCATTGCTGCATCAGGGATATGGTTGTAATCCATATCAATGCCTTTTAATTGACCAACACGAGAAATTACGTAGTCATCACCCCATTCAATTTCTGCACCCATTTTTTCAAGCGCATCAGCAAATTGAATATCACCTTGAATGCTGTTTTTACCGATACCCGTGACTTTAACTTCTCCACCTTTGATGGCTGCCGCCGCCAAGAAGTAAGAAGCAGAAGACGCGTCACCTTCAACCAAGAAATCACCTGGAGCGATGTATTGCTGACCGGCTGGGATCACAAACTCTTGATAGTCATTGTTGATCACATCGACTCCAAACTGCTTCATGATATGCAGGGTGATATCGATATAAGGCTTAGAAACCAAATCGCCTTCGATGTTGATGCGAATTTCACCTTCAGCCAATGGCGCAGACATTAAGAAAGCGGTCAAGAACTGACTTGAAATGGACCCATCGATAGAAACTGTACCTGCTTTTAGGCCAGTACCAATTATTTTGAGAGGCGGAAAGTTCTCGTTTTCCATGTACTCAACGTTCGCACCAGCATCTTTCAGTGCCGTGACAAGGTGACCAATTGGACGCTCTTTCATACGAGGTTCGCCCGTCAGTACATACTCCCCTTCTCCAAGACAAAGAGCCGCAGCTAATGGTCGCATCGCAGTGCCAGCATTGCCGAGAAATAACTCTACCGGCTCTGAGACAGAAAACGGACGCCCAAGGCCGTCAACGAGACATTCTGTTTTATCTTCGGAAAGTTGGTATTGAACGCCTAGTTTAGTCAGCGCATTCAGCATATGACGAATATCATCACTGTCGAGGAGATTAGTAAGGCGAGTTCTGCCTTTAGCAAGAGCAGCAAGTAAAAGAGCTCGATTAGAAACACTTTTAGAGCCAGGAAGGTTCACTTCCCCTTGAATTTTATTGATAGGTTGTAACGTTAGGCTTTCCATTAAAAGTTGATAATCCTTTGTGCCCTCAACATACGATTTTTTATGAGGGCTAAACAATTCTTCGTGAATTCAGACTACCCAAAAAAACACGACAAAACCAGAGTAAATCGGCGCTAATTTATGAATATCCTCAAGCAGCCTAAAGATACAGAATTAAAGGCATTGCCAGCGATGTAAATCAGAGCGAAAGAAGCACGGCGAAACAGCAAACTATTTCGACTTTATTTGACGATAAGCCAGCCCGACTGTACATGCCTGATTAGGCTTCGTTAGACTAAAACAACCTAGGGTTAATAAGTGATATCAACCCTGACTCCATCATCAAAATATAAAATACGAACTTCATCCCCTCGACTAAATAACATATTTTTATCAACATCTTGGATGACATTAATTAGCTTATCACCCTTCACTTTGATGAGTAGCTCAACTAACTTATATTCAACCGTGTATTGGTAATTACTTTGGTTTTGAGCAACTGCGGCACCTGCAAGCGCACCCACTGCCGTCGCGACTTCTCTTCCCGTACCGCCACCAAATTGATTACCGACTAAACCACCGATAGTGGCACCAAGTAGTGTCTTCCAACCGTTACTTTTCGATTGAACAACCTCTTGTTGAGTAATATAACGGACAGAGTCAATCTTCCCGTAAACTACTTCATTAACT
Source organism: Vibrio sp. 2092 (assembly GCF_033339635.1). Classification (NCBI taxonomy): domain Bacteria; kingdom Pseudomonadati; phylum Pseudomonadota; class Gammaproteobacteria; order Vibrionales; family Vibrionaceae; genus Vibrio; species Vibrio sp. 2092. The sequence continues at coordinate 84,776 of NZ_JAWOUY010000002.1, read as the reverse complement.
GGCTTGGCAACATTTCTTTCATAGGCTGCGTTGGCGACAAGTGGTAAAAACAGTATGATCCCAAGCCATACTTTTACGATATTTCTTAACCAGGTCATCATAAACTCCTCTGACTCCAATGTTGGTAACGACTTCTTATGGCTATTTATTTAACTGAACTCGATGAAACGTTCAACTTTCCCTCACCCTATAAAGCACTCAGCGACCCCAATGGTTTGCTGGCTTTTGGTGGTGACTTAAACCCCATGAGAATCCTCAATGGTTACTATCAAGGCATTTTCCCTTGGTATGGTCCTGGTGAACCTATTTTATGGTGGAGCCCTTCTCCGCGCGCTGTGTTTGACCCATTGCAGTTTAAGCCATCTAAAAGTCTCAAAAAATTTCAGCGTAAACATAACTATAAAGTAACACTCAATTTCGCGACAGAAGAAGTGATTAGACTATGTTCTTCAACACGCCCTGCAGAGGAAACATGGCTCAACGAGGAAATGCAAACTTCCTACATTGAGTTAGCCAAACTTGGTCACTGTCACTCTGTAGAAGTATGGCATGACAACAACCTGATTGGCGGACTATATGGCATCTGCGTGGGCCAACTTTTTTGCGGGGAGTCGATGTTTAGCCTAAAAGATAACGCATCCAAAATTGCATTGTGGTACTTATGCAACCATTTGGCGTCAAAGCAAGGTCAATTAATCGATTGCCAAGTTATGAATTCTCACTTGGCATCACTTGGCGCATTTGAACTTGAGCGTGACGAATTTATGCAAAAACTACTATCTTTAAGAGAAAAGCAAACACTATTTGATGCCTATCAGCCCCAAGTTTTGCAGGATTCAGTATGAGTACGGATATACAACATATTCGAATAGGGTTGACGAATAATCACCCTTGTAGTTATTTGCCTGAACGGCAAGAGCGGGTTGCGGTGGCGCTTGATGAAAGGCTGCATACTGAAGAAAATTACCAGTTGCTCATGGCTAACGGTTTTCGTCGTAGCGGAGATACCATATATAAACCGCATTGCGAGCATTGCACCGCTTGCCAGCCAATTCGAGTCTCGATTCCAGACGTTAGACTATCAAAAAGTCAGAAGAGGCTGCTTAATAAAGCACAGTCTTTACGCTGGGAAATGAAACCTGAAATGGATGAGGAATGGTTTGAGCTTTACAGTCGGTACATCTGCAAACGGCATAAAAACGGCACTATGTACCCACCAAAGCGTGATGAGTTTGCTCGATTTGCTCAAACCAGCTGGCTGACAACGTCGTTTTTACACATTTACGATGAATCAGATCAATTGCTCGCCATTGCAGTGACAGATTTGATGCCACAATGCTCGAGTGCTTTTTATACTTTCTTTGACCCTGACTACGAGTTATCTCTTGGGACATTAGCGGTGCTTTATCAAATTAAATACTGCCAAGAAAACAAACAACAGTGGCTATATTTGGGATATCAGATTGATGAGTGCCCAGCAATGAGCTACAAAACACGCTTTCAACGCCACCAAAGGCTAGTAAATCAGCGTTGGCGAGGGTAGAATACGCCTCAACTTTACATAATTACTATTTAGCGGCAGAATATAGCCCGCTAATATTGCCTAATTTCTAAAGAGGATTAAATGGCTAAAGAAGACGTAATCGAGATGCAAGGCACAGTCCTTGACACTCTACCAAACACTATGTTCCGTGTTGAACTTGAAAACGGTCACGTTGTGACTGCTCACATCTCTGGCAAGATGCGTAAGAACTACATCCGTATCCTAACGGGTGACAAAGTAACTGTAGAGATGACTCCATACGACCTGTCAAAAGGCCGCATCGTCTTCCGCGCTCGTTAATCTCTGATTTTCGGATGCAATAAAAAACGGAGCAAGCTGCTCCGTTTTTTATTGCACAATTTTTTCCGATTTAGTTCAGATAACAAAGCGCACGATCTTCTCGTGCGCTTTTGCGTTTGTTACCGACTAACGATTAATGCATCGCTGTCTCTTTCTCACTTAAGTATTCAAACTCAAGCGTATCGTTGACCAGCGTTACTTTCACTGTACCGCCGTCAACTAAAGATCCAAACAACAGTTCGTTAGCCAAAGGCTTCTTAAGCTGTTCTTGGATAACACGCCCCATTGGGCGAGCCCCCATAGCTTTGTCATAACCTTTATGTGCTAACCAATGGCGAGCGTCTTGAGATACTTCCATTGAAACGCCTCTCGCATCAAGTTGCACTTGCAGTTCAACAATGAACTTATCAACCACTTGATGGATAACGCTTTCATCAAGGCTGTTAAACCAGATGATGTTATCAAGACGGTTACGGAACTCAGGAGTAAACACCTTCTTAATTTCCGCCATTGCATCGTGACTGTTGTCTTGTTGAATCAAACCAATTGATTTCTTCTCGGTTTCCGCCACACCTGCGTTAGTTGTCATAACAAGAATGACATTACGGAAGTCTGCTTTGCGACCATTGTTGTCCGTTAGCGTACCGTTATCCATGACTTGCAACAACAGGTTAAAGATATCAGGGTGCGCTTTTTCAATCTCATCAAGTAATACGACTGAATGTGGGTGCTTAATAACAGCATCGGTTAGCAAACCACCTTGGTCATAACCGACATAACCAGGAGGCGCACCAATTAAGCGACTTACGGAGTGACGCTCACCATACTCAGACATATCAAAACGAAGTAGTTCGATACCTAGAAGCTTAGATAACTGCACCGTCACCTCTGTTTTACCAACCCCTGTTGGGCCTGCAAACAAGAATGAACCAACAGGTTTGTTGTCTACACCTAAACCTGCACGTGTCAGCTTGATCGCCTCGGATAATGCATCAATCGCATTATCTTGACCGAATACCAACATCTTCATTTTGCTATCTAAGTTTTTCAAAATGTCTTTATCTGAAGAAGAAACCGACTTCTCTGGAATTCGCGCCATTTTGGCAACCATTGATTCGATATCAGCCACTCCGACCGTTTTTTTACGACGGCTTGCAGGAGCAAGACGACTACGAGCACCAGCTTCATCAATGACATCAATGGCCTTATCTGGTAGATGGCGTTCATTAATGTATTTAGCCGACAGTTCTACCGCGGCACGCAGTGCTTTATTGGTATAACGTACTTCATGGTGAGCTTCGTACTTCGGCTTCAAGCCCATCAAGATTTTAGTTGTATCATCCAATGAGGGCTCTACAACGTCTATCTTTTGGAAGCGGCGAGACAACGCACGCTCTTTCTCGAAAATGTTGCTGTATTCTTGGTATGTCGTCGAACCAATACAACGCAACTTACCGCTACTTAAAAGAGGCTTAATAAGATTTGCTGCATCGACTTGACCACCAGATGCCGCGCCTGCACCGATGATGGTATGTATTTCATCGATGAACAAAATGGCATCTTCTTCTTTTTCAAGTTGTTTCAAAATCGCCTTGAAGCGCTTTTCAAAATCACCGCGATATTTGGTACCAGCGAGCAAAGAACCAATATCTAGTGAATAAATCACGCTGTTTTGAATAACCTCAGGGACCTGCCCTTCGACAATTCGCCATGCAAGACCTTCCGCAATGGCTGTTTTACCAACCCCTGCCTCACCCACTAGTAGTGGATTATTCTTGCGGCGTCGACAAAGTACCTGAATAGTGCGCTCTAACTCTTTATCACGTCCAATGAGTGGGTCGATGTTTCCATCTTTAGCGACTTGATTAAGATTCGTCGCAAAGCTTTCTAGGCGTTCTTCAGAATTAGGCTCTTCAACACTTTCTGAGCTAAACGAGTCTGATGATGAATCCTCACCTGCACCTGATGCTTTAGTAATACCGTGGGAGATGAAGTTAACAATATCTAATCGGGAGATGTCATTTTTCTTCAGTAAGTAAGCGGCATGCGACTCTTGTTCACTGAAGATAGCAACAAGCACGTTGGCGCCTGTTACTTCATTACGACCAGACGACTGTACATGAAAGACGGCGCGTTGTAGTACACGTTGAAAACTCAAAGTCGGCTGCGTTTCACGCGTCTCATCACTATCTGGGATAAGAGGCGTAGTTTGATCGATGAAAATATCGAGTTCGTTGCGTAAAGCGTCAAGATCCGCCTTACAAGCTAGAAGGGCTTCCTTAGCTGCATCATTTTCCAACAATGCAAGTAGGAGGTGTTCGACAGTCATAAACTCGTGGCGTTTATCTCGCGCCCGAGCAAATGCACCGTTAAGGCTTGACTCTAGTTCTTTATTTAGCATAAGTACCTCCCGAAAAAACAACTGGGGTTGTTCGAGCAAGTCTTCTTTGTTTACGCTTGCTCCATAGTGCAAAGTAGCGGATGTTCATTTTCCCTTGCGTACATCGTAACTTGCGCTACTTTTGTTTCGGCAATTTCTGCGCTGTATGTGCCGCAGATTGCCTTTCCTTCATAGTGGACCTGAAGCATGATTTGAGTTGCTTTATCAATATCATGTGAGAAAAATCGCTCAAGCACCTCTATGACGAAATCCATAGGTGTATAGTCATCATTATTGAGTACGACATTGTACAGCTTAGGTGGCTGGACTTTCGTACTTTCTCGCTCCAGAAGATCAGAGTCCGGAGTGACCCATTCAAAATTTTTACTCATGGCAATCTAAAGATATCGTATCAAAGGGTTGATGTTTTCGACCTATAAAAACAATCTACCACAAGCGTGCAGCGCGGTGTAGTGAGTTATGGCACCGAATTCGATCTTTGATCGATAAAAGTTGCTACCTAATATAGAGACTAATGCACGTCTTGATACGGCGCAAATAAAAGATGCTTGTCGATAAGTTACACATTTTTTCTTATAAAAGAACTTTCTATTTATTGCTTTCGGACTATTGCAAACCACCCCATCATCTTCTATCTGGATCACACTTCCTCATTGAGAATACGGTAATTATCACGAAAACTTCATTTTTTATTCAGTCAGAGGATTCTTCTCCCATAAGCAACACGGACAGTATGGCTTTTTCAGTATGAGCCACTTCATAGGCAAATTGACTAAACTTCTGCGTATATACGAAAAACTGTTTGCAAATTTGTTAATCTCAAAAGTGATTTGTTTTCAATTATGTTTCTGTTTGTTGCTCACTGCTATTGACTGTCGAAATTCATTGACTACAGTGGAAAGTGTCGATGCATAAATCATCATTTTGAAACCTCCCTTCTTTAAGTGGTTTGATGAATGTGACTTATCATTGATTTGACGTTTGTTGGCATTCGCTGACAATGGTAGTACCAAGTTAAAGGTATAACTTGGTTGCAGTAACAACATCAGTAAAAAATGCATGAGGGATGTAAAGCATGGCTACAGGTACAGTAAAGTGGTTTAACAATGCCAAAGGATTTGGGTTTATTTGTTCAGATGAAGAAGAGGGAGATATCTTTGCCCACTACTCAACTATCCAGATGGACGGTTATCGTACACTGAAAGCAGGCCAACAAGTCTCTTACGAGATTGAAAAAGGTCCCAAAGGCTGTCACGCGAGTAGCGTCGTGCCTCTTGAAGGCCAAACCAAATAATTAGAGCGCTGTCGAAATATAAAAATATTGCTCTCGAAACGCCACGTTGATGTTTTGAAGAGAAAAATAAACCCGCCAAGATAGCGGGTTTCTTACTATTTAGAGCACGTGTTACAAAAGGAACACTTACAACGCACTTACAGGATAGGAAACGCGCCGAAAACGACGTGTTTTTACACTAACTTACTTGTTAATGATTGCGTTAAAGGTTTCGCTTGGACGCATCAATTTAGAAACCAATGCATCGTCTAGTAAGTAGTAACCTCCTAGCTCACCTTTCACGCCTTGCGCATTATTTAGCTCAGCAACGATCGTTTCTTCCTGCTCTGACAGCGCTTTTGCAATTGGTGCAAATTCAGCAGCAAGATCCGCATCATCCGTTTGCTCTGAAAGCGCTTTCGCCCAGTAAAGTGCAAGATAGAAGTGGCTTCCACGGTTATCTAGCTCACCCACTTTACGTGACGGAGATTTGTTGGTGTCTAAAAACTCACCGGTCGCTTTATCTAGTGTATCTGCGAGAACCTGAGCCTTAGGATTGTTTGTCGCTACACTTAAATGCTCTAACGAAGCTGCAAGCGCTAGGAACTCGCCCAAAGAATCCCAACGAAGGTGATTCTCTTTTTCTACTTGTTGAACGTGCTTAGGAGCAGAACCACCAGCGCCTGTTTCAAATAGACCACCACCATTCATCAATGGAACAATAGATAGCATCTTAGCAGACGTACCTAACTCGAGAATTGGGAACAAGTCTGTTAGGTAGTCACGAAGAACATTACCTGTAACAGAGATAGTATCTAGGCCCGCTTTCATACGCTCTAGTGAGTACTTACAAGCTTCAACAGGAGATAGGATCTTAATCTCTAGACCGTCAGTATCGTGATCTGGTAGGTAGGCGTTTACTTTCTTGATGAGCTCAGCATCGTGCGCGCGGTTTTCATCTAGCCAGAATACAGCTGGAACACCTGTTGCACGTGCGCGAGTCACTGCTAGTTTAACCCAATCTTGGATTGGTGCGTCTTTAACCTGACACATACGGAAGATATCACCTTCTTCAACCGCTTGCTCTAACAGTACGTTACCTGAAGCATCAACAACGCGAACAGTACCCGCAGCGTCTAGAATGAATGTCTTGTCGTGAGAACCATACTCTTCAGCTTTCTGAGCCATTAGACCAACGTTAGGTACGCTACCCATAGTGGTTGGATCAAATGCGCCGTGCTCTTTACAGAAATCAATAACCGCTTGGTAAATACCTGCGTAGCTACGATCTGGAATCATCGCTTTGGTGTCTTTTTGTTTACCATCTGGTCCCCACATTTGACCCGAAGAGCGAAGCATTGCTGGCATAGAAGCATCTACAATAATGTCACTTGGTACATGTAAGTTTGTGATACCACGATCAGAGTCAACCATCGCAAGTTCTGGTTGAGTTTGGTAAACCGCTTGAATGGCCGCTTCAATTTCTGCTTTTTGCGCTTCAGGTAGAGACTCAATTTTTGAGTAAACATCACCGATGCCATTGTTTACATCAACACCTAGCTCTTCAAACAGCTTACCGTACTTATCGAAAACGTCTTTGTAGTAAACTTTTACTGCATGGCCGAAAATGACAGGGTCAGAAACTTTCATCATCGTCGCTTTCATATGAAGAGACAGCAGCACGTCTTGTGCTTTCGCTTCAGCAATCTCTTTCTCGAAAAATTCAACCAACGCCTTCTTCTTCATTACTGAAGTATCAATGACTTCTTTATCTAGTAATGGGAACGCAGACTTAAGCTCTTTAACTGTACCATCATTACCGACAAACTCGATTTTGACCTCTGTTGCACCAGAGATAGTTGTAGACTTTTCGCTACCAAAGAAGTCATTGTCTGACATGCTCGCAACATGGGACTTAGATTCTGCTGACCATGCACCCATTGAGTGTGGGTTTTTCTTCGCGTAGTTCTTAACCGAAGTCGGAGCACGACGGTCTGAGTTACCTTCACGAAGTACTGGGTTAACCGCACTACCTTTGATTTTGTCGTAAGCCGCTTTAATCGCTTTCTCTTCGTACGTGCTCGGCTCTTCTGGGTAGTTTGGTAAATCGTAACCTTTCGCCTGAAGCTCTTTAATCGCCGCTTTAAGCTGAGGAACTGAAGCTGAAATGTTAGGTAGCTTGATGATATTTGCTTCTGGAGTTTGAGCTAGTTCACCAAGCTCAGTCAACGCATCGCCAATGCGCTGTTCTTCTTTTAGATGCTCTGGGAAGTTAGCGATAATTCGACCTGCTAGTGAAATATCACGAGTATCTACATTGATGCCAGACGATGCTGTGAATGATTGAATGATTGGTAGTAATGAATAAGTTGCTAGCGCCGGCGCTTCATCAGTGATGGTGTAGATAATTGTAGGTTTTTCTGTAGGCATGAAATTTCCCTATTTTTTAATCAACTTGTTGGCTGATCAACTCAGCGTCTGAGTTGGTTTAATTGACGCATTGCTGCGCGTTAGCAGTACATGTCTCCTCACTAACGCCACATGCGGTTCGCACTCTTTGTTGTAGTTTGAAGCTCTAAGCTCTGAATCCATGAGTGCACTGATATAATTAAACAAATAACACGAATTAGTCTATCATTCTGTGCGCGTTTGTTAGTTTTAGGCGCGCAAATCATATCCGATCATGAGAAAACTTAAAACTTTCAAACACAGTTCATTTACATTTTTGCAGGGTAGTTAACATGTCATCTCGTACAGGTCAGGAAAAAGGTCGCAGTCGTAACCAGTCTAAAACGGGCCATTTTAAACACTCAGGAGCTCGCAATGGCTCGAAGACTCGTACTCAGCAAGACCGCCGCCCTAATCGCCCAACAAAGAGCCAAAAGCCAAAAGTGCCCCCTAAAGATCGTAAAGTCATTATTTTCAATAAGCCTTACGATACGCTCAGTCAATTTACCGATGGCGATGGTCGCAAAACGTTAGCGGACTATATCCCGATCAAAAATGTCTATGCGGCTGGCCGATTGGACCGAGACAGCGAAGGTTTAATGGTACTCACTAACGATGGCATCTTGCAGGCGAAGCTAACGCAGCCAAAGTCAAAATCGCCGAAGACTTATTGGGTTCAAGTCGATGGCGCTCCTCAGGAGCAAGATCTTGAAAAATTGAGAAAGGGAGTAGAGCTAAAAGATGGTATGACTCTACCAGCCGAAGTTGAAGTTATTCCAGAACCACAAGTCTGGGACAGAACGCCTCCTGTTCGTTTTCGAGCAAATATCCCTACAACTTGGTTAGCCATTACCATTATTGAAGGAAGAAATCGTCAGGTGCGTCGCATGACTGCGCACATTGGCTTCCCTACCTTGCGCCTCATTCGTCATTCGATGGGTGATATCGTCCTTAACGACCTAATGCCTGGTGAATGGAGAGAAATCTCTCTCTAATAAGCAGAAAAGATAAAAGCAGGCTTAAAGCCTGCTTTTTAGATTCGTACTTTTTCAGTTAAGCCCTATCTAATGAACTAAGGGATTACTGCTCAGCAAGCCAGTTTTTAAAGGCCTCTTTTTCCGCCGGAGACGCTTTCTGGTACATCGTCTTTAATACATCAACCATTGGGCTGTCGTTCGATGCGGCTGTTGAACGGGTATCACTAGTCTCAACTCGAGGCTCGATATCACTTACTGATTGTTGATGCTGATTCACAGTTACATAGCTAACAGCAACACTCGCGATACCGCCAGCAATATTGTAGTTACGAGTTTCTTGAGGGTAATTACGACCAATTTGAACACCATCTGACTCTAATACATCTTCGACCAAAGCAATAGGTTGGCCTTTGGTATCCAGTAATTGCCAATCTAGAGGCGAGAGGTTGTTTTGCGCTTGGCGAAGAGTTTTAAACTCTGGCAGTTCAAACGTTAGCTTTTCGTTTTCAGCATCAAATTTAGCAACGATTACATCACTGTAAACCGTCTTAAGGTTTTCGTTAATTTCGAATGTAGGTTGATATTTGAAGACAATTTGATTCGTTCCGTCAGGTAGTTCGATTGTCTTCTCACTAGAAAAAAGACCACCTTCTAGATCTGGCTTCTCCATGTTGACGGCCAATAACTTCACGTCTTCTGGAACCACTAAAGTCGTTGCAGCGTAGAGGTTTGTACTGGCAAAAATAGACAGTGCCATTGCCACTTTTAATGATAACTGCATAGAATTTTTCATCCTTATCTTCATAGTAAAAGACCCAGCATATAGCTGGGTCTTACAATATCAAACTGGGTATTGATTACCAGTAGAAACGAGCACCAACACCGAAGTTAGTTGCGTCGTCTGTGTCTTTGTTGTCGAAGTCAGTACCTTCGAAAGTGTAACCCGCTTCTGCGAATACACGTGCCCATTTAGAGAACTTGTATTCAACACCAGCGTAGAACCAAGAAGAGTCTGCGTCTACTTTACCTGCTTCGTCAGTAGACTGAGCTAGGTACTCGTAACCAGAGTATAGAGTTGTTTTAGGAGCGACAGCGAACATACCAGCTACAACGATGTAGTGTGAATCAACTGTTGATTTACCTAGCTTATCTTCGTTTTCGTTGTAGTAGTACGTAGCACCTAGAGTGTGCTCGTTTAGTGCGTACTCAGCAGTTACTTCAAAAGATAGGTTTTCGTTATCAGTACGCTCTGTGTGAGAAACTGTTTGCTCTACACCATTAAGAACTAGTTTTTTCTCTTTAGTTACGTTGATGTCGTTGTTCGCAGTAAGTACACCAGCGTGTAGAGATAGGTCGTTGAAAGATTTACCAACGAATACTTCTAGTACTTCTTCGTTAGAATCTTTTTCGCCTAGCGCGTAACCAGCTTTTAGCCAGAACGCGTCATTTTCGTAAGCGTATTTGATTTGAGAATCGTTGTTCCAAGCGTGACCGTATGCAGTTTCCGCTGCGTTACCACCGAAGAAGTAAGAGTAATCTGCGAAGTATACGTCATCAGCCCAAGTACCTTCTTTACCGAAGCGAAGAGTACCCATATCACCCATATCAAAACCGATGATGTGGCGACGTACGTATACAGAGTCATCTGTACGCTCGCTTGAATCAGCACCTGCGTCGTAGTTGTCACCTAGAGCAACACCGATTTCAACTTCACCCAGAACTTTTAGGCTTTCGTCAACAACGTAAACCGCGTTCACACCAGTACGAGAAGAGCTAGTGTTTAGCTCTGCTGTGTGATCAGTTTTTTCTGTGAATAGAAGAGTTGGACGTAGCTGACCGTAGAAATCTACAGAACCTTCTTCAGATTTGAATACTTCAGCTGCGTTCACTGAAGTTGCAGACGCAACTACAGCTAGTGCTAATAGAGTTTTTTTCATAATTAATCCACTGCCTTTTCTTAGTTCGGGATATCCTTGTCCGGTTCCCTTTTTTTATATGTTTGAGGTAGAGCGTTAACAAAACGTTATACAGCACCTCCTCAAAATCTGGAGCTAAGAGTGCAAAAGATTATTCTGGCTGTCAAATTTTCTAAATACCAATGTAAAAAAAACAAAATACCATTATAAAACAATAACTTGATAAGTTTGCCTTTATTTATTCGACGAACATCTAACCAATCTCCATTATTATTTGTAATTTACAAAATTATTAACAAATGGTTTTTTAATCCAATAAGTAAATTTAAAAAAACAAAAAAAAGAATAAAAACCCACAAATCAGACCAAGTTGGAGTTTTATATTTTTCATATAATGAAATTAATTTCATTAAGATAAGGTTCAATATTTTTTTGTGAAGGAGATCTACATTCCTTATAAAAGCATTCCGTTTTGTGAACTACTGTACAACTAGTGATGTGTGCTACTATTCGCCTCCAACGCATTTGAGGCCCGTATGCTGACCAGTAACATTCAAAAATCGATTCGTAATAGCTATCAAAACCTTCAAGATCAACTTGATAACTTTGTGCCTAGAAGAGCACAAAACTACCTTGTTGCAGAGATTGCAAAAACGCTGTGCGGTCAGTATCACAAATCTAACCGAATACTCGTTGCAGAAGCAGGGACTGGAATTGGTAAATCGCTCTCCTATCTAATGGCGACCATTCCCGTGGCTGTACATAACAATAGAAAAGTGGTTATCTCAACGGCGACCGTCGCTCTGCAAGAGCAGCTCATAAATAAAGACCTCCCTCTTTTTCGTCGGATTACCGACCGAGAGTTTTCTTTTATTTTGGCAAAAGGCCGTCAACGCTATTGTTGTGCAGAAAAGCTCGCTACTGCTAGCGGTGCTGATGGTGGCCAGTTAGCCATGTTTGAAACCAAACCTAAGCAAAAAGATATAGAGCTGTTAGAAACAATGCATCGCTCTCTTGCGCAAGGTAAATGGGACGGTGACCGTGATTCTTGGCCTAAACCCATCGACGATAAGCTTTGGCAACTGATTGTCAGTGATAAACACAGTTGCAATAACAGTTTACCAGGCCACCGCGGCTGCCCATTCCAAAAAGCGCGCTCAGAGTTGGATAAAAACGATGTCATCATTGCTAACCACTCTCTCGTCATGGCAGACGCAGATTTAGGTGGCGGCGTGATTTTACCTGAGCCAGAAAATACGATATACGTCTTCGACGAGGCACATCACTTACCTCACGTCGCTCGTGACCATGCTTCAGCATCTGCGAGTTTAAAAGGTGCGGCAGCATGGCTTGAGAAGTTAAATCAGTCGATTAGTAAGTTTTCATCACTCGCAGACGAGAAACGCGTAGCTCGATTTCGCAACGACCTTCAAGACGCGGTTCAGAACTTGATACCGGCACTGACTCAATTGCCCAAACAGTTCGACCTAGCTCAATTTGAAGAGGGTATCTACCGCTTCGAACACGGTGAACTACCTGAGTGGCTAGAGAACCAATCCAAAGAACTAAAACAGTTCAGTAAAAAAGCAAATCAGAGCGTGGCAAAAATTGCCGACCTTATTGCGGAAAGAGTAAAAGACGGGGAGCTTGCGACAAGGTTGGCTGAACCAGCGCTTGCAGAGCTCGGTTTCTACATTCAAAGGTTAGAAAACCTAGCGCAAGTATGGCATTTAATGGCTGAACCAACTCGTGAAAAAGGTGCGCCTTTAGCTCGCTGGTTAGAAACCCACCCCGATCGCGAGGGTGATTTCATTGTGAGTGTTTCGCCACTTGAAATTGGATGGCAACTCGACCAACAGATTTGGAGCAGATGTATTGGCGCCATTTTGGTTTCCGCAACGATGCGTGCATTAAACTCTTTCCATTACTTTTGCCATCAGGTTGGTATTGATGGAAAACCAGAATCAGGCACTCAGTTTTTAGCGCTTGCGTCACCATTCGATTACCAAAACCAGGCAGAATTGCTCATCCCTGCGATGAAATATGAACCACCAGCGCCTCAATTTACTGAATATCTTATCGAGATATTGCCTAAGTACTTGGAAGACAAGAAAGCCAACTTAGTATTATTCTCATCCTATTGGCAGATGAACCAAGTCGCGAAGGCACTCTCTTCGGAGTTCATAAAAAAAGGCTGGGCGTTGCAAGTTCAAGGTGAAAGCTCACGTCAAGAAATTCTAAAAAAACATAAAAAGTTAATAGAATCAAATAAAACCAGCGTCTTATTTGGTACTGGCAGTTTCTCTGAGGGGCTAGACTTACCTGGCGAATTACTTGAAAACTTGGTGATTACAAAAATTCCATTTGGCGTTCCAACCTCCCCTGTTGAGCAGGCTCATTCCGAATACATTGAGAAAAAAGGAGGAAACCCGTTTATGCAAATAACTGTACCAGACGCAAGCAAAAAGCTGATCCAGAGCGTAGGTCGCTTACTGCGTAAAGAGAGAGATTCTGGTAGAGTAACGATTCTTGATCGACGCCTAGTCACTAAGCGATACGGACAAGCCTTAATCGACTCACTACCTCCATTTAAACGTAAAATAGAATATTAGAAGAATCACCATTTATGGAAATGATTGAGCCAACCATGCTGTTGGTGTTGGCGCTTGTCGCTTTTGTCGCAGGATTTATTGATGCAGTTGCCGGTGGTGGTGGCATGCTTACCGTACCTGCTCTACTTTCGCTAGGCTTGCCGCCTCATATTGCACTAGGCACCAATAAACTTGCCGCTACCTTTGCTTCTTCTACTGCAGCATTTACGTACTACAAAAAACGTCTATTCAAACCTCAATGCTGGAGGCGTGCATTCGTGGCAACACTCGTCGGAGCGACATTAGGTACGCTATTTGTAGATGCGATTAGTACGGATTGGCTGGAAAAAGGATTGCCGCTTGTTATTTTGGCGGCAGCGTTGTATACCGTTTTTCATAAAACACCCCACTCTGCTCATCAAAGTCCAATACCCGAGCCTTGCCCAAAACTTCATAAAAAACAGTACATGCAAGGCTTATCCATAGGATTCTACGACGGACTCGCAGGGCCTGGAACTGGGGCTTTTTGGACAGTAAGTTCAATGGCGCTGTACCGGCTGAATATCTTGCTCGCCTCTGGCTTAGCAAAAGCAATGAACTTTACCAGTAACTTTACCTCTTTGATCACTTTTGCATTCCTCGGACATATCAACTGGGTGCTAGGCTTAACAATGGGAGTATGTTTAATGGCTGGTGCTTTTGTTGGCGCGCACTCCGCTATTAGATTTGGTTCTAAATTCATTCGTCCTGTATTTGTTACTGTCGTCAGCATACTAGCTATTAAATTGGCTTATGACGCATGGTTTGTAGGTTTGTCATGAACATTTCTCAACTCCAGGAAAATCTAGAACAAATGGCGAAGCAAGCCGCTGTTCTTGACCGTCAAAGAGGCGAACATCATGTTCCGCTTTTTGATGAGCGTTTATTTGGTTGCCGCTCTCGCTTACTTACTCCTTGCGTAAAAGAAGCAAAAGCCACGCTGGATGCGATTGTGCGTGAGCAAAATGAAGGTAAGCTCACCGCTTTGCGTGCTGAGTACCTCACTGAACGGTTAGTGGCGCAAATCGGTGCGATTCAACGCGAGATTTCTACCACTAAAATTCGTAAGAATGAAATCAAACATAGCAGCCATTTCCGTAAGCCTATCAACGTGCTTTATCAGGAGCTCGCTCAACATCAAGAGTGGGCAAGACGCTTGCGCGAGATGGTGTTAGAAAAAGAACGTGCTGTCGAAAGCGCTCCTAGTTTTATGCGTGCCGACGCTCAAAAAGTATTACTAGCAACCGAGCAACGTTTAGCGCGTTGTGAAGCAGCACTTCTTAAGCTAGAGAACCAAATTACACATAGGGAAAAACATCAATAATGGCTGATCAACCAACCTCGCCTTTAGATGACGCACCTGAAGAGATCAAACTGGCTGTCGATTTAATCTATTTGCTTGAGAGCAATGAGATAGATCCAGAAGTTGCGCTTAACGCTTTAAAGATCGTGCAAAACGACTTAGAAAACAAATTAAAAGCAAAGTAGCTCAGAGCGTTTCAATCCTTTCACCGAGACTCATTTTCAGTGCTCTTACACAATGATACTATTCATACAAAAGTACGCCCCAAAAAGGATAAATAATGAAAGTAATCAGCTTTAACATCAATGGACTACGTGCGCGACTGCACCAACTCCAAGCGCTAATCGACAAACACCAACCTGATGTGATTGGTCTTCAGGAAATTAAAGTTCACGATGAAGCATTCCCGATTGAAGCTGTCGAAGCCATGGGCTACAAAGTGTATTTTCATGGTCAAAAAGCACATTACGGCGTAGCAATGCTTTGTAAGCAAGAGCCTCTACACGTACAAAAAGGGTTCCCGACGGATAACGAGGAACATCAAAAGCGCATGATCATGGCAACGTTTTTAAATGAAAACGGCGAAAAGGTCACTGTGCTAAACGGCTATTTCCCTCAAGGGGATAACATCAGCCACGAAACCAAATTCCCATACAAGCGCCAATTCTATAAAGATCTGATGACCTACCTAAACGATCATCACAATAACGACGAGCAATTGATTGTTATGGGTGACATCAACATCAGCCCTATTGATGCAGATATCGGTATCGGCGAACCAAACCGTAAACGTTGGCTAAAAACAGGTAAATGTTCATTCCAACCTGAAGAGCGCGAATGGTTGAAAACCTTACTAGACTGGGGCTTTGTGGACACCTTCCGTAAGCTATACCCAGAGGTGAACGATCAATTTTCGTGGTTTGACTACCGTTCTCGCGGTTTTGATGATAACCGTGGCCTACGAATTGATGTCATTTTAGCAACCCCTTCTCTAGCGGAAAAGTGTATTGAATCTGGTATCGACTATGAGCTTCGTGGTATCGAGAAGCCTTCAGATCACGCACCAATCTGGTCAACATTTAAGTAATATATTGCAAAGCTATAAGCGAGACTCAACGCTAAGCTTAGTCCAATAAAAAGGGAGACTCAGTCTCCCTTTTCATACAAATTACCAGTTAATCACTGATTTAGCGGCCAAACCGTTTGACCATCAATAGTTATCGGTGTTTGAGCAAATTCGTTCAGACAGTAGCCTGTATTACTACTTGCAAAGTAAGTGAGCGGCATCGGCGGTAGATTCAGCGCCACAACCTGCTGTTTCGCTTTTTCTGTGAACGAGAACCCCCACATATCGAGATAGCTAGTCATATCTCGCTGAGAGATGTAGCTCAGAGCAATAAGCAACCAGTCGTTGTTCGAGATGCTATTTGCTTCTTCCCGAGAGTAGTTGGCAAAACCAATGCTCAATCGTCTCTCATCCCAAAGCGCGTCGTCCGATTTTAAGCGGTTAAACTCACGTTCAATCAGGTGCAAGCGCGCCAATAAATGCCAACCATTTTTAAGCACACCTTCATGCTGCGCCGCCATCATCATTTGAATGTAAACACGAGCGCCCCAACTCCAACTGGTTTGATTTTGCGCAGCCATGTATGCGTTTGGATCCGCTTGAGTTCGGCTAGCTTGCAATAATTCAAACTGGCCTTTGAAATCCAAGCTTTGGCAAGTTGAAACTTTTCCCGTATTCTGGAAGAAACGAGACTTACTGTAATACGAGTAGTAATTGGTCGTTGAATGCCCTTCCCAGCCTGAAAATCGGAATCGACCTTTTTCTAAACCATGACCAAGCTCATGTAAATCACCGTGACCGAGTGGGCTGAATGACCAGTAAGCATCGTAAGGGTTACCCGAACAACCATAACCACACGTCGCTTGGTCAGCGTTCATGTGCTTCACTATATCAATATTGGCGATTTCCCAACCTTGGTTTTGGGCGTATTGAATAATTTCAGGCACTTCATCTATGCCCGGCCCTTGGAAACCTGCCAGCACATGCGGGTAGTTGTGAACATATTCTTCTGTTGCAAGCGCCATTTCCGAAGGGGTAGACCACATTTCATCGTTGACCGACTCCAACATTTTGTCGCGCTTTGAGTGTACTTCAAACCCAGGAGTGATCAGCTCAGCCCAATCGAATAAATTGGCTTCTAACTGTTGAATAAAAGCGTCGTTGTCCTTCTCACTTCTCCAAACTGGATGCTGTGCCACATGATTAAATTTCAGTTCAACCGGAACATCATTTTTGTCAAAGTGAACCTGTACTGGACCACCATAAGGAGAAGTCAGCGTGATGGTTTCACCCGGCTTCACTTCATAGCCGAATGAAGTCAGCAGTTTTGGTCGCGTGTATCCATCTTTGCTGAACTCATGAGTTGCACCACTTCTTAAAGTGTTGATGACAATCTTAGTCGCCACATCATTGCTGTCATTACGCTTAACCGTAAAGGTTTCCCCAGGAAGCGCATACACACCAGCCGAACGGAAGTTACGCTTTGATTCCATATTAATCGTTGCACTGATTCTCTTTATGTCAGGGCTAAACTCACTACGGCTGAAGTTCCCCATATTTGGTTGTTTTGGGTTTACGCTTCGGCTGTTGTATTGCACGTAATCGGCAAAGTACGACTTTAGGAATTCGGTCATTTGGGTTGATTGTTTGTCCATCGGGAAGACAACCGTTTGACGATAATGATCAGCCAGCAATACCATGAGTTTTTCGTATTGGTAGCCGTTTTGATTAAACAAATCTACTTTTTGTTCATCAAGCTTTTGCAACCAATGGCGAATGCTGTTTGCCCCTGCATAAAATTGACTGTCCATATTCGCAGTGTCAGGGCAGGATTTGTCATCACACTTTGACAAGTCAACGTTGAAATTTTGAGATTCAAAACGAGACAACAGCGCTTGTTGTGTGATGACAGAGTCCGGCACAACGTTCATCAACGATGAAGGTTCCCAGTCGACCAAGCCTAACTTACGCCAATAGTTATCTCCCACATAATCAACATGGAATTTTTCCAAAATGTCTTGGCCAAGATCAGTTAGTCCTCCATCCCAATGCAGGTATAGAACAGGAATTTGGGCTTGCTCAGCGTATTCCAAAGCTTCGAGTACTGGTTTGTTGGTATCTCCAGATTGCAGATGCTGTGACAAGATCAATAAGTTTGGAGTATTGGTTTGCAAGCAGCTAAGTAGCTTCGAACCATCGCATAGGTTGGCCTCGTTAAACGCCAACTCTTGTGAAACATTGTCTTTCAGCCAATTCCGAGTCGCTTGCTCATCCGGAAAGTAATAAGACTGATCCATTTGCGCGATGACGACGTTTGAAGTAACTCCGCCCGACAACCAAGTGACCAGGTTACTTAACCATTTCGTCATCGCTGCGTTGGAAGAGTCGGGAAAACGTTGTGCCGTTCTAAATGGGTTACTACCTAATAGTGCGTAACGTTGACCATTAGACTTTTCCCCGGCAACGCCAATTGACAGAGCTTGATCTTTGTAACCGCTTGCCATGGCCTTATTGGTCATCAAGATGGTGTCGTTGAAGCCATACTGAGGTGCCAAGATCGCGGCATCATGGGTTGGATCCCAATAAAGACCTGAAAGGTTTTTCGCAATTGCAGATTTGATCGTATTCGACTGCATCTTGTGAGCTTCTACAACCTGACGACTTTTACGAATGAATTCGCTCGGGTCAGAAACGAGCAGTGCATTACCAGTTTCAAGAGCTTGTTGAACTGGAGCTGGCGTTGGTTTTACTTGAGCATTAGGTTGTGATTCTCCCTCTCCCCCACCACATCCTGTGGCTAAGGCGGCAATGCCCAACGATAGAATTGTTTTTTTCATTTTTACTTACTAAACAATGAGTTTACCGAATGTTAATGTAAGTTGATGAATAATAAGAAAGAGTCTTTTACATCGACTGGAAAAATAGGAATGAAGATAACAAAATTATCAAAAGCAATAGCACCCACTCCGATGCTATTGCCTCTATTGATAATTAGCTTAAAGGACGCAGATAAGCTAAGAAACGCTTCTCTGCCACTTTGAAACACCACAAGATCATAAACGTCAGTGCCATGTAGAACAGCCCCGCCGTCAGGAAAGACTCAAATGGTGCATAGTAGCGCGAGTTAACTAGACGCGCAGCACCAGTTAAATCCATGATGGTAACGATGCCCGCGACTGCACTTCCGTGCAGCATAAATATGACCTCGTTTGAATAAGCTGGTAATGCTCGACGCAATGCACTCGGCAAGATAATACGTCTGTATGTCATAAACTTACTCATGCCATATGCTTTCGCAGCTTCCACCTCACCTTTCGGCAAACCATTAATCGCACCACGAATAATTTCTGCGGTGTAAGCCGATGTATTAAGAATAAAAGCGACCAAAGCACAGAACCAAGCGTTCTCCCATAAGGTATCTTTCACAGGGAAAAACTGATCCATGCCGTAGTAAATCAAATACAGCTGAACCAATAGCGGCGTTCCACGGAAAAAGTAAATGAATCCCCAAGAAGGTAAGCTTAGAGCGTAATTGGTACTATTGCGTGCCACGGCTAATGGGATAGAGACACACAAGCCAATAACCAACGCTAATCCCACTAACCAAACTGTTGTCCAAAGTCCCTGAAGATAAGTTGGAAAGCTTTCAATAATCAAAGAAAAGTCCATAACTTACCTCGCATGAATACTGAACTTACGCTCAACAAGCTTGAGTAGCCCGGTCGAAACGCTGGTAAAAAATAGAAAGATGAGCGCGACAGCCATGTAAAAGGTGAACGGCATTTTGGTCGTACCTGCTGCCAATGAGCTCATTCTCACCATGTCATCCAGACCAATAATGGAAACTAACGCTGTGGTCTTAAGTAACACTAACCAGTTATTACCAAATCCAGGTAATGCATGACGAATCATCTGAGGAAGCAAGATTCTTCTAAACGATAAAGCTGAACTCATCCCATAAGCTTTCGCCGCTTCTAATTCACCCTTGTCCACCGCCATGATCGCTCCACGAAAAGTCTCCGCCATGTAGGCGCCAAAGATAAAACCAATCGTGAGTACACCAGCTATAAATGGGCTGACATCAATATAATCAGGTAAGTAAGACGTCCATTCATGGTTTGGATCACTCGAGGCAAACCACTCGTTGAGCGTTTCGTTGATGGAGTAAAGGCTGTTATTTAAAAGTATTTGTCCACCAAAGAAAATTAGCATCATCAGAACCAAATCTGGAATGCCGCGAATGACTGTGGTGTAAAGAGTGGCAATCGCCCTTGCCCATTTGTAAGGTGCTAACTTAGCTAATGCGCCAAGCATGCCTAAGACCATGGCGAGAATGAGTGAAAGCACTGCAACTTCTATTGTTACTAAAGCTCCTTTCAAAATCGAAGCTTCGTATCCTTGTAAATCTAGCATAGGTGAGTTCCTAATCCCTAAACTCAAAAAATCGACCGTTGACTACTTCTAGGAACAAGCCAACGGTCGCTTAATTACGGTTTATTCACCGTACACATCGTAGTTAAAGTATTTACCAGCAATTTCTTGGTAAACACCTTTCTCACGTAGTGAAATAATTGCTGCGTCGAGTTTCTTCGTCAGATCTTTGTCTTGTTTACGAACAGCGATACCCATACCTTCGCCAAACCATTTTGGATCGGTTAACGATGGTCCAACAAACTCATAAGCTTCGCCACCTGCTTTGTTGATCACACCCTCTTCTAGAGCAGACGCATCACCTAAAACGGCAGCAATTCGACCATTTTCTAGATCAAGATACGCTTCATCAAAAGAGCCATAACGCACAATTTCAACATCATCGCCGTAGTTGTCAGTTAAGTACTTGTCATGTGTCGTCGCACGTTGCACGCCAATTTTGACATCTTTAAGATTATCAAAATCTAGACCCGCACCTTTCTTAGCGATAAATTTATTTGGAATTTGTGCGTACTTGCCAGTGAAATCGACTTTTTTCTTGCGCTCTTCAGTGATAGACATTGCTGCGATGATGGCATCGTACTTACGTGCAAGCAGAGAAGGAATAATACCATCCCAATCTTGAGCGACGATTTTGCACTTCACTTGCATCTCTTCACAGAGTGCATTTGCCATGTCTACGTCAAAGCCTTTTATTGAGCCATCAGTTTCTGTCCAGCTAAACGGAGGGTAAGCACCTTCGATACCAAAGCGAACTGTTTTCCATTCTTTCGCTTGGGCAACACCTGATACTGCCGTTGCAGCAATCGTTGCTGCTAATAACCACTTTTTCATTTCCATACTCCTGTGATTGCTATTTTATTTCGTTTTGTTTGTTGTGTTGGCTTAGGAGGCAATAGTCTGCCGCCTAACAAATATTAGTAAATGGATGAGATAAACTGCTGTAATCGTTCTGAATCCGGGTTTGTAAATAGCTTAGCTGGATTTCCCTGTTCTTCCACTAAGCCTTGATGTAAAAACATCACATGGTTTGATACGTCACGTGCAAACGCCATTTCGTGCGTGACCACCAGCATAGTTCGCCCTTCATCTGCCAAATCTCTCATTACCCCCAGAACTTCTCCTACAAGTTCTGGGTCAAGCGCAGAAGTTGGCTCGTCAAACAACATCACCTCAGGGTCAACTGCTAGCGCACGGGCAATAGCTGCACGTTGCTGCTGGCCGCCAGATAAGTGCCCAGGGTAATAATCTTTACGCTCATACAAGCCTACTTTCTTAAGCAAGACTTCTGCATTTTCAATCGCTTGAGCTTTTGGCACGCCTAAGACATGAACAGGCGCCTCAATCACGTTTTCTAGTACGGTTAGGTGAGACCAGAGGTTGAAACCTTGGAAAACCATTGCCAGGCGTGAACGAATACGTTGGACTTGCTTTTCATTAGCAGGAACAGATTCACCTGCTCTGTTGTTTTTCATTTGGATTAATTCACCATTTACCCAAATTTCGCCCGCGGTAGGCGTTTCTAGCAAGTTGATACATCTGAGAAAGGTACTCTTACCTGAGCCGGAAGAGCCAATGATGGAGATAACATCTCCTTTGTGCGCGGCAAGTGAAATGCCTTTTAAAACTTCATTTTGTCCAAATGTTTTGTGCAGGTCTTTTATATCTAGCGCTGGTACATCATTCATGCGCCCTACTCCCTGTGTTTTTGTCACTGCAATTAAGGGACTCCGCCCTCTCTAATTCGGAACAAATTAGCACCGCCCTTTGAAACTTGCAACAAATTATTAACCTAAATAATTCAAATAGAAAGATACGATAGACAAATTAATATGCAATATATAGCAACATATTCTTCAAAAGTTGAATATTAAATATAAAAAAGCCCCTTTCAAAGGGGCTTAATAAATTTACAAAAGTGTTAATTGAAACCTATTCGAGGTCGCAATGAATTAATTAAAACGACTGACTACCAACGAGTTTGAAGTACGTAATGTCACCTCATTTTCTAAGCCTTCTTTTTCAGAAGTAATGATGCCATCTAGGTCTTCATCTAGTTCAGGCTCTGACGCTTCACCATTGGAGAAGAAGCTCATGAAAACTTTAGAATCAATATTACTATCTTCATTCACTACTAAAGCAGTGCGATTAAAATCGTCCGAAGCTGAAACCTTCAAACCGTTAACGGCCGATGTTGGGAAGTTGTAGTAATGCAATTCAGGAACAACAACAGAATCACTATCACTTGTTGTGAAAATGCGATGTGTGACTCTGTAGTCGCCTGAAGTTGCAAAGTAAGCGACACGAGTAAAGCCTTCAGTAGACGATGTTAAGCCCATGTCCAGATCAATCACGGACTCTGCACTTCCTTGCGTTGATACACTTGGTTTTGTGTTCGGCAGGTTATCAATATTTAAGTAAGCACTCGGATCAACGTCAATATCCCACCCGTCAGAGATCGTTTCGTTAAGTAGAGACTCCCAACCATTAACTTGATTCTCTGAGAACGCCATGTATACCCAAGTTTCTTTATTCGTTGCACTAGGGCGATTATATTCAACGGCCGTTTTATCCAGCTTCAACGCGTCATATGCAAAGCCGTTAGTAACAAAGCCAATGTTGAGCGAGTCGTAAGTATAGTCAGAAGACGAATAAATGTTTGACGTATTATCCGCTCTAACTAAGGCTATCTCACCAGTTCCCCACGAACCAATACCATATTGGTAAAGCGCTTTGTCGCTTGAACCTGATTCATACTGAAACAATGCCGTTGGTTCACCTTTAAGCCCCATCAGTTCATCAGTAGGCAACATATCAGGGTTCGGAGACGTGAAAATATCGGTTTGCGAGACAAAGTTGTAATCTCCGCCACCTGATTCAGCATTTCGGTAATCTAAGTTAGTAAACTTATTGCTTGCTAAGTTACCGCCAGTAAAGCATTTGTTCAAAGAGTCTCGGTTTAGTGCAAAAGTAGCATTACGTAGTTTCTTATCTTCCAAGAACTCTTTTGAAAACGTGTTTACGCGAGCTTCTTTGCCGTTAAATTCTATTGCTTGAAACGTTATAAAGCCGCCGTCAGGGATATCTTCAAGATAAAACTTAAAGTTATCAGTGGTAGGTTTGATAATGTCTCCGGATCTTTTGCCATCTGCATCAGAGTAGTAACCGATAACATAGTTGGTCACTTGCTCTTTTGACGCTGCACTGTAGGTTAAAACCGTTTTATCGCCGTTCAGCTCAGTTTTGTGGTCATATACAGTACAACCTTTCGTAGTTGCTTCACTTTCAGTCATTGTTGCTGGTATAGCAAAATCAAAAGTAAACGCAGTTTTCGGCGCTGCACCACCGCCACCGCCGCCACCGCCGCCGCAACCGACCATTAACCCTGAGATGATTGCCACTAGTGGCAGTACTTTAAGCTGTTTCATGTCTTTTTCCTAAACTGAGCGGCAATGATTAGCCAAAAAATTGTCTTTGCTCTGTCCAAAGCAAGAATAAAGCCAGCTTTATATAATCATCGTGAATATTGACATTTAATCTGCATCTTGTGCAAAAGGACAAAAAGTTCTAATTTTATGCAACTTGTGTAATGAAATTACACAAGATCTCCGCATCTCATTCGCATGCCAGAAACTTTCTGTAGTTTTATTTCACAACCATTCTTAAAGTGATCTAAATCAATCACCCTAAATGGCTATCTTGCTAGACTCCTGCCAAAAGATGAGGCTTTTTTTTGTGCCTCAACACAATAAGTTATTAGCTATGCTTAGGCACAGTGTCGACGTGTAACAAATCTAATAATAGCTAGCATAAGCGTGCCGCAGGATGCGGACTAACACAATTGAATGAAGAATTCATAACTTTTAAATATATGAGGAATCTATGTCAGACGCAGTTAACAAAACGCACTCTGATTCAGATATCGAGACCAAGAGCTACCGTGAGCTTCATCGTCCAGCATCTGAGTTCGCAAGCCGTTCAGACTACCTAGACCACGAACTACAAATTATGAAGCCACGTCGTTTTGGCTTGAACTTGCCAGGTCGTGACTTCCGCTTTGAGCTTGAAGACCTTGTTCCAGCGCTTGCTGGTACTATCGGTATTATCGCAATGTACTCTGCGGTAATGATGTCTTGGGCTGAAGGTCTTACTGCAGCATGGGACCACGTAAACTTAGGCAAGGACTTTGCTATCGAAGTTGCGCGTGTAGAAATGCTCATCCCTGCACTTCTTTTCTGTGTACTTGCCTCTGGTTTTATTAACCCTAAAGCCAACCTAGCAGGCAACCACGGCCCAATGATCCCTCTTATTGGTACCATCGCTCTTGCTGGTGCTCACCCTCTTGCATTAGCAATTCTCATTGGTGTGTTTGGTTTGATTTTGAGCCTCTTAAAAGGTGGGTCAAAACTGGTTAACCTCACCTCTGAAGGTACGGCTGGTGGCCTTCTTATTTTCCTAGGTTTAACCGGAACCATGAGCCAAATTAACTCTATTCAAGCTTGGGCTGTTGGTTTGCAATCCGATACGGTTGCCGCTGGTAGCATGGGTTACATCGGTCTAATTGTTCTTGCGGTTACCATTGGCTTATACGCGTTCCTTGCTAAAGTGAACAAACGCTGGCTAGCGATCCCTGTTTGTGCCTTCACTGGGCTTGCAATCGCACTTGCTCTTGGCGCAGGCTTCGATATTAAATTCGTAACCGAGACAGGCCTTCCAAACCTAAATCCAATCTACTGGTGGGGTTCAACAGAAGAAGGTTGGATGCTTGGTCTTCCTAATATGGAACACTTCATCGCTTCTCTACCATTCGCCATTCTTGCGGTAGCAATGTGGTCACCTGACTTCTTGGGTCACCGTATCTTCCAAGAGATGAACTACCCACGTAAGAGTGAGAAAGTGCTGATGGACGTTGATGACACAATGACAATGTGTTCCGTTCGCCAAATGGTCGGTACTGCAGTGGGTGGTGGTAACATCACATCATCTTGGGGGACTTACATGATCCCTGCTGCAATCGCGAAACGCCCTATTCCTGCTGGTGCCATCTTACTAGGCTCTCTATGTATTATTGTTGCAATCCTTGGTTTTCCTATGGACGTTGCAGTATGGCCTCCAGTTATGCGCGTTGCTCTTCTCGTTGGTGTATCTCTACCACTGCTTGAAGCTGGCATGCAGATGGTGAAGGACTCGAAAGACTCACAAGCAGCAGGCATTTGTATCTTTGGTTCTGCCGTTGTTAACCCAGTTCTAGCTTGGGCACTAACTATGCTTTTAGATAACAACGGTTTAATTGGAGATAAAGAGCGCGCGTCTCGCCTATCATTTGTAGACAAGATTGTGATCCCAGTAAGCGTACTTGTTATCTGTTTAGTTGCTATGCTTGCAGTTGGTATGCTTGAAGGCCAGTATGGCATCCAAGCTTGGCTATAAGCTAGCAGTCCAGAAATTTGTGGGTAGCGCTCGTCGCTACCCCATTTTTATCGAGATTTTTGAGGATTTATTGATTTAGTTTAAGGTTTGCAAAAAAATTTTAGTTTAACCTCTAACTGTTGCTTAAAAAGAGAAACGTTAAAACTAGTGACAATATTTATAGTTTTGTAAATCGAATACGTAAATTTAAGACTATAAATATTGTTATTCATAAGAGTGTACTGTTCCCCTCTTTTATCTGGGGATAGCTGGCTCAACGGCGAAGCAGTACGTATTTTTTTCTACTAAAAAGGTAGGTATGTCATGGCAGAGCAATTTGCTAAAGCTTGGGAAGGTTTTGCTGCAGGCGACTGGCAAAACGAAGTAAACGTTCGTGATTTCATTCAGAAGAACTACACTCCGTACGAAGGCGACGAATCTTTCCTAGTTTCTGAAGGTACTGAAGCGACTAACAAGCTTTGGGCTAAGGTAATGGAAGGCATCAAACAAGAGAACGCGACTCACGCTCCTGTTGATTTTGATACTTCAGTTATCTCTACCATCACTGCTCACGATGCAGGCTACATCGAAAAAGACCTAGAAACTATCGTAGGTCTTCAAACTGACGCTCCTCTAAAACGTGCGATCATCCCTAACGGTGGTATCCGCATGGTTGAAGGTTCATGCAAAGCCTACGACCGCGAGCTAGACCCACAAGTTAAAAAAATCTACACAGAATACCGTAAAACTCACAACCAAGGCGTTTTCGATATCTACACTCCTCAAATCATGGCGTGTCGTAAATCTGGCGTACTGACTGGTCTTCCAGATGCATACGGTCGTGGTCGTATCATCGGTGACTACCGTCGTGTTGCTCTATACGGTATTGACTTCCTAATGAAGGATAAATTCGCGCAGTTCTCTTCTCTACAAGAGCGTTTTGAGAACGGCGAAGACCTACAAATGACAATGCAGCTTCGTGAAGAGATCGCAGAGCAACACCGTGCTCTAGGTCAAATCAAAGAAATGGCTGCAAAATACGATTGTGATATTTCTCGTCCTGCTGAAACTGCGCAAGAAGCTATTCAGTGGACTTACTTCGGTTACCTAGCTGCTGTTAAATCTCAAAACGGTGCGGCTATGTCTCTAGGTCGTACTTCTACGTTCCTAGACATCTTCATCGAACGTGATATCGCGGCTGGTAAGCTAACTGAAGAACAAGCTCAGGAAATGATCGACCACTTCGTAATGAAACTACGTATGGTTCGTTTCCTACGTACTCCTGAGTACGATGATCTATTCTCTGGCGACCCTATCTGGGCAACTGAGTCTATGGGTGGTATGGGTCTTGACGGTCGTACGCTAGTTACTCGTACAAACTTCCGTTTCCTAAACTCACTATACACTATGGGTCCTTCTCCAGAGCCAAACATCACTGTTCTTTGGTCTGAGCAACTACCTGAAGGCTTCAAGAAGTTCTGTGCGAAAGTATCTATCGATACTTCTTCTATTCAGTACGAAAATGACGACTTAATGCGTCCAGACATGAACTCTGACGACTACGCGATCGCATGTTGTGTATCTCCAATGGTTGTTGGTAAGCAAATGCAGTTCTTCGGTGCTCGTGCGAACCTTGCAAAAACAATGCTTTACACCATCAACGGTGGTGTGGATGAGAAGCTAAAAATCCAAGTTGGCCCGCAAATGCCTAAGATCGAAGGCGATGTTCTTAACTACGATGAACTGTGGGAGAAAATGGACCACTTCATGGATTGGCTAGCGAAACAATATGTGACTGCACTAAACGCTATCCACTTCATGCACGATAAGTACAGCTACGAAGCGGCACTAATGGCTCTACACGACCGTGACGTTAAACGTACTATGGCTTGTGGTATTGCTGGTCTATCTGTTGCAGCTGACTCACTATCTGCAATTAAATACGCAAAAGTTAAGCCAATTCGTGACGAAGACGGTCTAGCAATCGACTTCGAAATCGAAGGCGATTACCCTAAATTCGGTAACAACGACCCACGCGTTGATGACATTGCATGTGAACTTGTTTCTGTATTTATGGGCAAAATCCGTAAGCTTAAGACTTACCGTGACGCAATCCCTACTCAGTCAATTCTTACTATCACTTCAAACGTGGTTTACGGTAAGAAAACTGGTAACACGCCTGATGGTCGTCGTGCTGGTGCTCCATTTGCTCCAGGTGCAAACCCAATGCACGGTCGTGACGAGAAAGGTGCTGTAGCATCACTAACTTCAGTTGCTAAACTGCCGTTTGCTGACGCACAAGATGGTATCTCTTACACATTCTCTATCGTACCTAACGCACTAGGTAAAGATGAGGGCTCACAACGCGCTAACCTTGCTGGTCTGATGGATGGTTACTTCCACCACGAAGCGGGTATCGAAGGTGGTCAACACCTAAACGTGAACGTTCTTAACCGTGAAACTCTAGAAGACGCAGTTAAGCACCCAGAGAAATACCCTCAGCTAACAATCCGTGTATCTGGTTACGCTGTTCGCTTCAACTCTCTAACTGCAGAGCAACAAGCTGACGTAATCGCGCGTACATTCACTGAGTCTCTATAAGACTATAGCGAAATAACGTTCTAGTAATACAACAAAGGCTGATGCTAAGTAGCATCAGCCTTTTTTTATTTCTTGAATGAAAGTTGTGATATCGCGAAAGACTTTTGCCCGCATTCTTACGTATGATGCGAAAAAAGTTAGCAAATAAAGTCTATGAGATTTAGTAAATTAATTATTCTTACCCTTCTTTCTCCAGTTGCAATAGCATCCACTAAGTCTACGGTTTCTTTTACCATCGACAACGATGGTATTTTTGGCGTCGATCAAGACTATACGAATGGTGTTTTCCTTTCTTACGCGACAGGCCAACTGATACAAGAAAGCCAATGGAAATGGCTGAGTCTAGCTAACTCAGAGCACGCCAATATCGATAAAATAGAGTTGGTTCTTGGCCACAAAATGTGGACTCCAAGCGACATTGAAGCCGATTATCCACTAATCAATGATCGCCCATATGCTGGTTACCTACACACCGAAATCAACTACCTTTCCCTAACGAGTGACAAAGCTGTACGGTACAATTTCACCATAGGAGCTACGGGTGAAAGTTCGCTATCAGAAAAGGCGCAAGAAATCGTTCACGGCATAACAGGATCGACGGACCCTCAAGGTTGGGATTACCAGATTGAAGATAAAGTTGCGTTCAGCCTTGGTTACCGCGTATTTAACAAATTGATGCGCAGCGAAGAACAAAAAACACAATGGGAGATCACCAACATTAACGACATCAATGCGGGTAACTTCCGTAGTGATGTCTCTCAAGGCGTCATGTTTCGTTGGGGTACAAACCTAGCGAATAGCATCGGAGCCGCCAATATCAGTGTCGAAAGCCCTTTTTCAGCAAGTATGATCGCTCAGAGCACGTCGAGTTGGTTCTTGTTCACCGGGTTTGAAGGTCGTTACCGCTTTAATGACATGACTATCGAAGGAGATCGTCCTGGCATTCCTGAACCGTCAGCGCCATACGACGTCACACTGCAAAATTGGCAAGCAAGTGCCGTCGCGGGGGTATCTTGGTACAACCAAAATTACGGTGCAAGCATCACCTTTACGATTAAAACACCGGATTATGAAGAAGCCCAAACCGATGTTTATGGGACAGGCTCGTTCTCCGTGTTCGCCTTTTTCTAAAAACTGGATTATCCCAGCATCGAAGTCAATCTAGATACACGGCAAGTTCTCGGGGTAGGTATTAACCACCTCGTGTTCAAGCGTTTATGTAGATTGGCTCCATCTATTTTCTTTCTTCAAATAACCTTGCCTTTAGTACCGACAAAGCTGTTTTAACCCTGCTTTTTGTAATAAAATAACAGCTAGAATTTACTAGTAATGAGAGCAAAAGATGTCAACAGCTGGTCGTATTCACTCATTTGAGTCATGTGGTACCGTAGACGGACCTGGTATTCGATTTATCGTCTTCTTGCAAGGTTGTTTAATGCGCTGTAAGTATTGCCATAACCGCGATACTTGGGACACGCATGATGGCAAAGAAGTCACGGTTGAAGAAATCATTTCCGAAGCGAAAAGTTACCGCCACTTCATGAATGCATCAGGCGGTGGCGTTACTTGTTCTGGCGGCGAAGCGATGCTTCAACCGGAATTCGTACGTGATTTTTTCCGCGCTGCTAAAGCCGAAGGCATTCATACATGTCTAGATACTAACGGTTATGTTCGTAAGCACACTGATGTTATCGATGAAGTACTGGATGCAACAGACTTAGTCATGCTTGACATCAAACACATGAAAGACGAAGTGCACCAAGATCTCATCGGTGTATCCAACCGACGCACATTGGACTTTGCTCGTTACTTGCAAAAAATCGGAAAGAAAACATGGATTCGCTATGTCGTCGTGCCTGGTTACACAGATGACCCAGAAGCAGCACACATGCTTGGTGAATTTATTAAAGACATGGATAACATCGAAAAGGTCGAGTTACTTCCTTACCACAAATTAGGGGCTCATAAGTGGGAAGCGTTAGGCTTAGAATACCCACTCGAAGGCGTAAACCCGCCACCGAAAGAAACCATGGATGAAATTCAATCCATTCTTGCTCAATACAACGATAACGTAAAATACTAAGTGAACCGCAAGACTAACCTCTTTAAAATACCAGCTTATTGCTGGTATTTTTTTGATTATATCTAAGCCTTATCAGTGAGTTTCTCTGCGGTCATTTAGGTATAAAAAGAACGATAGAAATGATTGCGTCATGTTCGCATAGGAAGGAAGTAACATGGATTTGTTTAACTTAGGCTCTCTTGTTGTCTCAATTTGGATAGTAGTAGTCTACTGCCTACCAGATTGGAAAAAAGTCGTTTGGCCAAAACTGGAAAAAGAGAAAGGATTTCAGCACCTCGTTTTTGCAACGCTCTTCTTTTTCAGTATTTTATGGGCCGCTCAAGCAGGTGTAAAAGAAGGATTACAGATTCATTTTCTTGCACTAACAACGCTGACGATGATGTATAGTTGGCGCATGGCATTTCTACTCAGCATTCCCGCTATGTTGGTCAACCACCTACTACATGATGTGTCCTTGCTACTCTTACCCACGTCGTTAGTTCTATCTGCCCTAATTCCGATTTTCATTAGTTACTTAGTGTTTCTTCTGAGTTACCACTACTTGCCACGAAACATTTTTGTTTTCATCTTCGTTGCTGGATTTTTCAATGGCGCGATAACAGGAAGTCTGCACCTCATCATTAACTCTTTTTATCACCTATCAGTTGGTCACTACGATTGGGAAACCATTCAACATAACTACTTTGTTTTTGTGCCGTTGCTCGCCTTTCCAGAAGGTCTATTAAATGGTATGGCACTGGCGGTTTTAACCGTATTCAAGCCAGAGTGGCTGAGAGTATTTTCAGACCGAGACTACATATACAATCATTACCGTAAATAAGTGTTTTCAAACTGGTCAAAAGTGACAGTTCTTGCCATTTTTTAGTATTAAATATGTGTTGAGATCATGTTTCACTCATGTCTTAAGCGTTAACCTAAGCACATTAAAAATGTATTAGATATCTAGTGAGGTCACCATGGAAATGTCAAACGCTCAACGTTTGATTCTATCAAACCAATACAACCTTATGTCTCAACTTGATCCAAGTAATGCGGCCAAATACAAACGCTTACAAACGATCGTTGAACGTGGTTATGAACTACAAATGCGAGAGTTGAACAAAGATTTCGGCTGCCTCTCAGAAGCAGAATGTCGTGAGATCATCGACGTTATGGAGATGTATCATGCGATGCAAGAATCTTACAACATGCTAGACGATGAAGATCGCAGCAACGTGGATCAACGTCGCTTGAAGTTCTTGGGATTTGATATCGCTTCAGAAGCGCAACAAGTACATTACGTACGTTTTCTCATCGATTCTGAAGGTTTGTACCCTCAGTTTGACAAGGCAGATCATCACTTTAACAGCCAAATGCCGATGCTAGATAAATACCGCCGTATGCTGCAAACTTGGCGTAACTGCCCTCGTCAGTATCATTTATGTGAAAACGAACTAGCGCAAATCTTCAGCGCATAAAATGGTCATCTAAGAATGAGGAGAGCGCCCGCTCTCCTTGTTATTTACCCTGTCACAAACTTATCTAAGACTTTGCTCTCTTCCTACCTCTTTCACTTGCCTTGCTCAATGTAGAACAACGAATCACTGAGACTCTTCCGTCTTTGCCAAATATTTGATTTCTATTGCACCTATTCACGACATAAATTCGTCCTAAATAAAAGAGTGATTCAAATGTCACTTTTACAATAAATTCATAATTGTTAAGCAAAATTGCAAATCCCCGACTAGGCTTAAGTAGAGAAAGGCTGTGATTGAAAAATTCATATCCACCGCTCACCGTTGTAACGAAAAAACCGTCCATAAAGCAAAGTCTTTGGTGTCGCCAATCTTACATTCTGTACGAACCAAATGTGATAACAGGACGTATATTCAAACAACAACGAGCATAACTGTTGGTGGAAAGCCTGAATCAACGTTCGTCGGTAGACTGACTATTAAAGGGGAAAGCGACATGAGTATTTTCGACCACTATCAATCAAGATATGAAGCTGCAAAAGATGAAGAGATGTCGTTACAGGAGTTTTTAGCCCTGTGTAAAGATGACAAAAGCGCTTATGCTAATGCAGCAGAACGCCTACTGATGGCGATTGGTGAACCAGAGATAATCGATACGGCAAAAGATCCGAGACTAAGCCGAATCTTCTCGAATCGTGTTATCTCTCGTTATGAAACCTTTAAAGACTTTTATGGCATGGAAGATGCCATAGAACAAATTGTGTCTTACCTAAAACATGCGGCGCAAGGCCTAGAAGAGCGTAAGCAGATTCTTTACCTACTCGGCCCTGTCGGCGGTGGTAAGTCTTCGCTTGCAGAAAAGCTTAAGGCTCTGATGGAACAGATGCCTATTTATGTTCTTACTGCTAACGGCGAACGCAGCCCAGTGAATGACCATCCATTCTGCCTATTCAAAGCCACAGAAGATGGCGATATTTTGAAAAAAGAGTATGGCATCGAGCACCGTTATCTTCGCTCGATCATGTCTCCTTGGGCCGCTAAACGTCTTCACGAGTTTGGTGGTGATATCACCAAATTTAAAGTAGTGAAAGTACGCCCTTCTATCCTTGACCAAATCGGTATTGCCAAAACTGAACCAGGCGATGAAAACAACCAAGATATCTCATCATTGGTTGGTAAAGTCGATATTCGTAAGCTTGAACACTATTCGCAAGACGATCCAGACGCTTACAGCTACTCCGGTGCGCTGTGTAAAGCAAACCAAGGTTTAATGGAATTCGTTGAGATGTTCAAAGCACCAATCAAAGTGCTTCACCCGCTGCTAACAGCAACGCAAGAAGGCAACTTCAACGGTACAGAAGGCCTTTCTGCGATTCCATTCGACGGTATGATTCTGGCTCACTCAAACGAATCTGAGTGGCAGACCTTCCGTAACAACAAGAACAATGAAGCGTTCTTGGACCGTGTTTATATTGTGAAAGTACCTTACTGTCTACGTGTTTCAGAAGAAGTCAAAATCTACCAAAAACTTCTCGAAAACAGTGAGTTATCTCAAGCCCCTTGTTCACCAAGCACACTCGAGACTCTGGCACAATTCAGTATTCTTTCTCGACTTAAAGAGCCTGAGAACTCGTCCATCTTCTCTAAGATGCGCGTATACGACGGTGAAACGCTGAAAGATACGGATCCAAAGGCAAAAAGCTATCAAGAGTATCGTGATTATGCTGGTGTCGATGAAGGCATGAACGGTCTCTCAACACGTTTTGCCTTTAAGATTTTGTCACGCGTATTTAACTTCGACCAAACCGAAGTGGCAGCCAACCCTGTACATCTATTCTATGTGATTGAACAACAGGTTGAGCGCGAACAGTTCCCTGCTGAAACAGCAGAGAAATATCTCGAGTTCTTGAAAGGCTACCTAGTACCTCGATACGTTGAATTTATCGGTAAAGAGATTCAGACCGCTTATCTTGAGTCTTACTCTGAATACGGCCAAAACATCTTCGACCGATATGTCACCTATGCAGACTTCTGGATTCAAGACCAAGAGTACCGAGATCCAGAAACTGGTCAGCTATTTGATCGCTCTTCACTGAATGCTGAGCTAGAGAAGATCGAAAAAACAGCTGGTATTTCTAACCCGAAAGATTTCCGAAACGAAATCGTTAACTTTGTGCTTCGTGCGAAAGCGAATAACAATGGTCAAAACCCGGTTTGGACCAGCTACGAAAAACTGCGCACAGTAATCGAGAAGAAAATGTTCTCCAATACCGAAGAGCTACTTCCGGTTATCTCATTTAATGCGAAAACCTCTTCTGAAGATCAGAAGAAGCATGACGACTTTGTCGCTCGCATGATGGAAAAAGGCTATACCGAGAAACAGGTTCGCCTACTTTCTGAGTGGTACCTACGAGTACGTAAGTCATCCTAACCCAGTATTGAGTTAGGTCGCTTGTGAAACATGAAGAGGGCTATTTCATGGCGCAATTTATAGACCGAAGGCTCAATGGCAAGAACAAGAGCGCTGTTAATCGACAGCGCTTCTTGAAGCGCCACAAAGAGCAAATAAAAGAGTCGGTAGCAGACGCAGTGAATCGACGCTCGATTACGAATACGGAAACGGGCGAAGAGGTCTCTATCCCTCACAAAGACATCAATGAGCCTATATTTCATCAAGGCAAAGGTGGTGTTCGCGAACGAGTTCATCCCGGTAACGACCAATTCATTACTGGTGATAAAATTGAGCGTCCCAAAGGTGGCGGTCAGGGTAGCGGCTCTGGAGAAGGGAACGCCAGTCCAGATGGAGAAGGCCAAGACGAATTTGTATTCCAAATATCAAAAGATGAGTACCTCGATATTTTGTTCGAAGATCTCGAGCTGCCTAATCTAGAAAAAAACCAAATTGCCAAAATCACTGAATGGAAAACACACCGTGCAGGCTTTCAAACTGCCGGTATCCCTTCCAATATTGCCGTAGTACGTTCTCTGCAACAATCTCTTGCGCGCCGTACTGCAATGACTGCTGGTAAGAAACGACTTCTTAAAGAGTTAGAAGACGAGCTTGCTCGCATCAAAAATATTGAACCTGCTCAGCAGTTTGAAGAGAACCGCTTGAAGGCTGAAATTGAAGAACTGCGCAAGAAAATCGAAAGCGTGCCGTTCATCGATACCTTCGACTTACGCTTCAAGAACTATGAGAAACGCCCTGTACCATCGAGCCAAGCGGTCATGTTCTGTCTAATGGACGTATCCGGTTCTATGGATCAGGCAACGAAAGACATCGCAAAACGCTTCTATGTTCTTTTGTACTTGTTCTTAACTCGTACCTACGAGAATGTCGAAGTCGTCTTTATCCGCCACCATACCCAAGCGAAGGAAGTGGACGAGCACGAATTTTTCTACTCACAAGAAACCGGGGGTACCATTGTATCTAGCGCGCTCAAGTTAATGGATGAAATAGTAAAAGAGCGATACCCGATTGGTCAGTGGAACATATATGCAGCTCAAGCATCCGACGGTGACAACTGGGCAGATGATTCGCCAAGATGCCGGGATCTGTTAGTGAACAAATTACTTCCAAACTGTCAGTATTACTCTTACATAGAGATCACGCGGCGCTCGCACCAAACTCTATGGCATGAGTACGAAAAACTCACTGGAGAGTTTCCTAATTTCGCAATGAAAAACATTCGCTCTGTGGAGGATATTTTCCCAGTCTTTCGTGAACTATTCCAAAAAGAAACGGCGTAAGGAGGCTAGCGATGAATACCGCAACGAGAAACCTCTCAGGAGAGGCGCCTAAGAAGCGTAACAGTAAAGTGTTGCCAGATGGACCAGATTGGACATTTGAGCTGTTAGAGCGATACCACAAAGAAATTAAGCGTGTCGCGGAGCATTATCGCCTAGACACTTACCCTAACCAAATAGAAGTGATTACTTCAGAACAGATGATGGATGCCTACTCAAGTATCGGCATGCCAATCAATTACAACCACTGGTCATTTGGTAAAAAATTCATTCAAACAGAGCAGAACTATAAACATGGTCAAATGGGGTTAGCCTACGAGATTGTGATTAACTCCGACCCTTGTATTGCTTATTTGATGGAAGAAAATACGGTAACAATGCAAGCACTCGTGATAGCGCACGCGTGTTACGGCCATAACTCTTTTTTCAAAGGTAACTACCTATTCCAAACGTGGACTGACGCCAGTTCTATTATCGACTATCTGCTGTTCGCCAAAAAGTACTTAGCCGAATGTGAAGAACGATATGGCGTAAAAGAAGTGGAAAAGCTGCTCGACTCTTGTCACGCGTTAATGAACTTTGGTGTAGACCGCTACAAGCGTCCAGAGAAAATCTCAATTACAGAGGAAAAAGCAAGACAAGAAGAACGCGAAGCATACCTACAATCTCAAGTTAATGAGCTTTGGCGCACCGTACCGACAGCCAAGACGAAAGAGGAAGACATTAAAGAGCGATTCCCAAGCGAGCCTCAGGAAAACTTGCTCTACTTCTTCGAAAAACATGCGCCGTTGCTAGAGCCGTGGCAGCGTGAAGTTGTTCGGATCGTCCGTAAGATCAGTCAGTATTTTTATCCGCAAAAACAAACGCAAGTCATGAATGAAGGCTGGGCAACGTTCTGGCACTACACCATACTCAACCATCTTTATGATGAGGGCTTGGTGTCTGAAAAGTTCATTCTAGAGTTCTTACATAGCCACACCAGTGTCGTGGCTCAGCCGCCTTATAACAGTCCTTACTTTAATGGCATTAACCCCTACGCGTTAGGCTTTGCCATGTTCCGAGATATTAAGCGTATCTGTGAAGAACCAACTGATGAGGACAAAGAGTGGTTTCCAGACTTGGCAGGAACCGACTGGTTAGATGCAGTGCATTTCGCGATGCATAATTTCAAAGATGAAAGCTTTATTAGCCAATACCTTTCTCCGAAATTAATGCGTGATTTCAAGCTGTTTGCGATAAACGATGATGATCATAAGAACTTTATTGAAGTCGCTGCGATACACGATGAGATGGGTTATAAACGCATTAGAGAAACCTTAGCTGCTCAGTATAACTTATCTAATCTTGAGCCAAACATTCAGGTGTTTAATGTCGATGTCCGTGGTGATCGCTCACTTACGTTGCAGTACGTTCCTCACAACCGCATCCCACTTGATGATAGTTACGAAGAAGTTCTAAAGCACGTGTACCGATTATGGGGCTTTGATGTCATTCTCCAAGAAGTGAAAGACACCGGTCACCGAGAGGTGTTAGCAACCTGCCCTAAACGGAACCAATACGACACTAACATTTAACTAATACCTCGATACAAGTAAAACAAAAAGGCTCCTAATTCAGGAGCCTTGTTTATTCTTAAATCTATATGAGCATTTGTTACGCTTGCTTTGCAACAATCGCGCGCACGGCTTCTAGGTCTTCGGGCGTATCAACCCCTGCCGCTGGTGCTTCTTTCGCTACCGCCACATGAATTTTTTCACCGTACCAAAGCACTCGCAGTTGCTCAAGACACTCAATCTGCTCTAATGCACTTGGTGCCCAGTTGACATACGTATTAATGAAACCAGCTCGATAAGCATAAATACCAATATGACGCATTAATGGGTTGGCAATAGTTTTGTCTTGTTTAGCAAAGTTATCGCGATCCCAAGGGATGGTTGCTCGACTAAAGTACAACGCATAGCCTTGCTCATCTGCGACAACTTTAACAGCGTTCGGGTTGAACACTTCCTCTTCCGAGTCTATTTCTACAGCTAACGTCGCCATCGGGGCTTCACACCCAGATAAGTTATCAGCAACCTGACGAATGATGGACGGCGGAATCAAAGGCTCATCCCCTTGCACATTAACAATAATGTGGTCTGACGGAATAGCCATCTTTTCAACAACTTCGGCAAGACGCTCCGTACCTGATTCGTGGTGGGGAGAGGTCATACAAACTTTACCACCAAATGACGAAACCGCTTTCGCAACACGCTCGTCATCAGTTGCAACGATGACATCTTCCGCACCCGCTTGTAGCGCTTGTTCATAAACCCACTGAACCATAGGCTTACCACCAATATCCGCTAGCGGTTTACCAGGCAAACGGCTCGATGCGTAGCGCGAAGGGATGACAACCGTAAAAGACATTAGCGTCCCTCATCCATGCTCATAGTGCGAGCTTCAGGCTCTAGCAGAACTGGAATACCCTCTTTGATCGGGTAAGCAAGGCGATCCAATTTGCAGATCAACTCTTGATTATCTTTATCGTACGTCAGCTTACCTTTGCAAACAGGGCAAGCTACAATCTCAAGTAGACGGTGATCCATAAGCCGCTTTAACCTCTTTTATTCTATTTAAAATTTGCTCTGCATCGTTTGACTCAAACTGGGCAGATACAGGCAGATACCACCAATTATCTTGCGCATAATGGCTGCACTTGACGGCATCTTTCTCGGTCATAATCACATTGGTCCCTTGTTGAGCCAATGCTTCTAATTCTTGTTGATCAAAGTCTTGATGGTCAGCAAAACCTTTTGTGACTTTAACATTTGCGTTCATCGAGTTTAGTGTATGAAAAAAACGCGGAGGATGCCCAATGCCCGCAAATGCGACGAGATCTTTCAACTCCGAGACATCCACATGTTGCTTAGTCTTAAGATTAATAGCTTTAGAGGGTGCTAAAGCCATTGCGATTTCGCCCGTATGCGCTTGACCGCCATTGGTGATGATAAAGTCGACTTCTTTAAGTCGCTCAATACCTTCACGTAAAGGACCTAATGGAATCAGGCTTTCATTCCCAAACCGGCGATTCCCATCCACAATCACTAACTCAATATCACGGCCTAACGCATAATGTTGTAATCCATCATCCGTAATTATGATATCCACATCCAAATCTAGCAGTGCTTTCACTGCATTTGAACGCACAGGATCTACCGCAACAGGTGCTCCTGTACGGCGATGAATCAACTTAGGTTCATCGCCACAATGCTTCGCTGGCGTATCTTCTTTTAGCACTAACGGATAGGCAGGAGCCTTTGCCCCATAACCACGAGAAACAACCCCCGGCTTAAAGCCCATTTGCTGTAGTTGCTCAACAAGCCACACAACAACTGGTGTTTTACCATTGCCACCAGCAGTGATATTGCCAACCACAACAACAGGTATAGGCGCATTATAAGCTTGCTTGCGGCCAGTTTGGTATTGCTTTCGCTTTGACTTGCTTATCGCTCCAAATAATAAACTCAGTGGCCACAAAAGCGGCCACAAGAGATATTTTATTGGATGGCTTTCAAACCAGATTTTTTCAATCACCGCGCTTATTCACCAAACTGAATACGGTGCAATTGTGCATACGCACCATTTTTCTCAATAAGCTCAGCGTGGTTGCCACGTTCAATGATGGCACCATCATCAACCACAAGAATTTCATCGGCTTTCTCGATTGTGGATAAGCGGTGCGCTATTACAAGTACCGTTTTGTCTTTTTGCAGCTCATCAAGTGCAGCTTGAATAGCTCGCTCGGATTCGGTATCCAAAGCCGAAGTTGCCTCATCAAGAATCAGCACTGGAGCATCACGCAATAGAGCTCGCGCAATCGCAACACGTTGGCGTTGACCACCAGACAAGCTAGCACCATTTTCACCAATCATGGTATCAAGTCCATCATCCATTTTGCCGATGAACTCCATCGCATGCGCGAGTGTTGCCGCTTTCTCGATATCACTGCGCTCGTATTGACCATCCGTTGCGTACGCAATATTGTTTGCTATCGTGTCATTAAACAAATGAACATTTTGCGATACTAGTGCAAATTGCTGACGTAAATTCTTTAGCTCGTAATCACGAATATCATGCCCATCTAATGTGATAGATCCACTGTCAACATCATAGAAGCGGTTGAACAAGTTCGCGATGGTACTTTTACCTGAGCCAGAACGGCCAACTAGCGCCACCGTTTTTCCTCTTGGAATATCGAAGCTGACATTTTCCAATGCTGGTTTTTCTGCACCAGTGTAAGTAAAGCTTACGTTTTTAACTGAAACATCGCCATTTGCGCGTTCAACTGTCAACTTACCTTCGTTTTTCTCAGGCTCGAGGTCAATTAACGCGAAGAGCGTTTGGCTCGCGGCCATACCACGTTGGAACTGAGAAGTAACGTTAGTCAGCGCTTTAAGTGGGCGCATCAGACCAAACATTGCAGAGAAGACAACAGTAAATGTACCTGGAGTCAGTTGCTCTTTAATCGAATCAATACTTGCTAAATAAAGAACGGCAACAATTGCAAGTGATGCAATCATTTGGATGATAGGGTTAGCCGCCGCTTGAGCCGTCACCAACTTCATGCTTTGTTGACGCATTTGGTTGCTGACTTTTTCAAATCGTTTACGTTCGATGTCTTGGCCGCCATAGCTCAACACAACTTTATGGCCTTTCAGCATCTGCTCTGCTGATGCAGTTACGTTACCCATCATGGTCTGCATATTTTTGGATATTTTTCTAAAACGTTTAGAAACAACACCAATACCCCATGCCACAACGGGAGCAACAGCAAACAGCACTAGCGACAATTGCCAGCTGTTGTAAAACATCAAGACTAACAGACCAATGATACTTGCGCCTTCACGCACAATGCTCACCAACGCTTGGCTAGTTGCCGCTGATACTTGCTCTGAGTCGTAGGTTATACGCGACAATAAGTTGCCCGTCTTTTCCTTATCAAAGTATGACACTGGCATATGCATAAAGTGATTGAACACCATGCGACGGACTTGCATAACTACGTTGCCAGATACCCAACTCAAACAGTAGGTGGAGACAAATCCACTTATGCCACGGATAAACATCATGGCAAAAATAATCAATGGAAGCGTGCGTAAAAAATCAGACTCAGCGTTCCCAAAACCTTCATCGAGTAGCGGTTTTAGTAGGGAAATCATATAGGTATCTGATATAGCATTAATAACTAATGCAATGACTGCAACGACAAGACCTGACTTATAAAGGCGAATAAATTGCCATAGACGCTTAAACGTCTGCCAAGTCGTTTCATCAGTATTTATCGA
The DNA here is from genome assembly GCF_033339635.1 of Vibrio sp. 2092. Lineage (NCBI taxonomy): Bacteria > Pseudomonadati > Pseudomonadota > Gammaproteobacteria > Vibrionales > Vibrionaceae > Vibrio > Vibrio sp. 2092. Next base: position 43,867 of record NZ_JAWOUY010000002.1, on the reverse strand, counting down.
CATAGAAGTGCTTTATTTTCTTACATTAAGACTCTCATTCTACTCCCTTACGCAGCATCTGCCTATACCAAGGCTCAAATGTATCGCTACGTTTGGTTTCTGAGCGCCAATTATCACGGTGAATAAAGAAGCTTACCTGACCACCCTCACCAGTATCAAGCCAAGTAATGCCAAGTTTTCGGTATGAAGCAACGACATTTTCCGCTGGCATTCCCCATCGATTGTTTTTTGCTAAAGAAGCAACTGCCACACTCGGGCTCACCGCCTCAATAAATCGAGGATTCGATGAACTTTTACTCCCGTGGTGAGGGACTAGCATCACATCGCTTTGTAACTTTCCGGGTTCTCTAAGCAAAATCCACTCGCTAATGGCCTCAATATCACCAGTAAAAAGCATACTAAAGTTAGAAATAGGGTCAGTAAGTCGTAATACACAGGAGTGCGGATTATACGCACGTTGAACAAGTGCAGGAGGCCAGAGCACTTCCATGTTTAATCCTTGCCATTTCCATTGGTCGCCTCTAGTGCAAGGCTCATATTCGATAAAGAATTGACTACTAAGTTTACGCTGTGGAGAAAAGGCATCTTCAATGAAAAAGCGGCCGCCTGCGTGATCATTATCGGAATGGCTTAGAATCAGTGTATCTATGCTTTCATAACCTCGTTGATGCAAAACCGGAGTGACGACCTGCTCTGCGATACTGCCGCTTTGCCATGCTTTACCAGTGTCATACAGCAACACCTTGTCGTCTTTTTCTACAACCACTGCAAGGCCATGACCTACATCTAATACATCGATACGCCAATGCGGTTCATACTCCGCTGCAAACTTGATACTAATAACGATGCCGAGTAACAAATACCACGCGTACTGAGACATGAACCGTTGAAATATTAAGCAAACCACTATCACCATAACCAGCATTGTCATTTCCATGCTAATGGGTTGCCAAGAACCTACTGCGTACTGTATTGACGTGCTCAATGGCTGTAATGACCAGTCCACCAAATGCCACAGAGGCTTCGCTATCATTTCAAGAAACAAAGATGAGAACAGGGCTAGAAACATCAAAGGTACAACGATAAATCCGAACCAAGGAATAAATACCAAGTTGTAGGCTATTGAGGACAAACTAAAACCGGAGAAGAAATGGCCACTAACAGGTACGATTAAAGCGCTCAACATCAATTGAGTAAGCAATAACGCTTTTAATCGCGCTTTCCAACCTCCCCTTTGATGTCGAATCAAATTAATTGCGAACAATACCGCACAAACGGAGAGGTATGATAACCAAAAGCTCATACTGTCGGATGCAAAAGGTTGGACAAGCAGTTGTAGAGATACTGCAAGCAAAAGAACTCGCCAAGAAGTCCAGTGCACCAGAGTATACTTCAGGAGAACGTAAACAACGCATACCGACACTGCTCGCGTAGTAGGCAGAGAGAAATCCGCTAACCAAGCGTAGGCAACAGCGAAGATCAGCCCATATAAGCTAGGTAACAACTGGTATTGGGGTAATAGATAACGAACGGTACCGCCCACGACTAGCCCAAAAGTAAACGCCATACCAATATGTAAACCAGAAATGGAGACCAAATGCAGTAAACCACTGTCCCTGAGCGCTTGCCAATCTTCCTTAGACAACCAAGAACGGTCAGCAAAAACTAACGCACTTATTAACGAGAAATGATGAAGGGAAGACACATCATCAGCGACATCGGCAATAATGGATTGACGCAGAGATACATTAGAACGAACAATCCACTTAGCGTCTTTGTTAACAACCGCTCGGGCGATAGTATTTTTACCCATCGCGTGCTTTTCAGCATCAAAGCCAGCTTCGTTGCGTAGACCTGTAATCGGCTTTAACGAGATGGATGTCGTAAACTCACTGTTAACATCGAGTGGAAAAGGCGTAATAAGACGGATTTTAGGTTTAAGAAAAGGTAACAGAGTTTGAGAATTTACCGCTTCTATAGCGACAATACCTTCATAACCGTGACTTATTTGCGTAAAAGGGCTGTCAACTTTACCAATTATGGTAATATTCTCCCCTGCTTGAAAAAGGGCTTGTCTCTGAGACTCCAATACATTGCCGTGGACGATGACAACCATAAAGCCCGCAATTGCGCCTATGCTAATTAAGCCACGACGTAATTTGATTATTGAGCCAGTGGTTATTATTCCCAGCAGCAACCAACGCCAATCTGGTATTGTCGGCCACCAAGCCGACGAGATTACGCTCGCTACAAATAACGCCAAGGTCCAACTTTTTTCTGAGAGAGTCATGCTGTCCTATGCCTAGAAAGCTGATAAAACGCTTCATGCCAGATCATGAATTGATCAAACGCCAAAAAGCATTGAAGGTCTTCGGCAATGTGTTGTACAACCCGAACTTGTGGTGCTTAAACCGCCGCTCGGCATCAGGGGCTTTTGCTGTCGGGTTATTTATGGCTTTTGTTCCGCTGCCGAGCCAAATGATCATGGCCGCTGGTTTGGCCATTATGTTGGGTGTCAATCTGCCCCTCTCCGTCGCTTTGGTATGGATCAGCAATCCTATCACTATGCCTGTGCTATTTTACTTTGCGTACAAGCTAGGTGCTCTAGTGATGCGTCTTCCCCCGCAACCTTTTCACTTTGAACTATCGTGGGAATTCATCATGCAGCAAATGAGCACCATTGGACCTCCATTTCTATTGGGCTGCGCAATTTGTGGGGTTGTATCCGCGATTATTGGCTACTTCGGAATTCGAGGGCTTTGGCGCTACTCAGTAGTACGGAGCTGGCAAAAACGCAAAATAAGATAAGACCTTACTGCGTAAAAATCAGCATTTGAGCTATCAGTTGAGGGGCATCTAACAGTTAGAATGAAACGCGATGTTACTCAAGTCGGATAAATACAAAAAAGGACCGAATTCGGTCCTTTTTTTGTTTTTCGCATATTGTAAAACAATCAGCTATTTAGAACTCAGTACAGCCGCCGGATTCAACCTTGCGGCACGAGAAGCAGGATACCACGTCGCAAGTAAACTAAGCACTATCGCCGTCACTGACACCAATGCCACATCTGGCCAGTGTAGTTGTGATGGTAAGAAGTCGACGAAGTAAATATCACCCGATAAAAACTGATGACCAATTAAGCTCTCTAACCCTTTAATTAACGGAGTCAGATTTAACGCCACTAAGACACCGATAACACTGCCGACGAGACTGCCAAATACACCAGAGAATACACCTTGCCAAACAAAGATCCGTTTGATTAGGCTATCTTTTGCTCCCATTGTTCGCAAAATTGCGATTTCCGCCGCTCGGTCTTTCACTGCCATCATCAACGTAGACACAATATTAAAACATGCCACGCCAATCACCAGTACCATCACCAAGTACATAATGGTGCGCACGAGCTGAATATCGCGATACAAAAAACCAAACTTTTGCTGCCAGCTTTTCAAATACACATAAACATCAACCATGCTACCAACCTCGCGAACAATAGAAGGCGCATTGAGAACATCGTCAGTTTTTAGTGAAATGCCAGTGACCCCTTCCCCTAATCTCGCGTATTGCTGAGCATCCGCCAATGGTACTAACGCTAGAGAGTGGTCGATTTGGCCATTCAATGTTAAGAACCCTGACACTTTCACGCGCACTCGCTTAGGAGCCTGCACTTTATTTGCGCCGCCTGTTTGCGGAATCATCAACGTAACGTAATCCCCCACGGCGACATTTAGCTCGTTTGCTACACCTCGTCCTAAGATCACTTGCTGCTGACCGGCATAAAAGTTTTGCCAAGCTTCTTGGTCAATAAAATTCGATAAGCTCGACACCGCTTGCTCGAAAGTAGGCTCTACACCACGAACTTCTATCGCTTTTAGCTTACTGCCTTTTTCTGCCAAGCCCGTAAAACGAACGTACGGTGCTGCCGCAACAACATGTTCATGTTTTAGAGCTTGATTCATCGTTTTGGTGTAGTCATGAAGTGGTCCATTAACACCTTCTAACTCGCCGTGTGGGATCACAGACAACACACGCGATTGCAGCTCGCGCTCAAAGCCATTCATTGCAGACAAACCGATAATGATCACAGCAACGCCAACCGCAATACCAATGGTCGAAGAAAGCGATATGAAAGACACCATCTTGTTGCGCTTTTTCGCTCGACTGAAGCGACCACCAATCATCAAAGCTAAAGAGGTAAACAAAACTAGCCCTCCGCAGATGCTGTATCAGTCACAAAACGATCTACGAGCAAACCATCTTGCATGTGCATTTGACGATCCATTTTTGCTGCCAGCTCTTTGTCATGCGTGACAACCAAAAATGCAATGTTTGACTCTTTATTGAGCTCGCGCATCAAATCATAGATAGACAGTGCCGTATTGTGATCTAAGTTCCCCGTAGGTTCATCAGCCAAGACCAGATCAGGTTTATTCACCAACGCACGCGCAATCGCAACACGCTGACGCTCACCGCCCGATAACTCGGAGGGTCTATGTTGCATCCGATGACTCAAACCAACTTTATCTAACAGCGCTTTAGCCGCCTGTTTTGCATCCGCTACTTTAGCACCGCCAATCATCAGTGGCATCGCCACATTTTCAAGCGCAGTAAAGTCAGCCAATAAGTGATGAAACTGGTATACAAAACCAAGGTGCTTGTTGCGTAATGCCGCCTGTTTGTTCGAGCTCAAAGCTGATAGGTTTTGCCCTAGAAAATCAACTTCACCATGAGTTGCGTCATCTAACGCACCTAAAATATGCAATAAGGTACTTTTTCCCGAACCAGAAGAGCCAACAATAGAAACCAACTCCCCTTTGTCGATATCGAAACTTACGCCTTTCAACACTTCCGTATCTAACGAACCCTCTCGGTAGACTTTACGAATATCACGACATTCTAATAGCTTATTCATAGCGAAGTGCCTCAGCAGGTTTAACAGAAGATGCTCGATAAGAAGGATAAAGCGTAGCAGCAAGGCTAAGAGCAATCGCCAATACCACCACTAAAAGAATTTGCAGTGAATCAATCAAGATGGGTAGATGACCACCAAAGCTGAATAGCGCCACACCAGCAGATTCAAGAATCGCATTTAGATTAAGTGACAAGATCACGCCCGCAGCGCCACCAACAATCGCGCCAATTACACCACTGCTTGCACCTTGCACCATGAAAATGGTCATCACTTGAGATTGAGTCATGCCTTGAGTTTTCAATATTGCAACTTCTGATTGCTTCTCCATTACCACCATGATTAAAGCGGAGATAATATTGAATGCAGCGACACCCACAATTAGACCTAGCATAAGTCCCATCATGTTCTTTTCCATTTTCACCGCTTGGAAAAGCTCACCACGCTGTTCGCGCCAATCACTCCATTCCCATCCATCAGGCATGGGTTGGTCAGCAAAATCCGTTACCATAAATGGGTCAGAGAAAAAGACACGCCAACCAGAAACCGTGTCTTTAGGGAAACGCATCAGCTTAGATGCATCCGTCATGTTCACAATCATTAATTGACCATCAACGTCCGATCCCGTATTGAAAATGCCAGAGACAGTAAAGTTTCGCTGGCTAGGAATACGGCCAAGTGGGGTAAACTGCGTTGCGTTGGTCACCATCAAGCGCACTTTATCCCCGATTGAGACCTTTAGTGAACGCGCCAAACTGTGACCCAAAAATACATTGTAGTCACCTGCTTGAAGTGACGATAATCGTCCGGCAATCAAATGGTTGCTAATCGGATCGCCTTTCTTAGGTTCAATACCGATGAGGTAACCAGCCGTCAGCTGTGCAGAACTCTGAATAACAGCCTCTCCTCTAACGATAGGCTCCGGCTGAGATTCACTCGACATCGCTTGAACAAATGGAGGGGCAGACTCGGTCATAGGCGTTTTTCCATCGTGTTGCGAAACAACGGCATGAGGTAGCACACCTAAAATGCGTTCTTTTAACTGCGATTCAAACCCGTTCATCACAGAAAGAACCGTCACCAACGCCATTACACCGATCGTAATACCCGCCGTCGACATATAAGAAACAAACCGGCTGAACCTATCTCCAGAGCGTCCCCGAAGATACCTTAAGCCAATAAACAATGAGATAGGATGATACATATAAGACAAACCAACTGGTTGTTTTGATATAAAGCTTTAGCGGATTATCTTACCTTACTCTTCTCATTAAGAAGACAAGAGAATCGCTAAATTTGTCAACGACATGCAATAAGTCTGTATTTAGGGCAAAAAGTTCAAGGACAAATCAGCTAAACTTGATAACTTCATTCAGTTAGCGATAATCAGTGCCCTATTTCTCTTTGTTTGTTGAGTGAACAGGGAGCGCTCACTGGCAAAAGGATCGACTATATGACAGAGCAAGAATACTTTACCGTCCATCATAACCTCACCATCAACGTCGAAACGTTGAGTGCGGACTTTGCTTTGCCAGATGAAGAAACATTTGCCTCCGAAATTCCAGCACCATTTATTGTCGCCAGTGAATTTAGTCACTTAGATATGTTGGCAGACAACGCGCGTCTAGAGCTGAAAAACAAAGAGTTAAAGCATGTGATCAACTTGCTTGATACGCAAAACGCGAAACTTAACCTCTTGTTGAGCTTTATGCTTTCACAACAAGATGACGCCTCCATTCGATATCAAACGACGCAGTTTGGTGCTAGTCAACTCAGTTTCCGCTCAGATACAGCGTTAACTACTCAACAACTCGTTCGTGTTAAACTGTTCCTCGATCACCCTGCTGCGGCGATTTACTGTTACGCTCAAGTAGAAGAATGTGATGCTTCAGAGCAAGATTTCATTATCACGCTTAGATACAAGATGCTCCGAGAATCTGATCAAGATTTACTGATAAAGGCGGCACTGTATCAACAACAAAAACTTTTACGTCAGCGCTCGATGGAGCGAGATAAAAAATAATTCCTATGACAAAAGCAACGATTCTTTCCGTCACCAACCCTTCAGAGCGTGGCGACAAAAAACAGCTAGGTAATTTGCCGGGCGCAGCTCTACCTCTAGCCATTGCAGAGCTAGCCAAGCAGTATTCGAGTCACTCGCTACTCGTTGTGCCTGACCCGCAAATTGCTTTAAAGCTTCAGGCAGAGATTGAGCAATTCACCGACCAAACGGTAAGCCTGTTCCCCGACTGGGAAACGCTGCCTTACGATAACTTTTCTCCGCATCAAGAAATCATCTCTGAACGTATCGCACGCCTATACCAACTGCCAAGTCAACGTGATGGCATAACCATCGTCCCGGTCAGTACAGTATTGCAACGCCAATCGCCACGTGATTTTCTGTTGCAACACACTTTAATGGTAAAAACTGGTGATCGAATCTCGCTAGAGAAGTTACGTGTACAACTTGAAAATTCAGGCTACCGCCATGTAGATCAAGTATTTGGGCCAGGTGAATATGCAAGTCGTGGGTCTATTCTGGATCTCTTTCCTATGGGCAGCAATGACCCGTACCGCATCGACTTCTTTGATGATGAAATAGATACCATTCGCACGTTTGATCCAGAGAACCAACGCTCTATCGACGATATTCAGCAAATCCAATTGCTGCCTGCACATGAGTTCCCAACCACTAAAGAAGCGATTGAAGATTTCCGTACACGTTGGCGCACCCAGTTCGACGCACGCCGCGAGCCTGAATCAATCTACATGCAAGTGACCAAAGGCACGTGGCCCGCTGGTATTGAGTATTGGCAGCCGCTGTTTTTTGACCATACCGAGACTTTATTTGAATATTTGCCAGAAGACTCTCAAGTCATCACATATGGTGATATCGAATCTGCGGTCGATACTTTCTTAACCGATGTCGGATATCGATACGACCAGAAAAAAGTTGATCCGTTGCGTCCTCTTTTGACTCCTGAACAGCTTTGGTTGAAAAAAGACGAACTTTTCAGTCAACTAAAACAGCTCCCTATCGCTCAATTGAGCCTAGATAAAGTGGTTAAGCGTGCCGGTCGTCAAAACCTACCCGTACAATCGTTAGCCGAGCTTGGCGTTCAGCAACAAAATAAAGAGCCGCTCTCGCGCCTTCGTCAGTTTAGTGAGCAATTCAGCGGAAAAGTCGTTTTCTCGGTAGAGTCAGAAGGTCGTCGTGAAGCACTAACGGAGCTGTTGCAAGGCATCAAAGTTCGGCCAGTCGTACATGGCTCACTTTACCAAGCTCTAGACTCGGGAGATCGATTCAGCTTGATCTTAGGCGCAGCAGAGCATGGTTTCATTCACGAAGAGCTGAACTTCGCTCTGATCTGTGAAAGTGATCTACTCGGTGACCGTGTTATCCAGCGACGCCGCAAAGATAAAAAAGCCGTCAACAGTGACACCGTTATTCGCCACCTTGCGGAGTTAAAACCCGGTCAACCTGTGGTTCATATTGATCACGGTATTGGTCGCTACATCGGTTTACAAACACTTGAAGCCGGTGGCATGAAAACGGAATACGTCACCCTTGAGTATCAAAACGATGCCAAGCTCTACGTGCCAGTTTCATCACTGAATCTTATCAGCCGTTATTCTGGCGGCGCTGAAGAGAGTGCGCCACTGCATAAATTAGGTGGTGAAGCGTGGGCAAAAGCACGTCGTAAAGCGGCAGAAAAAGTGCGTGATGTCGCAGCAGAATTGCTGGATGTGTATGCTAAACGAGAATTAAAACCTGGCTTCAAATTTGAGCTAGATCGTGGGCAATACGCAACATTTAAAGCAACATTCCCGTTTGAAGAAACAGATGACCAAGCGATGGCCATCAATGCCGTATTGTCAGACATGTGCCAGGCAAAAGCGATGGATCGCTTAGTGTGTGGTGACGTGGGCTTTGGTAAAACGGAAGTCGCTATGCGCGCAGCATTTGTCGCAACGGATAACAGTAAACAGGTCGCCGTACTCGTACCAACAACCTTGCTTGCTCAGCAGCATTTCGAAAACTTCCGTGACCGTTTTGCCAACTTACCAATCCGAGTTGAAGTACTGTCTCGTTTTAAATCTGCCAAAGAACAAAAAGTCATTCTGCAAGACGTTGCCGATGGTAAAGTAGACATTGTCGTTGGTACGCATAAGCTGCTTTCGAGCGACATTAAATTCAAAGATTTAGGTTTGTTGATCGTTGATGAGGAACACCGCTTCGGGGTTCGTCAAAAAGAAAAAGTCAAAGCAATGCGTGCGGATGTGGACATTCTTACCCTCACCGCAACACCAATTCCACGCACACTGAATATGGCAATGAGTGGCATGCGAGACCTGTCGATCATCGCGACACCTCCTGCACGCCGTTTAGCCATTAAAACCTTTGTTCGACAAAAAGAAGAGCCAGTGGTCCGTGAAGCGGTACTGCGTGAAATTATGCGTGGTGGTCAGGTTTACTTCCTGCACAATCAGGTTGAAACCATTGAAAAAACGGCAGAAGACTTACAGAAACTCATCCCAGAGGCACGTATTACCGTGGCTCATGGTCAAATGCGCGAGCGCGAACTTGAGCGAATCATGAATGACTTCTACCATCAGCGCTTTAATGTGTTGGTGTGTACAACCATCATCGAAACCGGTATCGACGTACCAACGGCGAATACCATAATCATGGATCGTGCGGACAATCTTGGCTTGGCGCAGTTGCATCAATTACGTGGCCGTGTTGGACGTTCGCACCATCAAGCCTATGCTTACTTATTAACGCCACATCCAAAAGCCATGACCAAAGATGCCATCAAGCGTCTTGATGCGATTGCTTCACTGGAAGACTTAGGTGCTGGCTTTACGTTAGCAACCCACGATTTAGAAATCCGTGGTGCTGGTGAGCTGCTTGGTGATGAGCAAAGTGGGCAAATTCAATCCGTTGGTTTTACACTTTATATGGAAATGCTGGAACAAGCAGTGCAAGCATTAAAAGAAGGCAAGGAGCCGTCTTTGGATGAGCTGCTTCGTGAGCAAACTGAAGTGGAAATGCGAATCCCAGCGCTCTTACCAGATGGTTACATTCCGGATGTAAACACACGACTGTCGATGTACAAACGCATTGCGAGTGTCACAAGCAGTGATGAACTATCAGAGCTAAAAGTGGAACTGATTGATCGCTTTGGTTTGCTTCCAGACGCAACAAAGAACTTACTTGCCGTCTCAGAATTGAAAATTTCGGCTGGTAGTTTAAAAGCGAAAAAGATAGAAGCCCATGATAAAGGTGGATTTATCGAGTTTTACCCTGATGCTGACATAAATCCAGCGTATTTAGTTAAACTGCTGCAATCACAGCCGCAAAAATTTGCAATGGAAGGTCCAACTAAGTTCAAGTTTAGCGTACCATTGGTGGACCGACGTAAACGCATTCAGTTTGTTCAAGACTTACTGAATGATTTTAAACAGAATTTATTACCAACGAGCTAATAGTCGAATGAGAATACTGATCCCGTTATTGCTTCTATGTGTCTCAATGCCCTCTTGGGCACAGCGCCAATTTGATATTGAAGTGATCATTTTCAAGCGAGCAGTCGACGCTGAAAGCACAACAGAATCTTGGCCGAATCAACTGCCAAAAATCGATATGGAAAATGTCGGTAGCCTAGAGAGTGAATCCTACCGCCGCTCTAAAGGCGTGACACTTTTGCCAAGTTCTTCTTTCCGTCTCAACGCGCAAGAAGCGGCACTAAATAATCATGCCGGCTTTAAAGTGCTTAAACACGTAGCCTGGCGTCAAGGTGACCGAGGTAAATCTAGCGCCCCAATTTTCCGCATCGTTGGCGGGCGAGATTTCTCTGATTCTTATCAAGCAGATGGCCGCCCAATCAATGGCAATCAAACATTTTCCAGCGACGGTTACAGTGAAGAGACGGTCAATGGTCCTTTATATGAACTAGATGGTCGATTCCAAATATACGTACAGCATTACCTCTTCGCCGAAACAACACTAGATCTCCGCGAACCAAGTGTTAGAGAGGTGCGTTTTGAACCAACCTCAACTGAGCAATTGGCGGATGACTTAGGTGAAGTCGATGGTAACGTCCAAGTCGGTAACTTGGCAGAAATATCGCCGACAGTAACCGAAGAGAAATTCCTGAAGAGTTATCGAATGGATCAAAAACGTCGTATGCGTAGCAGCGAGACTCATTACCTAGATAACCCGTTGATGGGTATGATCATTCAAGTTCGTCGGGTTCGATAAGCGCGAGCGGTTCGACAAAGCGCAGCAAAGCTGCGCTTTGTTTTTATCTGCTATACCTCAATTATTCCTAACCAACGCAGAGCAAGGAAAATAGCTGCGTTCAAGTATAAATAGACAGCTTTCAATTTACTTACACTCAACATGGAAGTCGTATTAGTTCATGAGTCCAGACTTTGAAATCATTGCGCCCCGCTTAGCGCTCAAGCTCATCCCTGCTGAAGAAGCACATTCACTACAACGATTACTTGCAGAATCCCCTTCGCTGCACCAATGGCTTGACTGGTGTGATAAAAACGTCACATTGAAAACCGCGCAGGACTTTCTGTTGGCAACCCGTCTTAACTGGGTCAAAACTGAGGCTTTTGGTTTCGGTATCTATGAGCGGCAAAGTAACACTTTGGTTGGAATGGCAGCGGTTAATGAGTTATATCATACGTTTAATATGGCGAGTATTGGTTACTGGGTTGCCGACCGCTATCAACGGCAAGGCTATGCCCAAGAAGCCGTTAAAGCCTTAGCAGAATTCTGCTTCGCAAAGCTAAGTTTAACTCGACTAGAGATTGTTTGTGACCCCGACAACGAAGCTAGCCAAGCCTTAATTGAGTCCGTCGGTGCACAAAAAGAAGCCATCGCCAGAAACCGGTTTATTTTTCAGGGTAAGCCTAAAGATGGCGTTGTGTTCTCACTTTTACCGACAGATCTAACATAAACAAAAAGCCACCGACTTGTGGTGGCTTCTGCATTTTTTAAGATACAACACATCCACACAGAGTGGATTTAAAACCTTAGTGCAGCTTAAGGTTTGGACGCAGCACGCGATTAATGCGGCCGACGAGCATCATCAGACCGGTTTTGAATACACCGTGCAACGCCATTAGGTGCATGCGATACAATGAGATGTAAACGACACGAGCAATACGGCCTTCTACCATCATCGACCCTTTAGTTAGGTTCCCCATCAGACTACCAACGGTTGAGAAGCGACTTAGAGACACTAATGAACCGTGATCTTTATATACATAGTCTTTCAACTCGCGCCCGTTGATCTTCGCGACGATGTTACTAAATGCCTGGCTTGCCATTTGGTGTGCAGCTTGAGCGCGTGGCGGCACGAACGAACCGTCAGACTGGGTGCATTGTGCTAAGTCACCAATAACAAAGATGTCATCATCTCGTGTTGTCTGTAGTGTGTTTTTCACTACAAGCTGATTGATACGGTTCGTTTCTAAGCCAGCGATATCTTTAATAAAGTCTGGAGCTTTGATACCCGCAGCCCAAACCATGATTTGAGCTGGGATCTTCTCACCATCTTTTGTAGTAAGGCCATCTTTTTCAGCTTTAGTCACCATAGTGGCGGTGCGCACGTTTACGCCCAACTTCACCAACTCTTGATGAGCAGCAGAAGAAATACGTGGAGGTAACGCTGGTAAAATACGCTCACCTGCTTCAATCAGATTGACGTTCAACTTGCTAGAATCAAGATCACCGAAGCCATAAGTGCGCAGCTCTTTAACAGCATTATGTAACTCAGCTGATAGTTCAACGCCAGTTGCACCAGCACCAACAATCGCAATATCGACCGTACCGTTACCGTTTTTCGCGTGCAGCTTTAGGAACTCGTTGTTCATTTCTGTACGGAAACGGTGTGCTTGCTCAGGGCTGTCTAGGAAAATACAGTTTTCACGAACGCCAGGCGTGTTGAAGTCGTTTGATGTCGAGCCAATCGCCATCACTAGAATGTCGTATTCTAGCTCACGGCTTGGCATAAGAAGTTCACCGTGTTCGTCTTTAAGCTCACTTAAGATGATCACTTTACGTTCACGGTCGATGTCTTGAAGGCTACCCATTTGGAAGTCGAAGCTGTGGTTTTTTGCATGAGCTCGATAGCTCAGTGCATCTACTCCTTCGTCCAAAGAACCTGTAGCAACCTCATGCAATAATGGCTTCCACAAGTGGCTCGCTTTTCGATCGACTAGCGTAATTTGCGCACGGTTTTTGCGACCTAGAGTTCGACCAAGCTTAGTTGCCAACTCAAGACCACCTGCACCGCCGCCTACAACGATAATGCGTGTCACAATGATTTTCCTCTACAAAAATGAATATATGGGGTTCAGCTCGATGCATGACTCACAAATATTTGTGGCATCCATCCAACCGATGAATTCTTGGTTCTTAGAGGTGTCTCAATTACTTGGATTAAAAAACTGCCATTCACCTTGATTCTTTATCTATCAATGACTTGTCAGGGTTTGGCATGTTTATCTGGTACGCATACGACGCCAGAATTTTTTGGGCAAGTTTATTACTCGCTCTCAATTTTTTTTGATATTTATCAAATTATTTTAGTCCGGTTCATTATATAGAGACCAACTTTGAAGGCAACCAAAATCCGTGTAACGAGTACGGATTGACTACTTTTCGACTACTCTACAACAAGGTGTTCGTGCTACATAGGAGGGAAGTAAGAAAACGGTAAGGAGAACACAATATTCAAAGCGTTAAACCAAGAAAATGTGCCTTTCAAAGAGACAGTGGCTCGGCATACTCAAGAGAAGGAATCGCAGCAAAGCAGCCGATAAAAACGCCGCTTTACTGTCTACACTCAACATTAATAAGTATTTTTAAATACCTTTATCGCTTGTAAATGATGAGAGATTTTTTTGAACTTATGAGACTGAGTTTCATCCCAAATGATTTGATAGTGTTTTCCTAACTCAGCTGCCGTTTTCGAATTGTCATGCACTTCATCATCTTTAGAGAGAATCACTAAGCAGTGCGCTTGGTTTTTCGCTCGGAACTGATCAACACATTTTGTTGCGATATCTTCGTACTCTTCTGGGCGATCGATTCGACCAGCCATCGTTTTTTCTGGGTGCAAGTTCGGGTTGAACATCACTTGCTTGATACCGCATAGAAAACCAATTCGCTCAGACCAGTAACCACCTAAACCTACCCCACAGATTAACGGGTTTGGGTCATCAGATTGATCGATAACTTTAGACACTTCTTTTAACAAGTGTTGCATGTCGTGCTTTGGGTGAAGGGTGCTGTAATTGATAAAACGAACGTCTTCGTCGATAAATTGCAGTTGAAGAACTTTTTCGTGGTTACCCGGGCTTGTACTGTCAAAGCCGTGTAAGTAAATAATCATCTGTACCTCTCCCTGTGTGTATCTGGTACTTTTATTAAAACTACCACTATTTCCTTACTATTAAAGGGGAAAATATGACGAGTTCTCAAAACAGTGATCTTCCATACACAATGAGCCTTTCAACTCATACGCACTGTTTAAGTATTGTTCACCTCCCCACAATTTATAGGCAAGTAGATACCAGAGCATCGCCATCACCAAGGTTCTTGGTTGCCAAGCGTGTACACCTCTCAGCCAAAGAGACACATCTTCGATACCTCGAATTTGGCAATACTGCTTTACCGCTTCTTCCACAGGCGCATTCGCGACCTGAATAGTTAAGGTCAAATCAAGCCTAGGGTCAGCAATCCCGGCATACTCCCAATCAATGACTTTCACCCCATTCTCTCCTCGCACTAGGTTATAACACCCCAGATCGAAGTGACATAGGGCAAGCGGAACAGGTGCAACGTTCGGTTCCGTGCGCCACTTCATGTACAAAGCCTCAAACTCCGTACCCACATACTGACCATCAAGCTCAAGCCAATAATGATCGATGCGAGAAATATATGAAAATGGAACCAAAGGAATTGCGCTTATCGGATATTGATGAATCTTCGCAGCAATGGATAATAAATCGCTTAGTGCTAAGCCTGACTCCGTCAGTGCCTCTCCTTCTATCCATTCCACCAGCAACCCTTGCTCATGAATAAAAACTGGCTTGGGGCCAATTTCCAATGAAGAGACTGTATTCAGCACTTGATATTCACTGTGACGAGAAATTGAAAAAGCCTTGCAGACATGACTGGTCGGTCGCCAGATGTATGCAAGGCCTTGAGAAGATTCCAACCGCCAACAACGGTTGGTGAGCCCCCCGGTAACAGTTTGTACTTTTACCGGAGGCTCCGTAAAGAAGCCATCGAGAGCGTTAAGACTCGGATCTAACTGTTTTGCTTGTTGCCAAGAAAACCATGCCATTGATGACTTCTCCACCCTGTTCGATTAAAGACCGAATAGGCTCTTAGATTGCGCTTTACGAATTTCAGTTTCATCCGCCCACTCAATCAAACCTGTTTCTAGGTCCATTAGGCGCATGGTCATCTTGTAGTATACATCTTTATCGCTACCTGCATTTTTCACAATGCTAGATAGGTTGCCGTAAAGCATGTATTGAGCACCAACCATTTTACCAAATTGGATCGCTGTGCTTTGGTTAACAAGCTCATCCGTGTTTTGGAAGTTAAGTTGTTCACGCACAGACTCAACACGATCCATATCAACAAAGCGGAACTTACCTGAGTTCAACATCTTAGTAGAGATCGTGTCAGTAATGGATTCAGTGTCAATATGTTCACTGGTTTTGTTCTTAATTCGCTCAACAAAAACGATAGGACGTTGGTCACGAGTAATTGCTGCAACAGAGCCCGACATCATCATGCTATCCACCATTTCAGCCGCGATTTTTTGTAAATCTGTTGAGCCAAAATCGATAGTCGTGGTTTCTGTTGCTTGCGCATCGCCGTAAGAGACTTTGTTAGAACAGCCACCTAAAATGACGGCAAGACCTAAAAGAGCAATAATACTTTTTTTCATGAGAGTTCCTTAGTTTTTCAATACCAGCGCATCGTTAGCGCGGCAGCTTCGGCAGAGCCGTTAAGATTAATCGTCTTGTGCTTCTCTAATTTGCACACGGAATTTTGTGCCATTTGGATTCACAGTAACTTCAGATAACGTGACTTGCTCAAATCCTCGCACAATCATTTTTCGCCACGGACCAGGTTTGGTATTCACTTCTAAACCATTGTTGTCATACCAATAAAATCGGTAAAGAATATGCTGATCACCTTTGTAATTGCTACTCAGCAGCACGACTCCTCGTGGGCGATCATCAACGTAAGTGGTGGTGATGTTGTCAACTAATAAGCGACTACCTAAAACGTTATCATTAAAAAATACTTTTTGCGTTTGGCCATCAATTCGAATACCAGCCGTGTTTTCGGCGCATCCAACTAAACCAATAGCCATTGCTAAACAAACAAGCCATGCTTTCATTACAGTCTCCCTAGCTGTTTATGCCACACGGTTGAGTGTGCTCCCTGACGAGATACCCATACCAATGTAGTCTGCTGTGCAGGCACTTCAAACTGATAGGTTTGATCACCCAAGTTTAAACTTTGTGTTCCCGGTTTCACGATTTTTGAAGCCGTTTTCACTTGCGCTGGCAATGTTTGCCAACTTCTTGTATCTGGCTGTTCGGTCAATGTGTTCCATACATTGAAAAGTATGTTGCCCACATCATCGCCTTTTTTCGCCGCCTCTTTTCGGATTCGATCTTTTGCCCAAACACGAAGAGCTTGACGGATCACTATTGTAGTAAGACGTTCATTAAGATCGTTTTGCGCCATCGCATTAACATCAGTCAGCGTACTGGAAGGCAATACCTGACCATTTAAAACAACATCGCTAAAACGTTGAGCACCTCGGTTCTGATAATAAGGAAGCGCCAACGAATAAATCGCGCCATTATCGCGACTGTCGTAAATCGGTAAATCAATACGCCACCCTTTCATCGCCTCAACAACACCCTGCTCATCAATAACGATGACTCGCCCTTGTGACTGAGTTAATCCAGAAGGTGCTTTGCCATACCGCTTCTCTAGCATGCGCAAGTCTTCACGCATGCCCAGCTTCTTAGCAGCGTATAAGGTGCTTTCCACAACTTGCTTGTTGTCTGGCATTACAGCGAGTGCTCGTCGGTAATCAACATAAGCACTGTTTAAGTCTCGCGACGCTTCATATAACAAGCCAGAAAGATAGAACAGATAACCATTTTGTACCGCGCTTAGTTTTTTACCAGCATCAGGGTAGTTCGCTAACACACTGCCTAAATTGGCAGACATGCCTTGCTTGTTAAGGTCTTTCTCTGCTGCTTTTAGCTCTTTTTCACGCGCCTTTCTTGCTGCTTCCTGAACTTGATTAGCTCGACGCACTTCAACTAGTGCCCCTTCTAAATCGTTTTTCTGTAAGTAATTTAGTCCTAGATACAGGTGCAAAAAGCCAAGTTCGTAATCGGCGGGATGATAGTCTTGGAGATTGTCGTTCACTGCGAGAGAGCCGACGCTCGTTGCCGTGTCTGACACAGATATCGTCGCACGATCTTGTTGAACACGTACAGCACGATCGCTGCTTTCTAGCGCATTTAAACTTGTTGGGTAATCTTCAGCAAGAAAAGAGATACGACCTTTTTCAAAATTGCCAAGTATCTCGCCACCCACTTCACTTGATTGAAGTTGTTTTGCTTTGGCATATTCCCCTGCAACAACGGCTTGATAAACTTCTTGATTCTGGTTGCTGTAATGGCTAAACAGATTGCCCGCAGATAAATTCGCGCAGCCAGAGGCCATTAAAGCCCAACTCATCAGCCCTAACAGCTTTACACCTAGTTTCACATTTATCTCCACAAATGTGTCATTCGACAGGAAAAAGAAGTGGGTGAATCGCCACCCACTTTTAAAAGCTTAGCTCAATACCATTGGACCTAGAGGGCGGCCGCCTAGTAGGTGCATGTGAATATGGTAAACCTCTTGGCCACCATGTGGATTACAATTAACGATTAGGCGATAGCCGTCTTCAGCAATACCTTCTTCTTTCGCTAACTTTCTAGCAACAGTGAACAAACGCCCCATCATTGCTTCATCTTCAGCTTCTACATCATTCGTTGTTGGGATCAGTTTATTCGGAATAATGAGAATATGGCTTGGTGTGCGAGGGTTAATGTCGCGAAACGCAGTCACCAAATCATCTTGATAAAGGATATCGGCAGGGATTTCCTTGCGAATAATTTTACTAAAGATCGTTTCTTCCGCCATGAGGACTCCATTTTATAAACGTAATTAGACCCCAATTAGTATGCGCCAACCAAAAGCGGAGCTCAATAAAAACAGTGTTCACTTAACATTATTAATCAAATGCTAATTAACGAGGCTTTTTTTGTCGTGTGCGTCATAAAATGCGCGTCACAAACTGAATACAATCCAATGAATTTTTTTACTTTTTTAAGACAATTATTATTTTTATACCCAAGTAAACTCAAAAATGCTTGGGTAGCTTGTCTATTTTTGGGAGAGGAAACTCACTTATGCGAGGTTCAGTTATTAAAAGGATGTATGCCGGCTTTGCACTGATCATCATCCTATTTGCCGTCACAATTGCCATTATGATGGGAGGAATGAGTGATATTCACGGAAAATTTGGCACGGTATCTAAATCATCCCTACCGTTGGTATCGTTATCTAATCAAACCAGTGTTGAGCTGCTTTCTGCCGACAAATCATTTAAAGACTTCCTGACAACAGAGAATAAACAACGCATGGATGAAATGCGTCAGGAATTTGCTAGATCTCAACAGCGCTTCGAATCCACATTGGCTCAACTGAAAACCGCAAGCCAAATCTACCCTTCTCTTGCCGAACCGTTTTCACAGTTAAAAACGTTAGAGCAGAGCTATTTTACAGAAGCTCTAGAGGCCATGGACAACTACGAAGCAATGTTCGCGGCTCAAGAAGAAGTGCAAAAATCCTCACGCCGCTTCCAAAAACTGAATACCGAACTGTCGGTTGGTCTTAAAGAATATGTGGCAGATCAAACCAGCATTTCTGTCAAAGTCATGGCAAAGAGCTACTTTATCAAGTTAAAAGATGCCGAAGTAATTACCTCTGATGCCCTCGCCAGTTCCAACCCTGAGTTTGTTACGCAAGCCGTAGCTAAAAACCGCAAAGCAGTAACGCACTTGAATTACGCATTCCGCGGGTTGGTGACTCAACTTCCTGAGCTAGAAAAAGCATTTGGCGAATCTGTAGAGCAATTTACTCGCGACGTTGGTATGCGTGGCGGTGTGTTAGACCAACATAATAATTACCTCAATGCTCGCGCCGCTTTGTATAACAATATCGCCAACCTAGCAAATAAAGTGGATTCAACCATGGCGATTCTTGAGCAATTCACGACAACCGCAACAGATAAGCTCAATGAATCATTGGCAGATGCAGGTGACATATATTCGGCGGGTGTAACGAAAGCCATCATCATTGGCGTTATTGTCGTTTTACTCGCGACAGCGATTGGCTACCACATCGCACAAAGCGTTCGCGAACCGTTGACTCGTATTCTAAAAGTGTTAGAAGGCCTGACTGAAGGTGATATGACACAGCGTATCGATATTCGCTATAACAACGAATTCAGCCGTGTGAGTGGACACATTAACTCACTCGCCGACAACCTTCACGAGATCTTGGTGAAACTCAACGAAGCGTCAGAAAACCTATCGTCAACCGCGACAGCCAACGAACGCACCTCTTCGCAAGCACAAATTAAATTGAGCTCTCAACGCGAACAAACGGCAAACGTCGCTACCGCGATGACAGAAATGTCTCATTCAGTGCAGGAAGTCGCGCAAAGTGCGCAAGGCTCGCTAGAAATGGTGCAACGCGTCGAATCTGCCTCTGAAGAAGGCAGAAATGTTATGAGCAGTAACATCTCAACCATTAATCAACTAGAAACACGTTTGAACGAATCGGTCTCCGCAGTTTCTGAGCTACAAAAGATGAGTGGTCAAATTGGATCTATCCTTGATGTGATCCGCAACATTGCGGAGCAAACCAACCTACTGGCATTGAACGCGGCAATTGAAGCGGCTCGCGCTGGTGAACAAGGTCGCGGCTTCGCGGTAGTGGCAGATGAAGTACGAGTACTCGCATCAAGAACGACTCAATCAACCACTGAAATTGAATCTATGATCAGTAATCTGCAATCCAGCTCACAATCGGCAAACCAAGTCATACAAAGCTGTATGAGCGATATGGAGATGTCGGTTGAGCAAGCGTCAAAAGCGAACAGCTCAATGGAAGAGATCCAGGCGCTAATCATTGAGATCAGCCAAATGAGTACGCACATTTCACAAGCAGCAGCAGAGCAAAGTGAAACATCAACAGACATTGCTCGCAGCATTGAAGATATTAACAGCATCGCCGATGAAAGTTTCCAAGCCATGTCGAGTATCGCACAAACCAGTGAATCACTGACCCACTTGGCTCATCAGCAAAATGAATTGGTCCACCGCTTTAAGTTATAAATACTTTATAATTAAGAGCATTAATTAGTGCAATCAACTGTATAAGGGCGACTTTTTGTTAAGTCGCCCTTGTTTTTTGTCGGCCATGTCTACATATGATTAATAAGGCCAGCTCATCCCCTTGCACAACTCTTTTCGAGCGGCCTCATAAAAAGGAAAATCTATGGCTGTTCATGTTGGTATTATCGACCAAGACCCAGTGAGATTGGTCACTCCTCTATTAGATAATCGTACGCTAAGCACACATATCGTCTTCATCGGAGACAAGAGCCAGTTAGATATATTTGACCGACTGAGTGCCGTTTTAGATCAACGAGAAATTACTTCTGAATTTTTTGAAATTCCATCCGCTGTTAATACATCTCTGATCAAACAAGCAATTCAAAAACTGGCAAAAGACCTCCATGAACGCGGCGAAGATGTAAAATTGAACGCGAGCTGTGGTCTTCGTCATCGCTTGTTGTCGGTGTACGAAGTTTTCCGTACCTATCGCTGGCCAATTTTTGTGGTTGAGCCTAGTAGCGATAAGCTTTGTTGGTTATACCCTGATGGCAAAGAAGATACCCAAGTCGAAGATCACATTACGATTGCAGATTACCTCACTATCTTTGGTGCACGCGGCGAGTTTCACCACGTTGATTTACCACCTCTTCTTGATAAAAAATTGTATGAACTTGGTGAACGATGGGCCTCAAATGCGCTTGAACTTGGGCCAGGTCTAGCAACACTTAACTACCTTGCAACCACATGCCGCAAAGAACAAAAGCTTGATGTCGAGCTCTCCGAAAAACAGCAGGGCTACCGTGAGCTCAACATGTTGCTTTCAGATTTAGTAGAAGCAGAAATCGCCACCTATGAGAATGGCGTTTTAACGTTTGCAGATGAAGATGCTCGACGCTTTTCAAACGGTGAGTGGTTAGAAACTTTGGTTCACAGCACCGTGAAGCAAATCCAAGACACCATGCCGACGATTCAAGATCGATCGTTAAATGTTCAGGTTTATCGCAAACTTGGTGAAAGTGAAGTACGCAATGAGTTAGATGTCGCAACAGTTGTAAACAACAAGCTGCACATCATCGAGTGCAAAACCAAAGGCATGAGAGATGACGGCGACGATACTTTATATAAGTTAGAATCGCTTCGCGATCTATTAGGTGGCTTACAAGCGCGCGCAATGTTGGTGAGCTTCCGTCCTCTTCGTCACAATGACATTACTCGTGCTGAAGACTTAGGGCTAGCCCTGATTGGCCCCGATGAGCTTAAAGATTTAAGAACGCACTTAACGGCTTGGTTTAAAGACGCGGGCGGTTCAGACGAGATCTAGTGCCATTAAGAAAAGCTAAAATTCACAACGATAAAAAGCAGCATTAATGCTGCTTTTTTTATACCTAAATTTTAGCTGTACGCCTTTCTATAAGTAGAAAAAAACCAGAGGTTAGCCTCTGGTTTTTTCTGTTTGTTTAAATGCCAACTATAGCGGCTTAAAGCATTTTACGCGCTGCTTCTACAACCACTTTAATTGAACGCGCTTCCGTTTCTTTCAGAGTTGAATGATCTGGAATCTCTTTTTGTGTACGGTTGATGATAACACCAGCCACACAACCCGCTTTTAAACCAGAGCTCGCACACATTGTTAGCAGTGTTGCAGACTCCATCTCGAAGTTAAGTACGCCCATGTCTTGCCATTCTTGCATAGAGCCTTGGAAACGCTTAACAACACGACCAGAGAACGTATCGTAACGTTCTTGACCAGGGTAGAACGTGTCGCTTGATGCAGTCACACCCATGTGAACTGTAGCGCCAGACTCTTCTACCGCTGCTTTCATTGCGGTTGCTACTTCAAAGTCAGCAACTGCTGGGAATTCCATAGGAGCAAAGTGTAGGCTCGCACCGTCAAGACGAACTGACCCCGTCGTTACGATCATGTCACCCACGTTTACATGCGGTTGAATTGCACCCGTTGTACCAACACGTAGGAAAGTGCGAACACCAAGCTGTGCCAATTCCTCAACTGCGATAGAGGTAGAAGGACCACCAATACCTGTAGAACAAACCACAACAGGTTTACCGTCTAGCTCTGCACGGTATAGCGTGTATTCACGATGGCTTGCTAGAAATACTGGATTTTCCATTTGTTCTGCGATTTTTTGAACACGCGCTGGGTCACCAGGAATGATCGCTAGAGTCGCACCATTAAGATCAGCTTCAGTAACACCTAAATGGAATACAGCTTGAGACATAAGTCGCTCCTTATTGTGGCTTATTTTATGAACAATAAGCTCATTAATCAGTTATTGGGTACAGATGCACTGTAGCGAACCTTTCACCAACATAGAGTGATCACAATCACAATGACAAAATGTAATGAAAATGAAATTTCAAACAAAACTGGTATTGATCACACTTTAAGGGGCGTTAAATCATTTTGTTGCATAGCAATGCGTGATTTCAAGGACGAGAAAAACGTCTGATCGCATCAGGTGAATACGGTTAAAAAAAGCCCGATACACGAATGCCTCGGGCTATTAATGAGTGGGATCATTGGTTAGGTCAGTTATTTGATCTGTTTGGACTCAAAACGAAGTAATCTCAACGCATTCAATGTCACCAGTGCTGTTGCACCACTGTCAGCTAATACTGCAACCCACAACCCAGTAACCCCAAGTAAACTTGTCACTAAGAATACACCTTTCAAACCTAGCGCTAACGCGACATTCTGACGAATGTTACTTAGCGTCGCACGCGACAGTTCTATCATGGCAGGTAGCTCAATCAACCGGTTGTGTGTTAACGCCGCATCAGCAGTCTCGAGCGCAACATCCGTACCGCCTCCCATCGCAATACCAATGCTCGAAGCTTTCATGGCTGGAGCATCATTGATACCGTCTCCCACCATCGCAACGGTATGTTGTTGTGATAGTTTCTCGACGTAATGCACCTTGTCTGCAGGTAACAAACTCGCTTTATAATCCAAGCCTATTCTATTTGCCATTGCTTCTGCACTTCTCGGGTTGTCACCCGTTAGCATCACCGACGTGACCCCAAGTTCCTTCAACATTGCGATGGCTTGCTGGGCATCTGAGCGCAATGTATCTTGCCATGCGATCACGCCAATGACCTCGTCATCGTAACGAACAATGACAACCGTTTTACCTTGTTGTTCCAACGTAACCACTTGCTCTTTGGCTTCTTGAGAAAGTGGAAAGTCTGCCTTTGAAGGCGTGACCACTTGGACCATTTTTCCATCGACGTAACCAGTGACACCAGAGCCTACTTGCGCGGTTTTATCCAACGCTTCAGGAATAGTAAGCCCCTGCTCTTGCACTTTGGTAACTAAAGAAACCGCTAGAGGATGACTTGAACCAACCTCGATTGACGCAGTTAGGCTAAGTAACTTGTCTTCATCCATATCAAAAGCAAAGACGTCGGTCACTTCTGGTTTACCTTGCGTCAGTGTCCCAGTTTTATCAAATGCGACAGACTCAACCTTGCCAAGCAACTCAAGCGCCGCTCCACCTTTGATCAATGCGCCCCGCTTAGCCGCTGCCGCCAAGCCAGAAGTGATCGCCGCAGGCGTTGAAATGACTAATGCACATGGACAAGCAATCAACAGCAGGGCGAGTCCTCGATAGATCCATGTTTCCCACGGTTGGGCAAATAGTAATGGCGGCGTAACGATAACCATCAGAGACACCAACATCATTAGTGGCGTATACCAACGGCTAAATTTATCAAGAAAGCGTTCTAATGGTGCCTTACGGGATTCTGCTTCTTCAATCAAATGAAGAATTCGATCTATCGCATTCTCGCCCTGACGGGAAGTCACCTGTAAACGAACCACTTTATCGACAACCACAGCCCCGGCCATCACTTTGCCACCGGTTTGATGTTCAACGGGAACAGATTCTCCCGTTAACGCACTTTCGTCAAAACTCGCAAGCGCATCTTGCAAAACACCGTCGGCAGGCAAACGACCTCCGGGTGCGACTTCTATGATATCCCCTGGTTTAAGCTGCGCAGCTGGTACTTCTTTGCGTTCACCATCAATAATTAAAATTGAATTTTCTGGGACTAAGTCCATTAACGCCTGGACACCGCTTCGCGCGCGAGATGATGCATATGCTTCTAACTTTTCACCAATAAGGAAAAGCAATAACACCATTGCGGCTTCGGCGGTTTCACCTAAATATAAAGCGCCGAGCGCCGCTACACTCATTAACGTTTCAATCGCAAAAGGCGTACCGCTACGCGCCAACTTAAATGATTTGAGCGCGATTGGGTATAAACCAAGTAAACACGTCAAAGTGAATAACCAAGCGCTTATTTGAGGGTCGATCTTAGAAATTACTGCCGCAGTAGCCATTGCACCAGCAATCGAGAGAATTTGGATGTTGTCTCTTATGACGCCAAGCCAGCCTTTCTTTGTAGTGCTTGGTTTTGGAGCATCAAGTGAAGAGAGCGGGAAACCCGTTTTTTGGGCTGTCTGCTCTATCGTAGCTATCAGCTCTAGACCATCAAAATCGACGACCAGTTTTTCTGTTGCAAACAAAACCTTGGCTTGGCTGACGCCTTGTAAAGACGTAATGGCTTTCTCAAGCTTTTGCGCACAAGATGGGCAATCCATACCTGACACAAGCCAAGCGTTCCGAACGGAGGAATTACTCTCCCTTGTGGGATCGTCTTCCTCGCCTGTGTCAACGCTGCAGCCTCCTCCACTACAGCAAGAGCTTTCAGAAACATCAACACTGGCCTGAGAGATATTGAGCGAAGATTTTACTGGCGCACAGCATGACTCGCTTGCACCAAGCGGCACCGCAGTTTTGATTTTGCTAGATTGGCAACCTTGATGTTTTGTACACATAATTTTTTCCTTATTGGTATCGGTGATTTACCTATTGCTAAGGATAAACCTTAGAGTAAGCTCCAAGGTCAAGATAAATTTGTACAGTTCGGCGATAGAAAATAAAAAAGACGCCGAAGCGTCTTTCCAAACCAGTTTAAAAGCAATATTCCGTAAAGTTTAAACAGAGAGGTTAAACGGGATGCTTAAAACACTCATTTAATGTCATTCCTATGGCACGCAGCACGTCTCTTCTTGTGATAACACCAACCAACTTACCTTTGCCATCCACCACTGGATACATTTTCGGCTTTCCAACTTTCATCATGTCAGCCAGTTCAATTACTGACATTTCTGGAGAAACAGATAAGACATCATCATGCATACACTCTTGTACCGTATGTGTATCTTGGCAGTGATAACTTGCTTTCACCAACTTATCTAATAAGTCTTGCTCCGATAAAAACCCAACCACTTTTTCATTTTCATCAATGACAGGGCCACCTAGTGTGACACTTTGCATTACTTTGTTTAAAGCTGCCGAAAGTGACATATCTTTCGTGAAAGTCACCGCTTGCAACGTCATGTAATCTTTTACTTTTAATGAATGCATTCTTATCTCCTTAAGGGCATTTTATTGCGGCCTTTAGATAAGTGTCGCCTAATTTCCTGATTTTACTAAATGGAAAGGAGTAATTTTATTTATAGGCACAGCCTATTGAACTAAAACAAAATTAACTCACCGAACAACATTCACTGTATTTCGTTAAACGCAAGATTCAGCCAGGCTGATTTTTCTAGGCAAAATACAACAAAGCCAGTCAAATAGACTGGCTTTGTTATTAAGTAATTGTTGCATTAGCTATGTTGGCGGCGCATGTTGTCTAAAATAATGCCAGTCGCCATCGCGACATTCAGTGATTCGGCACCGCCAAACGCCGGAATCGTGATCTTATCTGTCACGAATTTTGCTGCGGCTTCGCGCACACCATGAGATTCGCTGCCCATCAACAAAATACCTTCAGCAGCGAAATCCGTTTTATGAACGCTCTCTCCTTCCAAAAACGCGCCATATACTGGCAATTTGGCGTGTTCCAAGTAACTTGGCAAATCCACCAAACTCACTTGTACGCGGCCAAAGCTGCCCATGGTCGCACTGATCGTTTTAGGATTATAAGGATCAGCACAATCTGTACTCGCAATAATGTGCTTGATGCCATACCAGTCTGCAACACGAATAATCGTACCTAGATTACCAGGGTCGGATACACCATCTAGCGCAATCATCAAGCCTTTCGCTTGAGGCTCTTTTACACTCGGAATTTCAACCACAGCAATGGCCGCATTATTGCTCACAAGCGTGCTCGCTTTGGTCAATTCATCAAGCGATGCTTCAACACAATCAAAACGATTTAGCGTACCAGCATTTTGTTCGAGAAATGCCGCTGTTGCAAAAACCTGCTTCACCTTCAATGAACTACTTGCTAGCTCTAGTACGTTCTTTTCACCCTGAACTAGGAATAAGCCATGCGCTTTACGCTGTTTCTTTTGACCTAAAGCACGAAGCAGTTTTAATTGGTTTTTTGAAATCATTAAAGTATCCCAGGTGAAAATGGTTATTCGGCGAGTGTACCCTAAACAATCTTCACGAAAGTTCGGTATCGAGCGGATGAGATTATAAATTATACCTAAATAACCTCAAGAAGCTTGATCATCAGAAGACGTTGAACACCAAGCGTAGCCAAAATAAAAGAAGGCTCAAAAACGAAAAAAGCCCTGCGATAACGCAGGGCTTTCAAAGGGTGGGACCCCAGCCACATCCCGGCACACAAGTCACACGCTGCGGCTGCTTCCTTCCGGACCTGACCGAGTTCACGAGCTATTGTTGCGAGAGGACCAGAGCCCCATAATTCTTTTCGAGAGGTCTTGCCTCAATCGATGGGGCGATTATTCAGTATCAGCTCTCATAATGCAAGAGCAAAAACCTTGAATTTCATCATTTCATTACCGTTTGAACAAAACTCGATCAATTCATTCCTTTATGATGAAACCGTGCAGTCACGATAAGAGGAGTCGTGCCGTGAGGACTGCTTACTCATGTACATGTCTTCATCAGCCAAATGCATCGCTTGCTCTAAGCTCATGTGCCGTTCCCTTTTTGCAGAGAAACCAATAGAGATACTTATAGACTCCAAATCACTACATAATTTGCCTTTCACGTCGATTCTACTGAGCTCTCTCATTGCTCTAGTTAACTCGGCTTGCGTTGGATAACCCAGCAATATGAACTCATCCCCTCCAATTCGATAACATCTTCCCGACCAGACATAATGAATTTTTAGCGCCAGTAGTTGTAAAACTTCGTCCCCAGCGCGATGACCATAAGTGTCATTGATTCGTTTGAAATGATTAATGTCTAAGTAAAGTATGGATAGATCTTTGTTTACTCCTTTTCGATACTTTACTTGCAACGCACGACGATTCCTTAACCCTGTTAAGTTGTCAGTGTTCGATTGACGGTAAAGATAAAGCGAAACACAAATAGCAAACAATAATACAAAGATAAACACAGCTTGTGTTTGCGTCGCTAATCGAATCTCATATTCAAGTGCGGTACGCCAATCTGGGCGTACATCGTACTGAGCAATGATCTTATCAACTTCTAACATCGCTATCGCTCGACTGAAGAAAGGCGCAAGCATGGCTCCTTTTTCATTCGCGACCAATCCAACAGAGAGTTGTGACTCATAAAACTCGCCAATAGCGGTATCCTGCTCTATCGGAACCAATTCACTGAGACGTAAAAAATGATTGAGCATCGCCGTATCCATCGGAATGTAATCGACTTCTTCATTTAGTAGCCCCTGAATGAGCTCTTGTTGGGTACGATAACGTTTGAGTTCTTTTAGCGGTAACAGTTGCGTCATCATTTGATCGAAAAAGTCATCCTTAACTACGCCAATCCGCTCAGATATCAACTGTGAAACATGAGAGTATGTGCTCGGTTTGTAACCTAAACGCTTGACCATCACCGATGCTGGCGCGTAATGGGGCTTTGGAAAGTAGCTAAATGCGCGCCGCTCACGGCTGACCGTTAACGGCGCCAAAATTTCGAAATTACCTTGGATAAACTCATGGTACATAGAACCCCAGCTTTCACCAGGCTCACTAATGATCAAGCAGTTTAAAGCCAAGATCTCACAGCTTCTCAGGACTACATCAGCCGTCATCCCTTCGACACTACCATCTGCGTTGTATACAACATATGGAAAGATAGATTCGAGCTTAATCCGTATTGGTTCATTAAAATCAAGGGGCAATAAACGAATAGAATCACGCAACGCTGCTCGCCTTAATTCAAATTGATACTGGGAAATTTCTTCGCGAAGCTGCTTTTGCACCGCTTCCCCGTGAATAAACGTAGCGAACGTGTCCAACGCTTCAAGATGATGATCTTTTTTACTGATGATGGATACGGGCTTTATCGAAATCTGATCATTGAGCATCTTGGCGTCAAACCCCTCCATCAGCATCGGCTTGAGCTGGTTAATGGCATCGACAACGCCGTCCACAGCACCTGAACGTAGCAGTGTTACTGCTTGTTCGTGACCTTGATAAGAGATCTGTTCTAGCTCAGGGTAGTGTTGTTTAAGTAATTGGGCATAAACTGTATCTTTGGGGACGCCAACACGCGAAATATCACTCAACGTCGAATCTTTTAAGCCAAAGAGGTAGGTATATTCGATATTTGTTGGGCGGGAATAACTAAAACGTTGAGCACGTTCTTGTGTGTAAGTGATATTCGCAGCAAAGTCCGCTTCCCCATTCGCTACTGAATTTAGAATGGCATCAAAGCTGGAGTAGTTCACGTATTGAACGGTAAAGCCAAACTCCTCTGAAGCAGCATTGAAAAGAACACGAGTGACGACATCATCCGCTTCAGTCGCGACTTTATAATGAGCAATTAAAGGGGCTTCGGCTTTTACATTCAAACTCAAGAGGCAACATGCAAAAAGCAACAGTGTTCGAGCAAAAGTTGTCATGACAAACTTATCTTAAATCAACCACTTATATTGTGGTTATTATTATTAGAAGTGTAGTAAATATGAAATGAAGAACATATACTAATCTCCATTTTGTTCCACAACCAATTCGATACTCTGCCGCACATGTCACTTTTTACCTGACTAAAAACTCATAATTCAGCCTGTTCATCGCTACTACGTAAAATATAGTCAGTCATCCAAGCCGTCCCTAACAAACAGATCCAAACCACGAAAACAGGGTTTGGCACATCCGTGGTCGGGCTGACGACTAAAGCGGCAAAACCCACAGTCGGCAATGTCCAACATAATAATTTGCTCCAACGAATGGTATGTTGAAGCTTCGCAAGTGCTTCCATTGACGCTAACATTCCCGTCAAACTTAACGCCATAAGAACGGCGTACGGTAGGCCTGCAATCCACAATGGGAGCAACAAAAACAACGGCCACCAGCTGTGTTTATTGGATGGCGTCCAATGCGCAGCCGACCACCACATCGCCATAACCGCAATGGTTTGAACCACTGTAACCCAAGCAGAACCATCCAGCTTACCGCCTTGCTGTGTGACCATAAGACCAACTTGCAGTGTAAGTACAATAAGACCAGCGGTGAGCAACACACCTAAAGAGCTTCTACGAGAAAATACCACCATTAAAAGTGGGAAAAGGATCAAAACACCAACCGACAAAGCAATTGGCTGCATTGAGAGTGTCGCACCAAAAGCCATCATCGCGCCCAGTAATACTAAGCCAGCGAACCCACCTTGTGGCAGAACCCACAGCGCGGGGATCATAAGTGCAAGAACGGGAATGTCACCCTCGCTCAAACTCATCGCCCGAACGCAGACAACAGCGAGTAAGGTCGTAACGAAAAATTGAAGTGTCGATAAAATCATAGCGCCTCCTGGCTTCCCCACCTACTTGGTAACTCAACGGCAAAAACTGGGATTGAAAGTCGTTGAGAGGGTCTAGATTCAAGCTTAGCTTGCGTTTGCTTCATGCTGTTTAACGTTCATCAACCAACGACACTACAGAACAGAAAATGTAATTCTTCAAAGTGAGTCGCTGATAACACAAGGGTTAAGAACCGTTAGCAATATACAAGTCCAATGGTTTACCATTCCTTAGTAATCCAAAATAGACACTTTTGAGTATGGACCAATTTTTAGCGCAAATCTTTGCTGTAATTCACCAAATTCCAAAAGGAAAAGTATCCACCTATGGGGAAATTGCAAAAATGGCCGGTTATCCGGGCTATGCGAGACATGTTGGTAAAGCACTGGGCAACTTACCAGAAGGCAGTAAACTCCCCTGGTTTAGAGTGGTAAATAGCCAAGGAAAAATATCTTTAAAAGGCAGAGACTTAGAGCGACAAAAAAAGAAATTAGAAGCAGAAGGGATTGAAGTCTCGGAAGTTGGCAAAACTTCACTTAAAAAATACAAATGGCAGCCTTAAGCTGCCATTTTTTGTTCTTAGTACGTCGTATTAACGTGTTCCAACTAGACGAATATCTAATTGGTGAGTTTGTGCTTCATCAGTAATAACACCGTTATGTGTGTCGCTGATAAAACGCAGCTTTCCATCTACCTCAATGCGAGCACGAACGCTGTAACGATGGTTTGGTTTGATTTCATTGCTGTCGTAACTCAACTCAAAAGAAAGAGGAACTTGCTTACCTTTCGTTTCAAATGTCTGTTTCGCCAACACTTTTGCTGGCGCATCCGCCAAGGACACATCTTCTAACGCAATAGTAACCACTGCGTTTGGTGGCAAGGCAATCCGCTCGCGATAAGCCACTGTACCTGTAATCGTCTTCATTGACGCCTCTGTAGATTCCATTTCTGTATTTTGAGAAGTTTGGCAACCCACTAACGCAGCCCCAAAGAGTAGAGAAGTAACAAGTAGTAGTGTTTTTTTCATATATTCCTCGAAAAGAGCATTAAACCGAAGCAATTATAGGTGTGGAATATAAAACTGTCTGCTTCCTGTCACTTTATTTGACAATAGCTTGACTGAGTTAGAATTTATCAAACAATTGATTTTGTTTCATAATTGGAACAATACTATTTCTAAGTTACTCAATAGTTCTTAACTATGCCACTTCACAAGAGTGAGGCTGTTGAGGTAACTTGGAATGAAAGACAACGGTGAGGAGACACAATGAGTAAACCACTACGAGAATTGCTCAGCCTACTACAACTCGAAAAATTAGAAGAAGGCTTGTTTCGTGGCCAAAGTGAAAACCTAGGTTTGCCTCAAGTTTATGGCGGTCAAGTAATTGGGCAAGCACTTTCTGCTGCGCGCTACACCGTTGAAGAAACACGCACGGTACACTCCTTCCATAGCTATTTTTTGTACCCTGGCGATCCAGAAAAACCTATTATTTATGACGTAGAAAATCTGAGAGATGGCCGTAGCTTTAGCACTAGACGCGTAAAGGCAATTCAAAATGGACGCCCTATTTTTTACCTAACCGCATCCTATCATGGCGATCAACCTGGGTTTGATCATCAAAAAGAAATGCCAGATATCCCTGGTCCAGAAAACTTTGCCTCAGAGAGTGAGCTCGCAAGCCATATTGCAGAATTTCTACCCAAACGCTTACGCAAAACATTTTGCGGGGAAAAGCCAATCGAAACTCGCCCCGTTACGGTTATCAACCCTTTGAAGCCCAAAAAAGCAGAACCCAAACAGTACCTTTGGATTCGTGCTAATGGTGAAATGCCAGAGAATCAGCTAATTCACCAGTACCTTCTGGCCTACGCATCCGATTGGGGATTCCTTGTAACAGCAATGCATCCACATGAAGTCTCATTAATGACGCCTAACTTTCAAGTGGCCACCATTGACCACTCTATCTGGTTCCATCGCCCGTTTAAGATGGATGAATGGCTTCTATATGCGATAGAGAGCCCAACGGCGAGCAATACTCGTGGGTTGGTCCGTGGCGAAATATACAACCAGCAAGGTCACTTAGTGGCGACCGCCGTGCAAGAAGGGGTGATGCGCTACACGAAATAGCTCGTGTTCGCTAGACGAAAAAAGGAGTGCTGTTCCGCACTCCTTTTTTAATGGGTATCAAACGATGATTAATTTGGTTGATACTTCATGTTAACAACCGACCATTCGTAAAGTGATTTCGGGTAACCATATTCGCCTTTCCCGTAAATGACATTTGGGTCGGCATAGAATCCACCTTTATTCGTTGCTAAAAATTCACGAACCCCACGACGATAAGTAATCACAGGTGCTACTAACTCATACTCTACCTTTTCCATCTTCGAGTCATCAATTATTAAGAACCGAGTCATACGAATCGTGCTGCCGCTGGTGCAGTACCCTGGGTCATCATAGTCAATTGCTTCAAAAGGCTTGAGATCATCTTCGAACAGCTCTGATGTACATCCATCAAATCGAGCTAAGTGTACCCACGCTCCTTTTATTAGAGTTTGGTCATCGTTACCCACCGGCTTGAATGCAAGTAGTGCAATCTTACCTTTGCCGTATAATTTCAATTCTTCGTCCGTTGGCTCACGCACTGAACGAACGTTCATCAAACCAAACTCACTTTCTTCTAAGTTAGAAAACTCACGTGCATTTAGCGTGCTAAACAATACTGTTTGTTCAGTTTCAAGCAATGTATATTGATCCGCAACACCTTCATCTGCAAAGCTTAGATACAGCTGGACTTTCTTACTTTCCAACGCTTTGTAATCTCGAGATTCTCCTTCCGAAACGTCGAGAGAAATCCAACGTCTTTTTACTGGTGGGAGGTCAAGTAACGTCAGCTCTTCCTTATCAACATCTAATGAAGCGACTCCTTTAATTGTTGAGCTGGATATTTGATAGCTGCGGTTTCCTATTGGTGTACCAAAGTCTAGCTTAACCTTTTTAAATGGTTCAAATTCCACCTTCATTGTAGAAGCACTTAAACCAGGGTGATTCGCTTTGTTAATAGTGCCATTTACGACGATTGTTTTAGCTTTGTAGTTGCGCCCAGTAAGAGTAACCTCTAATTGGTACGTGCCTGCATGCAGGATTTTCAAACGCCCTGTATCAGGAGAAACTAGCTCGACCACAGGGTCTTTTTGGTTAATAAGACGGTAACTTGCCTTCGCAGTCCCACCACTCATCACTGGTGAGATAACACTACCAGCGGAGAATTCTACCGTTGGGTAAGTAACCGATACAGGGTTTGTGCCTTGTTTAATCGTGACCGAGAAACTACTTTCACCCGGATCCACTTTGTCGTCCCCCGCATCCGAAACAATAATTTTTGTGCTACCCGCGTTAAGAATTTGCATGGCACCCGTTTGGCTGTTTAAGGAAACCACATCTGTTGCAGCGTTGTCTGCAAATCGGTACGTAACTTCTCCAACCGTACCAGAGATTTTCGGCGCAACAAATGTTTGGCCAACCTTCCAAATCTCTTCCACATCGGATTGAACTTCAATTCGGCTCGGCGCACTCAAAATTGTCACATAGACTTTTTGATCAGGACCAACAGTATAATTCGCGCTCTCTTTTCTGCGCACAGTTAGCGTCGCTTTACCCGCTTTATACACATGGAGACGTCCTTCACTCAAACCACCGACAACATCTGGTGCGGTGTTATCTACAATCTCAATTTGCTCGTCAGCACTCAAACCAAAATCACGGTGAAGATCAAAACTGTATTTGTTGCTGTATACAACGTCATAATCGTGCGTTGCCATCGGTTGGCCTTCAGCCTTTGCAACTTTAATGACGACATTAAATTGAATAGGTTGGTAGAACTCCCCACCATCGTCTTCAAACTTAAGGCCGTACTCACCCGCAGTCACTACCTCCAACTTGCCGTCAGTCATTCGTAAGCCATTAGGTAAGCTGCTAACTAGATTTACGTTACCTTTTTGCCCTTTAAACGCCAGAGGGATTGAAAGATTTGGTTGATAGGTAAGCGGCATTTCAATGTCTTTTATAACGGGATGAGGCGCGCGATTAACTTCAAGATCAAAACGAGTTTTGCTTGCAGGATAATTACGCATATCATGCTCGTAAATTTCCACTTCAGCAGCACCAACACCTTTGATCAGTAATGCTTCACCATTTTCTGTTTTAGCAACAACGTCTTCACCACGAATGATTCTCAGCTCATAGTCACCGTAGGCGTTCGTCACCTTAGGGAAAATTCGTCCACCTTCCTCATAAGTTGTGACGATATCCGCTGCGCTGATTTCTTGACGCTTGCCTTGTTTTACATCCACAAAAAATTGCGCTGTTTGCTGTTTATCCAGAAACGCGTCGCTGTAAGTTGCTGTCGCTTCAACCGTTAATTGCCCAACATTATGAACAAGAAGCAAACCCGTTTCAGGGTCTAGCAACTCGGCCACCTTGCTGTCTGGTACGCTATTTATAATTTTGTAAGAAATACGTTGCGTTTGAGCTTTATCTAAACGCACTGGTTCTAACGTCAACCCTTCTCGATACTCGTCTTCAAGCAAAGCGAACTGTAATTGCCCCGGAGCTACTGCATGCAGTTTAACCGTAGCGCGAACTTGTTTCGGCAAGTAAAAGTCGTTACCTGAATCAGTAATCAGCACCGATGCCTGACCAACTGAACCTAATGAATATACCGAACCGTTCTCATCAACACGAATCAAGTTATGACCACTTTCTACCTCATAACTCAGTTCGCCTTTTTGGCCACGGACGATCAACGCTTTTCCTTCTGACTCAATCGCATTGAAATTCAGATCACTCACTGAAAGTTCAGTATTGATGCCTCGCTCTACAGTGACAGAAAATCTTGCTTCAGAAGATTCATAAGCAGAGCTACTATCTGTAGCAAGAATCGTCGCCGTTCCTGGGCGCAGAATTTGTAGTATTCCTGAGTCATTAATTTTCACGACATTTGGCGGATTAGAGTCAATGACTTGGTAAGATACCGACCCATGTACATTGCTCAGTTTTGCTTCAGTAACCGTTCCCACTCCTTCAAACTTCAACACCGTGTCTTCCACTTTTAATTGCGGACGGTTCTGCTTTGTTACCGTAGTTGGTGTCTTCGTATTGTTCGGCTTAGAGTCTCCCCCACCGCCACAGCCAGCGAGTAAAGCTGCGAGAAAAAGCAAATAGTAATTTCTGTTCATTTTTAGTAATACTTTGTTACATACAAGATGGGGCGATAATAATACGATGTTTTATTAATCACTATCCCCATTTTTGAGTACTTTATTACTTAAGTAATCGCTACTGTATTAATCCTAAAAACAAATACTCCAAAATAGCGACCAAATTACATGAAAACACAAAAAGCAAACGTTTAAATCAAACTCTTCCATTAATTTAGTAAAAATTAATATTCAATAAAATAAAACATGAAAAAGAAAGAGAAAAAATTGCGTTATTTTTTCTTTCATTATGATGTATAGGATTAATGGACTGTAAAAACAAATGGTTAATGAAAAATAGAAGAGAGAATAAATATCGTTTATATTTATAAAAATCTGGTAGGAAATAGTTTTAAAAGCATAATCAAACTACCTTTTAACATTTAAAATACTAAAAGGTAGAATTAACATTAGATAGAATTCTTATAGGGCGAGTTATTTTAGGATTGGTAACTCTGTTGTGTATTTAATGGACTCCATAGCAAATGTTGAAGTCACATTAGATAGCCCTTTTACACTATTAACTAACCGCTTATAGAATTCGTCAAAACACTTCATATCTTTGACTAGTACTTTCATCATGTAGTCATACTCGCCAGCCATACGATAAAACTCCATTACCTCAGGAAAGTCACTCACAGTTGTAACAAAATGGTGATACCAACCTTCGGAATGATCAATCGTTTTTAACTGAACAAATGCAATGAAAGATAGCTCGAGCTTTTCTGCACTTAACAACGCCACGCGTTTTTCGATGTAACCCTCTTCTTCCAACCTTTTCAAACGCTTCCAACATGGCGTCGTTGTCAGATTTACCTGCTCTGCTAACTCATTTAATGACAAGGTGCTGTCGGTTTGTAACAACGCAAGCAGCTGTTTATCGACCCGATCCAAACTCATCCTATAAAACCCACGAAGTGTAGAAAACTTTTCTATCAAAATAGTCATTACCGGCAACTATAGCAAAGTTTTTCTCTCGTATTATAGGTAAATTATTCCCATCTAATGCTTATCTATCGATTTCCAAGGAGAGACGCCATGTGTACTGACCACAACTGGATCAACAATGCAGTGCGTAAAATTGAAGCAGACTTTCAACGTTCTGCTGATACTCATTTATTTAAACTTGAACTGCCTTCTCTTGATGGTATCGATATCTACCTAAAAGATGAGAGCACGCATCCAACAGGCTCTCTGAAACACCGATTGGCACGCTCGTTGTTTCTTTATGCGATTTGTAACGGATGGATTGGTCCTGAAACCACAGTGATTGAAGCGTCCTCAGGCAGCACTGCCGTTTCAGAAGCGTATTTTGCTCGCTTGCTTGGCTTACCGTTCATTGCTGTTATGCCGAAAACCACCGCACGTAAAAAGATTGAACAAATTGAGTTTTACGGTGGTAAAGCGCATCTTGTAGAGCGCTCAGATCAGATTTATGACGAGTCTCGACGCTTGGCTCAAGAGCTAAATGGTCACTACATGGACCAGTTTACTTATGCTGAACGCGCTACTGACTGGCGCGGTAACAACAACATCGCGAACTCTATCTTTAGCCAAATGGAGTTAGAAGATCACCCGATTCCTAGCTGGGTAGTGATGAGTCCTGGAACAGGCGGCACATCAGCAACCATTGGCCGTTTTATTCGTTACCAAAAATACGACACTAAGCTTTGCGTGGTAGACCCTGAAAACTCAGTGTTTTACGATGCTTTCCAGTCAGGAAATCACTCATTGAAAGGCGATACTGGCAGCAAAATCGAAGGTATCGGGCGACCACGTGTCGAACCAAGCTTTATTGCTGGTGTCATTGATGAAATGCGCAAAATTCCAGACGCAGCCAGTGTGGCAACTGCCCATTGGGTATCTCAGCTGATTGGGCGTAAAGTCGGCGCATCAACAGGCACCAATCTTTACGGTGTGCTGCAATTGGCTTGTGAGATGAAACAACGCGGTGAGAAGGGTTCTATCGTGACGCTTCTATGTGATTCTGGAGAGCGTTACCTAGATACGTATTATGACTTAACATGGGTAAAAGAGAACATCGGCGATATTCAACCTTACTTAGCTCAACTCGAAGTCATTCAAGCAAAAGGTTGCGTTGAGCCAGCTTGTTGCGGCTCAATTAACGCTTAACGTGCAAACTGGACTTTAAAAAACAGCCCAACTTCATACGGGCTGTTTTTATCGCTGGGTTTTACTTTTTCTGGCGCGCTTCAAACGCAGCCAATTGTTCTGGCGTTGCCGCTGGTTGATGATTTTGTTTCCATTCATCGTAAGTCATGCCGTAAACACGTTCGCGAGCGTCATCAATATCTAAATCCAAACCGAGATTTTCAGCCTCAGATTTATACCATTTGCTAAAGCAGTTGCGACAGAAGCCCGCAAGGATCATCAGGTCGATGTTTTGTACGTCTTTGTTGGCATCTAAATGCGCCAATAAACGGCGAAATGTCGCCGCGTCTAACTTATCTTGTTCTTCTTGAGTCAAGTTTTTGTATTTGAATTCAGCCACTTTCCTTTCCTTCTCTCTTATTTAACTAGCTTTCATCACCATATCTAGTTAGTCGGTAGTCATGAGTAAGAAGTATGCTTTAGCGCAACAATTCCCATTCTAAAATCACTACCTTTGATAAAAGCTGATATGATAATTACCATTCATCCTATTGATTAAATTAACATTTAAACAAATCATTACAACGGTCTTTTACCAAGGTTATCGTCTAGTTATGAAAAACGCCATTCTATTATTGTCTGCCTTGACCATTAGCGTGCCAACTTTAGCTGCTCAAGAACAAGCTCATCAATCTTATTTTTATCTGGGTACTGGTAACGTTGGTTTTGATACACCGTACTTCGGCTCGGATAGAGACAATGAGTGGTCAACACCACATATCACAGTTGGCTGGGGTTACCATGTAAACCAATACCTCGCGTTTGAAGGGGTTCTGCGCTATTCACAAAATGAACTTAAGAACGATGCTCTAAAAACTGACTTAGATCTTCACTATTACCAAGCAGGTATGTCTGCTGTTGTAACAAGTGATAACTTAGGCGATACGCCGCTGTCACTGTTTGGTCGCGTAACTGCGCTTGGCACTCAAGCTGAAATGTATGTTCCAAACGAACAAAAAGTCACAGATGATTCAGGCGCACTATTCAACATCGGTGCTGGCGTCCATTGGGATATGAGTACAGATATCTGGTTACGCGCAGAGTACATTTATAATGTAGCGGATATGGGTTTTGAAGATTTTTACGACAGCTACGAAGGTGTACAAATCAGCCTAGGGAAACGCTTCTAACATTAGATAGCACCAAGTTTCCATAATTGAAAAACAAAGAAGCCGAGTGTTTTACCTCGGCTTCTTTTAGATTCTATAGTATGTCGTCACTTACTGAACAGAGAACGTTTCTGTTGCCTCTTTGTTCACATGGTTGCTTGGTTGACCAGCATCGAGAGAATGCAAAATACCATCTTGACGATCTTTTAATGCATTCGTCAACGTTGGAAGTGCGGTAGTTGCTAGCAACGCCATAACACCTGCAACTAAAACCATTTCGACCATGTAACTACCACGTACTTTTTTCAAGGAAACACCTCAATAATAATAGGCATAGGCTGCTTTCCTAGCATTAAACCTAACAAGACCCAACATTCAGTCAAAACGATGAGCGAGTCCTGTGCCCCTCGAAGAAGTGGCGAAATAATAAACAAAAATAATCATTAAATCTATAAGTAATCACTATCTATATAAAAAAACACCGAACAAAAATTGCCCGGCGTTTTCAATCAAAGCTTTACGTGCTACTGCTAGGGGTGGGCAACACGGCCCTTCGTATCATGGCTAATTGCTTTGTTTAACTCTGCTTCTACATGACCTGGTGCTTGTGTTTTCGCCGAAATCAATCGGTACATTGCCGGGATAACAAACAAGGTCACCAATGTCGCAAACCCCATCCCGAAAAAGATAACCGTACCCACGGCAATACGGCTCTCATAACCCGCCCCTGTCGATACTATCAACGGAATTGCGCCAGCAAGTGTGGTAAACGCAGTCATCAAGATTGGACGTAGACGTCGCGCAGCTGCATCAATGATCGCTTTTTCAAACCCAACGCCACGATCACGTAGCTGATTGGCAAATTCTACGATCAAAATACCGTTTTTCGTCACCATACCAATCAACATGATCATGCCAATCTGGCTATAAATGTTCATACCTTGGCCCATAATAACCAAACCAAGGAAGCCACCAAATACACCCATCGGCACCGTAAACATGACCACTAACGGGTTTACGAAGCTTTCAAACTGAGCCGCCAACACGAGATACGCCACTAGTAGTGCCAATGCAAACACAACAGCAACACTCGCTTGGTTCTCTTTAAAGTCTTTCGACTCCCCCGAATAACTCACCGAAATGTCACCCGGTAAGTTGTCGATGGCTTCCTGGTCTAGGTAATCCAGCGCATCTCCTAATGTATAACCTTCCGACAGGTTGGCAGTAATAGTGATGGACTTCTGTTTGTTGTAGTGAGAAAGACGAATAGAGGCCGCCACTTCTTCAATTTTTGTGACCGCATCTAACGTCACTAGCTGACCGCTATTCGTGCGCAGATAAATCTGACTTAAATCTGCAGCATTATTAAAGCTATTTTCATCACCGCGAAGATACACATCGTACTCTTCGCCACGCTCAACATAAGTCGTTTCGCTTTTACCACCGAGCATGATTTCTAGGGTGTCAGAAATGTCTTGAACACTGACTCCTAGCTCTGCGGCACGCTGTCGGTCAACTGTAACCAATAACTCAGGCGTTTTTTCCGAGTAATCTATCTCTGCTCCTTCCATCATTGGTGATTCTTCTGCTTTGTTCTTTAGCATTTCAGCCCAAACAACGAGCTCATCGTAATCAGAGCCGCCTAATACGAACTGAACTGGCTCACTCGAACCACCTTGGAAACCTGGCATAAATGGGAACACTCGAACATCTGGGATACCTGCCAATTCTTTCCGTACTTTGTTAAGGGCTTGCTGAGCCGTGATATCACGTTCGTTCCAATCTTCTAGAATCATGATCACAAAGCCTGTCTGGTCTCCTGCCTGGCCACCAAACGCTGGCGTTTGGATACTGAATGACTTCAGATAACCTTGCCCTAGTAATGGCATCAATCGGTCTTCGACAATATCCATATTGGCTGACATACGATTGTATGACGTAGCATCTGCACCGCGCACAAACGCGAATATAACACCGCGATCTTCTTGTGGGGTCAGCTGGGCCGGTACCTGATTCATCAAGAAATAGCTACCGCCCAAACAAGCTAGAATCACCAGCGGAGCAGCCCAACGTACTTTCAATGCGCCTTTCAATAATGCGCGATAACCACTCTCAAGCTTGCTAAACAAGCGATCAACCGCTTCATTGAATCGATTTGGTTTTACATTCGCTTTCAAAATCTGACTACCTAATACAGGAGTCAGCGTCAGGGCAATCAAAGAGGAGAATATGACCGACATAGCCAGCAATACAGAAAACTCTGTAAATAGTAGACCTACCATGCCATCCATAAAGGAGATCGGTAAGAACACCATCACCAGCACTAATGTTGTTGCTATAACAGCAAAACCAACCTCTCTTGTGCCTTTATATGCGGCGAGTAATGGCGATTCACCGCGTTCAATATGGTGGAAGATATTCTCCACAACCACAATTGCGTCATCCACCACCAAACCAATCGATAATATCAACGCCATCAAGGTGATCAAGTTGATAGAAAACCCAAAGTAGTACGCGGCAATGAACGAAGAAATCAGAGAAACAGGAACCGTAACCGCAGGAATTAAGGTTGCACGAGCTTGGCCGATGAAAATGTACAATACCAAAATCACCAAGCCGCCCGTGATAAATAACGTGCTGTACACCTCTTCGATTGAACGCTCGATAAACACTGTCGCGTCGTAATCTATCGCAAGACGTGTACCTTCTGGTAAGAACTTCTGGATGTTATCGACTTCAGACCTAACCAGCTTCGCTACTTCTAACGGGTTTGCGTCTGACTGCGGTACCACACCAAGACTGATGTTTACTACACCATCACTTTTGAAGGTTGAGTTTTCGTTTTCTGCACCAATGAAGACATCTGCTACATCTTTTAAATAGATAGGTGTATTGTCGCTTGCGCGTTTAATGACAAGATATTGAAAATCTTCAGGCGTGTTATAAGTACGAGCCGTACGCACGGACATTACTGTTGAGTCGTTGCGAACTTCACCACCTGGGCTTTCTAGGTTCTCACTTCGCAAAGCTGATGTAATGTCCGAAGCTGTAACTGAACGTCCAGCCATTAGTTCTGGCTTAAGCTTCACGTACATGACCTTGTACAAACCACCGGAGAGATCAATGGAGCTAACCCCAGAGATCAGGCTAAAGCGGTCCATCAATACACGTTCGGCATAATCGGTTAATTGAGTACGGTCCATCTCTGCAGAACTGAGATTGATGTAGAGCGACGCCTCTCCCGAGCCATTGTTCTTATAAACAATAGGGTCATCCGCTTCATCAGGTAGCGAGCGCTGAGCACGAGCCACTGCATCACGCACGTCGCTCACACCTGTGTTGAGATCGTAACCTAACTCAAACGTGATCGTGATACGCGACATGCTGTTACGAGTAGTGGAGCTAATTTCATCAACTCCACTGATCCCAGAAAGCTGGTCTTCCAAAACGGAGGTAATTTGGCTTTCAATAATAGTCGCCGATGCACCCTCATAACGCGTACTGATAGAAACGACTGGGCTTTCTATATCAGGCATTTCACGAACGGCTAATTTGGTGAATGACACAAAGCCAAACACACACAACAGCATGCTCAGAACCAACGCCGCGACAGGGCGTTTAACTGAAACGTCGGACAGTAACATTAGTTTTCTTCCTCATCCGATTCACTGTCATTGCGTGTCACATCCGTGGTGTTCGCTTTTAGTGGCGCGACAATTTCTTTCACTTCGACACCATCACGCATGTTAACAATGCCTTGAACCACAATCTTGTCACCAATCTCAACACCAGATTCGATCACCACCTCGTTGCCAACACGAGCACCTAGCGACACTTCTTGACGAGTAGCTTTGTTATTTTCATCAATTACATATACAAAACGTTTAGTTCCGGAGTATTCAAGTGCTTGAACAGGAATGATTGGCGCCTTAATAGCAGGAAATGCTAGTGAAGCGTTCATCAACATGCCCGGCTTCAATTGATTTTCTGGGTTATCAAACTCAATACGCACGCGAAGATTCAGTGTTTCGGCACTGATCCGCGTATCAATACCTGTGACTTGACCAGTAAAGGTCTGGCTACCCCATGCACTGGTTTTAGCGATGACTTCCATACCAATAGAAAGCATCGATAAATAGCGCTCCGGTACTTGTAAATCCAGTTCCATGACGGAAAGATCATCCAACGTCAAAAGTTCAGTACCCGCACTGACCATTTTGCCGCGGCTAAAATCGATAAAACCAACAGTGCCAGAAAATGGGGCAGTAATATGGAGGTCAGCTAAATTGGCTTGAGCAGCATCAAGCCTCGCTTGTGCTATTTCAACACTGGCTTTTTGTGCATCGATTTCAGTTTGAGTAATCGCATTCCGCTTAACCAAACGTTGGAACTCTTTTAACTTACGCTGTTCATCTTTTAGATACGCCTTTGCCTCAATCAAAGCGGCTTGAGCCTTATCGTCATCTAACTTAATTAATAGCTGGTCTTGCTGGACATTTTGATTCGCTTTAACAGCGATTTGATTCACTTTGCCGGCGACTTCCGATGCGACAACCACAGACTCCGCTGCCTTTAATTTGCCGATAAGAGTTAAGGATTGATTGATCTCATGCGTTTCTACTTGTTCAGTCACAACAGTAACCGCTGAGCCTCCTCGCATCGCAGCGCAAACCGATGGAGAACTCAGTAATATAGAAAGCGTTAAAACAGATAACGATAACGTGGCTTTCATGCTCATGATATTGACTTCTAAACGAATAAACTTATGTCATTAAACTGCTTACAGTTTATCAGTAGATACGGTGTTTAACGTCAAGTAGTGTAAATTCAAGTAAAAAGCGCGCCTCTCTTCTGTTCAAAGGACAAACAAAACGCTGACTTTCTACCATCTTTGCCCAAAAAGACAGCATTCAACGTAAAAACGTAAGAAAAACGCTTTACAGCCTGAGCGAGTTTGCTATGATTCGCTCCGCACTTGGGAGATGAGTTGGGAAAACATCTTACTAAGTATAAAAATCCTCTGGAGGGGTTCCCGAGTGGCCAAA
The DNA here is from genome assembly GCF_033339635.1 of Vibrio sp. 2092. Classification (NCBI taxonomy): domain Bacteria; kingdom Pseudomonadati; phylum Pseudomonadota; class Gammaproteobacteria; order Vibrionales; family Vibrionaceae; genus Vibrio; species Vibrio sp. 2092. Next base: position 70 of record NZ_JAWOUY010000002.1, on the reverse strand, counting down.
GGGAGCAGACTGTAAATCTGCCGGCACTGCCTTCGATGGTTCGAATCCGTCCCCCTCCACCATATTCTTT